>VYEX01000019.1 GCA_009842675.1 Acidimicrobiia bacterium | reverse complement strand
GGGGTGGTGAGGAACCAGATGTGGGCGGGGATCTTGTAGGGGGCCAGGCGGCCGTGGAGATGGGCTCGCAGGCCGTCGGCGTCGAGGTAGCTGCCGGGGAGCAGCACGACGGCGGCGCCCGGCACCTCGCCGAGGCGCTCGTCGGGCACGGCGAACACGATGGCCTCGGCCACTGCGTCGTGCTGGTAGATGGCGTTCTCCACCTCGGCGCAGGCGATGTTCTCGCCGCCCCGGATCACCAGATCCTTGGCTCGGTCGACGATGGCGATGAACCCGTGCTCGTCGATGACGGCCACGTCGCCGGTATGCAGCCAGCCGTCGACAATGGCCTCGGCGGTGGCCTCCGGCTTGTTGAGATAGCCCCGGATGACAATGGGGGAGCGAACCAGCAGCTCACCGGGCTGGCCCGACGGCAGCTCGGTGCCGCTTTCGTCCACTACCTTGGCCTCGACGGTGGGCAGCGGCGGGCCCACGGTGGTGGGCTTGTCCCGGTAGATCGCCCCGACATTCATGGTGACCACCCCGCTGGTCTCGGTCAGGCCGTAGCCGGTGCCGGGATTCCCGCTGGGGATCGACCGGGAGATCTTGTCCACTAGGTCGGGGTGAAGCGGCGAGCCCCCGCCTCCCAACGAGCCCAGGCTGGAGGTGTCGTGGCGATCGAAGTCGGGGTGCAGCACGATCTCTCGGGACATGGCCGGCACCGCGGCCAGGGTGTTGGGTCGCTCGGCGTCGATCAATTTGAGAGCCTCGGTTGCGTCCCAGCGGTACATGAGCACCAGTTTCCCGCCCACGAGGGTGGTGGGGTGCAGGTAGCAGTTGCACCCGGTGACGTGGAACAGCGGGACGCACACCAGTCCGGCCGGCTGATCTTTCTCGCCTTGGGGAATGGGCTCCCTCTCGTTGATCATGCCCAAGGTCGATGAGTAGAAGCCCATGTTCATCACGTTGTGCACTGCGGCCCGGTGGGTCATCACCGCTCCCTTGGGGAAGCCGGTGGTGCCCGAGGTGTAGAACACGCACAGGTCGTCGTCGGGGTCGATGGCCACGTCGGGCAGAGCGGGAGGGTCGGGGTCGGCCACCGTATCGGCCCAGCGGATCACGTCTTCGGGCAGATCCTCGTCGCACCGGGTCACCACAATCGGAATCTCCGGGCGACTATCGAGGGAAGCCAGGCGCTCCCATCGCTCGCCGTCCACGATCAACACCGTCGGTTGACTGTCTTCCAGGCCGTAGGCCATCTCCGCCGGGGTCCACCAGGCGTTCATGCCCACCACCACCGCTCCCATCGAGACCACCGCCCAATAGGAGATGATCCATTCCGGGTAGTTGCGCATGGAGATGGCCACCCGGTCGCCCGGGCCCACGCCGCCGTGGGCGGCCAGCCACGATGCCAGCGCCCTCACCTGGCGGTGGGCCTCGGCGTAGGACACCCGCTCGTCTTGGAACACCAGGTAGTCGGCGTCGCCGTGGGCGGCAGTGCCGACGAACAGATCTCTCAGCGAACTGGGGGCGTTGTCGAATACCCGTACGGGTATGCCGTTGACCTCTTTGATCGACCAGGCGAAGAGCGCGCCCGGCGCGGTGAGCTGTTCGGCGGCCTCGTTCCAGGCGTCGAGGGTCATTAGTTGGACAGCCCCCAGCTCTCCATCACGATTGGGATCAGGGCGTCGACCAGCTCCTGGGCGTCAGGGTTGGGGGGCAGGACATTGGCGTTTACCGCCAGCGACAGGTCCAACTCGGGGAAGTAGAGCGACCGGGTGCGGAATGCCGGCGTGCCCCCTCCGTGGCTGTAGACCAGCAGGCCGTCGATCTCGCCGATGCCCAATCCCAGGCCGTAGCCGGGGTTCACGCTCGGAGTGGTCATCTCGGCCAGTGATTCATCGCTGATCAGGCCTCCTTTGAACAATCCCCGGAACATGGTAGGGACGTCGCCGATGAGGGTCTCGATCCCCCCGCCCGTCCAGCCCGCCGTTTGCAGGAATTCCTGGGGATAGCTATTGGTGGCGAGGAGGTCTTTTCCTTTGAAGACGTGCAGTGATCCATCGGGGGGATTGGTCAGCGATGTGAACGCGGTGTACAGGAGCCCGTAGTTGTAGCTGTTGGCCACCGTCTCGGGCGGAAGCTCGTTGGGAGGCAGGTAGGTGTTCTGAAGGCCCAGCGGCTCCAGGACCCGGTTCCTGATCTCGACGTGGGCGGGATTGCCGGTGACCGCCTCGATGATCATTCCCGCGATCACGTGGCCGGCGGTGCTGTAGTTGTACTCGGTCTCGAAATCGGCCACCGGCCCGTAGTTGGTGGTGAAGAGCACGATCTCCTCGGGGGCGATGGGCACGTTCAATCGGCCAGCACCCAGGATGAAGAACCCGGGATCGAAGGCGTATTCCACGAATCCCGCGGTGTGGCCCATGAGGTGTCGGAGGGTGATGTCGGGGCCGCGTTCGTATTTTCCGTACCAGTCGTCGCCCAGGTAGGCGGTGACCGGGGTGTCGAGGTCGACGAGGCCCTCTTCCACCATCGACAGCACGGCGACAGTGGTGACCGGCTTGGTAACCGACCCGATGCGGACATAGGAGTTGGGCGTCATGGGCTCTTCGGTGGCGAGATCGCTCACCCCCCAGCCGAAGGTCCACGGATCCTCGTCCCCCAGGGCCACAGCCAATACCAGACCGGGTATTCCGGCCGCGTCCATGTAGTCGGCCACCGCGGCTTCGATGGCGGCGATGTCCAACCCCGACGGGTGGTCTTCGGGCTCGGGTACAGGGGTGGCCTCAGGAGTGGGGGCTTCGGTGGGTTCCGGAGTGGCCTCGGGAGTCGCTTCAGGAGTGGGGGCTTCGGTGGGTTCCGGGG
>VYEX01000052.1 GCA_009842675.1 Acidimicrobiia bacterium | reverse complement strand
CCCCTGGCGGGCCGGCCCCCTGGTCGGAGAGCACACCCAGCAGGTGATGTCGGAGATACTCGGCTTCTCCGACGACGAAATATCCGCCCTGGCCGCCACCGGCGCCCTCACCTAGCCGTCGCATTCCCAGCCGTCGCCCACCGACCCGAGGAGCCATGCCATGACCGCCAGCGAGCCTGATCGAACCCCGGCCGACCGGTCGGTGTATGAGCGCCTGGCGCTGCACCTGCCCAACGACATTGGCATAGGCAGCGCGCTCATCACCATGGTGGAGCCCCACGAGGGCCAAGAGTACGAATACAACCGCTGGTACGAGGACGACCACTTCTTCTCCGGGGCCATGCACGGCCCCTGGGTGTACGCCGGGCGGCGCTGGGTAGCTCCCCGGGCGCTGCGCGACCTGCGCCCCGCCGTGGAAGAGCCCGCGTTCGAGCCGGCCGACGCCGGCTGCTACATCTCGCTGTACTGGAGCACGCCGGGCCACGAGGACGACACCGAGCGGTGGAGCTTTCTGGCCATGGCCGAGGCGCTCATGCCCCACGGCCGGGGCTTTCCCCAGCGCGACCACGTCTACACCGCCTTCCACCACTACCGCTTCGGCGTGGTGCGCCCCGGCAGCGGCCCCATGAAGCCCCATCTGGCCCTCAACCACCCCTTTGCCGGGCTGGTGGTAGAGGTGGTTGACGCCGCCACCGTCGCCGATCAGGACGATCTCGAGCAATGGCTGGCCCGCGACCACCTGCCCTCGGTGCTGTTGGGATCGCCCGCGGTGATGTGCCTGGCCTTCGCCCCCCGGGAGTTCGCCCAGGGCCGCATCGAGCAGCCCGGCACCCCGCCGGTGGCCCCCACCGCCAAGGTGGGCCAGCGCCTGTGTCTGCTGTGGTTCTTGGAGCAGGACTCCGCCGACGTGTTCCCCGCCGCCTTCGCCACCCACCACAACGCCCTGGCCGCACACCCCAAAGCCTCGCTAGCCCTGTCGGCCCCCTTCATCCCCACCATCCCCGGCACCGACGCCTACGTCGACCAACTCCGCTGAATTCAGGGGCTGTAACCGGCTCTAACTAACATCGCCTACGTGACTGTGGAGACCCAATTCCCTGAATCTGCTGGCTCCGGCGACCAGGTAAAGACCCATTACCGGACCTGTCCGCTGTGTGAGGCCATGTGCGGGCTGGAGATCAAAACCGACGGCGAGAAGGTGCTGCCCCCTATTCGGGCCGACCGCGACGACGTGTGGAGCAAGGGCTTCATCTGCCCCAAGGGCACCACGCTGGGCCACCTGCACGAGGACCCCGACCGGGTGCGGGTGCCGCTGGTCAAAGACGAAAACGGCACCTTCCAAGAGGCCACCTGGGAGGAGGCCTACGCCCGCTGCGAGGAGCTGCTCCACGGCGTGCGCAACACCCACGGGGTCGACGCCATGACCTACTACATCGGCAACCCCGCGGCCCACAACTTCTCCATCAGCCGCTATGTGGGCGCGCTGGTCATGCAGTCGGGCGTGCAGATGGGCTATTCGGCGGGCACCGTCGACCAGTGGCCCAAGAACGTGTCGTCGGAGTGCATGTACGGCAACTCCTGGACCTTCCCAACCCCCGACATCATGCGCACCCAGTACCTGGTGGTGATGGGGGCCAACCCCCACGCCTCCCAGGGGAGCCTGTTGGCCTGTCCCGACGTACTGGGCGAGATGGACAAGATCCGCGAGCGGGGCGGCAAGTGCGTGGTGGTAGACCCCCGCCGCACCGGCACCTGCGACCACGCCGATGAGTGGGTGCCCATCACCCCGGGCACCGACGCCGCCTTCCTGCTGGCCCTGTGCCATGTGCTGTTCGACGAGGGCTTGGTGGATCTGGGCACCATGGCAAACCACGTCAACGGCCTCGACGAGGTGCGGGACCTGGTGGCCGACTGGACCCCGGAGAAGGTGGCCGACACCACCCAGGTTCCCGCGGAGACAGTCCGGAGATTGGCCCGGGAGATCGCCGCGGCCGACAGTGCGTGTGTTTATGGGCGCATCGGATTGTGCAACCAGGAGTTCGGCACGCTGGCCTCGTGGCTCATCGACGTGGTGAACCTGCTAACCGCCAACTTCGACGTGCCTGGCGGGATGATGTTCGGCAACCCCGTGGCCCCGGCCATGGTCACCCTCAACTTCGAGGAGCCCAAAGAGCCCGAGTTCGGCCGTTGGCACAGCCGGGTGCGAGGCGCCCCCGAGGTGCTGGGCCAGGTGCCGGTGTCATGCCTGTCCGAGGAGATCATGACGCCGGGCGAGGGCCAGATAAAGGCGCTGGTGGTGGTGGCCGGCAACCCGGTGATCAGCTCGCCCGAGGCCGGCCGCCTGGATGAGGCCCTGCCCATGCTGGATGCCATGATCTGCATCGACAATTGGGTCAACGCCACCACCCGCCACGCCGATGTGATCCTGCCGGGGTTGTCCCCGCTGGAGCAGCCCCACTGGGACGAGATGATCTGGTCGTGGGCGGCGCGCACCGCGGGCAACTGGTCAGACCAGATATTCGACTACGGCGACCGCCCCGACGAGTGGGAGATCCTGGTGCGGGTGGGCGCTTTGATGGGCGGCCAATCCAACGACGAGATCGACGAGCGCGCCATCGACGACGGGTTCTTCGCCGGGCTGTGCATGTTCTTCGGCCTCAACGCCGAGCATGTGCTGTCGCACTACGACTACGGCGGCCCCGAGCGGATGACCGACTTCATGATCCGGATCGGCCCCCGCGGCGACCGCTACGGCGAGAACCCCGACGGCCTCACCCTCCAGGACTTCAAGGACAACCCCCACGGCCTGGACTTCGGGCCGATGGTGCCCCGGGTGCCCGACATCCTCCACACCCCGTCGGGCAAGATCGAGATGGCCCCGCCCTACATCACCGCCGATGTCGGCCGGCTCCAGCGCCGGCTGGGCCGCGACGACGGGATCGTGCTGGTGAGCCGTCGCCACGTTCGCTCCAACAACTCGTGGATGCACAACGTGAAGGTGCTGGTTAAGGGCAAGGACCGCTGCACGCTGCTGGTTCACCCCGACGACGCCGACGGCATCGGGCTGGCTGACGGCGCGGTGGCTCGGGTGAGCACCGAGATCGGCAGCATCGAGGTGCCCGTAGAGGTGAGCGACGAGATGATGCCCGGCGTGGTGAGCCTGCCCCATGGCTGGGGCCACAACCTCGACGGGGTGCAGCTCTCGGTGGCCAAGGAATTCGCCGGCGTAAACAACAACCTGCTGGCGCCGGGCGAGCTGGTGGATGAGATCTCCGGCAACGCCATCGTGAACGGGATCAAAGTAGAGGTGGTCCCCGTCCCCGCCTGATGTTTCAGCGGCGTATCTAAGTATTCTCAGGCTTCTATGGCTATTCCCCAAGACCGCGACATCGAGGCCATCAAGGCGTCACTGTCCGATTGGATGAACACCCGGCCGGGCGTGTCCGGTGCCGAGGTGACCGAGCTGGTGAACCCCGAGGCCTCCGGGTTCAGCAACGAGACCCTGGTCTGCGACGCCGTCTACACCCGCGACGGCCAGACCCGCGACTCGGGCATCGTGGTGCGCAAGCGGCCCACCGACTACGCCATCTTCCCGACCTACGACATGAGCGTGCAGTACCGGAGCATGCAGAACATGGCCGCCTGCGGCAGCGTGCCGGTGCCCGAGGTGCTGTGGGTGGAGGACACCGGCGATGTGCTGGGCGAGCCGTTCTTCATCATGGAGCGGCTGCACGGCCGGGTTCCCTCCGACAACCCGCCGTTCTTCCAAGAGGGCTGGGTGTTCGAGGCCACTGCCGAGCAGCAGGCCGCGCTGTACAACTCGTCGGTGGACACGCTGGCCGCGGTGGCCTCCACTGACTGGCAGGCCAACGGGTTCGACTTCGTGGGCCGCCCCCAGTACGGCGGCCCGGGATTCGCCCAGCAGCTCGGCTACCAGCGCTACTACGCCGACTGGGCCGCCGAGGACCGGCCCAAGCCGCTGATCGACGCCGCGCTGGACTGGTTTGTGGCCAACGACCCCTCAGGCTCGATGCCCACCGAGCTGAACTGGGGCGACGCCCGGCCCAGCAACCTCATGTACGGCGACGACTTCAAGGTGATGGCCGTGTTCGACTGGGAGATGGCCGACCTGGGCCCCGGCGAGGTGGACCTGGGGTGGTTCTTGTACATGAACCGGTTCTTGAGCGAGGGCGCCGACATCGACTGGCTGCCCGGCTTCGCCGACCGGGAGGGCACCATCGCCCGCTGGGAGCAGGCCATGGGCCGCAAAGCCGAGCACGTCGACTACTTCGAGGCCTGGGGCTGCTTGCGCTTTTGCATCATCATGGTGGCCATCGTGAACATGCAGGTGAAGTACGGCGCCTTTCCCGCCGATTTCGGCGCCCAATACGAGCGGGTCAACCCCTCCACCCAGATGCTGGCCCAGTACTTGGGCATGCCCGAGCCCGAGTGAGCCTTGCCATGGCCAGTCAATTCCCCGTCCATTTCCGAGTGAGCCACCAATGAGCGAAGCTGAGAATCGAGCGCTGGCTGAAGCCCTGTTCGCCGCCCTGGAGGCCATGGACTGGCCCGCGGTGGCCGAGCTGTTCACCGAGGACGGCGTGTACCAGGACATGCCGTTCGAGACCGACTCCGGCGGCACCGTGGGCCACGCCGGCATCATCGGCAAGCTGGAAGTGGGCCTGTCGATGCTGGACCGCTTCGAGATGGGCGTGTCCGACATCTGGGTAAGCGGCGACAACGTGGTGGTGGAGCGCGTCGAGGTGTGGTACCACCCCGACGGCACCGTGGCCAGCCTCCCCGTGCTGTGCCGCTTGCAGATCCGCGACGGCAAGATCGCCCACTGGCGCGAATACTGGGACTACAACTACCTCATCGCCCAACAGCCCGACACCTGGCTCCCCCAATCCCCCCGACCCCGCTGGGACTGACCGCTACCAGTAGTTCCGCTTCTTGAGCACCGCCTCGGCGGAGCGGAACAGCAGCAGCCAGGTGAGTACGAGCCCCATGGCCATGAGCGCGAGGTAGACGAAAAGGCCGATCACTCCGACAAAGAGAATGAGGGGCAGAAAAATCAGCGAAAAGTTGATGGATTCATTCACCGAAAAGCTCCGTGAGGGTGATGCCACGGTCTTGGCTGCGGCGATGCCCAGCGAGATCCCGGCTGAAATGACTCCGCCAATCAGAACGGCCGCCAACGCCGTCCGCCTGGTTGGGTTGAGTCCTACCTTGGCCAGATAGCGGGTGGTTGCCTCGGGCCTGACCTTGGACGCGGCTACGCAGAGCATGGTGAATATCAGGGCAAGGACCCCGGGAATGCTCAGCAGACCCAACCAGCCATGGACGTTTACTTCGTCTCCCTCGGTAATGCCCTTGGTGGCGTATCTTCCCGCAATTCCGGCATAGATCCCCAGCATGCAAAGCGGTCCCAGAACGAAGAACCACCATTTGCGCCAGTACTCCAGCCAATACTCCACCGTCAGCCAGATGAGCGCGGCCAACACCGCCAGCGAGGCGATGAGCCCAATCGGATGGGCCAGCTCATTCAGCCACCCCGGCGCCCGCCAGATGAAGTACAGCTGTTCGGAGCCGGAGTAATCCGTCTGATCCCCAAACAGATGCCACACAGCCACCGGCAGCAAAACCACCAGCCCCACTGCCGGAATCACATGCCGATACCCCGGCCTCCGCCTCCAAACTCTTATCGCCCCATTTTGCCCCGCTGGGGCTGACCGCTACCAGTAGGCCTTTCGCCGCAACACCAAGTCGGCGGAACGGAACAGGACGAACCAAGCGGAGATCATTCCTGTGACGAGGAACACTGTTTTGACCAGAAGGAACGGCGAAAAGACCACCATAATGACCACAGCGAAAATCAAGGAGTCGAAAATCTCCACAAGATAGGTGTGAATTGAGGGCTCCGAGAAGAATTTCCACGTGATTACTGCCAGTAAGGCGAGAAATCCTGGAACGAGCGATAAGCCGGACAACAGGAAATCGGATTTGATCTTGGTCTTGGCTTTGAGGGCCGCAATGTATGCAGGGTCGATCTTGTAGATGGCTCCGGCCGCAATGATGAGCAAGGCTCCGTAAACGACGGGGGCAGCCAAGAAGAACTCCGAGCCGAATGTGTTGGGCCAACCGGGATCCCCTGGGTCAGGTCGGCCTCGGCCGGCTGTGGCATCTCTGCCTACCTCTGCGGTGTATATCCCCATGAGGCAAAGTGCGCCCAGAGTTACGAACCACCAGTGGCGCCAGCCGCGCAGCCAAAACTCCAAAACCAGCCAGCCGAACGCACCCAACACCGCTATCACGGCAAGGAGGCCAACTGGGTGAGGCAGTTCGCTGAGCCAGTTTGGTGCTTTCAGCGAATACTCAGGGTCGGAGACGTAATCGCGTTGGCCCCGGAGGTGCCACACGGCAATCGGCAAGAACACCACTAGCACCGCAGCCGGAATGAACACCCGATTGCGCGGCCTTTGAAGGCTCTCCGGGATCGAAGGAAGTTGAGGTGTTGGAGGACTCCCTGGCGGGGGCGGTGGCGGGAGCGACCGGTCGATCCCATCGGGATCAGAAGCGCTCACGTCTTCTAAACGCTTGTCGCCCGGATTTGGTTCCATCAGTGGACTGCCTGCAAGCTCGACAAGCCCCCCACCAAACGTTACACCCCCTTACAACCAATGCCGTGTCGCCCCAGCCTCTCGGGACTAAACGCGGCGCCCCGATGGCGCTCCGTCAGGTCACAGATAGGAGTCGAGCGCGTCTCGGATGACTTGGCTCTCGGACGTGTTGTCAGATGCTGCACGCTTCTTGATACGGCTCTTGTAGCTCGGTGGGGCTCGGAACGTGTACACCTCAGCCCTGGCCTCGCCGAGCCTGGGCGACCGGCGGCGAGTCTTCTTGATCCCAACTAATTCCTCAGGTGTGAACTGGCGGTTTTCAAAATCAGCAGAGATTGCCTTGATGTCCTCGTCGGAGATCTTCTGTTTGGGACTGGTGTCGCTACTCATTGTCAAGCGCCACTTAGGTAAGCCCGGAACACAGGTCGTAGCGGCATCGCGTGGATAACCAAGTCTTCGTCGGCGAACTGTAGGTACAGGATTTAGAGCAGGTTGCCCGCGATGCTGGGGCCGATGCAGAGGCTCTTGGGTGGTTCATGTTCGATGTCGATGTCGAAATAGCCCAGCGCGTTTGCCCAGGCATGTTGGATATCTTCGTCAGTAAAACCGTGTCGGTAGGCCGACTCGAATATCCTCAATGTCTAAGTGTAATACGTTTTAGCGGCGAGGGCACCTTGGATCTCCCAAATTCACAGGTATGCCCCTTTCTCCCCTATGCATACCACTGCGAATTACGAATTTCGATGAGTTTTATGTGATTCCCTTTATTCGAAGCGGGCGCCCATTTCTTTGAGGATTTGGGCGGTGTGGATGGAGGCCAGGGGGCCTTGTTGGCCGGGGGTGTAGGTGACGGCCTCGATGGCATTGGTGTAGGGGAAGGGGCCGTGGCGCTCATACACGTCCCATGACACGGGGGAGCGGCGGTCGATGCCCACGTCGATGCCCTCGAACGGGGCCATGGTCCACATGCCCATGAACCCCTCGCCGGAGTCCTTCTCATCGCCGTCCACCAGTATCCGCAGATCCCAGGCGAAGCCATCGGTGATGGTGAAGTCGAGCCGCACCGAGCGCCGGCCCTCGGCCAGCGGGCCGCCCGACAGGTGCCGCACGTGGCCGTAGCCGTTGTGGACGTATACCACCTCGCCACCTTCGACATAGCAGGCGTAGCCGCCGCCCTGGTCGCCGTGGGCCACCAGCATGCCCTCGTCGCCAGAGGCGTAGTCGAACTCGATGTCCACGGTGAACGACCGGGCCTGGATCATCTTCATGCTGCGATAGCGCTCCAGGGTGTCGGTGCCGGGCACGATCCGCACCGGCGTCTCGTACACCTCCTCCGACGGCGGCCGCTGCACGTACTTGAGCATCGACCCCTCGTCCAGCGGGTACACCTGGTAGCGATGGGCAGCCTGTTCCCAGGCGTCGATGAGCTCTTGGCGCCGCTCGGGCTCGGCCTCTGAGAGATCCACCGTCTCGGTGGGGTCGTCGCTGAGGTTGTACACCTCCCACTCGTGGTCGCCGAACGGGGTCATGGGCAGATGCAGGGTGACCGCCTCCCAGCCGTCGCGGTAGAACCCCCGGTGGCCGCCCTGCTCGTAGTACTGCTCGCTGTGGTGCTCAGCCGCCTCGGCCTCGGCGAGGGTGGGGGCGAAGCTGGCCCCCACCAGCGGGCCCTTCAGCGGCTGGCCGTTGCGCTCGGTGGGGGCTTGGAGCCCCACGATGTCGAGCACGGTGGGCAGCACGTCGGTGATGTGCAGGTACTGGCGGCGGAACCCGCCGGGATCGGCCACCCGCTCGGGCCACGACGAGATCATGGCCACCTGGTGGCCCCCGGCGTGGGTGTTGATCTTGTAGAGCCGGAAGGGCGTGTTGCCGGCCATGGCCCAGCCCCGGGGATAGTGGGCCAGGGTCTGGGGCCCGCCCAATAGGTCGAGGCGGGCGTGGTCTTCGTCGATGTCGACTGGGGTGGGCGACAGCACCTCGAAGTATTGCGAGCAGCCGGTGTCCTCGCCCTCTCGAGAGGCCCCGTTGTCGGAGGTGAACAGCACCAGCGTGTTGTCCCACTCGCCCAGTTCCTCCAGCGCGGCCCGCAACCGCCCGAGGTTCTGGTCGACGTTGTCCACCATGGCGGCGAACACCTCCATGTAGCGGGCGAACACCTCCTTATGGGTGTCCGACAGCTCGTCCCACGGGGTGACGTCGTTGCGCTCCTCGGAGTTGCGGGGCGGCAAGGTGGTGTCGGCGTCGAAGATGCCCAGCTCGATCTGGCGTTGGAAGCGGCGCTCTCTGATCTCGTCCCAGCCGGCGTCGTAGGCCCCTCGGTACTTGTCGATGTCGGCCTGCTTGGCCTGGAGCGGGGCGTGGACCGCCCCATGCGACAGGTAAAGGAAGAACGGCTGGTCGGGCCGGGCCGCCTTCTGCTCTCGCACCATGCCAATGGCCTCATCGGTGATGTCGTCGGTGAAGTAGTAGTCGTCGGGGTACTGGTCGGTGCGCACCACGCTGTTGTCGCGGATCAGCCGGTGGGGATGGTGGAAGTTGGTGAACCCGTCGAGGAAGCCGTAGTAGTGGTCGAAGCCCCGCTGGAGCGGCCACGAGTGCCGGGGCCCCACCAGGTTGGAGTCTTTGCACAAGTGCCACTTGCCCACCATCAAGGTGGCGTAGCCCGCCGCCCGCAGGATCTCGGCCACCGTGGCGCAGTGCTCGGTGAGCTCGGAGGTGTAGCCGGGGTAGCCGGGGTCGGAGTGGCACACGTGGCCAACCCCCACGTCGTGGTGGTTGAGCCCGGTGAGTAGCGACGCCCGGGTGGGCGAGCACATGGGGTTGACGTGGAAGTTGAGGTAGCGCAGCCCCTCGGCAGCCATCCGGTCGATGTGGGGGGTGTCGATCTCCGAGCCGTAGCAGCCCAAGTCGGCGAAACCCAGGTCGTCCACCAGCACCACCACGATGTTGGGCGCCCCCTCAGGAGCTCGCACCGCCTCAGGCCACCACGGGTCGGACCCCGCTATGGTGCGCCCCGCACGCCCCTCCCAGCCCTCGTAGGGCTCGTGCCTCTTCGCGGTGTCGTCGCTCATCGGAGCCTCCAACTGGGTGGTATCGGCCGGTCTCAGACCGGCGAGAAGGTAGGGTCGAGGGTGATGACCCAGAACATGGCACCGGCGTTGTCCACCAGCTGGGCCATGCGGCCCGGCGGGGTGTCCATGGGCGGGACCACCACATGGCCGCCCAGCTCCAGGCACTGCGCCGCGGTGGCATCGCAGTCGTCCACTGCGAAGTACACCGCCCAGTGGGAGGGGATGGCCGGCGCCGGTAAGGGTCCCGCGCTGGCGATCATCTCGCCGTTGAGCATGATGCCCGTCGAGTCCTCCATGTCGAGGGGCACCGGCGTCCAGCCCAGCACCTCGGAGTAGAAGCCCAGGGCCTTGTCGACATCAGAAGAGAGGAGCTGGTTCCAGCAAAGCGTGCCGTGCTCGCTCTTCAGCGCGGCGCCGTCTTGGCCCACCGCCTCCCACAGCACCACCACCGCGCCGGAGGGGTCGGCCACCACCAGCATCCTGCCGGCGCCCGACGGCTCCATGACCGGTCCCATCGGCACGCCCCCGGCGGGCCCCACCTTGGCCATGGCCTCATCGGCGCTGTCCACGGTGATGTAGGTCTCCCACACGTTGGGGATCCCCATCTCACACATCTGCTGAGGCTTCTCCATGAGCCCCAGCACCGGCTTATCGCCCTTCAGCCCCAGGGTGTAGACCACCTGATCGCCCTCGAGCTCGTCGTGAAAGCTCAGCCCGAACAGCGCCGAATAGAACTCCCGGGCCTTGTCGGGCTCCTCGGTACACAAATCGACCCAGCTGAAATCCCCATGGGCATAGCCCTCAATCTCGGGCATGGTCGTGCTCCTTACGCCTGTTTTCGGCTGAATTTCAGGCAGCGTACAGGTTTAGATGGCGCCGCCCACATTGGTACGGCGGGCGGCGATGGCCCAGATCAGCAGGGCCAACAGCATCAGGGGATCGAGTATCTGCCAGGCAGTTGCATTGGTGAAGAAGAAGAAGTTGCAGATGAGCACCGCGATGCCCAGGCCCGCAGCCAATTCGGCTGCGCTCAGGGAAAACAGGTTGATCGATCCCGTGGCTCTCCGCTGAGCCAGAACCCGGCACCACCCGGTGTAGGAGGCCACGGTGGCGCAAGCCACGAACAGCGGGTCGACGGTGTACCAGACATTGAAGACGTGATCACCGAAACCGTCGGTGTACCGGTTGATCAAAATCACCAATGCGAGCAGCGACAGGAACAGGGTGCGGACCCAGGCCACATGACGGGTGTTGGCCCATAACAGCCATACGCCGACCAGGGAGAACACGAGAGGGCCAATCTGCCAGAGCTGCCAGGCCCAGCTGTCGGCCGTCTCGACATCGGGGTCGACTGCCTTCGACCGCTCAGCCCACATGAACACCGAGGTAGCCAATATGGCCGCACCCAAAATGGCGTCCAATGCTCCCAGATCGCGCCGTCGAAAGATCTGCTCAATTTTGCCCATGAAACGTTCTATCACTCGCAGGGCGATTCGGGGGCTAAACCGGGGTCAGATGAGGTTGCCTGCTCTTGAGCCGATGCTCAGATGGCGTCGCCCACGTTGGTGCGGCGGGCGGCTGAGGCCCAGATCAACAGGGACAGGATGATCAGCGGATCGAGGACGTTCCACGCGCCGCTGTCGTTGGTGAAGTAGGCATTGACGAACACCGCCACTGCCATCCCTGTGGAAATGACCGCAGCGATGAAGACGAACGGGTTGGCCGGTTCCATGCCCTGGCGCTGGGCCATAACCCGCCGCCAGCCGGTGCAGATGGCCACGGTGGCGCAGGCGATGAATAGCGGATTGACGGTGTTCCAGATATTGCCGCTGTACTTGAAGATGTCGGTGTAGTTGTTGAGCAGGTAGGCCACGGCCAAGGCCGTCAGGCACACCGTGCGCACCCACGGCACCTTGCTGGTGTTGCGCCACATCAGCCACACGCCCACGATGGCCAGCACGACGGAGCCCATCTGCCAGAGCTGCCACTTCCAGTTGTCTGGCCCCTCGGCGTTGGCGTCTACCTCCACCGATCGCTCGGCCCACATGAAGACGGCGACAGCCAGCATGCCCGCCCCGATCAGGGAGTCGATGATTCCCAGATCGCGCCGTCGGAAGATGTGCTCAATCATGCTCATGCCATATTGAACACCCGCAGGGCGTTGTCCCGCAGGAATTTGGGCCAAACATGGTCGCGAAATCCCACATTGCGCATGTCGGTCATGATCCGCTCCAGCGACAGCCCCGAGGGGAAGTACCCGGCGTACATCACCTTGTCGGCCCCCCGGGTGTTGGCATAGTCGATGATGGCCCTTGGATAGTGCTTGGGGGCGAACGCCGAGGTGGAGTAGTGCAGCCCCGGCCATTTCAACATGAGCTTCACCATGAGGTCTTCCCACGGCTCCGAGCCGTGGCGGGTGACCAGCACCAACTCGGGGAAGTCGTAGCACACCTGATCGAGGTGCTCGACGTGCTGGGGGCCGAATGGGAATCGAGGCCCGGGCACGCCGGCGTTGATGCACATGGGGATCTCCAGCTCACAGCACGCCGCGTAGATCGGGTACATCAGCGGTTCGTTGATGTCGACTTGGGGGTGCAGCCCGGTGGGGAAGCAGGCCGCGGCGATCACGCCGAGCTCGTCGACCGCTCGGCGCAGGTCGCGCACTGCCTGCACGCCCATGTTGGGGTCCACCAGATAGCTGCCGTAGAGGCGGTCGGGGTGCTCGGTGACCCCCCGGGTGCCCCAAGTGTCGCCGAAGCTCACCGGCAACAGCCCCTTGTCGATGCCCCAGAGGTCCATCTCGGCCAGCAGGTAGGCGATGAAGTCCACCGTGCCGTCCACTTGGGGCAGGTCTTTGAACATGTAGGCCGCCCCGTGGCCGAAGCTGCGGCTCTCCTCGTCTTTCAGCAGTCCCTGGAAGTTGGCAAACCAGGCGTCCCGGTCCGACGGTACCCCCAGCATGAGATCGACCACCCCGATGCTGTCCATGGGGTGGGCTCCAGAATCAGCAGCCATCTAGCCAGCGAGCGTCTCGAACAGATCGGCGTCGGTTTTGCGCAGGCGGCGGTAGTTGGCCTCCCACATCATGGGGATGAAGTGCTTGTGGTACGCCTTCTTGGCCCGGGCCGCCTCGGCCTCGACCATCTCGTGGCCCCCCACTATCTGGGCTTCGTAATGGGCCCGGGCCGAAGTCTCATAGGCGATGGCCTTGATGGTGGCCTCCTCCAGCGAGGGGCACACGAAGCAGGCCCCGTGGTTGCCGATTAGCACCACCGACTTCTGGCCCAGCGCCTCGGCCATGAGGGGGCCGTCCACCGGGGTTCCCACGCCGTCGTCGGCGTAGTGGGCCTGCTCTTGGTAGAACAAGCAGGCGTCGGCCGAGTACAGCCCCACGTCTTTGCCGGTGGTCGACATCACCTCCACGTAGTGGGAGTGGGTGTGGATCACCGAGTTGGCGTCGGGGCGGGCCTCGTAGAACCCGGCATGGAACCGAACCGCGGGCGAGGCCGGCGTGTCGCCGTCGAGCAGGTTGAGCTCCATGTCGTAGCAATTCACGTCGCTGGGCAGCGTCTCGCTGAAGTAGCCGAACGGCGATACCCAGAAGGCGTCGGAGCGCTCGGGGTCACGCACCGAGACGTGGCCAGCCACCCGGCTCTCGCAGCCCTCCCGGGCCAGGATGCGCCGGGAAGCGGCCACCTGGAAAGCGGGATGGTCTTCGGTCCAGGTCTTGGTCATCGGACTATTCCTCCTATACCTGGATGTCGTAGAGCTGGCGAACGTTGCCCGACACGATGGCATGGCGCACATCATCAGGGGCGTCGGCGAAGTGCTCGGCAATCACCGCTTGGCTGTGGGGCCAGGTGGACACGTGGTGGGGGAAGTCGTTGCCCCACATCATGGTCTCGGTGCCGATGATGTCGCGGGCGGCCACGCCGGTGAGGTCGCGCATGAACGTAACCCGGAAGTTCTTGCGCCAGTAGTGCGACGGCTCCTGCTCGCAGTTCATGTCCTTGAGGAGCTGGGAGTGGCGGTGGAACCAGTAGTCAGCCCGCTCCAGCAAATTGCCGGCCCAGCCCACGTCGTTCTCGGCCGAGACGATCTTGAGATCGGGGAAGCGGTCGAACACCCCGCCGAAGATGAGGTCGAGCACTACCTCCTGGATATCCACCGTTTGCAGCACCGAGCGGGTGGAGGTGCCCTGGTCCCAGGCCTTCTTGGGGTCACGGGTGGTGGCGGCGTGCAGGTTCACCGGCATGGAGTGTTCCACCGCCGCGGCCCACAGCGGGTCGAACGCCGGGTCCTGGTAGGGGTTGTCCTCCCCACTGACCACCGGGATCATCACCCCTTTGAGCCCCATGTCGCGGCACCGCTTGATCTCCTTGGCGGCCCGCTCCAAGTCCACCGGCGACAACAGAGCGATCCCCACGAAGGTGTCGGGGATCTGGCTCACGAACTCGCCGACCCAGGTGTTGTAGGCCTCGAACAGGGCCCACTGGAACTCCACGTCTTGGATGGGGTACATCTGCATGGCGATGGTGGGGTACAGCACCTCGCCAGTCACCCCGTCGGTGCGCAGGGCCTCCATGCGGACCTCGGGGTCCCAGCCCACGTCGGGCACGTCCTCGTCCCAGCGGCCCTTGGCCCTCACGTTGTCGTCGGTGCGCATGCACCCGGCCAGCAGCCCGATCGGGGGGAGACGGGCCTGGTCGCACACCAGCCGGTCGGTGGTCTCCTCGTGCACCAGGCGGGGCGCCCGATCCCGGAAGGCCTCCACCGTGTAGATCTGCCACAGGTCGTGGGGCTCGATCACATGCGAGTCGGCGGAGAAGACGTCGAATCCGTTGTCGCTCATCGCCTCTGATGCTAGGTGGTCGGTTTGGCTGCTCGCCCGTTGAGGCTGGGTGGATATCGTGGCCGACGTGAGCATTTGTGCATTCATCGGACTGGGCAACATGGGCTTCCCCATGGCCGGGCACTTGGCGGCCGCTGGTCATGAGGTGAGGGTGTTCAACCGGACGGCGGCAGTGGCCGAGCGCTGGGGCGAGCAACACCGCGGGACGGTTTGCGCCACTCCGGCCGAGGCGGCCGACGGAGCCGAATTCGTGTTCACCTGCGTGGGGGCCGACGACGACCTGCGAGCGGTGGTGCGGGGCGACGACGGCGCCCTGGGCACGATGGCCTCCGGCTCGGTGCTGGTGGACCACACCACCGCATCGGCCGAAGTGGCCCGAGAGCTGGCCCAAGTGTGCGCCGATCGGGGAATCGGCTGGCTGGACGCCCCCATCTCCGGAGGCCAGGCCGGGGCCGAGAACGGCGTGCTCACCGTGATGTGCGGCGGCGAGGCCGACCACTTCGATGCCGCCCGCCCGGTGATGGACGCCTACTCGTCGGCTGTCACCCTCATGGGACCAGCCGGATCGGGCCAGCTCACCAAGATGGTGAACCAGATTTTGTGCGCCGGGGCCGTACAGGGCGCGGCCGAGGCGCTGGCCTTCGGGGAGCGGGCCGACCTCGACATGGAGAAGGTGCTGGCCGCAGTCACCAAGGGGGCGGCCGGGTCGTGGTACCTCCAGAACCGGGGCCACACCATGGTGGCCGACGAGTTCGACTTCGGATTTGCCATCGACTGGATGATCAAAGACCTCGGCTTAGTAGCCGACGCCGCCGCCGAACTCGGCGCCCCCATTCCCCTGGTCGAGCTCTGCCAGCGCTATACCGAGGCAACCGCCGCCGCCGGCGAAAATCGCCTAGACACCACCGCCATCATCCGCCGCTACCGCTAGCGGGCTGACTACGGGGTGGCGTCCCGCATCGGACCGATGGGAACCAGCTGGCCCCTGGCTCCCAGATCGGGGTCTTGGGCCACGAGCTGGAAGGAGTCGTTGCTGGTGAGCTTGTCCGGACCGAACGAGGCGAAGGGCTGGCTGGCGATGGAGAACTGGGTGGCGTTGTTGATGGCCTCCGCGAAGGTCTCATGGGTCAGGTTGGGTCCAGCCGCGGTGGCCAGCAACTCGAAGAGCTGGAAGAACCGGCAGTGGCCAAACAGGTTGGTGAACCAAACGGGCTCGCCCTCTTCCAGGGTGTCGGGGTGCTTGACCTCGATGTCGGGGTGCCGGGAGTTGAACGCGTCCAGGCATTCCTTGAACCTCGGGTCGGTCTCATAAACCTGGGCCCCGGTCATGCTTGACGCGGTTATTACGCCCCTAGCTGACTCGGGATTCACGTTGGATCCGATGTTGCCCCCCAATCCAGAGGGATCAGTGGCCCAGATGTCCACTTCGAGGCCGTTGATGGCGGAGTTCTCGATACCGGCCGACACGTTGCCGACCAACAGCAAAGTGTCGGCACCGGATGCCCTGATGCGCTCGGATAGGGCGGCCCACTCCTGATTCTGGGCAACAAGGTCGGCCACTTGCGAAGAGGTGGCTACTTCGAGGACCGGCTCGACCCCACGTTCCCGCAGCAGTCCACCCACCTCTTCGAGCTGGGCAGCCGCGGGGAGGTCGGCGACGACAGCGATGGCGCGACCCTGGAGCATCCCTTCTTCTTCCAACAGGGTGAACAGCGCTGCGGTGTTCTGCTCACGGGTCGACCGCTCGGTGACCCAGGGAGCCCGAGCTACGGCCAGGCGCTCCTCGGTAATGGTCCCGCCGACCAGAATTGTCTCCTGCTGGTCGACGATGCAGGTGTTGGCCACCTCGGCCGGGCCAAGGAACCCGAACAGCACCGCAAACACCTCGTTGTCCTCGGTCAGCCGCAAGCAGGCCGCCTCGGCCTCGGTGGCGCCGATGGGACTGTACTTGTCCGTGACGACTTCCAACCGGCGGCCGTTGATGCCGCCTCGCTCGTTGATGTCATCGGCCAGCGCCTGGATGACCAGCTCTTGGTCGCCCCACGAGGCTGGCGAGAAGCCGAGCTCCACCAGTTGGTCAATGTCGAGATACGAGACCCCGACGGTGATGGTGTCGGCGGTGACCCCCCGCCACGTGGCGGTCAGGGGTATCTCCGGTTCCGGCTCCTCGGTGGGGGCCGGTTCGAATTCGGGCTCTTCCTCTTCAGGAGCCTCTGCTGACTCCGGCTCGGGTTCAGCGGGGGCGGCCTCTTCGGTCTCGGGTTCGGCCGCTTCTGGTTCTGGCTCGGGGGCGGCCGGTGCCTCAGTTGCCGGGGCGGGAGCAGGGGCGTCGGCATCGTCGTCGTCGTTGCCACCGCAGGCCGCGGCGACCAGGGCCAAGGCCAACAGCATTCCGATCAGCCAGCGCATCCTTTTGGTAAACATCAAAATCTCCTTCAGTTGCTATGTCAGTAGAGAGACTCGCCGCCAGCAGCGTTGCTGGCGGGGGCGGTGCCGTTGAGGGCGTCGAGGACGGATTGGCGGTGGGCGGTGACGCCGGCGGAGAGGGCGGCATTGTCGGCGGTGACGGTAACCAGGCGGAAGCCCTGCTCTACCCGGGTGGGAGTCAGGGTCGGGGTGGAGTGGATGCCGGGGACTACGCCGTGGCTTTGGCAGGCGCCCACGATGGCGGCCAGCGCATCGTCAAACGACGCTTCGCCGTCGTTGTTGCCGGGAGGCAGCCCCAGGCTCACCGACAGGTCGGCGGGGCCGACGTAGACGGCGTCCACGCCGGGGGTGGACACGATGTCGTCGAGGTTCTCCAGGGCGGCCACCGTTTCCACCATGGGGATGCACTTTACGGCTTGGTTGGCCCCGGCGAAGTAGCCGGGGCCGTCGCGCAGGGCCACCCGAGTGGGGCCGAAGCTGCGAGAGCCCTCAGGGGCGTAGCGGCACGACCGCACCGCCGCCTCGGCCTCCTCACGGCTGTTGACCATGGGGATGATGACGCCCAGCGCCCCGGCGTCGAGCACCCGGCCGATGATGCCTTGCTCGTTCCACGGCACCCGAACCACCGGAGTGGCGGTTCCCAGGTCGATGGCGGCCAGCATCGCCAACGCGTCGGAGTAGTCGGCGAAGCCGTGCTGCATGTCGATGCACACGTAGTCGAACCCGGCCCGAGACATGATCTCGCAGCTCATGGCCGTGGGCAGGCCCGCCCAGGCGCCCAGGGCGGGGCGTCCCGAAGCGAAGGCCTCGGCCAGCGGATGGGATGCGGTTGCCGCATTGCTCATGGCCGCAACCGTATCCCTCCCATATGGCGGCTTGGTCAGTTCAACTGAGCCCGCTTATGGCGTGGCGTCCCGCATCGGGCCGGCCGGCACCAACTCGCCCCGTGCACCCAGATCTGGGTCTTGTTCCAAGAGTTGGAAGGAGTCGTTGCTGGAGAGCTTGTCCGGCCCCAACGATGCGTAGGGCTGGCCGGCAATCGAGAACTCTCCGATGTTGGCGATGGCCTCGGCGAAGGTTTCGTGGGTCAGGTTGGGCCCAGCAGCAGTCGCCAGCAACTCGAAGAGCTGGAAGAACCGGCAGTGGGCGGCCAGGGCGGTAAACCAACGAGGCTCTTCTGGATCGAGGGTGTCGGGGTGCTTGACCTCGATATCGGGATGCCTGGCGTTGAAGGCGTCCAGGCATTCCTTGAACCGGGGATCGGTCTCGAATATCTGGGCATTTGTCATGGCTCCCACGGTGATCACACCACGGGCCGACTCGGGGTTGACGTTGCTGCCGATGTTGCTGCCCAACCCGGAGGCGTCGGTGGCCCAGATATCCACTTCGAGACCGTTGAGCCTGGCATTCTCGACGCCGGCCGAGGCGTTGCCCACCAACAGCAGAGTGTCGGCACCCGATGCCCTGATGCGCTCGGATAGGGTGGCCCACTCCTGGTTCTGGGCAACGAGATCGGCCACCTGCGAGGAGGTGGCGACCTCGAGCACCGGCTCGACTCCCCGATCCCGCAACAGGTTGGCAACGTTCTCGAGTTGCGGGGCAGCAGAGAGGTCGGCCACTACCGCTATCGACCTGCCCTGGAGCATTCCCTCTTCGTTGAGCAGGGTGAATAGAGCGCCGGTGCTGACCTCGCGCGTCACCCGCTCGTTGACCCAGGGAGCCCGGGCTTCGGCTAGGCGCTCGGGGGTAATGGTTCCCCCTACCAGGACCGTCTCCTGGGTGCCGACGATGCAGGTGTTGGCCACCTCGGCCGGGCCGAGGAACCCGAACAAGATTGCGAACACCTCGTTGTCCTCGGTCAGCCGCAGGCAGGCGGCCTCGGCCTCGGTGGCGCCGATGGGGTTGTACTTGTCTGTGAGGGCTACCAACTGGCGGCCGTTGATGCCGCCCCGCTCGTTGATGTCGTCGACCAGCGCCTGGATCTGTAGATCTTGGTCGCCCCAAGTGGCCGGGGAGAATCCGAGTTCCACCAGTAGGTCGGCGTCGAGGTAGGTGACGCCGATGGTGATGGTGTCGGCGGTTACGCCCCGCCATGTGGCAGTGAGGGGAATCTCGGGCTCAGGTTCCTCGGTGGGGGCCGGTTGGAACTCGGGCTCCTCCTCTTCGGGCGCTTCGGCAAGTCCGTCCTGCTCCTGCTCGGGCTCAGCGGAGGCGGCCTCTTCGGCCTCGGGTTCGGGCGCTTCTGGTTCCGGCTCCGGCTCTGCCGCGGCCGGGGCCTCGGTGGCCGGGGCGGGGGCTGGAGCGTCGGCATCGTCGTCGTTGCCACCGCATGCTGCGGCAACCATGACCAGAGCCATGAGCACTCCGATCAGCCAGCGCGTCTTGGTGGTCTTCATGAGGTCCCCCCTCTTTGTCCCTCGTGGGCGCCGAACTCGGATCAGCCCAGGCCGCCCGACGGGATAGCGAATTATATTCGATCCGGGGTTACCGGGTTCCCGGAACGGGTCACCGCGTACTGGCGCTCGGGGGCGTCGCAGGGCACCCGGCCGGTGGGCGGTCCCTGGGTCGGATCGCCGGTGAGCAATTCGGCTCCGGCGGGGGCGTATTGCAGGATGTAGGCCTTGCGCACCCCGTCGGTGGTGTTGGGACCGGTCAGGTGCGGGGTGAGCGAAGAGAACACCACCGCTCCCCCGGCATACACCGGGGCGGCCACCGGGCTTTCGCACTGCTCGAAGCACTCAAAGCCCAGGGGATCGACATAGGTGTGGGCCAGCGTTCCGTGGAGGTGGACGCCAGGGGCCACCCACGGGCATCCGTTTTCGACGGTGGCGTCGTTGAGGGCCAGCCACACGGTGAGGTACTGCTGGGGATCGATGAAGGTGTAGCCGTTGTCCTGGTGCCAGGGGAACCGGCGGGGCTTCTCGGGCTTCTTGTACACCGCCTGGTCCCAGTACAGATTCACGTCGGGGCCAACGAGGTCTAGGCACACCGCGCCGATGCGGGGATCGGCGGCCACCTGGCGCAGGGTGTTCGACCGGGCCACCAGGTGGGGGGTGAAGGTGATGGCCCCGGCCTCGGCGATCATCAGCCGCTCGCCCTCGATTTGGCGAAGGCCGGCCTCGGTCTCGGCCTCGATGGCGTCGATTTCCTCGATCACTGCGGCGATGGTTTCGGCGTCGAGCAGGTCTTCCATTACGAAGAACCCCTGGCGGTTGAACTCCTCGGTCTGCTCGGGGGTGAGGGCCGCGGGTGTCGAGGTGGCGGGGCGCCAAGCGAAGTCCTGATTCCAGGGGTGGGGGGTGTAGCGGCTGCTCATTGTGAACCAGGGAACAC
>VYEX01000057.1 GCA_009842675.1 Acidimicrobiia bacterium | reverse complement strand
CCGCCCACCAACGCCCCCACCGCCGCGGCGGCAAAGAACGCGGCCCACGGACTCCCGGTCTCCAACCCAACCATGAACCCGCTCACCGCGCCCATGGCCATCATCCCCTCGACCCCGAGGTTGAGCACGCCAGCCCGCTCCGCAATCAGCTCGCCCAGCGCGGCCAAGAACACCAGCGTGGCGAACTGAACAGTGGCCACGAACAACCCAATCAGGGCCGCTTCAGACATCAGGCGCCTTCCATGGCCAAGGTGTCGTCCCCAGCCTCGTCCTGGTCATCATCTGACGATGCCTGTCCCTTTGGCCCGGTCCAGCGAATCCGGTAGTTGAAGAAGACTGCGGCCATTAGCGCCCCGAACAGGATCATGGCCTGCAAGATGTCGGAGATGGCCGAGCTCACCCCCAAGGTCTGAATGCTCTGTCCGCCCACCTGCACTGCTCCGAACACAAAGGCCGCCGCCGCCACCCCCGAGGGACGCATGAGGGCCAGGGCGGCCACGATGATCCCGGCGAAGCCGTAGCCATTGGACAACCCTGATTCCAGCCGGGTGGCCGAACCGGTGAGCTGCACCGCCCCGGCCAATCCGGCGATACCGCCCGACAGCAGCAGCGCAGTCAGCACCTTGCGACGCAGAGAGATCCCGGCATAGCGGGCTGTGTTGGGCGAAGATCCGGCCAAGCGCAGCTCGTAACCCCACGCAGTGCGGGAGACCGCCAGCCAGAACACCACCAGCAATCCCAATGCAATGAGCGTTCCGATATTGGCCCGGCCGAACAGCCCCGGAAGCGAGGCCTGCTCGGGCACCGGCTCGATCACGGCGAACCCGAACGACTCGGGATCTTTCCAGGGTCCGGTTTCCAGCCACTCCACCACCCGGATGGCCACATAGACCAGCATCAGCGTGGTGATGATCTCGCTCACCCCCAAATGCGAGCGGGCCAACGCCGGACCGAGCATCAGCACCATGCCTCCGGCGACGCCGCACACCACCATCACCGCGATCAACAACGGGCCGGGCAGTCCGTCAGCCCCCATGGCCACGCCTGCGGCGATGGTGGCACCAGCCATCATCTGGCCTTCAGCCCCGATATTCCACAGGCCCATCGAACCGGCCACCGCAACTGCCAAACCGGTCAGGGCCAAAGGCGTGGCCCTCTCCAAGGTCCGAGCCAGCGAATCGGTGCCCACGAATGCGGCGTCGAACATGCGCTCGTACACCTCGGCCGGGTCGTGACCTGATGTCCACAGCAGAATCAGTCCAAGCACCAGTGCCGCGGCAATGCCGACCACAAAGGCCACTGCCTGGGTTGCAGGCACCACCCGGTCGCGCCGAACCAAGACCGGTCGCATCATGTCGGCGGATTCCCAGCCATGGCCGAACCCAAGATCGATCTCGGGGTGACGTCGGGGGGGTATTCGCCCACCACTCGGCCCTCGTACATCACCAGCAGAACGTCGGACAGAGCCTGCAACTCGTCGAGGTCCTCTGAGATCAACAACACCCCCACCCCGTTGGACCGCTGTTCCACCAAGTGGCTTTGGATGGCAGCCACTCCCTGCACGTCCAAGCCCCGGGTGGGTTGGGCCGCCACCAGCACGGCGGGCTGCTCGGCCAGCTCGCGGCCCAGCAGCAGCCGCTGGAGATTCCCGCCCGAAAGTCCTGCGATCGGATCATTCAGCCGGCCCACCCGAACTCCGAACTGCTCCACCAAGGTTTGACAGAACTTGACGCATCGGTCCACTACCAACATGAGTCCTCGTCGCTGGGATTTGTACGACCGAACCACCGCGTTGTCCACCACCGACATCTTGGGTGCCAACCCCACTCCGAGACGGTCTTCGGGCACGTAGGCCAGCCCCAGTCGATAGCGGTCGCCGGCCGACGCCCCGGTGACGTCTTGCCCATTGAGCGCAACCCGGCCCTGGGCGGGTCGACGCAGTCCGGTGATGACCTCGGCCAGTTCCTTCTGGCCATTGCCCGACACCCCCACGATGCCCACGATCTCACCAGAGTGAATGGTCATGTTGATGTCGGTCAGCGCCGGCAGTCCGCGGTCATTTAGGGCGTTGATGTTCTGCAAGGACAGAACTTCGGGGCCTCTGTCTCGGGGGGGTGGGCGATCCACATACCCGCCCCCGGATGTGCCCACCATCATCTCGGCCAATGCGGTCAAGTCAACGTCCTGCAAATTCTCGACGGTGGCCGCGGTCTTGCCCTGGCGCAACACAGTGGCCTCATCGCAGAAGGCCACCACCTGGTCGAGTTTGTGGCTGATGTAGATGACCGAGCGGCCCCCCTCCGCCATGGCCCGGAGGGTGGCGCCCAACTCGGCGGCCTCGCCGGGGGTCAACACCGCAGTGGGCTCGTCCATTACCAGCACCGAGGCGTTCCGCCATAGCGACTTGAGGATCTCCACCCGCTGGCGCTCTCCCATCGAGAGCTGCCACACCGGTCGGGTGGGATCGGCAGCCATGCCGTAGGCCGCCGACAGCTCGGCCACCCGCTCCTCGATTTCGCTGGTCCGAAGCAGCCCCGGGGCAGCGCCAAGCACGATGTTCTCGGCCACCGTCAGGGTGGGCACCAGCCGGAACTCCTGGTACACCATGCCAACCCCGGCAGCGATGGCGTCGGCCGGCGATTGGAAGAAGCGCCGCTGACCGTTCACCCACACCTCGCCGGCGTCGGGCCGGTACACCCCGGCCAGCACGTTGACCATGGTGGTTTTGCCCGCGCCGTTCTCACCCAATAGTGCGTGAATGGTGCCGGGGCGGACCCGCAGGTCGGCCCCGGCACAAGCGATCACTCCGGGGAATTGCTTCTCAATTCCCCGGAGCCAGACCGCATGGTCGGCACCAGAAGATGCCACTCTGGAAACCGGGTTGCGCCCGGCTTAGATCACGGCGAGGCGTTGCCGACGACACCCTCGACGAAGTAGTCCATGCCCAGCATGGGGCCATCGTCGAGCGTCTCGCCTGCGGCCACCACCACGTTGCCGTCTTGGTCCCGGATCTCGCCGGTGAACACGTCCCACGAGCCGTCGACCATCGAGGCGGCTACCGCGTCAATCTCCGCGGCGACATCGGCGGGCACGTCGTCGGCCAACGGGGCCAGGGCGACTATCTCGTCGTCCATACCGCCCCAGTAGGACCCCGGCGTATAGGTGCCCGCAGCCACCGCTTCGATGATCCGGGCGTAATACGGCCCCCAGTTCCACACCGGTGCGGTGATAAAGGCATCAGGGGCGAAGGCGCTCATGTCGGAGTTGTACGACACCCAGCGGGCGCCGGCCTCTTGAGCGGCCAGACCTGGTGCGGTGGAGTCCTGGTGCATGGCGATCACGTCGGCACCGGCCTCGAGCAGGGCCGCCGCGCTGTCGCCCTCAACAGCCGGGTCGAACCAGGTGAAGGTCCAGGTCACGTGGACTTCCACATCCGGGTTCACCCGCTGCGCGCCCAAGGTGAAGGCGTTGATGCCCCGTAGCACCTCGGGGATCGGGAAGGCGGCCACATAACCGATCTGGTTGGCCTCGGTGATTGCGCCTGCGGCCATCCCCGACAGGTAGCGGGGCTGGTACATGCGGCCGAAGTAGTTGCCGAAGTTGGTGTCGTTCATCTTGTAACCACTGGCGTGCTCAAACACCACGTCGGGGTATTCGCCGGCCAGTTCCTCCATCGGATCCATGTAGCCGAAGGAGGTGGCGAATATGACGTTGGCCCCCTCATTCTCGATGAAGTCAACCACCACGGCGCGGAAGTCCTCAGCGACCTCGGGCACGCTTTCCACGAACAGCGTGGCCGCTCCGGTCTGAGCCTCGGCGTAGCGGCGGCCCTCATTGTGGGCCCAGGTCCAGCCTGCATCGCCCACCGGGCCGACAAATACGAACGCGGCCGCAAATCCCTCATCGGATGGAGACACAGGACCATCGTCATCGTCGTCGTTGCCGCACCCAACGGCAACCAGGGTGAGCGTGGCCACCACCACCAGTAGCTTCAGCAATAACTTCTTAGCCATCTTTCCCTCCTCGGAACGGCTCGAATGCCAGCCCCAAGAGAGTAGCCTTTATCACTTAGGTAGGAACGAGAATCTTGACTACCGATTTGTGACGATCTCGATTCAGCAGGTTGGCCCGTGACCACATTCGACAGCATTCCCGAGGGCTTCGGCCTCGAAACCGAGGTGATCAACACCACCGCACGCGACCGGGCGGTGGAGCGATGCCGCCAAGTGGGCATCCGGCTTCCGACATTCGCCGAGCTGGCCGACCCTCCCGGGGCCGATGCCGACTTGGCCGGGGTCGACCCCGATGCCGCCGACGCCGCCAATTTGTGGCGGGTGAACTGGTACAACGACGCCTCCCGGGCCGGCCGGGCGGCGGTGCCCGAGCACGTGGTGATCCCATCGGCCCTGTCGGGGGTGGAGTCGCCCATCATCCTGCTGTTGGGCAACCGGTTCCCCATGATCGGCGCCCACAAGGTGCTGGCCGCCTATAGCTGTCTGGCCCCTCGGCTGGTGACCGGCCAGTTCGACCCCACCGAGAACCGGGCGGTATGGCCGTCCACCGGCAACTACGCCCGGGGCGGCATCGCAATCTCCAAGATCATGGGGTGTCGAGGCGTGGCCGTGCTGCCCGAGGGCATGTCGGCTGAGCGGTTCGAGTGGCTGGACCGGTGGACCTCCGATCCCTCCGACGTGATCCGCACCCCCGGGTCGGAGAGCAACGTGAAGGAGATCTACGACGCCTGTGCCGCGCTGGCCGAGGATGAGGCCAACGTGATCCTCAACCAGTTCTGCGAGTACGGCAACCACTTGGGCCACGTAACCGCCACCGCCGCGGCGGTGGAACGGGTGTTCGAGCATTACACCGCGGGGCACTCCTCGGCCCGACTGGCCGGGTTCGTGGCCGCCTCGGGCTCGGCCGGGACGCTGGGCGCGGGCGACCCGCTCAAGGAACGGCATGGATCGGCCACCGCGGTGGTGGAGGCGCTGGAGTGCCCCACGCTGTTGTACAACGGCTACGGCGAGCACAACATCCAGGGCATCGGCGACAAGCACGTCCCGCTGATCCACAACGTGACCAATACCGATGTGGTGGTAGCGGTGTCGGATCAGGCCACCGACGAGCTGGGAGTGCTGTTCTCATCGCCCGAGGGGCGGGCGCTGCTGGCCCAGCGGGGGGTGGGCGACGACGTGATCGCCCACCTGGACAACCTGGGTTTGTCGTCCATCTGCAACATGCTGGCCTCGGCCAAGATGGCTGCCGCTCTGGACTGCGGCCCCGACGACGTGATCGTGACCGTGGCCACCGATGGAGCCGCGCTGTATGGCTCGGAGCGGGCCAAGACCATCGAAAGTTCCTTCGGCGGTGAATTTGGGGAAGCAGAGGCCGCTTTGGTGGCTGGTCGGTGGCTCAATGGAGTGGACACCGACCACTTGCTGAAGCTCAGCGATCGGGATCGAGATCGGGTGTTCAACTTGGGGTACTTCACCTGGGTGGAGCAGCAGGGGGTGGATCTGGCCCACTTCGACGCCCGCCGGGATCAATCGTTCTGGGTGGCGTTGCGGGATCTAGTGCCGGTGTGGGACGAGCTGATCGCCGACTTCAACGCCCGTACTGGGGTCTAGTGACCTCTCTCGTGTCGGTAGGGGCCGCGGCACTGTCCGGGCTGCGGGTCCTGTCACCGGAACCGGCCTGGCCGTCGGAGCGGCCAGGTCCGCCACCGGCGCCAGCCCCAGCCCTGGGGGGACTCCGATGACCCCACCACCACTGATCTGTTCCTGCGGTTCCGTCGCAACGGGCGGCTCGTGGGCGTGTGAAAGAAGGGGGGGTGACGACCAAGACCACGTTCTGAGGCTGCCGATGCCGGAGTGGTCGGTGGACAGCGACAGCCAGCAACCGTTTGTGCGCTACCGCCGGATGCTGCGGTCTTGGGTGGAGGCCGACGACGATGCCTGGTTTGTGGATCGGGTAGGCCAGCTCGACGAGGCGGTGGCAGAAGTTGACGGCCACGGCTTTACGGCCACTCCCTGCTCGGAATCCCTGATCGGGGAGCGATCCATCACCATCAAAGATGAGACCGACAATGTGTCGGGGTCGCATAAGGCTCGGCATACGTTTGGGCTGATGTTGCATTTGTTGGTGAGGGAGCACCGGGCCGGTGCTGCCGCCGTGCGGCCTCCTCTGGCTATTGCCTCTTGCGGTAACGCGGCACTAGCGGCCGCGGTGGTGGCTGCTGCCGAGCGGTGGCCGCTCACCGTGTATGTGCCCACCTTTGCGGAAGAAGCCGTGGTTGACCGGTTGCGGGAGTTGGGCGCGACGGTGGAGATCTGCCCCCGGATTGACGGCGAGGACGGCGACCCCTCCTACCACCGCTTTCGGGAGGCGGTGGGCGCCGGAGCGGTTCCCTTCGGCTGCCAGGGGCCCGACAACGGCTACACCATCGACGGGGGCCGCACCCTGGGCTACGAGCTGGCTGAACAGGCGCCGGACATCGACCGGGTGTACGTCCAGGTGGGCGGGGGAGCATTGGCCGCATCGGTGGCCCAAGGACTGGCCATCAGCGGATCGTCAGCCGCGCTGGTGGCGGTGCAGACCGAGGGGTGTGCGCCGCTGGCCCGGGCCTGGGAGCGCACCGCCGAGCTGGGTGGGCTGGACGAGGCCCGTCGCCACCGCGCCGCCGTCATGTGGCCGTGGACACCGACCCCCTCCTCTGCCGCCACCGGCATTCTCGACGACGAGACCTACGACTGGGCCGCGGTCACCGAAGCCATGGTGTCCACCGGCGGCCACCCGGTGGTGGTGCCCGAGCCGGTGGTGACCGAGGCCTGCGAGGCGGGCCGGGCAGCCACCGGCATCAACGTCAGCCCCACCGGCTCAGCCGGCTTGGCCGGGCTGCTGTGCGACGACCCGCCTGCTGACGCCTCCCCCGCGGTGCTGTTCACCGGGGCGCAGCGATGAGTTCCCGCACGGTGTTGCGGGGGGCTCGCTGGCCCGGCGACATCGCCATCGCCGACGGGCTGATCGTCGAAGTGGGCAGCGTCGAAGCCCAGCCCGGAGATGTGGCGGTCAACGTGGACGGCGACATCATCACGGCCGGTCTGGCCAATACCCACCATCACCTCTATCAATGGATGACCCGGGGTCGGGCGGTGGGCTGCGACCTGTTCGGATGGCTGGTGGAGCTGTACCCGGTGTGGGGGCGGCTGTCGGTGGACGACGTGGCCGCCGCGGCAGTGGTGGGCCTTGGCGAGTTGGCCGTCACTGGTTGCACCTCGGCATCCGACCACCACTACCTGGTGCCCCACGGCGACGACGCGGTGTTCGACGCCATCGTCGAGGCCGCTGCCGCGGTGGGCATCCGCTTGCACCTCAGCCGAGGGTCGATGGACCTGGGCGAGTCCCAGGGAGGTCTGCCTCCCGACCATGTGGTGGAAGACCTGGACTCCATCATGGCCTCCACCGAGCGGGTCATCGCCCAACACCACGACGGCGAAATGGTCCATGTAGTGGTGGCCCCGTGCAGCCCGTTCTCGGTCAGCTCCGAGCTGATGGAGGCATCGGCCGCCCTGGCCCGTCAGCACGGCCTGCGCCTGCACACCCACCTGTGCGAGACCATCGACGAGCAGGAGCACTGCCTGGAGCGGTTCGGCCGCCGGCCGGTAGAACAGCTCGACGATTGGGGCTGGGTGGGCGACGACGTGTGGCTGGCCCACGGCATCTGGATCAACGACGAGGAGATCGTGAGGCTGGGCTCAGCCGGGGTGGGGGTGGCCCACTGCCCGTCGTCCAACGCGCGGCTGGCCGCAGGCACCTGCCGGGTGACCGACCTGGAGGCCGCCGGCGTTCCGGTGGGCCTGGGCGTAGACGGAGTGGCCTCCAACGAGGTGGGTGGCCTGTTCCCCGAGCTGCGCCAGTCGCTGTATGCCGCCCGCCTGCGAGCCATGGACCCCAGCGCCTTCATGCCCGCCGACGCCCTCCGGCTGGGCACCACCGGCGGGGCAAAGTGCCTCGGCGTGTCCGACCGCCTGGGAGGCCTGGAACCAGGAATGACCGCCGACCTGGCCGTATGGCCCGGCGACGACATCGCCGACGTGGTCGATCCCCTGGCCGGGCTGGTGCTCGGACCCGACCGCCGAGTCCGCCACCTCTACGTCGGCGGCAACCCCGTCGTCCAAGACGGCAACCTACTCGGCTGCGACCTCGCCGCCGCCCACGCCGACCTCGCCCAACGAGCCCGCCGCCTCTGGGACTAGGCGAATCCAGTTTCTCTCCGCCATTTAACATTCTGCGGTATAGATCGGGTGTTTTTTGCGGCATGAACCCCTCGTGGCTACATGCCTGCTGGTCGCAGCGGGTGCTGCCACCGAAGTCCGGGGAAACGACTGAAGTCTGAGTCGGTGGACACCATGGTGCAGCCGTGTTCTACTGCCACCGCGGCGTGCTGGGCGTCTGCTACCAACTTGCCAGCGGCTCCAGACTCGCGGCACATCCGTTCGAAGATCTCCAGATGGTCGGGACCAGGGCCAACTATGCGTGCCGTCGGGCGTTCAACAAGCGAGGCAACAAATGCAAACGCCTGGTCAAGTGGGGAGGGCGGTTGGAACACTCTTGGGTTGGTAACCACGCGAACAAACCCAGACAAGACGAGTACGGAGAGGGCAAAGGGCTCGGGACCTGTCGCCAGGCCAGTAACCCACGCGGCATATTCCTCGTGCTCTGGTGTGGAGTCCTCCACATGGGCGTAAACCAGGACATTGACATCGGGAAGGAGCATTTCAGAAGGCCGTCACCGACGCCCGAACCGCTTTTGGTCCTCGTGGGCATCAAGCGCCCGAGGAGAATCGAGGTCGACTCCGGGGCGGGGATGCACACCTCGAACGGTCACCAACTGGAACAGCGGAGCTTCCGGTGGGTTTCGACGCTTGATCGCATCGCTCAAAATCTTGGCGATAAAGGCGCTCACACTGAGGCCGCTGGCTTCAGCTGCACGCCGGACCTGCTTTGCCAACTGGTCATCCAGGGAGATCGTGGTGCGCATTATGCACAGCATAACTGATTGGCATCAGTGCATCACCACTCAAGTATCACAGAGGCCGACTGTGAAGTCAGTTGGCTAAATCGGCTGTTCAGCGGTTCTCGGCCAGCATCAAGGCCCCGAGGATGGCGTTGCGCATCTCTCGGGGGTCGATCACGTCGTCGCTGCCCAGGCGGTTGGCGAGGCGATAGGGGCCGGAGCGCTGGTCGCGTTCCACTTGGGCCTGGGTCTCGGCGTCGAGCTTGGCTGAGCGGCCACCGGCCTCGGCGGGCATGGCCGCCATGTTCACGCTGGGCAGGGCGAACGACTGGGTCTGGTTGTCGAATGGGTTCTGGGCCATCACCACCGAGCCGAAGCCGAAGGCCTTGCGCATGGTGATCTCGATCTTGGGGTTGGTGAGGCGGCGCTCGGCCTTGTACATCTTGCCGCCCCACTTCAAGATGCCCTCCCGCTCGGCCTTGGTGCCGGCCATCACCCCGGGGTTGTCGGCCAAAAACACCACCGGGTGGTCGTAGTTGCCGATCACCTCCAAGAAGTCGGTGGCCTTGATGGCCGCCGATGCGTCCACCGACCCGGCCAGATACGCCGGGTTGTTGGCCACGATGGCGCTGGGCCGTCCCCCGAAGCGGGCCAGGCCGACGATGATGGCCGGGCCGTAGGCGGGCTGGACCTCGAAGAAACTGCCGTCGTCCACGATCAAATCGATCACCTGGTGCATGTTGTAGGGGCGGCGGTCGTTGGGGGGAATCACGTCCAGCAGCTCGTCCACCAACCGGGGCTCGGTGTCGGGGCCGATAGTGAGGGGCGAGGGCTCTCCGGCCCGCGACGGGAAATAAGACAAATAGAGCCGGGCCATGTCGATAGCCGCCTCGTCGTCGGGGGCCTCGTTGTGGGCCGAACCGGCGATGCGGGTGCAGACGTCGGCACCGCCCAACTCCTCTTTGGTCACGTCCTCGCCGGTGGCCGCCTTCACCAGCGGCGGTCCCCCGGTGAACATGGAGGCGTACGACGTCATGATCACGAAGTCGCTGAGGGGAGCGGCCAGCGCGCCGTGGCCAGCCGAGGCCCCCATCACCAGACACACCATGGGCACCTGCCCGTTCAGATCGGCGTAGGCCTGGAGGTCGCCGGGCGCCCGGCTGCCCCCGGTGTCGGTGAGCCGGTGGCCGGCCCCTTCCAGCATGGTGACCAGCGGCAGGCCCTCCTGGGCGGCCAGCTCGGCCACCCGGTAGCGCTTGGCGGTGTTGCCCGCCCCGATCGACCCGCCCAGCACGGTGAAGTCCTCGGCGCCGGCCAGCACCGTGCGGCCGTCGATCCGGCCGTAGCCGGCCACGAACCCGTCGGAGGGAATGTCCTCCATGGTGCCCACCAGCGAGCCGATCTCCCGGAACGTGCCGGGGTCGAACAGCCGGTCGATGCGCTGGCGCACGTCCAGCTTGCCCCGCGAGTGCATGTACTTCTCCACCCGGTCGGGGCCGCCCATGGCGGCGCCCTCAGTGCGCCGTCGGTCCAGCTCCTCCAACCACGGCTTCCACTCCTCGCGATTGCTCATGCTGGGCCGAAGACGTCGATCATGGCCCGCACGTCGGGACCCAGGGGGTAGAGGATCGGGCAGGTGGCCCCGTTGACCACGTACTCGTCCACCTTGGCCCGGCACTCCTCGGCGGTGCCCGCCGCGCACAGCATCTGCACGATGTCGTCGGGCACCAGCTTGGAGGCCGCCTCCACCTGCTCCATGGTGGCGGGCCAGGTGAGCACGGCGTTGACCTGATCCAGCAGCGAGTCGGGCACGCCGGAGGCGGCCATGATGTGGGGCTGTTGGCCCAAATACTGGGTCACCAGCAGACGGGCGGCGTCCAGCGCCTCGGCCCGGTCGTCGGCCAGCGAGCACACCACCAGTTGCGGGCGGTCGAGGTCGTCCACCGTGCGCCCCGCTCGGGCCGCCCCCTCGGCCAGGGCGTCCATGGCCCGGCGGTTGTAGTCGGGCGACACCAGGTAGTTGAGCACCACGCCATCGGCGATCTCGCCGGTGAGCGCCATCATCTTCATGCCGGTGGCGCCGATATAGATGGGCACGTCCTTGGGGCGACGGGGCTGATGCACGTAGTCGAGCTCCACGTCTTCGAGATGCACGTAGTCGCCGTCGAAGGTCACGTTCTCGTCGGCCAACAGCGCCCGCACCACGGTGACCACCTCCCGCATGGCCCCCAGCGGGCGGCGGCGGTCCACCCCCACCTTGCTGGCCAGCGGGTCCCACCACGCCCCCAAACCGCACAGGATGCGGCCCGGGGCCAGGTCGTCGAGGGTGGAGAATGTCGCCGCCAGCCGGGCCGGGTTGCGGGTCCACATGTCGAGCACCCCGCTGCCCACCTTGATGGTGTCGGTGGAGGCGGCGAACGCGGCCATGGGGACCGTGGCCTCCCGCACCAGCCGGGAGTCGGCCTGCCACACGGCCTCGAACCCCTTTTGTTCGGCGTATTGCACATACTCGATGGCCTCGGCCACCGAGTGGGCGTCTTGCAGGTAGAGGGCCACCGGGTATGAGCTCATGGGTCGATCTCCTCCAATTGGGCGAACAGTCGGTTGGCGGCTTCGGCGGCTTTGGCCCGGATCTCGTCGGGGTCCACCCGGGTGGCCACCCCGTCGGCCAGCAGCGTCTCCCCGTCGACCATCACGTCGACGGCCCGCACGCCGGGGGTGAAGGCCAGCCGCCACGGGTCGATCGGGTCATACGACCACCGGACGATATCGGAGCGGGCCTCGGGGAACAGTTCCCAGCCCTGGGCCAGCCACTCCCACGCCGAGTCGGGAGTGGCGGTCACGTCGTCCTCTCGCTGGCGGACGTAGGCCACCCGGAACTCCTCGAGCATGTCGGCCCCTATGCCGTCGGTGCCCAGCGCCACCGGGTTGGCGAACCGGATCGGGCGGGCGTAGCCCACCGCGTTGTTCATGTTGGACCGGGGGTTGTGGACCAAGGTGCCGGCCAGCTGGTGGTCGTCGGGCAGATGCACCCCGTGGATCAGCAGCCACTCGTCTGTGCTCCACCGCTCCAGCCGCTGGGCGGCGGGGGCGTCCACCGGGCCCTCGGCCACGTGGATGTGGACCCCGGTGCCCAGGTCGGCGGCCAAGCCGGCGGCTGCCTCCAGCGTGTCGTCGGAGCAGGTGAAGGCGGCGTGGACCCCGACCATGCCCCGGCCCCCGGCCCGCAGGAACCGCTCGTTCTCGGCCAGGCCCCGCTGAGCGCCTTCGGTGCCGTGCCGGTCGGTCACCCCGTAGGCGCAGCTGATCCGCACCCCCACCTCGGCGCAGGCATCGGCAATCACCTGAAGCGAGCCCTCGATGGCGTTGGGCGACTCGTGGTGGTCGACGATGGCGGTGCAGCCCGCCTCCAGGGCCTCAAGCGCCCCCAGCTTGGCCGACCACTCGATGGTGTCCAGATCCAGCGCCCGGTCCAGCCTCCACCAGACCAGCTTGAGGATGTCGGTGAACCCGGTGGGAACTCCGGGCGGGGCGGGCATGCCCCGGGCCAGGGCGGAATACAGGTGGTGATGGGCGCAGACCAACCCGGGCGTGGTGCTGGAGGGGCTGCCAGAGTCCATATTAAGAGTGAAGAATAAGCCGCTCGGCCCCGACGGGCTCGCTCACTCCCCCATGGGAAGGCTGCTGTGCCACGTTCCGTCGTGGGCCCGCAGCGCAGCGGCCACCGCCCCGGCGGTGGGCACCAGGCCGATCTCCCCCACGCCCTTGATGCCGTAGGGGGCGCCGGGCTGGGGCGACTCCACCAGGATCACGTCCACCGGGGGCATGTCCTTGGGCCGCAGGATGCCCAGCGACTTGAGGGTCATGTTGGTGGGCCAGCCGTTCTCATCGGCGGGGAAGTCCTCGGTGAGGGCGTAGCCCAAACCCATGTGGACCGCCCCCTCGATCTGGCCCTCGCACAGCAGCGGGTTGACGGCCTTGCCCACGTCGTGGGCCGCCACCACCTTCTCCACCGCGCCCTCGTCGTCGAGCACCACCATCTGGGCGGCGTAGCCGAAGGTGGAGTGGATGATGGGGTTCTCCACTCCGTCGGAGAGCTTGTTGGTCCAGTCCACCCGGTACTCGCCGAAGTAGTCCACGCCGGGCTGGCACCCGTCGGCCAGCGCGGCCTGGCAGGCATCGGCCACCGATCCGGCGCCCATCAGCGTGCCCCGGCTGCCGGTGGTCTGGCCCGCGCCCAGCTCGTAGGTGGTGTCCACCACCACCCGCACCCGGTCGGCGCTCACCCCCAACTCGGTAACCGCCACCTGCTGGGCCACGGTGTGAATCCCCTGGCCCATCTCGGTCCAGCAGTGGCGCACCTCCACGCCGCCGCCCTCGTGGTAGTCGTCGTCGAAGCGCACCACGGCCTTGGCGATCTCCTTGAAGCCATTGCCCAAACCGGAGTTCTTGAGGCCGAGCCCCATACCCACCGACTTGCCGGCCGCCCGAGCCTCGTCCCAGGCCGGTTTGACCGCCTCCAGACAGGCCCGGGCCCCCAGCGAGCCGTCGTCCATGATCTGTCCCGGTCCCCAGATGGCGCCGGGGGCCACCGCATTGCGCGACCGCATCTCCCAGCCGTCGATGCCCACCGCCTCGGCCAGGCGGTCCATGACCCCCTCCATGGCGAACTGGGCCTGGTTGGCCCCGAAGCCCCGGAAGGCCCCGCACACCGGGTTGTTGGTGCGGGCGGCCACCGCCTCCACGTCGATGTTGGGCAGCGTATAGGGGCCGCTGGCGTGGCCCGCGGCCCGCTCCAGCACCTTCATGCCCACCGAGGCATAGGGGCCGGAGTCGCCCACCATCCGGGCCCGCAGCGCGGTGAGGTGGCCCTCGGCGTCGCAGCCGGCCCACATCTCGATGCGGATGGGGTGGCGCTTGGGATGCATCCGCAGCGACTCCTCCCGCGAAACCGTGCACAGCACCGGGCGGCCCAGCAGCCAGGCAGCCAGCGCGGTCTGGGCCTGGTTGGCCATGTCCTCTTTGCCGCCGAACGCCCCGCCGTTGCTCACCAGCTCCACGGTGATCTGCTGGGGGTCGATGGCCAGCACCGAGGCCATCTGGTCGCGGTCGTCCCACACCCCCTGGCCCCCGGAGTACACGTGCATGGTGCCGTCGCCGTGGGGCACCGCCAGGGTGGACTCGGGCTCCAAGAAGGCGTGCTCGATGCGCTGGGTTTGGAACACCTCGTGGATGGTGTGGGCGCTGGCCGCCAATGCGGCGTCCACGTCGCCCCGGGCGTACACCGAGCGAGACAGCACATTGCCGTCGAGCTCCCACACCGCGTCCTCACAGCCGTTGGTCACCGCGGCCACCGGGTCGGTGATCGGGGTGTGCACCTCATAGGTCACCGCCACGGCCTCGGCGGCCTGTCGGGCAATGGCCCGGGTTTCGGCCACCACGATGGCCAGCACGTCGCCCACATAGGAGGTGCGGCCCCCCTCGGGGATGAACACCGGCCAGTCGGTGTGGATGATGCCCACCCGCAGCTCGCCGGGCACATCCGCCGCGGTGAACACCGCCTCCACGCCGTCGATGGCCTCGGCCGCGGAGGTGTCGATACGCACGATGTCGGCCCGAGCGTGCTCGGACAGGTGAAGCGCGGCGTGCAAGAGCCCCTCGGGGCGCAGGTCGTCGATGTAGTCGCGGTCGCCCAGGGCCAGCTCCCGGGCCTCGTACTTGATGCCCCGGCTGCCCACACCTTCGGGAATCTCGGCCTCGGGCGTCTCGCCCTGGGCCAGCGCCTCCACGGCGTCGAGGATCTTGGTGTAGCCGGTGCAGCGGCACAGGTGGCCGCCCAGGTGCCGGGAGGCCTCCTCGCGGGTCAGCTCCGAGCCCTTGCGGTCGACCAGCGACTTGGTGCGTATCAAGATGCCGGGGGTGCAGAACCCGCACTGAAGGGCGCCGCAGGCCGCGAACACATCGGCCATGCGGTTGCGCTCCTCGTCCGACACCCCTTCCAGGGTCAGCACATCGCAGCCGGCCGAGCGCTCCAGCGAGGTTTGGCACGCCACCCGGGCGCGCCCGTCCACCAGCACCGCGCAGCAGCCGCACTGGCCGCTGGGCGAGCACCCGTCTTTGGGCGACATGATGCCCAGCTCGTCGCGCAGGGCAGCCAGCAGGTGCTCGTGATCGCCCTGAATGGTTACTTCTTGACCGTTGATTGTCAGCGTCGTCATGGCTATCCCCCCGGATTTCCCTGGGATGAGGGCGCTTCCCCAATGATAGGCGCCCCCTCTACGTACGGCTTCTCAAAGATGAGCGGCATCTCCTCGGCGATCGACTTGTACATCTCCGGGCGGCGATAGCGGCTGAAGTCGTACAGCGTGTTCTTGTAGGCCGCGCACCAGTTGAGGTTGCAGGTGGCCACCACCAGCTCGTCGCCGTCGGTGGCCGCCTGGGCCAGCACCTCGCCCGAGGGGCCGATGATGCAGCTCTCGGCCAGGCTCTCCACACCCTCCTCCTCGCCCCCTTTGGCCACACCCACCACGAACGTGCCGTTCTGGTAGGCCCCGGCCTGCATGACCAGGCGGCTGTGGAATCCGGCCAAGAAGTCCTGGGACGGATCGGGGTAGTAGTGGATTGGCGTGTTGTAGCCGATCAGGATCATCTCCACGTCGGCCAGGCCCATCACCCGGTAGGTCTCGGGCCAGCGCCGGTCGTTGCACAGGGCCAGGCCGATCTCGCCCCGAAAGGCGGTCCAGGTGCGGAACGTCTCCTCGGCGGGCTCGAAGTAGGCCCGCTCCAGGTGCTGGAACGGGCGCTGGGGCTCGTAGGTCTCGTGGCCGGGGATGTGGACCTTGCGGAACTTGGCCACCTCGTTGCCCTCACCGTCCACCAGCAGATAGGTGTTGTAGCGGTGGCCGTCGGGGGTCAGCTCGGCATAGCCCAGGCAGAAGCCGATCCCCAGGCGGGCCGCCTCGTCGAACAGCGGCTTGACCTCCGGCGAGGGCATCTCGGTCTCATAGAAGCTGTTGAGCTCGTCGACGTCGTCGATCCACCACCGGGGGAAGAACGTGGTCAGGGCCATCTCGGGATACACCACCAGCTCGCAGCCCCGCTTGTGGCCCTCGTGCAGCAGCGCCAGCAGCCGCTCCACCACCTCGGCCCGGGTTTCCTCGCGGGCGATGGGGCCGAGCTGGGCGGCCCCCACGGTGATCTCGCGCAGGTTGCTGGAGAGGCGCGACACCCGCTCGTCGGCCACTTCGCTCTCTAGGTGGGTGGTGAGCGTTTTGTCGTTGTCGGCGCTCATGCCGTTGCCCCCGCCGTCTCGGTCACCTCGGAGGTCTCGGCGATCTCGGCCAGCTCCAGCATCACCCGCAGCATCACGTTGGCCCCCGCCTCCAGGTGCTCGGGCTCGGTGTGCTCGAACGGGTTGTGGCTGATGCCCTGCCAGGAGGGCACGAACACCATCGAGGTGGGGCACACCGGGGCGAACATCTGGGCGTCGTGGCCCGCGCCCGAGCACAGCCGCCGGTGGCTGAATCCCAGCTCGGCAGCGGCTTGCTCCACCCGGTCGATCATCTCGGGGTCGAACTCCACCGGGGCGAACCGGGCCAGGCGCCGCGACGTGATCCCGGTGCCCGACTCGGCGGCCAGCTCCTCCAAGAAGGTGGCCAGGCGGTCCTCGGCCTCGGTCAAAAGGTCGTCGTCGGTGTTGCGCATGTCCACGGTGAGCACCGCGTCAGAGGCCACCACGTTGACCAGGTTGGGGTGCAGCTCCACCCGACCCACGGTGCACACCTGCGGGGGGCCGAACTCCTCGGCCAGCTCGTGGACGAACACCGCGATGCGGGTGGCGGCCCATCCGGCGTCGTGGCGCATGTCCATCGGGGTGGTGCCGGCGTGGTTCGACTGTCCGGCCACGGTGATCTCGGTCCAGCTGATGCCCTGCACGCCGGTGACTGCGCCGATCACGATGTCCTCGGTGTCGAGGATCGGGCCCTGCTCGATGTGCAGCTCGATGAAGGCGTGGGGCGGGGGCGACGGGCACGGGGCCGGGCCCCGATAGCCGATCCGGTCGAGCTCGGTGCCCACCACCGCACCGTCGGTGCCCACGATGTCGAGCGCCTCCTCCAGGGGGAGCTCGCCGGTGTAGACCAGGCTGCCCAGCATGTCGGGCGGGAACCGGGAGCCCTCCTCGTCGGTGAAGAACCCCACCGCCAGCGGCCGCCGGGTGGTGATGCCGGCCCGCTGCACCGCCTCAATCACCTGCAAGCCGGCCAGAACGCCGAGGTTGCCGTCGTAGCGCCCGCCGGTGCGCACGGTGTCGATGTGGCTGCCGCACATGACCGGCGGCCCCGGCTCGGCCCCGGCCAGCGTGCCGGTCACGTTGCCGATGCCGTCGATGCTGATCTCCAGGCCCAGATCCCGCATCCACGTCACCACCAGGTCGCGGCCGTCGCGATCCTCGTCGGTCAACGCCAAACGACAGGCACCGTCGGTGCCCTCGATTTCCCCGATCAATGCCAGAGCAGCCAGACGGTCGCTTAGGCCCTGACCATCAACGCTGATCTCAGTAGCCACAGAAGACATAGTTTGCCAAAAATCTCGCCTATCCGTTTCGCAGAATCGCCAACTCTCCCAACGAGAACGGCCTTCAGCGAATAGATTTTATCTGCTGTGAGTTTCAACCGAATGCGAAGCCTGCGCTGTTTCTGCGCCGCCTCTGGGGCACCGCGATGAGCGATGTGGTAGTGGCCCGGAGCCTGGACGACGCCCTTGGTGCGTTGGCCGACCACCCCGACGCCACCGTGCTGGCCGGGGGCACCGATCTCATGGTGGAGATCAACCGGGGCCTGCGCCGTCCCAGCCAGGTGGTGGCCGTGGCCCAGGTGCCCGAATTGCGCCAGTGGAGCGTCGCCGACAACCGGGTGATCGTGGGCGGCGGCGTCACCTACACCGAGATGATGACCACGGCTTTGGCCGAGGCCGCCCCCGCCCTGGCCCAGGCCGCCCGCACGGTGGGCTCCCCGCCCATTCGCAACGCCGGGACCCTGGGGGGCAACTTGGGCACCGCCTCGCCGGCGGGCGACACCCTGCCGGTGCTGGCCGCGCTCAACGCCCAAATCGTGCTGGCCGGCCCCGACGGGGAGCGCCGGATGGGCTTGGACGACTTCGTGGTGGGGGTGAAGCAGACGTGCCTGCAACCGGGCGAGCTGATCGTGCGGGCCGAGATGGACCGGCCCCGGGGCCGCCAGGAGTTCTTGAAGATCGGCCCCCGCAACGCCATGGTGATCTCCATGGCCGGCCTCGCCCTGGTGGTGGACCGCGATGCCCGGGCTGTTCGCTGCGCCCTGGGCGCGGTGGCCGCCGGCATCCCCCGCGCCACCGAGGCCGAGGCCTGGGTGGCCGAGCGCATCCACTGGGACAACGGCGCGGGGGTGGACGACGCCGTGGCCGACGAGTTCGGACAGCGGGTGGCCGCGGCCTCCTCCCCCATCGACGACCATCGCTCCACCGCCGCCTACCGGCGCCACGCGGTGGCGGTGCTGGCCACCCGAGCCCTGAAGCGGGCGTTCGCAGAAGGGAGCTCCGGCGATGCCTGATCCCTACACCCTGCGGGTGAACGGCACCGACTGCGAGGTGGCCGACGCCGATCTCACCGAGAGCCTGCTGTTCGTGCTGCGGGAGCGCCTCGGGCTCACCGGCACCAAGAACGCCTGCACCGAGGGCGAGTGCAGCTCGTGCGCGGTGCTGGTGGACGGGGTGCTCACCTGCTCGTGCTTGGTGCTGGCCGCGGCCGCCCCGGGCCAGGAGATCACCACCGTGGAGGGACTGGGCGACGGCCGCGACGGCCTGTCGGTGGTGCAAGAGGCGTTCGTGGACGAGGGCGCGGTGCAGTGCGGCTTCTGCACGCCGGGGCTGATCGTGGCCGTCCACGACCTGTTGGAGGCCGACCCCGACCCCAGCGACGGCGACGTGCGCGAAGCCCTGTCGGGCAATCTGTGCCGTTGCACCGGCTACGGGCGGATACTGGCCGCCGTCCACTCGGCGGCGGCCACCAAGCGGAGCCAGCTATGACCGCTGAGGCCACCAACACCATCGTCGACGCCGGCACCCGGGGGGTGGGTGCCGATGTGGGGCGTCCCGACGGCGTGCCCAAGGTGCAGGGCCGGTTCGCCTTCTCCTCCGACCTGTGGGCCGACGACTTTCTGTGGGGCCACACCCTGCGCTCGCCCCACGCCTCGGCCAATATCCGCAACATCGACATCGGCCCGGCGCTGGCCACTGCCGGGGTCCACGCAGTGCTGTTGGCCGACGACGTGCCCGGTCGGCTCACCTACGGGCTCGAGCACCCCGACCAGCCGGTGCTGGCCGACGGGCAGGTCCGCTATGTGGGCGAGCCGGTGGCGGTGGTGGCCGCCGACCACCCCGACATCGCCCGGCGGGCCGCCGAGGCCATCGTGGTGGACTACGAGGTCACCGAGCCGCTGACCGATGCCGAGGCCGCGTCCACCGCGGCCCCCATCCACCCCAGCGGCAACGTCTTTCGGGAGATCAACATCCGCCACGGCGACCAGGACGCAACCGGCGAGGTGGTGGTGGAGGGCACCTACGAGGTGGGCATGCAGGATCAGGCCTTCATGGGCCCCGAGTCGGGCCTGGCCCTGCCCGACGACGACGGCGGCGTGGAGCTGTTCATATCCACCCAATGGCTGCACGTCGACCGAGAGCAGATCGCGGCGTGCCTGGGGATCGACGAGGAGCAGGTGCGCCTCACCCTGGCCGGGGTGGGCGGGGCGTTCGGCGCCCGCGAGGACCTGTCGTTGCAGATCCACCTGTGCCTATTGGCCCTGCACACCGGCAAGCCGGTGAAGATGGTCTACAGCCGCGACGAGTCGTTCTTCGGCCATGTGCACCGCCACCCGGCCAAGATGTGGTACCGCCACCACGCCGATCGCGACGGGCGGCTGGTGAAGGTGGAGGCCCGGATCGTGCTCGACGGCGGGGCCTATGCCTCCACCTCATCGGCGGTCATCGCCAACGCCTCCTGCTTCGCGGCGGGCCCCTACAAGGTGCCGTCTGCCCACATCGTCGGGCTGGCGGCCCGCACCAACAACCCGCCGTGCGGGGCCATGCGGGGCTTCGGGGCGGTGCAGACCTGCTTCGGCCACGAGTCGCAGATGGACAAGCTGGCCGCCGCGCTCGACATCGACCCGATTGAGCTGCGCCTGATCAACGCGCTGGACTCCGGCGACCGGCTCATCACCGGCCAGGTGATCACCGGCACCTTCCCGGTGGCCGAGGTGATCCGCCAGTGCGCCGGGGCCCCCGAACCCCACATCCCTCAAAGCGACGACCGGCGCGACCTGCCGGGAGGCTCGGGTCGCACCACCGACGCGGCCGACACCGTGCGGGGAACGGGCTTCGCCGTGGGGTTCAAGAACCTCATGTTCTCCGAGGGCTACGACGACTACTCATCGGCCGCCTGCCGGGTGGCCGACGGGGTGGCCACCGTCACCTGCGCCTGTGCCGAGGTGGGCCAGGGGTTCGTGACCCTGGCCCAGCAGATCGCCCGCACCGAGCTGGGGGTGGACGAGGTGATCTTGGCCCCGGCCCAGACCGCCACCATCGGCTCCGCCGGTTCGTCGTCGGCCAGCCGCCAGACCTGGATGTCGGGCGGGGCGGTGCAGGCCGCCTGCCGGGCGGTGCGAGACCAGATCTTGGCCGACGTGGCCGCCGATTGGGACATGGCCCCCGACGGGCTAGTGCTGCGCGACGGCCTGGTGGTGTCGCTGGACGGTCAGCAGGAGGCACTGCTGGCCCAGGTGACTGCCGGGGCCGGCTACGAGGCCGATGTGGAATACCACCACGCCCCCACCGAGGCGCTGGACGAGAACGGCCAGGGCAATGCCCACGTGTCGTTTGCCTGCGCCGCCCACCGGGTGATCGCCGACGTGGACCCCGATCTGGGCCTGGTGCGAGTGCGCGACATCACCACCGCCCAAGACGTGGGCCGCATCCTCAACCCCACCCAGGCGGTGGGCCAGATCGAGGGCGGCACCGCCCAAGGCGTGGGGCTGGCCCTGATGGAGGAGATCGTCCTGGACAACGGCCTGGTAAGAAACGCCTCCTTCACCGACTACGTGATCCCCACCACCCTGGACATGCCCGACGTGACCATCGCCGCCTGGGTAGAAGAACCCGAACCCGGCGCCCCCTATGGCGCCAAAGGCATCGGCGAACCCCCCACCATCTCCTCCTCCGCCGCCGTAGCCGCCGCCGGT
>VYEX01000020.1 GCA_009842675.1 Acidimicrobiia bacterium | reverse complement strand
GGGGTGGACGGGGCCATTCATCGGGCGGCGGGGCCTGAGCTGGTCGAGTATTGCCGCACCTTGGGTGGGTGTGAGACCGGGGAGGCCAAGATCACGCCGGGGTTCAACCTCACGGCCAGTTGGGTGATCCACACTGTGGGGCCGGTGTGGCACGGGGGCGGCCATGGGGAGCCGGAGCTGCTGGCTTCCTGCTACCGGGAGTCACTAGCTCGAGCTGATGAGGTGGAGGCCGAGGCCGTCGCCTTTCCAGCCATCTCTACTGGAGTCTTCGGATACCCGATTGATGCTGCCGCCGCCATCGCCATCGACACCGTCCGTTCCACGCCCAGCAAGGTGGCCGAAGTCCGACTCGTCGCTTTCAACCAGGAAACCGTCGACGCCTACCAGAGCATCCTTGATCGCAGCCCCAGTTCGGATCTCTGAATCGGCTCCACCTACTTCTTGCGCTGGCTGTAATCGCCAAAGGGGCCGTCGCGCTGAGCTACCGCAGCAGGCACGCCCTCGGTCATGGCCTTGTCGATGAACGCGAGGGCTTCGGGGGTGTTGCGCATCGCCCCATCGAGGAGCGAACCGATGATCTGCGAGTTCCTCAATCCCATCGACTCGTACGCCTGATTGACGACCATTTTCATGGCCGCTAACTGCGTTGCCGGGATGCTCGACAGCTGCCCGGCCAACTCCGCCACGGTCTTATCGAGTTGATCAGCCGGGACTGCCTGGTTGATGAGTTCAACCTCGGCTGCTTCGGCCCCCGAGAGCGGCTTGCCGGTCAAGGCGTACTCCTTGGCCTTGGCCAGCCCGAGCCGGTACACCCACATGGCGGTCAGGTAGCAGCCCCACATCCGGGAGTACGGCGTGCCGATCTGGGCGTCCTCCGCCGCGATAACGAGGTCGGCCGAGAGGGCCATGTCTGAGCCGCCTCCCACGCACCAACCGTGCACCTGGGCAATGGTCGGCTTCGGGCTCGACCAGAGGCCCATGAAGTTTGGCACCGGGGCATCCCAGCGATTGGTGACGCCGATGGCATCACGTCCTGGGTCCCAATCCCGGCCCTCGCTGCGCACAGCGGCCATATCGCCGTCGGCACCGAAGTCGAACCCGGCGCAAAACGCCCGCCCCGCGCCCCGCAACACGATCACCTTGATCTCCGGATCACGGTTTGCCTCCGCAATGAAGTGGTCGAGCTGCGTCCACATAGGACGGACAATGGCATTCAGATACTCAGGACGATTCAGGGTGATCGTCGCAACGGTCCCATCAGTGCTGTACAAGACGTAGTTGTCGCTCATGAGGCCCCAATCTAACGGTGCCACTGCGCGTACAAATCAGACGCACGATGTCTCCGGCGGAACATGCGGACACCTGCTCTCAGCCAATGGCGTCCAGTTTTTCTACTGCTTGAGGTCAGGGCAGGTGGCGATCCCACTCGTAAGGGATGACCGTGTGGAAGGGCGCGGCCAGCAAGGGTTTAGCTGAGCCGTCAGCCCATCGCTCCTTCAAGACCGGCTCTAATCGCTTGGCAACGTCGATCGGGTCTCCATCGGTGAAGCACAGACTGACTTGCTTCACCCCCTCGGCAGCTGATGTGAGAGAGCCGAACCAATGCCGGCTCTCAATCTCCTCTGAATCTGTAGCTGCCCACCACACGCCGGCAATGCCATCAATCTCAACTAGATGGTCGGGCCTGGCTGCTCCAAGCTCGATGAGCAGATACAGCCCACGTGCGGGACGCCACGGGAGGACATCGGCACCAGCCACCGCTCTTGGTGCTGCCGCCTTGCCACGCAACAGGTACAGATCACCTTCCACCGCGGGCAGTCGGTGCTGCATCCGGCCTGCTTTGAAGAGCTCCTCTCCCAGTCCATAGAACGCGTCCATAGGGGCTTGGTCGGCAAACAGATACGCCATGACGTGATCGGTGGCCTCGTATCGAGGGTCGACCGCAGCTCGGGCCGAGCGGCACTCCGGTGTGGACACGAACCGCAGCGAGCCGCGGAGTCTGGGCAGCCGATGCTGTTCGGCCCGATGGTCGAGGGTGTGCCACTCCAAATATTCCGCATCGCGTCCGTCGGAGTCTCTGGCCGACAGCGACACAAAGACCGCCGTCACATCGCCATCCCCTGCTGCCAGAACACCGGGCAGCTCATCTGACGGCGTCCCATAAAGCTCAGCAGCCAGCCGCCGTTTGGGATCGGTGCTCATTGCTCAAGGTCCCAAGAGATCTTCATCCATACTTCCAACGTCTCCCCCGGTTCGAGAATCGCAGGGTCGCGGTTGAACGCATCGGGCGCGTCGCTTAGCGGTTCCACGCACACCAGATCGGTTCGCTCGTCGTACACCACCCACGATGTCATGTTGGATTCCAGCCGTATCAACCCGAAGCCCGGCCAGCGCACCACTGGAGGGTCGGCAACGTCGCCAAAGCAGTCGTCCCATGGGCCCGGAGGAACCGGTATTCGCTCCCCCGTCGGGATCCCTGCATCGTCTCGCTGCCACATGTACCCGCCGCTAAACAAAAGCTCGGCCTGGCCGCCTCGTGACAATTGGCGGCGAAAGCACGGGTGCCAGCCGGCCATTACCGGCATTCGCTGAGCCGCTTGCACCGACATGGATAGGACCAGGGACTGGTCAGTTAGGTCAACCCTCTGTTCTACCCAACCCCCGAACGTCCACAGACCCTTCAGGTCCAGATGCAGCGCCCCAGGACCTGCGGCCTTCCACTCCGATCGATACCCCACCCCGTGAATGGCATGCGGGGGCAGATCCAACTCCAGTTGGTACTGCTCGCCGTCGAACTCGAACCGGCCGTCTCGGACACGCCCCGCCCAGGGCGCCATGGGATAGCACCCCCACGTCAACCAATCGTCACCATGGCGCGGGGCAAGCAACTCAACCCCGTCCAACTCCAGTGAAGCAACCCGACCGCCGCTCCCGGGGTCGAGCCGCACCGTCGGTTTCAAGACGCGGTTCCGCCGTAGCGTTTGACTCTGATGTCAGCTTGAGCCTGATGCCCGGCGAAGTTCTCAATCGCACACAGCCGACTGCAGTATTCCCCGATGAGGACGCTCGATTCCGGGTCGGTGACCCGCTGGTAGGTAACGGTCTTGATGAATTTCCCAACCCAGAGGCCGCCGGTGTATCGAGCCGCGCCCTGGGTGGGCAGCGTGTGGTTGGTGCCGATCACCTTGTCGCCGTAGGACACATTGGTCATCGGGCCCAGAAAGAGGGCGCCATAGTTCGTCATGTTCTCCAAGAAGTAGTCGTCGTCGGAGGTCATGACCTGCACGTGCTCGAACGCAAGGTCATTCGCCATGGCCAGCATCTCGGCCTTGTCCTCGCAGACGATGACCCGCCCGTAGTCAGCCCACGCCTGTGAGGCGATGTCAGCGGTGGGCAGGATTTCGAGCTGGCGATCAACTTCAGCAAGAGTCTCAAGCCCGAGATCGCGGGAGGTGGTGAGCAACACGGCGGGTGAGGTTGGACCGTGCTCGGCTTGGCCCAAAAGATCAGTGGCACAGATCTCGCCGTCCACGGTGTCGTCGGCCAACAGCAGCGTTTCGGTGGGGCCCGCCGGAAGATCGATCCCGACTCTGCCGTAGAGCTGTCGCTTGGCCTCCGCCACAAAGGCGTTTCCGGGACCGACCAGAACGTCAACGGGATCGACGAACTCGGTGCCCAGCGCAAGGGACGCAACCGCCTGGACCCCTCCCAGGAGGTAGATCTCATCGGCACCGGCCAAATGCATGGCCGCAACCGTCTCAGCGGGCACTCCCCCGTTGATCGGAGGCGTGCAGGCCGCGACCCTCGGCACTCCGGCAACCTTGGCGGTAAGAACGCTCATGTGGGCGGATGCCACCATCGGATAGCGCCCGCCTGGCACGTAGGCGCCGACAGACCCGACCGGGATGCTCTTGTGGCCCAATACCACTCCAGGCATGGTCTCGACCTCGGTGTCGCCGATTGAGTCGAGCTGGGCTTGGGCAAAGTTCCGAATCTGGGTTTGGGCAAAGCGGATGTCGTCGAGGGTGCCCAGGTCGACGCCAGCAATGACCTCCTCGATTCGCTCGGGGGTCAACTGGAATTCCTCGGGCGCCCAGCTGTCGAATTCGCGGGACATCTCTCTCACCGCGGCTTCGCCGCCGACTTCAATGTCAGCGATCAGGAGACGGACGCGCTCAGCCAATTCTGGATCGGTGCCGTGAGCGCTCTTGGCCGCCGCGTCCTTCAGGATCTCAGCCATTGGACTTCCGCGATGTCGATTGAGACCGACGAGCGTGTCCCCACGATTCGAGACCTTATGAATGCGTCGTCAAGCTGTCAACGTCGGAGGGCTCCATAGCAATGAGCCCCTCTTCCCCTGGATTGGCCCCTAATTTTGGGCAGCCACACGCACTCTCGCTGATGTCGACAGGAAGATCACGGTGGCAGGAAGCGCCACGATCGCCACCGCGCCGCCGATGTCTAGCCCCGTACCGGCGATACTTCCGATGACGAAGGGGATGACCAGGATGGCGGTGCGCAGTCCACCGGTAAGCGCGCCGAGCCCTGCCCCTGGCCGGCCGGGACGCTTTGCCGCCGCGTCGTACACCGAGGGAAGCAACGCGGCAATCCCGAGCCCGGCCGCGACATAGCCGGCCACAATGACATATCGATTCGGCACCAGCGACGCCACTGCCAGCCCAGTGCCAGCCATGGAGGCCGACAGCGTTAATAGCCTGCTGTTGCACAAGCGGACGCTGGCCCAGTCGCCGGCAAATCGCGCCGCGGTCATGCCCCCCATCACCGCCACGTAGCCGAGGGCCGCGAAACCTGCTGAAGTGCCTAAATCGTCGGTGAGGCGAAACGCGGCCCAGTCAAAGGAAGTCGACTCCATCGCCGCAGCTGAGAACCCAACCACCACGAAGAGGGCCAGGGTCTTGAGGCTTCGCTGGGCAATAGCTGTTTTTTTGCCCACTTCGGGTGTTGGCTCAGGCGTTTCGTCAACTCGAAGAAGTCCCGGCCCGACAAACCCGAGCAAGGCCAGCAGCACCATGGCCGCGACCAGTAGATGCGCGGTGAGCGAAACCTCAGCTGCGGCAACTCGCGAAGAGACTGCTCCTCCAACGAGAGCGCCCAAGCTCCACAGGCCGTGGAGCCGGTTCATCACCGGTGCGTGCCGTCGGGCGCTCAGCCATGAACCCTGCATGTTCATGGCAACGTCGACCATGACGTCGAAAACCATCATCGCCGCCAACCCCACCAACAGCAGTGCAGGCGTGGCAGCCAGCCCTACTACCGACAAAGACATCGCCAGCAATCCCCCAGCACCAACCATCACCGCGCGAGTACCGAACCGCGAAATTGCGTGTCCAACGACCGCGCTTCCCGCCAAGCCGAACACGCCGGCGATGGACAACAAAGCACCCACGCCAGCTACCGAAATCTCCACCCGGTCTCGTATTTCGGGCAACCGGGGGACGAACGATGCAAACAATGCGCCGTTGACAAAGAATTGAACGGCGACTGCCCGAAGGGCCCTACTGTCAGCCCGATCGAATTCCAGGCGGCTCATTCAAGAATTAGAAGCGCAACCGCTTCGATTGGATCAATCAGGCCACTCGATGTTGTAGTCGTCGAACCAGAACCGGGCCTCGCGTATGGCATTGGGGTCGGTCCGCAGGCCGAGGTCTTGGTTGAGCTGCTCGGGAGTCGGGCCAATTTGGCTGGCAATGTTCGACAGCCCGTCTATGTCTAGGTCGTAACACCGCACCGCGTTTAGCCCGAGCAACAAGCGGGTTTCCTCGACCGGTATCTCCTGGAAGTCAGTTTCGAGACGCTCAATAGTGTTGGGCCAGCTTCCCTCGGGATGGGGGTAGTCGGTGCCCCACATCAGCGCGTCAACGCCGTTCATGTAGCGCCGCCGCAGCTCCACCTTGCTCATGGTGGAAGCACCGATGAACACATTGCTGCCGATGTACTCCGACGGCAGCCTCTGGATGAGCCCCGTAGTGCGCGAGCTCATCTTCTTCACCTTCCAGTTGCGCCCGCCGAACATTGCATCGGCCTTGAACAGCAGATCGCCCAACCACCACGAGCCGCACTCCACCGGCGCGTAGCGCAGGTTCGGATGGCGGTCGAAGGCCCCGGAGAACAGGAGCTGCCAGAGGGGTCGGTGGGTCCAGAACGCCACCTCGAGCATGTATTGGGCCATGTTCTCGTTGTAGGACGGCGTGTCGGCTTCTCCGGAGTGGGTGTGCACCACCAGTCCGGCCTCGGCACAAGCAGCCCACACCGGGTCGTAGCTGTCGTGGCCATACGAAGGATGCTCATGCCACATGGTGGGGATCATGACGCCCCTGATGCCGGGCTTGCCGGCCAGCGCCTCGATCTCCTTCACCGCCTCGTCGATACCGTGGGTGATCGGCACCAGGGCGACTCCGGCCCGGCGGGGCGGATTGGTGGCGCAGAACTCCTCAAGCCAGCGGTTGTGGGCCCGGGCTCCGGCCCAAGCGCGCCGCGAGTCGGTGATCTGTCCAGCTGATAGACCTGCTCCGAACGGCGGGGCCTCAATTCCGGTGACCGCGTCGCCGTCGGCGAAGATGATCTCCCCGGCGACACCGTCGGCATCAAGGGTTTTGTCGCGGATCTCCGGGTCAAAGGCGCCCTTCAATCCGATCTCGTTCTCGCGCTCCCACTGCTCGACATATTCGCCGTTGAGTTCCTCGACCATGGCACGATGCTGGTGGCGGGTGACCAGCCACTCGTCGAACTCGGGGTGGAGCGCCGACTCGAGGTATTCCCGATAATCCTCGACGAACAGCCCGGCATGGGTGTCGGATGAGACGATGATGTAAGGGGCGTTGCTCTGGTCTACGCCTGCTACGGGGCTGGGCATGGGTCGCCTCCCTCTTGAATTGCGGCTTGCTTACGCCAACGTGAGCGCCGTTCCACACTGTACTGTCACACCGGCAATCACGAGTAGCCCGCCACCGTTGCGATCAAGGAGGCCGTTATGACCCAAATACTCGCCCAATACTGCATCAACGTCGAAGACATGGACCGAGCTCTCGAGTTCTGGGTGGACGTGTGCGAGCTTGAGCTCCAGCACCGCCTGGAGATTCCCGGTGCCCTCGAGGCGGTCATCCAGTCGCCTCACGGCGGGTCCCGACTCCAGTTGGCTCAGCACCTCGACAATGAGGGTCCCATCGACATGGGCACTGCAATGTGGAAGATCTACATCAACACGAGTGACTGTGAGCGGCTCTACCAACGGGCTATGGACGCGGGCTGCGAGTCGGTAATGGAACCTACCCATCTCGACCGCTGGCCGGTGATCATGGCCTACGTGAAGGACTTCGACGGCTATCTCATCGAATTCGTCGAGCACAAGGAGGGCACCCGCCCCGGCATCCCCGACCCGAAAAAGGTCTGAGCGCCACCAGGAGAAAAGGCCATGACTGAGACCTACCGGGATCCAAACGCAGCCATCGACGACAGAGTTGCCGATCTCCTGGGGCGCATGACGCTTGAGGAGAAGGTGGCCCAGCTCGGGACGGTTTGGCTAACCGCGCTGGTACAGGACGAGGCCTTCGATCCTGACCATGCGGCGGAGCAACTGGCCGACGGGATCGGCCAAGTGACCCGCATTGGTGCGAGCACCGGCCTGCTGGCCAACGAATCAGCACAACTCGGCAATGACATCCAGCAAGTGCTGGTAGAGCGCACCCGACTGGGAATCCCTGCGGTGATCCATGAGGAGGGGGTCGGCGGATTCCTTCACCGCGGGGCCACCACCTTCCCCCAGGGGCTGGGCTTGGCCGCCACCTGGGATGTGAACCTGATGGCCGAAGTCGCCGAGGTGATACGCACCCAAATGACCGCAGTCGGAGCCCGTCACAATCTCTCCCCTGTTTTAGATGTCGCCCGGGACCCCCGGTGGGGCCGGGTGGAAGAGACCTATGGAGAGTCCCCCGAGCTGTGCGCCCGGGTGGGCGTTGCCTATGTGAAAGGGCTCCAGACTGACGATTTGGCCAACGGTGTGGTGTGTACCGGCAAGCACTTCCTGGGCTACGGGTACTCCCTGGGCGGCCGCAACCAGGCGCCGGTTCATCTCGGCGATAGGGAGCTTCGCGAGGTCTACGCCGAGCCGTTCGCAGCCGCTATCCGCGAGGCTGGATTGGCGTCGATAATGAACAGCTACTCGTCCATCGACGGAGTGCCCGTGGCGGCCAGCCGGGCGATGCTCACTGATCTCCTGCGGGGTGAGCTGGGTTTTGCCGGCACGGTGGTGGCCGACTACTTCGCGGTTATGCAGTTGCACTTCAACCACATGACCGCCGCAGATCCCGCTGAGTCAGCCATCCAAGCGCTCAGTGCGGGACTCGATATCGAGCTGCCAGCACTCGACTGCTACAAGCACCTGCCAAACGCAGTTCGAGAAGGTCGAATCGACGAGTCAATCATCGATGAGTCCTGTGCCCGAGTGCTTGCCCAGAAGATCCAGCTCGGCCTGTTCGAGAACCCCTATGTCGATGCTGATGCCGCGCTAGCGGTCTTCGACACTCCTGACCAGCGAGCATTGGCCCACCGAGCCGCGGCTGAAGGAGTGATCCTGCTTAAGAACGATGGCGTGCTACCCCTCAACGCGTCGATCTCAAAGCTGGCAGTCATCGGCCCCCACGCCGACGATCCCCGTCTCCTCCAGGGCGACTACCACTATCCGACCCACCTGGAGATCATATACCTGAACCGCAGTGCAGAGATGCTCGAGGCCATGGAGGCCCTCGGGATGGAGCAGGGGGTCGACCAGCTGCCCGAAGCCGGGGGCACGTTCTCCCCGGGACCGCACTTCACCCCCCATGTGACGCCGCTGGCCGGGTTGCGGGCTGCGCTGCCTGACGCCGAGGTCATCCATGCTGTGGGGTGCGCCGATGACGGCGACGACGCATCCGGCATCGAGGAAGCGGTCGCGGCCGCAGCGTCGGCCGATGTAGCCATTGTGTGCGTGGGCGCCCGCTCCGGGCTGGTTGCTGATGCGACCGTTGGGGAAGCCCGTGATGCCACCGACCTCGGCCTTCCCGGTGTGCAGTCGCAGTTGGTGGCTCGAATAGCGGCCACCGGCACACCGATGGTGGTTGTGGTGATCAGCGGCCGGGTCCACACCCTCGGTGCCGAGTCTGCGGCTGCCAACGCCCTCATGTGGTCGATCCTTCCCGGCGAAGAAGGCGGATCGGCCATCGCCCAAGTGCTGACCGGCGGGGTGAATCCGTCGGGCCGCCTCCCGGTCACGCTTCCCCTTCATGTCGGGCAGATCCCGCTTCACCACGACATGCGGCGGCGCGGCGATCGGTCGGAATTCTATGGCAGCTACGTCGACCGCGACACCGACGCGCTCTACTGGTTCGGCCACGGTCTGTCGTACACCACATTCGAATATGGCGAGCCTTCGGTGGTGGCCGGTTCGACAACCGAAGTCACCACGATTTCGGTTCCTGTCGCCAACAAAGGCCAACACGACGGTGACGAGGTCGTACAGCTCTATGCGACCGACGAAGTCGCTTCTGTAGCTCGGCCAATCCGCGAGCTAATCGGTTTCGCCCGAGTTGCCATCCCAGCCGGGGAGACCCGCACCGTGACCTTCACCGTCCACCCCAGCCGATTGTCCTTCCACGGCCTCGACATGGCTTTAGCCACTGAGCCGGGAACATTCACCTTCCGAATCGGCGGCTCGTCCCTCGACCCCAATGTGAGGGAAGCAACGGTGGAACTGACCGGAGACACGGCCTCCTACGACCGCCGGTCAATCATTGCCACCGCGGTTGATATCAGCTAGCCAGATCTGCGGCCTGGTGTCCATCTTTCTGAGGGAGCCGGCTACACCCATGCACTAACCCAGCAACGGGCCGAATCGGTCGCGGTAGGCCCCAAAGCGCTCGGCCAGTACACCGTCGGTGATGCCGAACTGGGCACCGTCGTAGGTATGCCTGCCGTACTTGTCCTTGGGGTTGTCGGCTCGCCAAGCCAGCATCCGATCGACGGTGGCCGGAGTCAGCTCGTCGCCCAGCCAGTCGTAGAAGCGGCAAATCTGGTGGATCGGGTCTGCTTGGAACTCGGTGAAGCCGATATCGAAGAACTTGGCGTCGTTAGCTGGGCCTTGGCGAAACGCCAACGTCCGATCCATGGCAATCGACCAGTGCTCAACGTTGATCTCGCCCACATAAATCGGGTCGATATCCGGGTTTCCGCCTTCGAGCAGCGTGAAATATAGGTCGCACACCGACGGCAGCACCCTCGACACATCCCGATGCGTCTGCACAAACCTGGCCTCGGGAAACACCTTGGTGTAGGCGTCCAGAAACAGCGTGTGGGTTGGGCTCTTCAGCCGCCAAACCTTCTCGTCGGTCTTCCACTGGAGCAGTTTCAGCACCCGCTTCTCGTACGTATAGGTCGGCTCCATGTCGCAGTGGGTAAACCAATCTGCGTAGGTGGGAATGTGGCCCATGGTCAGGAAGTACTGGGCCTTGAACTCCAAGGCCATGAGATCGTGGTCTTCCATAGGGCCGGTGGGCGACTGAGGAAGCATCGAGCGAAGCCGCTCGGCCATGTGCTGTCGCCCCAAATCCACAATGCTGTGGGCACCGTCGATTCGGGCCTGGTCGGCTTCGGGATCAACGCCCGGCGGCGGACATGGATTCCCCTCCTCCCAGGTGCGCAAATTCCGGAATGCGGGGTCCTCCCCCAGCATGTGCGACAAAGCGGTCGATCCGGTGCGGGGCAGGCCAACTCCCAAGAATTCGACTTCAACCTCCTGCTCATCGATTTCGGGATGGCGTCGGTACCAGTCCTCGATCTTCAACCGGTTTACGAGGGCCCGGACCACCGTGCCGTAGAACCCCAGCTCACCCATGTCGTTGAACGTTGCCTCCTTCAGCGCTGAGCCGACCAGCACCTCTAGGCCCTCTCGCCAAGAATCCCCTCCGAAATCCTCCAGTCCCGTCTTCGCCTTGGCTTCGGCGATCAGGCCATCGATCCGGGAAGCGACCGATGGCGGAGTACCGCCCGCCTCGCTCATGTCTCGATGAGGTTGCCGGGCATAGAACGCTCGGTCATGCCGTTAGCCACTTCGCCGTTCCAGCGAAAGCGGGTGATGGCCTGCTGAAGCACTGGATAGCCCTCAGTTCCCGGCCCAACACCGCCCATAACCATGAACCCCGACATGACCGTTTCAGCTTCGATCGTCTCGATCCCCTGCTCTGTCTCGACAACCACCGATACGTCGTCACCGTGGTGGTTGAGCCGCTTGAGCCATGGGGCCTTGACCACCCAGGCCGGGATCAGCTCGCCATCACCCTCGAATACGAAGCCCTCGTTGTAAGTGGGAAGACCGTCCTCGCGGGGTGGATAGGTGATGTAACCGAATGCCCGACCACTGGGGAAAAGAGCCGACTGCCAAGCATGGCCCCAGAAGGTGGCGAGCCGGCGCACTCCCCGGCGTCGGATCCGCAGCGCACCGCCGTCGATGCAGTGCTCTTCATTGCCGATCTTCAACGTCCCATGAGCCCAGGCCAACTGCTCAAACCTGGGGTTGCCCATCAGCGCCCCCTCATCCTGCTCTTCAAGCACCCGTTTGGCCTCGGCCAGTAGCCCGCCGTTCTCCCACGGGGGCACTGCGGAATACAGGTCTATTTCTGCCTGCACCGGTACCGATGGCTCACCCTGAGGACGGCCTCCGGCAATCTGCTCGTCACTTGTCCACCCGTTGACCATGCCGTCGAAGCGCATCCGCCAATGGCGAAACGGCTCGATCATCTCGAACGACAGGGGGCCGGCACCCAGCGTGGCGGGCTGGCCCCGGGCATTCATCGGATCATGGATTTTGCCTGTGCCGAACCGGGTGAACACCCGGCCATCGCCGCTGGCGATGTTCACCTGCACCTCGTGGGTCTCCCACTGGTCGGCCACCGCCTCGATTCCGATCCTGGGAATGCCCACCTGGTCGCCCTTGTCCCAGAGCCAGATATTGACTGACTCCCGCATCTCGGGATCGTCGGGTTGCTCCGCGAACACATACTCCCGATCTTCGCTCAGGCCTCCGGTCAGATCAGTCGCCATGGCGGTGCTCCCCTCCGCTCGCCAGTCCCACGCTATCGACAAGCGGTTCGTCGCTCTCGGTCTCCCTCACCCGTCGAAGTCGAGAGATTGAGCATCGAGAAGGACAAATGCGAGACGGGCCGGCTCGGTGCCCCGGTTCTCCCAATGGTGCGCCGTCCCCCGCTGGACCACCGTGTCGTACTTGAGCAGGGTTACCTCCCCTTCATCCAGCAATAAGGTGACCTCGCCGTCGAGCACCACCATGTAGTCGATCGTCCTGGTGGTGTGCATTCCTGGGCGGCGGTCGCTATGGGCAACGGCACCTTCCTTGGCAAGCCGCTCGGCGGCTTCTGCGGCTGCCCCTGGTGCCATGTCCTGTACCGGAGGGAGCTCAACCAACCAGAACATCGATCCCTGTGGTGGAGCCTCAAGGCGAGTCTCCCGCTGTGCAGCGTCGGCTACCTCGCCGGAGTTATCCGCCGGAGAACCCTCTGTGGTCCAAATTTGCACCCGGCGCCTGTAGTCGTGAACATCGTTGAAGACGATCACCGACCGGCCGTCGTCGTCGTGTCCGGTGACCACCCGGCGGATTGTGTGTCCGTCTTCCATTGTCTGCCTCTCTCTGGAGCGATCAAATAGCGTTCAGGCCGCATTCACAGCGGCATGACCCGTCCGCCGCTGGCGTGAATGGTGGCTCCGAGCATGGCGTGGCTCGGCGCAGAGGCGGCGTAGGCGATCACGTCAGCCGCCTCCTCGACCCCCAATAGCCGACCCCATGGCAACAGTCCTCGATGCACCACGTTCAACATGTGTTCGTCCTGCTCTGGCGTAGGCGGGTCTTCACTGCCCATTCCCCCGGTGGAAATCCCCCCAAGGGCAACAACGTTCACGACGATGCCGTAGGGCGCTAGCTCGGCCGCCGCCGACTTGGTCCAGGCGATCAAACCTCCCTTGGCGGCGTTATACAGCGACACCGGGCTCATGTCGGCCGGGGGCGGATTGAAGGGCGCCGTCGAGGCCACACTCACGACCCGGCCGTAGCTGGCTTCCTTCATCGCGGGGATGACGGCCTGAGTACACAGCATCGGCCCCAGAAGGTTGACGCCGATAGTCCTGTTGAATTCCTCGACTTCAAAGTTCTCAGTGCTACTGGCCCCGCCGATGGCGGCGTTGTTGACCAGGGCATCAATGCGGCCGAATTCCCCGAGCACAGTGTCGGCCATTGCAACGACGTCGTCGCGATCTGAAACGTCGGCCCCAACCCAGATCACTCGTTGACCGGTCTCTTCCCTGATGGCCTCGGCGCTCTGCTCCCCCCAATCCTGACGGAGGTCAACCAGCGCGATGTCGTAGCCCCGCTGGGCAAGGGCCCGGGCCGTCGCTCCGCCAACTCCCCAGGGGCGCGCCCCAGTGACGATTGCTACCCGGTTGTCGCTCTGACTGGTCATGGTCTGCGCTCCTCTAGGGGGTCGAAGGTGACTAGCAATTGGGTTCGGCCTCGCAGGATATAGCTGTCCATGAACGCGTCGCTGTGGTCGTCGGCGAGCGCCAAATTGGACAGATCTAACATGGCGTTGGTGCCCACCTTGCCCTCCAGGCGGGCCAGCCCCTGGCCGATGCAGTAATGCTCGCCATATCCGAAGGCCACATGGTCGTTGGGGTCGCGGTCGATGTTGAATTCGTGGGGGATCGGACACGACTCCGGGTCGCGATTGGCAGCCGCGAACGCCAGCCACGCGAACTCGCCTTCGGCCACAGGCAAATCCCCGAGCTGGGTGTCTCGGGTGGCGACTCGGAACAAACCGGTCACCGGCGCTTCGTGACGGAGGGCTTCTTCCACGAAGGCGGGTACCAGATCCCGATCAGCAGCAAGTCGGTCGCGCAGCTCGTGGTCGGTGGCCAGGCGGTGGCCGATGTTGGCCAAGAGCGTGGTGGTCGTCTCATTGCCTGCCAGCAGAAATTGCCTCAACGCGGTTATTCGCTCTTCGTGGGTCAAGGGCTCGCCGTCGACCTCGGCGTTGGCCACATCCGATATCAGATCGTTGCGCGGCTCGGCCTGGCGCTGTTCGACCATGGCCGAGAAATAGTCCTCGAATTCGGACTCCGATCTGATGTAGCTGCGCACCTCATGTCGGCTCGGGTTGGCCCGCCCGATGGGAATGGCAAAGGCATCAGACCACCCTTTGAATACGTCGAGCTCCTCCTCGGGGACGCCGAGCATCCGGGAGATCATCACCATGGGCAACAAGACGGCGTACTGGCGAAACAGATCAGCCCGGCCCCGATGGGCGAACTCAGCGACCAGCTGGTCGGATACCGACTCGACTTCGGGCTCCAGCGCCCGCAGGCGAGCGGGGCGGAACGCCCGGTTGAGCGCCCGGCGCTGTCGAACATGCTCGGGCGGATCGGCGGTGTTGAGCACCCGCCCCCGATTGCGGCTTCGGAACCGGCTGACCACCTCAGCCATTTCCGGCTCCCGCGCGATGGCCGCGGCGTGGTCGGCCACCGGGTTTCGGAAGTCATAGGTGGCAGTCGGAGACCGGTTCGACCATGTTGCGGGATCGACAAGGATGTCGTGCAGGAGTTGGTAACTGGTGACAACCCACGCACCCATGGACTTGCTGTAGAACGCGGGATCGGACGCCGAACGTACATCGTCGAATAGCGGCCATGGACAAGCCAGCAATTCCTCATCGCGGTCCAGCAGACGCTGAATCCTGTCGTCCAGTGAATCCGTCATAGTCAAGCAAAAGAGTCCGGCATCGATGCTACGGGCAACTAATTCGCCGCTATCGGGCAATCGCCCTCGACCAGCAAGCGTCGCAGCACGCGATCGCCCTCCCACGGATCGCGTGCTGCGAAGTGAGCGGTACACCGCTCATCCCAGATCACCACGTCGCCGTTGCGCCATCGCCAGCGGCAGGTCACGCTGGGATTGGTGGCGTGTTCGGTGACGGCCGCCACGAGCTTTTGGCTGGCATCGTCATCGAGCCCGTCAACGGAGGCGTCCCCAAGGCAGAAGATCGCATCCTCTCCTGTCTCAGGGTGGCGGCGCAGTAGTGGCTGGCGCACCCCTTGGAGGTTTTCACGCCAGATCTGCGGGTCGAAGTCTGGAAATAACGTCTGCTTAAGATTGATCAACGTGTCAGGCACGCTTTGCACTGTGAAGCGGCCCAGTAACTGTTCTCGTAAGTCATCGGGCAGCCACGAAGCGGCCAGAACCAGATTGGCCCACATGGTGTCGCCGCCCACCGGCGGCACATCGATGGCCCGCAATATGGCGAAAGCGGGCGGGTTGGGGGCATACAGCACATCCAAGTGCCACCGGTCAGTCAGAAGCTGGTGGTCGCTCTTGACCCGCAACTCTGACGGCTCGGCCGAATCGACGCCGGCCAGGCGATCCATCGGGTGAATCCACGGCTCGCCGAGCGACTCAGCCAGCCGAACATGGCCAGCGTCATCGAGAAACTGATTCCGGATGCCCACCACCTTGTACTCAAGCAGCGCCGCCCGAAGCTCCTCACCGGTCTCAGTATCGAGTTCTCCAAGGTTGATACCCGAAATCTCTGCTCCAATTGCCGCGGTGAGCGGTTCAATTCGCATGCCGGCGGCCTCCCGGTACTAGGTAGCGTCTGGCATATGGCTCTACTCGATCTGCGCCCAAATTGCGAATGCTGTGACCGGGATCTGCCCCCGAACTCAACCGAGGCCACCATCTGCACCTTCGAGTGCACCTTTTGCTCAGTGTGCGCGCAGGAGATGGCGTGGACATGCAAGAACTGCGGCGGAAACCTCGCCCCCCGGCCCATCCGACCGGCCCGCGTACTCGCCAACTACCCGGCCAGCACTACCCGAGTACTGAATCCCACAGGTTGCCCAGCAGCTTAGGACTTCGGATGGTGGTCTATTTTGCAAGGCAGCTATGACGACTTGGGGTGAGTTCTGCGATCGGATACGGGTTCTCGGCGAGGGCCTAGACGATGAGGGGCAGCGGCACCTGGCCAATCAGGTGGCCTGTTGGCTGACCTATGCGATCGGCCACAACGACCCCCGCCACCCAGCCTTCTTCCGGAGCAGCGACCCGGTCTACCAATGGGGCGGGCCTAACGCCGACCAAGTGGCGCGCCGGACCGCCATCGACGGCAACGGGGTCTATCGGATCTCTGGGCACATGGGCGCCTGCGAGGAGTTCGTGCTCCAGATCAAGCTCGGCGCCACGCAAAGCGGCGGCGCGGGCGTGGGCCTGGAGGTGACGGGATCGAGCCTCGGAATTGGCCCCGGAGACGATATTGACATCTTGTTGGGCGGCGAAGAACGCAGCGGCGGCGGAAGCTGGTTGCCGCTCGATCCCGAGGCGTCGTTCGTGCACATCCGCGACTACTACTTCGACTGGCAGCCAGCCGAACCAGCCACGTTTGTGATCGAGCGCCTCGACACGGTGGGCGAGCCCAAACCGGACATTGATGCCGCTGCCCTCCTCAGCACCGCGCTGGGCGAGATCGAGCACTCTTTCGCCTTTTGGAACGGCTACCAAGAGCGAATGCTGGGCGACCAGCCTCCCAACACGTTCCTCCCCCCTGCGGGGATGGGCCGTGGCGTCAAAACCCTGATCTACAGCCATGCCGCGGTGAATCTCGATCCCGACCAGGCCCTCGTGGTCGAGGTCGACCACCGGGGCGCCACCATGTGGGACGTCCAGCTCTACAACCGGCCATGGTATGAGGCCCTGGACTTCACCAACCGGCTCACCTGCCTCAACCACGCACTCATCGAACCCGGCCCCATCGTCATCGCCGGCACCGACCCCGGCGGCCCCAACTGGCTTGACACCGAGGGGCGGGACTCGGTGCTTTGCACATTCCGCTGGTGGCATCCGCCCGACACTCCCGAAGTAGACGCCCAGGTTGTACCCCTCGGCGAGCTTGACCTGCCCCCGGTGGACCGACAGGCCCAAATCGCCCGCCGCTCCTCGCACATCGCCTGGCGATACCGAACCTAACTCAGCGGCCACGCCTCGCGAGTCATTGACCATGAAACGTCAACGCCGATTGTGGCCGGGGCATGGGGTTTGACTTGTGATTCTCCATCGTGGTTGAAGCCAAGGGCCTCAGGAATGGCCCCACTTTGGGTGTTGGCCCTGTCGTGGTGGATCTCCACACGTTCAATGTCGGGGACAGTGAACGCCGCTGAAGTGAGGCAGCGGGCCATTTCAGTGGCGTAGCCCTTTCGCAGATGATCAACATGCACCCAATAGCCGATTTCCAGCGTCTTGGGGCCAGCTCGGCGATGAAAACCGCACCCGCCTACGACTTGGTCTCCAAGAAACGCCCCGAACACGACCTCTTCACCGGCATTCCAGTCGTTTTCCCAGGTGAGGATGAGTGCTTCTCGGTCGGGATCGCTCAATGGCTCGTACTCGATCCATGACATCCACGGCCGCAAATGATCAATGCTGTCTTGGATGGCATCCCGCAGAATCTCCATGTCGCCAACCCGCCAGCGCCTCAAGGCCAGGCGGGGGCCAATGACTACCTCGGGCAAGACACTCATTCGCCAACACTTCCACAGTGAGGTCGGGTTTCCGGCGGTATTATCGATGCCGGGAAGCTCGCAGCCGTAGTCAGTTTCGGGCGTCAATCAACTCGACGTCATAGGCGTTGAAAGCCTCGTCGGCAGTTGCCAATGACAACGCCTCCAGCTGCGCCTGGGCAACAAGCATTCGGTCAAAGGGATCTCGATGGTGATTTGGCAGCGCTGGCGCGCGCTCAGCGTGTTCGACCGAGATGTACAACGGGATGAATCCTCCAGATCTGAGCGCATCAACAAGCCCATAGGGCATTGTCAACTTGCCAAGCGCTCGCTTGATCCCCAGCTCCCACGGAGTGACCACCGAGAAGAACGCCTCATCGGCCTGCTCGATCTGCCTGCGGCACTCGACTCCAAGCGAGACGTGGTCGTCTAGCCACCAAAGCGCCACATGGCTGTCGAGGAGGATCCTCACAGCAGGTCGGCCTCGGCAGACTCATCAAACATCGCGACAACCTCCTCGTCGGAGCCGACAACATCATCGCCGTATTCGACCTGACCGGCCCAGGCACCGGGGGCCCGCACAGAATGGGCAGGACGCCAGGGCACAATCCTGGCAACCGGATGGCCATTGCGCGCCACAATGACCTCTGCACCCCCCTCGGCCTCTCGAATGAGCTCAGACAGCCGAGACTTTGCCTCGTGTGTATTCACGATGTGAGCAGTCACAGACTTAGCTTAGCTAAGTATTAGCCCATCCTCAAGGTCCCAATTGGCTGGCCCAAAGAACCGGCGTTGGCGGACTACCACCTTCTTTGCTGATTTCCAGCGCTTCTGGGTAAAGAGGCGGCAAGGTTCAGCCGATCTATTGTCAAGGGCGCAATAGGCACAGGAGGGGTTATGTCTACGAAGCCACTCATCGGGAAAGTTGCAGTCGTCACCGGTGCGGGACGTGGCATCGGACGGGCAAGTGCTGAGCGCTTGGCCCAAGATGGCGCCTCCGTGGTGCTTGCCGCCCGCTCTGCCCATGAGCTCAACGAGGTCGCGTCCGCGATTCAGGCCGCTGGCGGGCGGGCCGAGGTGGTTGTGACGGATGTGACCGCTCGATCTGAGGTCAGCAGTCTCTTCAGCCGAACCGAAGAGGTCTTCGGACGCCTGGACATCCTGATGAACAATGCCGGCGCGATGCAGCCGCTCACGCCGGTCGGAGAGCTTGATGACGAAGACTGGGACCGCTGCTTCGATGTCAACGTACATGGGGTGCACTACTGCTGCGACGCCGCACTCGAGCTGCTTGCCGCCGGCGACGGAGGGCACATCATCATGATCGGCTCCGGTCAAGGGCATTCACCCTCCCCAGGGGCTGCCGCGTACTGCTCAGCCAAGGCCGCGGTGTCAATGTACGTACGAGTGCTGGCGCGAGAACTCCGACCCCGGGGAATCACGGTCAACGAGATCGTACCCGGCGCGGTTGCCACCGAGCTCTTGAGCTGGACGGTAGGGCTGCCGATGCAGCGCCTGCACGAACTGGAGCCGGCCCTCGGCGGCGATCGTGTAAAGGAGCCGAGCGAGGTGGCCGACTACGTCGCGTTCCTCGCTACCCGCTCAACCCAGGCCGGCCCCACCGGTCAATGCTTCAGCCTGCTCGGGCGTGACCTGTGAATCTGTCGGTCCGGTTCTACCCACCAGTTGTGATGGCGGTCATACGTCGTCAACCGCGAGCACCTGGGTTTCCAGCTGGCTGGGCTGTTCGGTGGGAAGCAGGTAGCGCCAGAACAGGGTGCCCGTGGGAGCGCCGGCAGTATCCAGCCAGTTCGTCACGCCAGGGTCGCGATGAGCCAGGATCATGCGGAACGAGCCGTCGGGCTCGAGCACCGTCTGACGTCGATTGAGGGAAACCCGACGGCTCCGGTACGGCGGTGTCTGTATGAACCGGTTGTTGAGTACCACGTTGGAGAAACGACACTGCGGAAAGCGCCCCCGAATTTCGAGGGCCTCATCGGGGCCGAGTTCATAGCGGGTTGAGCGGTAGGCGTTGTCGGCCGCGGCGTAGCCAATGGCGCGATTGCCCTCATCCAGCGGAGGATTGGTGAAACGGTTGGGCTCTGGCGAGACCCAATCCAGCGGGATGTCGCGGGGGCCGGTTGGCCAGTCCACGGTCACGCTGCGAAGGAAGGTGATCACCCGCTGGAGACCCTGCGCGCAGGCTTCGTCGTCGGGTATCGCCGGTGGGCCGGGATCGGTCGTCGGCTCGATAGACAGCGGAACATGCATATTCGGGTCGGTGGCGGCGGGGCGATCCCACTCGAAGTAGTGCCGTGTCGTGATGCTCCCGGATTCAGGCGTAAGCGCCAGCCAGTTGCCGGCCTGGGGGCTCTGGCTGAGCTGCAATTCGTAGCTTCCATCAGAGTTGATATCGATCTCGTCGTCGTTGAGCGTGGCGCCGAGCGCCCTCGACATGCCTCCACCCCCTGTCCCCTGCTCCACCGTGAATGACGTATACACCGCTCCAGCCAGATTCCCTCGGATCACGTAGTCGCGATCGGGATCGATCACGCTGCCGTAGTAGATAGCGTCGGGGTTGTCCCCCAGCAGTTTCTTGGTTGGCGAGAACCACCGGTAAAACCATGGACGAGCCGGATCAGCCTGCGACCAGAACTCCAGGGCGTGCTGCAAACTATTGAGGGCAAAGATTCGAGCCTCGGCCCGGTCATTGGCGGTCGGCATTCCCCTTGCCTCACGCCACCAGTCGCCTTCGATTTCCCCCATTAGGGCTACCAGCTCTTCCCACGCCTGTCCCGATCGATCAGTCACCTGTATCTCCTTCTCCTGGTGAGCCCATCGGCCCTGAGCCGAACCCACGGTGCTTGCCAACGGTAGGCCCAACGCATACCGACTCGCCACGCCCCAGCACAGCAGCGTAGGTCAGTGGTCGGGACCGAGCAGTGGCCCGAAGACTGCGGCGCACCGCTGGGAGTCGTAGAACTCGCGGAATCGGCTGATCAGGCCGTCTTGCATCTCCACCAGGGTGATGTAGCTGTTCCGGTACAGCTCACCTGAGCCGAGCATGCGGCCATTGCTGTCATATTCGACCAGGAAGCGGTCGGGATTGACGAGCTCATAGATCTCAGTGATGGAAAAGGCCATGCTCACCAGGCCATACGACGTTGACAGCCTGTCGTACACCGGCTGCTTGCCAACGGTGCGCGACGGCTTCCCGGTAAACGAGAACGGAGCCTCAAAAATGATCTCGTCGTGCCAGTGCTGTGAAAGTGCATCGACATCACCGGTGGCGATGAGATCAAAATAAGCACGAATCCGCTCGAGGTTGTCTGCACGGCAGGTATCCGGGTCCACGTGCGGAATCTACCGTGCCTTGTGGGACGGGTACGCGCGACCGCCCGACCAAGACCGCTAGGGTCGTTTCCGATGCGTGTGATGATGACGGGGGTAACGGGGTTCATCGGCGGTCACACTGCGGCGCGCGCCATTCAAGCTGGTCACGAAGTCTGCGCCTTGGTGAGGTCGGCCCAGAAGCTTGAAAGCCTCCGCGCCGCCTTCGACTTGCCCTCCATCGACTATGTCGTGGGCGACATGACCGATCCCGGTGCCGTCGAGGCAGCCCTCGACGGCGCCGATGCGGCCATCCACTCCGCCGCTGTCGTATCGCTTGACGCAAGGGGCAACGCCCAGGGGATCGAAAACAGCATCGCCGGGGCCCGACTTGTGCTTCATCAGGCTCACGCCCTCGACCTCGACCCGATCATTCACGTCTCCAGCGTTGCGGCCCTGTTCGAACCCGGAGCCGGATCTCTCACCGTCGACCACCCGCCTTCGTCAGCGGGTTTCACATACGGCCAGGCCAAGGCCGACGCGGAGATGGTGGCCCGGAAGCTTCAGGCTGACGGTGCCCCCATCGCGATCGTGTACCCCAGCGCGGTGATCGGCCCTCCGGCCGGTTCAGCCTTCGGCGAGGCCAGTGAAGACATGGCTCGCTTTACCGCTACCGGGATCCTTCCCACTCGCAGGGCCGCGGTGGCCATTTCCGATGTCCGCGACATGGCCTCCCTCATAGTGGCCCTGCTCGAACAGGGCCATGGGCCCCGCCGGATCATGTGCGGCGGCCATCTGGTGGACATGGAACTTTTCGCCACCATCTACCGCAACCTCACTGGTCGGAGGTTCCCCATGATGCCGCTTCCGCCCTCGGCGCTGAGAGGGATGGGCCGCCTGGCTGATTCGATACGGCGGGTGGTGCCGATTAATGCGGCCATGAACAGATTCAGCATGAGCGTCCTCACCCAATGGGAGGGGTCAGAAGACAGCGATCTCTCCGAATACGGGGTTCAGTTCCGCGATATCGAAGAGACGTTCGCCGATAGCCTGGCTGCATGGCACAAGGCTGGCCTCCTCTCCGACCGCCAAATCGGTAAAGCTCTTTCCGTGCCCGAACCCAGCGCCGCGCCCACTCCCCCAAAGGGATTCCGAATGCCGGCCCGCGTGGTGCTCTCGCGGCCCTTCCGCACTCTGGGCCCCGTGGTGGTCCCCCGGGTCCATCGAGCGATCAGCCGTCTCACCCGGGGCCGCACCCTGCTCGATTCCGCCGCCCAACCCATGTTGATGCTCTACACGACGGGGGCCAAGACCGGTCAGACCCGGGAAACCCCGCTGGGCGCTGTCCCGCTAGAAGAAGGCCGCTTTCTGGTGGTGGGCAGCAACTTCGCCCGCGACCACCACCCAGCCTGGACCGCCAATCTCCTGGCCAACCCCCATGCCGAGATCGTGTATCGGGGCAAGAGGACACCCGTGAGGACTCGACTCCTCGCCGGTGCCGAGCGGGAGGCCAGATGGCAGACTGCGGTGGCCTGGTACCCGCTGTGGATTCAGTACGACGCAGTAACCGAACGCGAACTGCGCTTGTTCGAACTCGAACCCGACATCGATGGAGAGGGCAGCTAGGCCGTTAGCCCACTTGGCATTGCCCTCGAGCTAACCCGCTAGTGATACGTCAGATACTCGTTGAGCTCCCAGTCGGTGACCGCTTGGGAGAATCGACGCCATTCTTCCCGCTTCATGGCCACGAAATTGGCCACTAGCTCGGAGCCAACGGCCTCGATCAAGGCATCGTCGGTCTCAAGCGCATCCAGAGCCAAGCTCAAATTTGCAGGGGCGCAACGCTCGGTGTTGGCGGTCTCCAGTCCGTCGCCCTCCTCGCAGGGAGGCGGCGTAACCTCGTCTCTTATGCCGAGGAGCGTGGCCTGAAGCAGCGCCGCGGTGGCCACATAAGGGTTGGCCGCTCCATCGGGCACTCGGCTCTCCAGACGAGTGCCCGCCCCTCGGTCGCTGGGTACGCGAATCGCCACGGCGCGGTGGTCGTAGCCCCAATTGGCCCAGTAGCCCGACAATTGCCCGGGGATGAGCCGCTTGTAGGCATTGACCGTGGGCGCGCACAGCGCGGTCACCGCCTCGTGGTGCTCCAGCATTCCCCCGATACCGTGGTGGGCCATATCCGAAAGCCCGTCTTCAGATTGCGGATCGCAGAACAGATGCTCGCCAGCGTCGTCTTGGAAGCTGATGTTCACGTGGAGGCCGTTGCCGCCGCGGTCGCCAAAGGGCCGACCGAGGAAAGTCCACAAGAGCCCGTGGCGGGCAGCCACCTCGCGGCACAACAGCTTTAGCAAGAAGGTGTTGTCGATCGCCTCCAGCGGCTCCTTGTGCTCGATGGTGACCTCGAACTGAGGGGTGTCGTACTCGCTGGTAATGGTCTCCAATCCAATCCCGGCGGATTCGGCCGCGGCCATGATCTCGTCCAGCAGCCCGACGGGATCCACCAGCGGGCCGGTGCCATAGCAATAGGAGCCCGGGGTGTCCCACGGTTCCCAACCTCCATTGCCATTGGGCTGTAGCACATAGGCCTCAAGCTCGACACCGATCCGAGCCCGGAACCCCGATGCCTCAAGGTCATCGACCGCCTTGGTCAAGGCATGGCGGGGCGAGATGGCGAGGGGCTTGCCACCTTGGAGCAGATCGGCGATGACCACGCCGGTTCCCTCTTGCCAGCTGTCCTTTACGCGTTCGGGATCGTAGACCGCTCGCATGTCGCCCAGGCCGTCGAGTACATCGGCGCCGGGGGCGGGAATCAGCGCCCGGTCGTAGCCCACCCCGAAGATGGCTATGGAGTAGCTCACTTCACCGGTGGCCGCGGCCAACGGGATGTATTTCCCGCGGGCAAACCCGAACATGTCCGGGTAGAGCACCCGCAGTCTTGTGTGGTCAGGATTCGTCATGGAGTTTCTCCCATACTCGATTCGGTGACAGCGGCGTGACGACGTTTGTCCAGTCCACCTCCGGCAGCGCAGCACACACCGCATTCACCACCGCGGCGTACGCGCCGTTGGTTCCCCCCTCCCCCATGCCCTTCATGCCACCGGGGGTGAAGGGGCTGGGGATTTCCAAGTGCTCGATGCGGATGTCGGGCATTGTCGCGCTGTCCGGAACGTGATAGTCCAAAAGCGTCGAGCATCTCGGCTGGCCCTGTTCGTCGTAAACAAACTCCTCGATGAGAGCAGCACCCAGACCCTGAGCGACGCCGCCTTCGATCTGTCCCTCGACGATGGTGGGGTTGACCATGGTGCCGCAGTCGCTCACCACCACATAGTCCTCGACCTCCACCTGCCCGGTGCCGACATCGACTGCCACCAGACACGCATGAGTGGCATAGGAAAACGTAGGGCTGGCGGGATCGTAGGAGTACGACGCAACAATCCCTGGCTCAGTACCCTCGGGAAGCCGAAACCCCTGCCATGCCCGTTGAGCGACGTTGGGAATGCTCACTCCGACCTCGGTTCCGGCCACCCGAGCTTGACCTTCCCCCAGTTCGATGTCCGCCGGGCTGGCTTCCAGCATTTCAGCCGCGATGGTTCTGATCTTGTCTGCGGCCCGCTGTGCGGCCACTACCGCGGCTCCCCCGCCCACAGCGACTGACCGCGATGCCGCCGTCCCGTACGGGGAATAGGGCGTCGTGTCGGTGTCACCGTGTACCAGCTCAATCGTTTCCAGCTCCACCCCCAACTCGTCGGCCACCAATTGCGGAATCGTCGTCTCCAGGCCTTGGCCGTGGGGAGACACTCCAGTGGCCACCCTGACAGAGCCGTCGGGTTCAAGGCGGACGGTGGCGGTCTCGAACCCGCCGATGCTGAGGCCGATGAACTCGTTCATCGTGCTCGGCCCGATCCCGGCCATCTGCACGTAGCTGCAATACCCCACGCCTCGGAGACGTCCATCGTCAGCTGCCGCCGGGCCGTCTTCGATGAGCTGTTGGGCGCGCCGCAGTGCCTTGGAGTAGTCGCCGTTGTCGTACTCGATCATGGTCCGAATCCGATACGGCAGCTCCTCGGGGGCGATCATGTTCTGGAGCCGCAGGTCCACGGGGTCGCGCCCCAACTCCCCGGCCACCAGGTCAACCACCCGTTCGCGGATGCATGCCGCCTGGGTCTGTCCGAAGCCGCGGTAGGCGCCGGTGGACATGGTGTTGGTGGCCACAACCCGGCCGACGCAGCGCACGGCGTCCCATCGATACGGCCCGGGCACGACCCCGAATACGGTGAACAGCGGTCCACCCCCGAAGACCGCGAACCGTCCTCCGGCGTTCCGAAAGCTGTCGAGCCGCAGACCCCGCAGCGTTCCGTCTTCGTCGAAGGCCACTTCCACATCGTGGATCTCGTCGCGGGCGTGGGTGGTGGCCAATAGAGACTCCGATCGGTCTTCAACCCACTTCACCGGCCGCCCCAGGTCCAATGCCGCCGCGGCCACCATGACTTCGTCTTCGTACACGTGGTCCTTGAGACCGAAACCGCCCCCCACATCGGGGGCGACCACCCGCAACTGGCTCTGGTTCAATCCCAGCGACTCGCACAGCGAATCTCGTACCGAGTGCGGGGTCTGCGTGGATGTATAGACGGTGAGCTTCCCCCGAGGCTCGGGCACCGCGACAATGCCCCGACCCTCAAGAGCCAGCCCATGAACTCGGCCGATATGCAGCCTCAGGGACAATGTGCGGTCGGCAGCGGCAAACACCGCAGCGGTGTGATCCTCGCCATCGCCGGCGTCGAAAGAGGCCAACACATTGGAGCCGGCCGCGGGATACAGCAAGGGAGCATCAGCGGCAAGAGCCTGATCAATGGCCAGCACCGGATCTAGTTCTTCGATGTCGAGGCCTACCTGCTCAGCTTCATCTTCGGCCAAGTATCTCGATTCGGCGATGACCAACGCCATCGGCTGGCCCACGTATCGCAGCACCTTGTCTACAACCGGGGTGGACCGCTGCTGCTGACCGCCCAGAATCCAAAGGACGGGCAACTCACCGGGGATGAGCGAAGCCAGCCGATCAGGGCTGTATATCGTGGCCCGGCCATTGCTGGCGCTTTCGAACCCGATCAGTCGCCCGTGGGCCACTGGACTGCGGACAACGGAGGCATGAACCATGCCCGGCACCACGATGTCGTCGATGTACCGGCCCGTGCCGCGCAGGAGATACTCGTCGTTGCGCCGGGTCACTCGCTGACCGACAAACCGGTCCTTCATAGGTGTCGCGACACTAGCCAGCGTTGGTCGAGTCGATCAGCGGCGATTGCGCCATCACAAGCCCAAAGGCGAGACTCCCAGAAGATGACCGACACCTTGATCCGCAACATCAGCCACCTGGTCACCTTCGATGCCAAAGACCGCGAGCTAGAGGGCGCAGACCTTCTGGTGTCTGGCTCACGCATCGCCGCGCTGGGTTATGGCCTGGAGGTGGACGACTCCGCCGAGGTCATCGACGGCCGCGGTCTGCTGGTGCTCCCCGGACTGATCAATGGGCACCAGCATCTCTATCAAGTGGGATTGCGCTCGTTCGTGGAACTCGAGCGAGCCCCCATTCACCCCTGGCTGAGCGCGCTCCACGTGAAGACGCTCTATCTCTGGCGCCAGGGGCACTACACACCGGCCACGGTGGGCGCCGTGGCCCGGGCCGGCATGGTGGAGTCGTTGCTCGGCGGGGTCACTACCGTGGCCGACCAGCACTACGTGTATGTCGACGGCAAAACCGAGCCTTTCATCGAGGAGATGATCGAGGGGGCCCTCGAAACCGGCATCCGGTTGCACGCCGGGCGGGGTTCGATGACCAAGGGCAAACGGCACGGCGGTGTTGTGCCCGATATCGCCTGCCAGACGATCGACGAGGTGCTGCGCCACTCGCAAGCACTCATCGACCAGTACCACGATCCCGATCCGCTGGCCCGGATTCGGATTGATCTGGCTCCGTGCGGCGTGCACACCGACGAACCAGAGATGTACCGCGAGTTCGCCAGGCTGGCCGCCGATCACCCGGAGGTCGGACTGCACACCCATCTGTATGAGGTGATCGACACCGGATTCTGCACCGACACCTACGGCGTAACGCCATGGCATTTCCTGGTGGAGAATGGCTGGAACCACGACAAAGTGTGGCTGGCCCACATGGTTGATCCCCCTCATGAGGAGATCCCGGAATTCGCCGAGGCCGGAGTCGGCATTGTGCATCTCATTGCGCCCGATCTGCGTATGGGCTGGGGACTGGCGCCGCTGCGGAAATACCTCGATGCCGGATGCAAGGTGGGATTCGGCACCACCGGGTCTGCCTCCAACGACGGTTGCAACCAGCTCGGCGACGTCCGAGTGGCCGCGTTGGCCCACCGCGACATGCACGTATCACCTCAGAAGTGGCCGAGCGCCCGTGAGCTTTTGGGGCTGGCTACTCGTGGCTCAGCGGCCTGCCTCGGGCGCCATGAACTGGGTGTGATCGAGCCGGGAAAAGCGGCCGACATCGCGGCGTGGGACATGACCACCGTCGATCGCGTCGGAGTTCACGACGCGGTCATCGGTCTGGTGCTCGGCGGGCTTTCGGATCGGGCCAATTTGGTGATGGTGGGCGGTGAGATCGTGGTCAGAGACGGACACTGCACGACAGTGGACGAGACCGCTATCGCCGATGCCGCTCGGAATGCCTATCCCGTGCGTCCTCCGGCGTACCGGCGGCGCCACTGACCACCCCTTACACTCAATCGACACCTGATCAGAGAAGGGCTAGTGTCGGATACTGTCAAGTGCGCGCATTGTCGCATGACAATGCCGTAGAAGGAGGGGTATTTCCGTGGCACGGCGTTCTTCAATTCTGTTCAAATTCCTAGCCCTTTTGATGGTGTTTGGGCTGGTAGCCGCAGCTTGCGGAAACGACGACGACTCCGAAGACGATGGCGCTCTCAAGGTGGCGCTGCTCCTGCCTGGCGTCCGCAATGACAACTCGTTCAGCCAGGCGGCCTACGAAGGCCTGCGTGACGCCGTGGCCGAAGATGGCAACGTCGAGACTGAGGTCCTAGAGGAAATCATCGACCCGACCGACTCGCTACCCGCTCTTCGCGACTTCGCCAGCCAGGAATTCGACCTGATTTTGGGACACGGCATCGAGTACGTGGATCCGATCCAGCAGCTTTATGCCGAGTTCCCCGATGTTGCTTTCTCGATGACCGGGGGCATCTTGGTTCCCGGTTCCGTTACGGCGGGCAACGTGGTCGACTGGCTATACAACGTTCAAGACATGGCCTATCCCAATGGCATTTTGGCCGCCAAGGCCGTTATCGGCGAGACCATCGGGATCGTTGGAGGGCCTGAGTTCGACTTCGTCAAGACCATGCACCAGTCGTTCCGCGACGCGGCCCTGTCGGTGAACCCCGATTTGAACTTCCTTGAAGGATTTGCCGGTTCGTTCGTCGACGTCCAGGCCGCCGCTGAGGTAACCCAGCAGCTCATTGACCAAGGGGCGGACTTCATCTACTGCTCTGGAGATGGAATCTGCATCGGCGCGGCCCAGACCGCATCAGCCGCGGGGATCCCGCTCTCAGTCGGGTTCGGCTCCCAAGAGCAGACCGCACCTGATGTCTATCTGGCGGCCACCGTCATCCGGATGAAGGATCTTTACCTGGACTTCTTCAACCAGGTCCGCACCGGTACGTTCGGCACGGCTGATGGTGAAGTGCACGCAGTGGGCGAAGAGGGATACGTCTTCTATCCGGGCGGCATTTTCAACGCCCAAGTAGAGGTGTTGCCGGTCAACATGGCGGCGACGGTCGACACCGCGGTAGGACTCGACGAGCTGCAAGCCGCGCTCGACGAGTTGGTCGCCTCTATCGAAGCTGGCGAATTCGCGATCCCGTTCCCCGGCTAGACCCTCGTTGAACTCAGAACCAGGCGCGGGCCCGGCCACCGGTACGCCCCTCTCGGTAAGGGGCATCTCTCGGCGGTTCGGGTCCGTCCAGGCGCTGGCCAACGTTGATTTCACGCTGGAATCAGGTGAGATCCACGCGCTCGTCGGCGAGAACGGAGCGGGCAAATCCACACTGGCCAAGATCGTCGCCGGATCGATCCGATCTGACGCCGGATCGATGAGCCTGTTCGGCCAGCCGTATGAACCGTTGTCCCGCCGAGAGGGAGCCGCGGCCGGCGTCGCCCACGTCCGGCAACAGCTTTCGCTGGTCCGAGGACTAACGGTCGCACAGAACCTGCAACTGGGAAGACCAGGTGCGCCTGCGGTCTTCAACGCCGCCGCAGCCCGGGCCGAGGTGGAGCGGTGGTCCGATGAGTTCGCCCTCAGTGTCCCGGCGGAAACGCTGGTGGACGACATGCCTCTGGCGGTGCGACAGCAGGCCGAGATCCTCATCGCCGTGGCCTGGGGAGCGCGGCTGTTGATCCTCGACGAGCCCAGCTCGGCGCTGGGGCCACTGGAGACCAGGGCCCTGATCGCGCTGTGCCACCGACTCCGGGCCGAGGGCACCCCGATCCTCTATATCTCCCACCGATTGCCCGAGCTAGCTGAGCTAGCCGACCGCCTGACCGTTCTCCGGGCCGGGAGGGTGGTGGTCGAAGGGGCCGATGTGCGGGCCGCCGACCTCCGCGAGGTCGCCACCCTGATGATCGGCGATGTCACTCTCTTGGAGGTCAACCGGCCGGAGATCGAGCGGGGATCGACTCGCTTGAGGGTGAGCGATCTCTCGATCTCATCAACACAAGAGGTCGGTTGCTACGGTCTCGATTTCGAGGTGGCCGGTGGGGAGATTCTCGGAGTGGTCGGCATCGCCGGCAACGGCCAAGAGTCGCTGGCCAAGGCCCTTACCGGCCAGGTGAAACTGTCGAGCGGCCATGTCCTGGTGGATGAGGTGGACATCTCTGGATCGGCCCGCGAGGCCATTGCCGCTGGGGTCGCCCACCTGCATGAGGACCGCTCTACCGGACTAGCCGCAGCATTCTCAGTGGCCGACAACGCCACTGCCCGTTACGCGGGTAGCCGGAAGTTCACCCGGTTCGGCGTCAGATTGCCGGACAAGATCGCCCGCCACGCCCGGGAACTGGCCGAACGGTTCCAGGTCCGTCCTCCAGAACCAACAGCCAAGGCCAGCTCGCTATCGGGCGGGAACCAGCAGAAGTTGATGGCCGCTCGCGAGCTCGAGAAGAACCCAACGGTCCTTGTGGCCCATGGGCCGACAAAGGGACTCGACCCTGAGGCGGCCAAAGCCATGCGCGATCGCTGTTTCGCTGCCGCCCAGGCCGGCGGTGCTGTGGTTGTAATCTCCGCCGACCTCGACGAGGTGGCCGACCTGGCTCACCGAGTCATCGTGCTGTACCGGGGAGCGGTGACCGATGCGTTCCCCATCGAGGACATGACCTCCGAACGTGTGGGTGCAGCCATGGCGGGCTTGACCGAATCCGCGGGAGCGACCAGTGGCTGACGTTGTCGCCGACGGCGATTTGGACGACGTAAGGCCCACCACTCCCGCCGACGAGGAGCGCAGGCTCACCACGTCGTTGTCCACCAGTGTCCTCGCCGTTCTGATCGCCCTGGTCATCGGCGGACTGATCTTGCTCATGTCTGGGGAGAACCCGCTGACCGCCTACTCCGCCATGGTCGACGGTGCGTTCGGCTCGAGTTTTGCCCTTGGTGAGACACTGTCTCGGGCCGCTCCCCTGGCCATTGTCGGCTACGGAACCGCGGTTGCCCTTCGTGCCGGCTTGATCACCATCGGCGCCCAGGGCCAGGTTGTGGCTGGTGCTATTGGGGCGCTTTTGACCGCCCAGTTCTTCGAGAACGCACCTTCGGCCGTCGCCATTCCCGCGGCCGCCCTTGGAGGCGCTCTGTTCGGCATGGCCTGGGTGTTGATTCCCGCGCTGCTGCGCGCCCGCTTCAACGTGAACGAGATCCTCTCCACCCTGCTGTTCACCGAATTCGCCGCCCTGCTCATCGAATACCTCCTGAACAACCCCCTCAAACCCCCCACTGCCATCACCCCGCAGTCGGAGCCCTATCCGAAGAACGGCATCCTCGGGCTGGTGGTCGACGGCACCCGATTCCATTTCGGGGTCTTCGCTGCCTTCGCAATTGGAATCGCCTTTGTCTGGTGGATTCGCTCAGACCGGGGGTTCAGCTACGACCTGTACGGCGAGAACCCCAGCCTGGCCCAGAGCCTGGGCATCTCCAGCAATCGCGTCATTATCAATTCGCTTCTCATCTCCGGGGCTACTGCCGGCCTCGTGGGTTGGATGCAGGCCGCGGGGCTGCTCCAGCGGGTCTACGTGCAGATTGCCTCTGATATCGGTTTCTTCGGCCTTGTCGTCGCCTTCCTCGGCGGTGCCACCGCGGGCGGCGTGCTGGTGGCCGCGCTGTTGTTTGGAGCCCTCCAATCTGGAGGTTTGGCCATGCAGTCATCGGAGGGCATCCCGGCTTCGCTTTCCGACATCATCCAAGCGCTCCTCCTGCTCGGATTCTCCATCCGCTATGCCCCCCAAATCATTCGCCTCACCCGCGGGGTCATGGCCAATTTCACGCTCATCGGGAAGAGACGGGCATGAGCCAACTGCTGGAAGCCACGTTCTGGAGCGCCACCGTGGCCGGCGGAATGCGCTTGGCCACTCCGTTGATCTACGCATCCATCGGCGAGACGTTCGCCCAGCGGGCCGGCGTTTTGAACCTCGGGCTTGAGGGGTACATGATCATCGGCGCCCTGAGCTCCCTTTATGTTGCCGATCCGACCTCGGCCCCGCTTGGTTTCCTGGTGGGCGGGCTGGCCGGGATGGCGTTGGCCAGCCTCATGGTCTTGCTTTCCATTCGCCTCTTTGCCAACCAGGTTGTGGTCGGCTTCGGGCTGACCATCCTCGGCATAGGCACCACGGGATACATCTTCCACGAGACCACCGATGTCGGGGGAAGAGACCGTCAGGTCTCCCTGCCATCGGAGATCGACATCCCGCTCCTGTCAGACATCCCGTGGCTCGGCGATGCCGTATTCGGCCACAGCTGGTACACGTGGCTGTCGCTGGGCCTCGTGATCGTCGCCGGATTTGTCGCTTCCCGGACGATCTTCGGACTCCAAGCAAAGGCGGTTGGAGAGGACCCCGACGCCGCCGCGGCAAAGGGCGTCGACGTTTTGCGCATACGCACCCAGGCCACTTTGATTTCGGGATTCCTCGGCGGTCTGGGGGGCGCGGCGCTGATGCTGGGCAGCGTGGGCCGATTCCAGCCGTACCTCACTGCGAACCGGGGGTTCATCGCCCTGATCGTGATCATCATGGCCAGTTGGAGTATCTGGGGGGCCGCGGTGGGCGCGTTTGTCTTCGGCTTCTTCGAGGCCTTGGGATTCAACCTCAACAACGTGTTCGTGGACGTACCCATTGAAGGCCTCAACGCCATACCGTTCTTCGTGGCGCTGGTGATCCTCACCGTCAGCGCCCGGTGGGCCCGCATGCCACGAGGTTTGGGTCAGAACTACGTCCCCACGGTCTGATCAATCAAAGCTCTGAGCGCCTGCTTGTCGGCCTCCGAGCAGAATGTGGCGTCGAGGGCCCGGTGTTGGGCAGCAACGAGATCACTCAATTTCCAGCCGAGGTGCTCGGCGGCCAGCGTGAGCTCGCTGCACAGCGAGATTCCCAGCGTCTCGGGATCATCGGTGTTGATGGTGAAGCCCACGCCCGCCGCGGCTAGCTCCCGAATCGGGTGGTCGTCCAGGCTCGAGTACAACAGGGTGCAGTTGGACGTCAGGCAGACGTTCAGCGTGATCCCCCGCTCCAAAACCATGCCCAACACCTCAGGATCCTCGATGCAGCGAACCCCGTGATCGATCCGGCTCACCCCCAACAGCTCGATGGCGTCGCGGACTCCTTCGGCTCCTGACGACTCCCCCGCGTGGGCGGTGCGTCCCAGACCGAATCGGGCCGCATCGTCATAGGCGGGGGCGAAGCGGGGACCAGTGCGACCGGCGGCCTCTTCGTTGCCGTCGATCGACAACCCGACGATCCGATCCAGCCCGGCGCCTTCGATCCACCCCACCAATTGTCGGGCTTCCTGCTCGGACTGCTGGCGAAGAATCGACGGGAGCAGGCGGAAGTCTCCCAACCCGTCGGCCTGGGCCCGATCGAACCCGCGAGCACACGCGGCGAAGAGATCTGCGGTGGTCAGTCCTGACCAATGCGTGGGATTCACGATGACCTCGGCGTAGACAATGCCCTGGTCGTGGGCATAGGTCGCAAAGTCGTAGGCCACCTGTTCGGCGGTGGGCTGGTCGCGGACCAGGCCGCAAACCCAGTCGAGGGTTTCCAGAAAATCGGCCAGATTGTCCACCTCAAAAAGCCGGTCCACCGGCCGGGGAGGATCTTCACCAGCCATGGCGGCTAGCTCGACCACTCGGTCCGGGCGGAATGTGCCCTCAAGGTGGATGTGGAGCTCGATTTTGGGGACGGCGAGGACCTGTTCTTTGCTGAGCGCGGTCATGTGTAGATGCCAGGGGGCGGATCCCAACCGGTGAGGACGTGCTTGCCAATCTCAGCGTGCTTCCACTCCACCGGATCGTGCAGAGACAGCGTGCGGACGTTGCGCCACCACTGGTCAAATCCCAGTGGTCGCCGCACCGACCGTGTGCCCATAAGCCCGTAGATGCCCTGCGCAGCGGCCAGCCCGGCCCGGTCGGCCGCTGAGCGGGCGGCATAGATGGGAATGGCCAGATCGGTGCGGCTTATTTCGCCCCGCTCGAAGGCATCGATGAGGTCTCCGCAGCGCATAGTCAGCTCGTGGGCGGCAGCGAGGTCGGCGACCAGCTCTCCTGTCGTCCGCTGCACCATGGGATCGTCGGCCGCATTGTCCACTTCGGCGGAGGGCCATGGACGGCTGTGCTCGTTGATGAACGGCACCGCGGCCTGAAGCGCACCAATGCCGATGCCCACGTTCACCGCCGCGAAACCGGCCTCGAACCGGACACCCGAATGAGGCAAGGGCGCCCGACCGGGAATGCTGGCATTCCACTCCGGGCCCACATGGACGTTCTCAAAGCTGATGGATCCTGAGTCAGTGGCCCGCTGGCCCAGGGTGTCCCAGTCACGATGGACTGTCATCCCCGGTGTGTCCTTGGCCACCAGGTTCAATTGGAGCGCGAAGAACGGATTCTCCGGGGTGAACCGCTCGGGGTTGACGCCCCATACCGCCACGTAATCGGCCTCTGCCGAGCCAGTGGTGTAGATCTTCTGGCCGTTGATCACATGGCTGCCGTCTTCTTGCTCCAAGGCCACCGTGGTGAACGGATCGGCCACCGTCCGACCCGCCTCGGCCACCGCCAGGCCCAACATGGCGTTCCCCTCCAGAACCAGCGAGGCCAACCGGGGCTTCAAGTCATCAGAGCAGTAGCTGAATATCTCCCGCACCAGTTCGTCGTGCACTTTGTAGACCTGAGCTACCGATGAGTCGGCAACGGCCAGCCGCACCTGGGCGTGCAAGCTGGCGGTGTGCGAGGCGCCGATGCCGCCGAATTCCGACGGAACGGCGAGGCCGAGAATTCCGCAGCCCTTGAGGGCCTCGACGGCCCGGGTGGGATACCGGCCCTCATCGTCATGCTCGGGGGCGAGCGGCGCCACCACCTCGGCAATCACCCCGTCGAGCCTCGCCAGGGCGCTCTCTTCCCCGTCGTTGAGCACCGGAGGCGCAATCGCCGAACCCAACAGCCGTGCCAATGTCATGGTTTCCTCCTCGGTTTCACTTCTGTCGAACCCGCCTCATCCAGTGTGAACGTGCTGGGGGCACCGACAGCACAACAGCACCGGAATAAACGACTGGGTCATGGTGTCGATGAGTCCCTTTTCGGTCAGGCCGTAGTCAGGCACCCCGGCCAATCCCACGAAGGCCAAGATCATGTAAGGCGACGCGATCTCGCAACCGAGCGAGGCTGCGGCTTGGTTGGCGGCGATCGACTCGTCGTACACCTGCTCCCACGGCTGATCGCTCATGATGCCCCCCAGAGGTAGGGGGACGGAGGCCAGAACCTCGCCGTCGGCCACACATACGTAGCCGCCGCCGATCTGTTGGAGGGTGCGGGCGGCATGAGCAAGGTCAGCATCGCTGGTTCCAACCACCACCAGGTTCTGGTTCTCGCAGTTGCTGGTGATGCCCAGCGCGCCCCGCGTGAGTCCGAACCCCCGCACGAAGCCTGTAGCCCGGGTATCGGTGCCGTGGTGGCGGTCGACCACCGTGATCTTGGCGATGTCGATGGATGGGTCGGGGACTACGTTGCCGTCCACCACCGGTAATTCGGCCTCGATGGCCCGTTTGAAGTATCCGTCGTACATCTCCATGGCCCGCACCACCGCCACCTCATCGGGCGCGGCGTCGGCTTCCACCCGGAACAGGTCGGGCCCGAAGTCGCCCGGCAGGTGCACGGTGTTGCGGACCCAGTCGGGCATGGTGTCGGGGTTGGTAAAGGTAGCTTCGCCGTCTCGACCGGCGACCTCCCCGCCAACGATGACCAGCGAAGGCCGCACCTCATCCAGATCGTCGAGGATCATCACGTCGGCCAGGCGGCTGGGGGTGATGGATCCCAGCAGGTGATCGAGGCGGTAGTACTGGGCGGCGTTGAGCGAGGCCATCCGATAGGCCTCGATGGCGGGCACCCCCTCAGCGATGGCGCCGCGCACGTGATGGTCGATGTGCCCCTCGTCGCGTAGGTCCTCAACGTGGCGGTCGTCGGCGCAGAAGCTCATGTAGTCGAACCCGCCGGCCACCGCGTCGACGTCCTCAAATACCAAGGGCACGTTGTCGTTCATCGAACCCGACATGACGGTGATCATGACCCCGAGGCGGAGCCGGTCGATCACCTCCGCGGTATTGAACGCGTTGTGATCGTCGCTGACCCCTCCGGCCAAGTAGGCCCAAAGAGGTTCATCGGCGATGCGGGCGGTGTGGCCGGTGAGCCGACGGCCCGCGGAGATGGCGGTATGAGCCTTGCGGGCCGCCGAGATGTCCAGATCGAAGGGATTGCTCTCGCCCAGCGTGGCCACATTGACCGCCGAAAGCCTCTCGAGCACGTCTTCCTCAGGCATCACCGCTCCGCCCAGTTCTAGATCGGGCACCCGGGGAATCTTGTGGGAGATCTGTTGGAAGATGCGCATCGGCGTGGCAGTGGAGGCCATGGCATCGGCGCCCCGGGTGCCGACCACGTTGGCCAGGCAGTTGGGGTCGGCCAGAACCGTTGTCGTGCCCCGGGGCACCACCAGTCGGGCCAATTCTCCCGGGGTGAGCATGGTGTATTCGATGTGGAGATGGACATCGATGAAAGTCGGGGCCACGAACTGGCCCGACGCATCGATTTCGGCGGTGGCCTCCAGCCGCCCCGGTGGTGTCACCGCGGCGATGTGCTGCCCGACGATCAAGACATCGCGCTCGAGTATCTCACGGTTGTGAAGTGCCAGAACCGTGCCGCCCCGAATGGCCAGGTCGGCCGGCTGATCGCCTCGGGCGGCGGCCTGAAGCCGCAGGATCTGCTCCGGATTGGGAACGAGGTCGGCGCCGATGAATTTCTGCATCATGACGGAACGGACCGGGCGCCAATGAACATCTGGCTCACGACAGGATGAGGTCGTCGACCAGCTCGCTCAGTGTGCCGTCGACAACGCCGATGTCGGTCACATGCGGACCCGTCAAGCAGGCCAAGCTCATCAACATGACCGAGAACAGCGGCTGGGTGAGCGGTCCGGGCGGCAGCCCGATGGCCTCGGCGGCGGCGCCAACCTCTCCCTGGATCCTCGCTACCTCGGCGGCAGGCAAGGGCGACAGGATCCCTGCCACCGGGAGTTCCAAGATCGCCGCGACCTCGCCGTCCCGCGCCACGGCCACTCCCCCTCCGGTAGCGATCACCGCATTGGCCGCCACCGCCATGTCGGAGGGGTCGCGCCCGAAGACCGAGAGATTGTGGGTGTCGTGGCTGATCGTGGTGGCCACCGCGCCGATCCAGTCCCCCCAGCCGCCGAGCAGCCCGGCAACCGGATTGGCGGCAATCCGCCCGTGGCGATGCACGACCACGTTCAACAGATACCCGTCGGGGATGGCGACGATGCCGTCGGTCACCTCGACTTCGGTTTCGCCCCAGTCGGTGAGCACCACGCCCTCCACGACTCTGATGCGGCGCTTGCCGTCGGCAACCCCAGGCAGACGGAAAACGAAGTGCTCGGGGGTCATGTCCGGCAGTTGGATGGTGTCGAGTGGCGGGTTTGAGGGCGCCTCGACAACGGGCTCAAGCATCGCTCCCCCATGGGCCACCCGGCGGCCGTCGAAAAACACATCGTCGACGGTGACCTCCTCCAACGACGACAGCACCACGATGTCGGCCCGCCGGCCGGCGGCAACCTGGCCCAGATCAGTGCGCTGGAGTCGGTAGGCCGCGTTGTAGGTGGCAATCCGGATAGCCCGCACCGGGGACAGGCCGTAGCGGATCAAGCGGCGAAGGAGGTCGTCGATGCCCCCTTCCTCCAGCAGCGTGAGGGCGAACAGGTCGTCGGTGGCGGCGATGAGGTGAGTGGGGAACTCCGGAAGTTGGGCCAACTCTTCAATCAAGAGGGGCAGAACGAAGTCGAATGCGCCCCGCAATTCAACCGTCATGCCGGCCCGGAGCTTCTCCATGGCATCGACGTGGGCGAAAACCTCGTGATCGGAGAAGATGCCCGCGCTGAGATAGGCCTGAAGCGCGGGGCCGGTCAAGCCGGCAGCATGGCCGCTGACCAGCTTGCCGCTGTCATGGCCGGCCGCCACGATGTCGACCATGCGGGCGTCGCGGGTCAAGACCCCGCCCATGTCCATAACCTCGGCCAGGCCGCCCACTTCGTCCCAAGACAGCATCTCGGCGATATCGGCTGCATGGAGGTCGTGGCCGGAGAGTTCCAACCCCGGCAGCGGCGGAACGCATGAGGGCGCCTGCACCACGAAGCGCACCGGTAGCCCCCGGCTGGCGTCGACGGCGTAGCGAACTCCCTCTACCCCAGCAATGTTGGCCAGCTCGTGAGGATCGATGAAGACCGTGGTCGTGCCCCGGGGGCACACCACCTCGGCGTAGCCGCCGGGGGTGAGCATGGAGCTCTCGAAGTGCACGTGCATGTCGATGAACCCGGGCGCGATGAACCGATCAGAGCAGTCAAACGTGTCGGCGGTGTCGGTGCGGGATCCCGTCGGGTGGACGCTGGCAACCATCGGGCCGACCAGCCCCACGTCGGACTGGCGCAGCTCTCCGGTTCCCACGTCCACAACAGTGCCGCCGCTCAGAATCAGGTCGAAAGACTCGTTGCCGAGCGCGGCCGCGACCGCTCGGGACCGGGTCTCCTCGTCGAGATAACTCTGCATGAACAGACGCTAGCCCCTGTCCACTGCCGCAGGCAGCGGAGTGGCCTGTATGAAGCCGCCGACGCGCCAGCCGAAATAAAGCAACTACCGTGATCCGCAGATGCGGCTCTGAAAGGCAGGCACGGTGACCAGTTTCTTGTTGCGCGGCGGAACGGTGCTCCCCATGGAGGGATCCAAGGTCGTCTTTGATCCGGGATCGGTGTTGGTGATCGACGGTAAAATCGAACTGGTCGGCAGCGTGGTCGAGGTAGGTGAGCATCCCGCGGCGGCGAACATCGACACCATTGACGCAACTGGGCACGCGGTGGTTCCAGGCTTTCACAATTGCCACCTTCATTCCGGCCTACTGCGGGGAACCGCGGAGTCGCTGGCGCTGTGGGAGTGGCTGGAGGACCACATTGATCCGGCTCATCGGGCGCTGACCCCGGAAATCGCCGAGGCCGCGTCGTGGATGGCCTACACCGAGGGGCTGCGGGGCGGCACAATTTCGGTTCTGGACATGTGGCGGCACATGGAGGGCTCGGCCCGGGCCGCGGAGGCAATCGGCATTCGGGCCACGCTGGCCCCCTACACCGCCGACTTGTACGACTACTTCGAGACCCTGGAGACCAATCGGTGGTTGTTGGAGACCCATCTGACGGCGGCAGATGGACGAGTGCGCACCTGGGTGGGCCTCGAGCACATCTTCTACTGCTCGCCGGACATGTTCCGCCAGGCCGCTGATCTGGCCGAGGAGTTCGGCACTGGGATCCACACCCATTCGTCGGAGTCCATCTGGGAGGTGCAGGAGTGCCTCCGCCAATTCGGTCGCCGCCCCATCGAGGAGTTCTACAACCGGGGAATCCTGGGAGAAAACAGTGTGGTCGCCCACGGCGTGTGGCTCGACGACCGGGAGGTGCAGTTGATGGTGCAGACCGGCACCAGTGTCACCCACTGCCCCTGCTCCAACATGAAGCTGTCCTCGGGCCCAGCCCGGATCGGCTTCTACCGCCAGCAGGGCATGACCGTGGCCCTGGGCACCGACGGTGAGAAGGAGAACAACAACCTCGACATGCTCGAGGAGATGAAGTTCGCCTCGCTGCTTCAAAAGGTGAGCACCCTCGACCCCACCTCTGGCGACCCCTGGGACATCCTGGACATGGCCACCCTTTCCGGTGCTCGGGCGCTGGGCCTCGACGATGTGACCGGCTCGCTAGAGGCGGGCAAAGACGCCGACATCGTCACCGTTGACCTGGGCGGGCTGCACTTCGTCCCGGTTATGCACGGCGACGACTTCAACATCGCCGCCCACCTCGTGTTCACGGCATCATCTCACGACGTGGCCAATGTCTGGGTCCAGGGGCAGCAGTTGGTGGCGGATGGCGAGGTGATCTCCGTCGATGTCCAAGAAGTTGCCGCCAATGCCCAGGCCGCGGCCGAAGAACTCTTTGAACGCCGCCGTCAGCTCCAAGGCGAGACCCCCAGTCCCGCCACAACGCTGGGCAAGAACGCTTAGTTATACCTGCCCCGGCGGCGCGAGATACTCAGGGGCCGGTTGGCGTGAACGTGAGGGGCATGGACTTGGGGGCCCTGGTGAATACGCCTTCCGGAGTAGGCGCCACGCCGTCGAAGGCAACGTCGTCCATGGCGTCGAGCAGCTGGTTGGTGGCGATGTCGACCTCGGTCTTGGCCAGCATGGCCCCGATGCAGAAGTGGCGTCCCAAACAGAAGCCGGTGTGGTTGGCCGCCCCCGAGAACGCTTTGGACACATCCAGGTCGTCGCGAAAGATGTCGAATTTGTCCGGGTCGGCGTAGTGGCGGGGGTCGCGGTTGGCGCCGGCGATGAGGCAGGTCACCGTGGAGCCGGCCGGAATGGTCACGCCGTGCATCTCCACGTCCTCCTCGGGCTGGCGCATGATCATCTGCACTGGTGGGGAGTGTCGCAGCGTCTCGGCGAACGCATTGTCGATGAGGCTGCGGTCGTCGCGTACCGCCTGGAGCTGATCGGGGTTGGCGATCAGGTTCATCATCATGTTGGACATCGCTTTGTCGGTGGTCTCTCCCCCGGCCACCAACAGCAGCGACACGAATGCCTTGATCTCCAGGTCGGTCATCTGCTCGCCGTCGATGATGGCGGTACACAGCGTGCTGAGCAGATCGTCGCCGGGGTCGGCCCGCCGCTGGGCGATGATCGGCATCATGTAGGACTCAAGCTCGTCTTTGGTCTGGAGGCCCTGGGCCATGACCTCCTCGTCACCAGTGAGGTTGCTGAGGAACATCATGATCGAGTGGTACCACTTCTGGAACCGCTCGTGGTCTGATTTGTCGAGCCCCAGCATGTCGACGATCACGTTGATTGGGAAGCGGATGGTGAACTGGTCGACCAGATCGACCTTACCGTCGGTGCGGAAGCCGTCAATGAGGTCGCGGGCGTTGGCCGCGATGACCGGGACGAACTTGGCCGTCAGCTCGCTGCCTCGGAAGGCAGGGGCGATCAGATTGCGATGCGCAGAGTGGTCGCGGCCCTCCATTTGGAGGATGGTCCGGCCGTGGACCGGCTCAAGCTGCCACTCATAGTTCTTGGAGGTGAAGGCCTTGTCTTTGAAGGCCCGCTCCACATCGTCGTAGCGGGAGATGAGCCAGGCCTGGGTGGGCTCGTGGTACACCACGGGGTAGTCCTCCCGCATGACCTCCAAGACGGCGTTGGGATCCTCAAAAAACTTCGGCGACAAGATGTCCGGTTCGATGGCAGTCACAGATCCTCCTCCAATAGTGGTTCACGCGGGACGCGTTCGCAGGGTAGTTGGTGAGGCCAATACCTCGCCTCTTCCCCTTTAGCGGGGAACGAAGGCATCCAGCTCTGCGTCATAGACGAAGAGTGCCGGCTGGGCGTTGGACACCCACGGCTTGTCGGGGGCCAGTGACCCGCTGGGCGACCCGGTCATAGGGAAGGACCCGAGGTCGTATCCGGCCTGGAGGAAGCTCTCCGGGGTGAGGTTGGGTCCGGCGGCTGTCGCCAGCGCCACAAAGACGTCCCACGCCGCGCAAACTTCGATCGCGGTCCCGGCTTGGGCGTCTTCGGCTTTGCCGGACGTTCCCAAGCCCTGATCGGTCGCCGCGTTGATGATGTCGAAGCACTCGGGAATGCCATAAAGGCCTTGGGCGGCCAGTTCTTCGGCGCCGGGCTCCCCGGTGGCAATCAGATTGGAAAACAGACTCAGATCGGCGCCCATCGCGTTATTGCTAGGCGCATCGTTGGCCGGAGTGACGATGTTCCAGTCGGTTAGCCCTGCCCGCTCAAGTCCTTGCAGGCTTCCGGCCACGGCGCCGTCGACGTTGATGATCCAGTCGGGATTGTGCGTCCGCCACCGCTCGACGTGGATGTCGATCTCGGCCTCCGCAGCAATCAGGTCCTCCCCGCCGATCTGTTGTCTGGTGACCTCGAGAATCTCGGCCCCAAAGCTGCGCAGCAGTTTTTCGGCGGTCTCGATCCGCCCGTCGACAGAGGCGCCGTAGATGACCACCCTGGCTCCCTCAAGCTCGGGCCTCAACAGCTCCAGTCCGGCGAGCAGCGAGCCGAACTGATACGGGCGGGTGGTGATCAAACGCCCGTCGCTCATATCGAGATCCTGCTGATCCAAGTCGGAGGTGTTGATGACGATGGTCTCATTGAGGTCGATGTAGCAAAAGATGCTGCCCCAGCCAGCGGGCATAAAACCGAGCACCAAGAACACCTCGTTGTCTTCGGTGAGAGCCACGCAGGCCGCTTCGAACGCCACCGAATCGAGGATGTCCCATTGTTCGGTGATGATCTCCACCTGGCGCCCGTTGATACCGCCGGCAGCATTGGTGACGTCGACCAGCGGCTGATACCGGGCCAAGATGTCGCCCACATCGGCAAAGACGGTCACATCCGTAATGGCAACACCCAGTGTGATGGTGTCCGCGGTCACCCCCCGAGCAGTCGCCGTCAGCTCGATGACTTCTTCCTCGGGCTCTTCGCTCTCTACGGCATCGCTTTCCTCAGGAGCGTCTGCGGAGGAGGTGCTCTCCTCAGAAGTTCCACTCTCGGCCGTGCTGCTCTGCTCAGAGTCTCCGTCGGCAGTGGCCGAGTCGCCCCCGTCTTCTGGGGCGGCGCTGTCCTCGTCAGGAGGGGTCGTGGGCTCCGGTGTCGCCGTCGCCTCACTCGCGCCCGCCGAATCGGGTGGGGACCCGTCTGAATCCCCACCGCACCCCGCAAGCAACAGCGCAACCACAACCACCAGGGCCAGCCACCTTCCTCGACGCATCGCTTCCCCCTCGAGGCCTGCTAGATCAATCCGGGGAAATACTAGCTTCGACCGGGGATATCGAGATCGGCCAGTGATCGAGTACGTTCGAGGACCGTGGCCAGCATGATCAGGCGGTTCTACATCCTTCCCGTTAATCCGGGCGTGCCCGACGCAAGGGTCCAAGAGATGATCGACGTGTTGAGCGCCGCCGATCACTTCATACCGGGCCTGTTGGATTCCTCCGCCGGTGTCGATCTCGACTCCGACACGGTGATCTGGGAGAACACCTTTGTCGACGAAGCAAGCTACTCCGGGCCCTACATGGTGCACCCGTACCACATCGGGGCCATCGACAACTACGTCATGCCCGACAGCCCCGAGTGCATCACCGACAACACCTACGCGACGCGCTACACCACGCCTGACGCCGCCCAGGAGGTGCGCGGCGGCATACGCAGGGTGTTGCTGCTGAACGCAAGCACCGAAGCGGACGGGGAGGCGCTCAAAGCCCTGGCGGCCCGGCCTCAGGGAATAGCGGCATCTGCCTTCGGTGCCGACGATGTGGGGTGGGTGTCGGCCAAGGGTCGGCCCTGGACCCACATTTGGGAGCAGTCCTTCACCGACATGGCTCAGCTGGAGCGCTACCTCGGTACGCCAGACGGTATGGCCAGCTCGAGTCAGGAGGGCTTTGCCAGCCTGGGCATCGACTTGGGCTCGCTGAAGATTTTCGCTTGCCCATTCGAACTGTCACCGGTCGAGCACCAGTCGCCCCCTGAAACGCCGCCCGACACCGACCCCGTGCTGTACACCATTGCCGCCCGTACCGCCGCAGCTGGCGCCGACGCCTACGTCGACCTGCTCGAACACCACTACGACCCGTTCATGGCCGAGGGCGGCTGCCCGCTTCTCAATCGCTGGCGCACCGTGGATCAGGGCTACCTCGAGGCCGAGGTGCACTCCACCTGGCAGATCGATTCCCTCAGCGCCTACAGCGACCTCCGGGCCACAACCATTTCCAACCCGCACTGGACTGCTTTCGTCAAAGATGCCACGCCCCTGGTGCAGGGCGGGTCCCGACGCTTCCACCGGGCTGTTTGAAGCCGATCTTTCGAACCCCCGATGCCTGCGATGCCGAGCACGGCAAACGTAGACGACTTCCCCAAACGGCGTTCGGCTCGAGAACTAACTGGTGTCGGAGGGGGGACTTGAACCCCCACGCCCGTATTGGGCACTAGCCCCTCAAGCTAGCGCGTCTGCCAATTCCGCCACTCCGACGTGGACGCCGCATTCCGGCGCAGAGGGCACCCTATCGCGCTGGGGCTTGTTGGCTCTACGAGATACCGGTCAGGCGGGATGGTTCTCTACTAGGCGGCGAATGCCGTCTTGCCAGCCCATCAGGCGGTCGGGACGCAGTTCCTCAATGCGGCTGGTGTCCATCACCGTGCTGGGAATGGCGGTGTCGGCCTCCACGATTTTGGGTGGGCCGCAACCGTCTAGTTCGGCCATGTACGCGCACCAGTCGGCAACCGATACCAGCCCTGGGCTGGCCCAGTTCAAGGTGGTGGCGGGAACCGATGCCAGATCCAGCAACACTGGCAAATCGGCGACGATGTCTTCGTCGTGGATGAGGTTGTAGCGGGCGCCATCGGTGTGAACTTCTATGTCCATGCCCGCCCGCATCATCAGCAGGTGGAACAGCGGCCAGCCGGCGGTGTCGCCGTAGGGCACATTGAGCCGGGCGATCACCGTCGGCAGATCGAATTCCTGAGCCCCGAATCGGGCCACCGACTCGGCCGCAATCTTGCAGATCGAATAGGTGGGCATCATGTGGGCGTGGTGATTGCCATGGGGGCTGTCCTCGGTGAACGGCTGGCCCCCATTTGGCTGATACACCGCCCCCGACGAGCAATGGAGGAACGCCTCCGCGTCGCGGAAGTGGCTCATCAAGTGCCCGGTGGCCTCCGAGCACACCGCCAGGTCCGTCTTCCAGTCGCCGGTCTTGATCACCGCCAGATTCACCACCACGTCCACATCGCGGGGAACCGCCGAGAAGTCGGCGGTCACGAAATCAACGGCGATGCACTCCACTCCCCCAGCCTCCAGATCAGCCCGGGCACCAGGGTCTGAGAACCGAGCCAGCGCAATCACCCGATTGTCGGCAGCCAACGACTTGCACAGCGGTGGCCCCACCATCCCCGTCGGCCCCGTCACCACAATGGTCTTGTTCCGCAACTCCACAGCGAGCTCCTTTGGCAGCTTGGTGGACTCAAATTACTGCCAGCACCTGGCGGGCGACACTCTCAGAAGCAGGGCACGGCACGAATTGGCAGGCATCGGGGGAACGGTAAGGGTGGAGGCACCATGACCACGCAATCCGATGCCGTCTCGACCCGTTCGGGGGGATCGGCGGTTGTCGAGCAGCTTGTACGAGAGGGCGTCGAGGTGGTATTCGGCATTCCCGGCGTGCAGCTGATGCATATCTTGGACTCCTTCCACCGCGGCGCCGACAAGATCCGCTACATAACCGTGCGTCACGAGCAGGCCACAGCCTTTATGGCCGACGGATACGCCCGGGTGAGCGGGCGGCCAGGCACGACGCTCATCGTGCCCGGCCCCGGCGTGTACAACGCGGGGTCAGGGCTGGCCACGGCATACGCCGCGTCGTCGCCGGTGTTCCAGATATCAGGGCAGATCAACCGGGACGCCATCGGCCAGGGCAACAGCCTCCCCCACGAAGTCCACGACCAGCTCGACGTGGTTCGGCCCATCACCAAGTATGCCGAGCGAATCACCGAAGCCGACCAGCTTCCTGGCGCGGTGAGACGGGCCTTCGCGGCGATGACCAGCGGCCGCCCTCGGCCCGCTCACCTAGAAATTCCCCCTGAGACCATGGGCGAACCGACAAGTGCGCCGGTTGTCGACCCCGTCGCTCCCGAACCGACGCGGCCCGATCCCGAGCTCGTGGCCCAGGCCGCCCGGTTGCTGGCAGAGGCCGACCATCCTCTGATGGTCGTCGGCGGCGGAGCCCACGGCGCTGCCCCTGTCCTTCGCGAGCTGCAACACCACCTCCAAGCGGCGACTATCTCCACTCGGGAGGGCAAGGGCGTGATCGACGGCCGCGACCCCGCGGCGATTGGCACGCTGTTCGTCCACCAGCGCCTCGCACCGATCATCGCCGACGCCGATGTGGTGCTCGCCGTGGGAACCCGCCTACAGGGAGTCGGGCTGGGCGACAGCCACCGACTGATCCACCTCGACGTCGATCCCTCCGAGATCGGCCGGTTCACCCCGCCCGAGATCCCCCTTGTAGGCGATGCCGAAGCGGGCGCAGCCGACCTGCTCGACGCGCTACGGCAGATCAGCGATCCAAATCCCGATCGCTCAGGGCAGTGGCGAGAGGCACGCCAGAGGGTTGATGCTGCCCATCGCGCCGCTGGTCCCCAAGCCGCCATCGTCGAGGCTCTGGCCGACAGCCTGCCCGCCAATGCGATTTTGGCGGTCGACGCCACCATGGTGGGCTACATGTGCCACATGTACCTGCCGGTAGCCCATCCCCGGTCCTACCTCACGTCGTCGTATATGGGCACGCTCGGTTTCGCCATGAACATGGCCCTCGGCGCCAAGGTGGCCGCCCCTGAGCGACCGGTGGTGTCGATCAACGGCGACGGCGGCTTCTTGTTCGCCAGCAACGAGCTGGCCACCGCCGTCCAATACGACATCCCGACCGTGCACATCGTGGTCAACGACAGCGGATACGGGAACACCCGCCTCGACCAAGAGCTCAACTACGGCGGACGGCTGCTCGGCACCGAGCTGCGCAATCCCGACCTGGTCAAGTACGCCGAGTCGTTCGGCTGCGCCGCTACTCGGGTTGTCGACAACGACGGCCTCCGCAGCGCAGTCCGGGAAATGATCGCCGAAGACCGGCCCGCGGTGGTCGAGCTGGTCATCGATCCGCTGCCCACAAACGGGTTCTAGGGACACCCACTCTCCGCGTTCGAACTGGCTACCAAGCCTTCCGACAACGAGCTAGCTGCCGGTCAGCGGGAGAGGGGGATCCCGCTGACCAGCCGGCTAGCGCCATCCTCAGGCCAGGTCGAACCGGTCCAGGTTCATGACCTTGGCCCAGGCAGCAGCGAAGTCGTGGACGAACTTCTCCTCGCCGTCATCGCAGCCGTAGACCTCGGCGATGGCCCGAAGCTGGGAGTTGGATCCGAACACCAGATCGGCGGCGGTCGCTGTCCAGCGGACCTCCCCGGAATCCCGGTCGCGGCCCTCGTACACCCCGGACTGGTCGACTGACGCCTGCCACTCGGTGTCCATGGTGAGGAGGTTGGTGAAGAAGTCGTTGGTCAAGGTGCCGGGTCGGTCGGTGAGCACACCGAACTGGGATTGGCCGACGTTGGCGTTTAGCGCCCTCATACCGCCGACCAGCACGGTCATCTCCGGAGCGGTCAAGTTGAGCAAGAAGGCCTTGTCCACCAGCAGCTCCTCGGCGGGCCGCTTGTGGAAGTCGGCCAGGTAGTTGCGGAAGCCATCGGCGGTGGGTTCGAGAACGGCGAAGCTCTCGACGTCGGTCTGCTCGGCAGTGGCGTCGGTGCGCCCCGGTGAGAACGAGACGGCAACGTCGTGGCCGGCGTCGCGGGCCGCTTTCTCCACCGCGGCACACCCGCCCAACACGATCACATCGGCCAGCGAAACCTGACTGCCCCCTTGGGCATTGAAGTCGGCCTGGACTTCCTCGAGGGCAGCCAGCACTTCACCCACTCCTGACTGGACATTGACCTCCCAGCCGTCCTGCGGGGCAAGCCGGATGCGGGCTCCGTTGGCGCCGCCTCGCATGTCGGTGCCTCGGAATGTGGAGGCCGAGGCCCAGGCCGTCGCCACCAGTTGGGACACCGACAGCCCCGATCCCAGGATCCGAGCCTTGAGGTCGGCGATGTCGTCGGGCCCGATGGGCTCGCCTTGGGGGGCGGGCACCGGATCCTGCCAGATCAGCTCCTCATCGGGAACCTCGGGTCCGAGGTAGCGGGCCACTGGGCCCATGTCGCGGTGGGTGAGCTTGAACCAGGCTCGGGCGAAGGCGTCGGCCAACTCGTCGGGGTTCTCATGGAATCGACGCGAGATCGGTTCGTAAATCGGGTCGTACCGCAGCGCTAAGTCCGTCGTCAGCATCATCGGCGCCACCCGCTTGTTGAGATCGTGGGCGTCAGGAACGGTGTCATCGGCCGCCCGGTCGGTCGGGCGCCACTGGTGCGCACCGGCGGGGCTCTGGGTCAGCTCCCACTCGTACCCGAACAGATTGTCGAAGAAGCCGTTGTCCCATGTGGCGGGATCGTTGGTCCATGCGCCCTCGAGGCCGCTGGTGATGGCGTCTCCGCCCACTCCTGAGCCAAAGGTATTCCTCCAGCCCAGGCCCTGTTCCTCCAGGCTGGCGCCCTCAGGGTCGGCCCCCACGTAGGTGTCGGGGGCGGCGCCGTGGGCCTTGCCGAAAGTGTGTCCGCCAGCAATCAAGGCCACGGTTTCCTCATCGTCCATGGCCATGCGGCCGAACGTCTCCCGGATGTCGATTCCCGCGGCGATGGGGTCGGGATTGGCGTTGGGACCCTCGGGATTGACATAGATCAGACCCATCTGCACTGCTCCCAGAGGCGTCTCCAGCTCGCGCTCGCCCGTGTAGCGCTCGTCGCCCAGCCACTCGTTCTCCGAGCCCCAGTACACGTCTTCCTCAGGCGCCCAGATGTCAGGGCGGCCCCCGCCGAAGCCGAAGGTCTCAAAGCCCATCGACTCCAAGGCAACATTGCCGGCGAGGATCAACAGGTCGGCCCACGAGAGTTTGCGGCCGTACTTCTGCTTGACGGGCCACAACAGCCGACGGGCCTTGTCCAAGCTGGCGTTGTCCGGCCAGCTGTTCAGTGGAGCGAACCGCTGGGCCCCGGTGCCACCGCCGCCGCGGCCGTCGCCGATGCGGTAGGTGCCGGCGGCGTGCCAGGTGAGGCGGATCATCAGCGGTCCGTAGTGGCCGTAATCGGCGGGCCACCATTCCTGGGAGTCAACCAGTACATCGGCGATGTCCTGCTTCACCGCGGCCAGATCGAGCGACTCGAACTCGTCGGCGTAGTCGAAGCCATCCCCCATCGGGTCGGCCTCGGGTGAGTGCTGGTGCAGGATCTTCAGATTCAGCTGCTCAGGCCACCACTGTTCGGTGGCCGAGGTTCCCTTGGCGGTATTGGCCCCCGAAAATGGGCACTGGCTTGCGTTCTCAGACATTGGACTCTCCTGTGTGTTGATGTTTGGTAGTTGATCGGTTCATGAGGCGGCCGGTTCTGGGCTGGTGGCGAAGCACTCGGGACAGCGTCCCCAATAGATGACCTCCGCCTCATCGATCTCGAATCCCAGGTCATCGGAGGCGGTCAGACACGGGGTGTAGCCCACCGCGCAGTCCACGTCGACCATCCGATTGCAGCTGCGACAGATCAGGTGGTGGTGGTTGTCGCCAACTCGGTCTTCGTAGCGAGCCGGCGATCCTGCGGGCTGAATCCGACGGATCAGGCCCTTCTCGGCGAGCATTGCCAGCGCGTCATAAACCGCCTGGCGGGAGATGGCGCCGATGTCGTTGTGGACCGCCTCGGCCACATCCTCAACGGTACCGTGAGGACAGGCCGAAACGGCACGGATGACGGCAATCCTCTGAGCAGTCACTTGCAGGCCGTTCCGCCGCAGCAGATCAGCGGTGGAGGGAGTATCGCTGGATCCCATGCCGGCACCCTAGCAAGTATTCTAGACTTATTCCAATATTTAGAGCATTCTGATCTAAGAAATATTCAGGACATAATCAGGCCCGCTCAGCGGTCAACTGCTCCATCATCTCCTCGAAGCTGATCTCGCCCCGGAGCATTTGCCGGGTAACTTCGGCCAGGGGATAGCTCGGCCACTGCTCCTCCCCCACTAGGTGGACCTCGCTGGCAACCGTCCCGTCATCGAAAAACTCGTAAGTGCGGTATCCGGGCGGGAGCGTGGTGTATTCGTCGAGGTCGAGGTTCGTCGACAGAGACGGGCACTGGTGGACTGGGCGTCCCGCACACTCATGGGTGGTGTTGGTATGCGTATGACCAGCTCCCACGCCGCGGATGTTGGGGACCATGTCGACCAGCCGAGCGAATTCCACGTCATGGTCTTCTTTGTAGAAGAAACCGAAGGCTCCCGGCGGGTGGTGGGTCCACACAAAGGCGTGATCCGCGTCACTTCGCTCAACGGTCTCGACAATCCATGCCACCTCGGCATCCCCGAAACGGCCGTGCGCGTGGGTCCGGTCCTCTCGGTCCGCCAGCGAGCCGTCCGGGCGCCGCTCCCGCCCGTCCGCGTTGGAGTCGGCGAATAGGAACAACCATGGCCCGACTCGCAGAGTGCGCCCGCTGCTGATGCCCGGCCGAGGCAAAATGGCGTCGAAGGGCACCTGCCGGTCGTGATTTCCGGGACACACCACCGCATCCACGGGGAGGCGGGACAGCTTCTCGGCCACCTTCTCGTATTCGGCCTCGGTGCCGTTGTCGGCAATGTCACCGGTAATCACCACCAGGTCGGGCAGTGGCTGGCCTGAATCGAACGCATCGGCAAACACCGCGTCCCAAGTGTCATCAGTATTCCGCGGGGCGGCCTCAGGGTCGCTACAGAAGTGCATATCAGAAAACTGGGTAACACGAAACACGCCCATCACGTTATCTTTCTTCTGACCCAGGTTGAAATCAGCTCGATGGCATACACCACGACGAAAATGCAGAAGATGATTCCGCCTAGAGTCTCCCACTCTAGTTGTCTAGAGGCATTGATCACCAAGAATCCTATTCCACCCCCACCGACGATACCCACGATTGCTGAATTTCTAATTCCAACATCCAATAAATACATGGAGTTGCTGATTTTAGAGGTGATTACTTGCGGCAAAACCGCAGAAGTTGATTCCTGGAGCCTGCTTGACCCTGTTGAAGCCACTCCATCACGAATGCCTTGACGCGCCTCTTCTATGGCATCAGCAAAGAGTTTTGTGATAAAGCCAAACAGTGCAATAGCAAGTGCAAGTGTTCCAGCTCTAGGCCCCGGCCCGATTGCTGCTACAAATATCACGGCAACTACTAGCTCGGGAGCGCAACGGACAAGTAGCATGAATGATCGTGAACAAAGATACACAAACCGCCCTGGGGCCGTATTGCTCGCAGCAAGGAAAGAAAATGGAATTGCAAATATTAATGCCAATCCCGTCGCTGCCATTCCGATCCCCAACGTATCAATCATGTCATGAACGATTCGGTCGGTGAACCAGGACCAATCGTCAGGGGTCACCCTTCTTAGCATTTCTGGGATCTTCTCACTACCAGTAATAACTTCTCCAGCGCCGATGTCTGGGATGATCAACGAAAGCACTAGGAGTACAGAAAACATAAAACCAACTACATTCACTTTTAAGCGCTCTGTAGTCCATGGCGGAGTCAAGCGGATCTGAGGTAGTTGATGCCCTGGTGTCGCCTTTTGCTTGGATCTACTAATAATCCAATCTGCTATCTTTTTTCCTGGACTGGCCAGACCACTCGTGAATTTTTTGGATTTTGCATCTTTTGTTTTAGTCGGGTGTCTTTCAGTTGTTCCCAGAAGTGCATGGCGAGTCAATGCAGAGAGCGCTTCTAAGACAATCACAAGGATTACGATGAGGAGCGTGACTCCCAGCATTTCCTGATATCGGAGACTTCCTTGGTACGCCCGTAGAAGGACGCCGATTCCTCCTGCGCCTACCCATCCAAGGATAGGAGCGGAACGGAAATCAAGTTCCAACCGATACAGAGAAATAGTGATGACTGTTGGAACCATCTGACTCCACACACCGGAGAAGAGGTCCTGCATTGGGCCAGCACCTGTAGAGGCAACCCCTTCACGCGGGCCGGGATCAATATCTTCGGCTGCATCAGCTACGAGTTTGCCTATCATACCGATTGAGTGAATGCCAATCGATATCACTCCAGGGAGAACGCCGATACCGTATATTCTGACAAAGAAGATAGCAAAGACCAGAGCAGGTATAGCCCGCGAAAAGACGATTGCTGCTCTTGCAAGTGCACGAACAGAGGCCCAGGGCATGACGTTTCGTGCTGAAAGCAGACCGAGGGGTATTCCCAACACTAGTCCAAGCGCGGTCCCTGCAAAGGCCATGAAGAAGGTGTCGAAAGCGGCGGAAATGACTACGTCTAAATCTTCACTGGGTATAAAGGGTGGCACCATCCTCTGGAGTAGGTTCCACGTTGCTGGCCAGCCTTCAATGATCTCTGCTATACCACTGAATGAAAGACCTACCCGATCAATGGACCAAGCAAAAGCAATCACCAGGACGACAGCAAAACTCCAGATCTGTGCCCTCTGTAGGGTCCATGGGCGAGAAACCTGATAGGAATGACCGCGTTGGATCGCTCCAGAACTAGCCCTATTGCGTCCGTCGTCCTTTTCTACTGCGGTAGTCACAAGACAGGGCTATTGATCGATTCGGCGTATTCTTCTCGTTTGTCGCCAGATGGGTCTAATTCGCGGTAGACCTCCATTACAGCGTCTTGGTTCAATGAGTCGTCTACCGGAGTGTCCATGACGACTTTGCCATCACGGAGCCCTATCAGACGATCTGTCCAACCCAACGCCAATTCAACCTGGTGAAGGCTACAGATGACAGTAATATTGTCCTCGATACAACATTGTACGAGAAGGTCCATCACTTGCCCTGAAATTTCAGGATCTAGAGAGGCGACTGGTTCATCCGCTAAGACCAGTTTAGGCTTTTGCATTAAACTTCGCGCTATAGCTACACGTTGTTGTTGACCGCCAGAAAGGGTGTCTGTCCGCTGCCAAGCTCGATCTGCCAATCCGACCCTATCCAGTTGCTCGAAAGCTTCGACTCGCAGCGATTTTGAATACATCATCGCCCCGATACGTGGTCCTCGTATTCGACCTAGCGCCCCACTCAGGACATTCTCTATACAGGTGACTCTTCCAACTATATTAAATTGCTGGAAAACGAACCCGATATCGCGCCGAAGGTGTCGCAGCTCTGGTCGTGTCAGTGCAGGCACGTCCTGGCCAAGGACCTCCACCGACCCTTCTGTTGGCAAATGTAGGCCGTTTAAATGCCTAAGCAGGGTTGACTTTCCCGCGCCGGAAAGCCCGATAATGACCAGTAGTTGACCCGTCGGTACAGTGATTGATACCTGATCAAGCGCCGTAACACTCCCATTATCAAAAGTCTTGACCAGGTTTGTGACCTTAACAGCGGTTTCCCCCGACGCTGGAATCATTACGCTGCCATCATCGGGGGAAACCATATTGCTTTGACTTACGTCACCAACATTTTCAAGTTAGGCGGTTCCTTCTATAACTAACCTTCGCACTCGTTAGCGCCAGTTACTTCACAGACTCGACGGATGCCATCGTAATAGGAGTCGCCTCCAACGTCGATGTATCCCCAATCTCCCGTACCTCCTGCACCGATATGACAATTATGGTCGTCCTCAGTCCCTTCGCAATAACCGTTGGCTAGGGCGTAGGTGACATTGGCTTTCTCGGTCAGGACAGCTGTGATCTCTTCGATCATATCTGCAGGAATGGTATCTAAGTTAAGGGCGAATGGAGCGCCAGCAATGTATTCTGTCTTCCAGATGATTGCTAATTCAGCACTTTCAGGGTTGACATCTGAGCCATCCACTCTGTCGAGAATGCCATCGATATCTCCTGTGTCCTGGAGTCTACCGGGACCAGCGTCATCGGGTTGGCTCTTTAGGAAGACGTCGGCTGCGAAACCTGCGTCACAATCCCCACTTGCGACGCTCAAGATTGACGAGTCGTGCCCACCGGCAAAGATTGAGTTTATATCATTCGATCCTTCTGATGGGTCAAGACCTACTGAGAGCAGACCCTCTGAAGGGAATAAGTACCCCGAAGTTGAACCCGGGTCAACGAAGCACACATTCTTACCTGCAAGATCTTCAAGGCTCGAAATTCCACTATCTATTCCAGTTACCAAGTAGCTTCGATACCCGGGAGACGCTCCCTTTTTCCTTATTGCCGTACCAGCGACTTCAAGATTGGCGCCTTTCTGAGTTGAGATTACATAGGCAAAAGGACCGTATTGGGCCGCATCAATTCGCCCTGCGATAATGCCCTCTACCATTCCCGCATATTCAGTTGCCAGGACGAACTCTATTTCTTCTAGGCCTTCAACATGGTCAATGAGAATGTCAATCGTCGTTGTGTAGGCCTGGGCCATACCGGTTGCATCTTCAGCTGGCACCTGACTAAAGACAAGTTTGCTTGGCCTACCATCATCATCGTCCCCGCATCCAACAAGGAGGACGCCCAGCATTATGAAAACGAGGACAGTACTCAACATCTTGAAGTTACGTGTCTGTCTAGTCATCGCAAGCCCCCTCATGTAGAGCGATGAATGGAAGCGACCCTAGCAGGCATCCACGACCACTGCCGCGAAGACCTGCTCTGCGGCAGGTAATCGCTTGGGGGGATCGCCTGTGCTGTGCGTCAGTGTTCTTCCTTCCGGTCGAGTAGCTTCGCAAGCTGTTCGGCGAAGACCATTTCGCTAGAACAGGCAGGCAGGCTATTTACCGGGGCTCGCGGGGCAGTCCGAGCACCCTTTCGCCCAGGATGTTGCGCATGACGTTGGAGGTACCGCCGGCGATGGTGTACGAGGCGGCGTAGCAGATTCCCCTGGTCCATTGGTCGTCGAGCAGGGCTGCCGGCCCGAGGGACGCAGCGGCGAACTGGGCGACCCGCTGCTCGTGCTCGGTGCAGAAGGCCTTGGTGGCCGCGCTGAACCCGGCCGGGGCCTGACCCAGCACCTCCCGATACACCAGCAATCGGCCCACCCGATATTCCGTCTCCAGTTGGGCGATTTGTTGGCGGACTCGGGGGTCAGATCGGTCGGCTGCCGACCGGGCGTGCAAGAACAGCACCCGGTTGGACACCAGTCGGTCGATGCCGCCGCGCTCGTGGGCCAGTTGCACCATGGTCTGCTTGAAGGCATCGCCCTCGGTGCCCACCAAGTTGGTAGCCGGCACCCGAACTCCGGTGAAGTAAATTTCGCAGAAATGCCGGTTGGCGATCATGTCCGTTATCGGGCGCACTTCGATGCCCGGGGTGTCCATGGGCACGATGATCTCGCTGACCCCCCGATGGGGAGGCCCCTCGTCGCTGGTGCGGCAGATCAGATAGCAGTAGTCGGCCACATGTCCGAAGCTGGTCCAGATCTTCTGGCCGTCGATCACGAATTGGTCGCCCTCTCGCACCGCCCGAGTGGAGATCGAGGCCAAATCGGAGCCGGCATCGGGCTCGCTCATCCCGATGCACCAGGTGGACTCCCCCGACAGCATTGTGGGGAGAAACTCGGTTTTCTGCTGCTCGGTGCCGTAGGCGATCAGCGTTGGGCCCATCTGCCTATCGGCAAACCACATGGCAGCCACCGGGGCACCAGCGCTGATCATCTCTTCGGCCACGATCAGCCGTTCTATGGGCGGCCTACCCCTTCCTCCGTACTCAGTCGGCCACCCCATGCCGATCCAACCCTCAGCGGCAATGATCCGGGCGAACTCCTTGGAGTAGCCGTTGATCCACGAATCGTTGTGCCGCCCGAATCGGGCCACCCCGTCAGCGGCCACGGCTCGCGCCCGGTCGCGCAGTTCCAGCAACTCGGGAGTGAGCGCGAAGTCCAAACCAGCGGCCAGCGGCCCGGGGCTAGCTGGAGTCCAGCAGCAGGGCCAGAGCCAGAGTGGAGAAGGAAAAGATCAACGCGGCCACGATGGTGAGCCGGTCGAGATTTTTCTCAATGACCGTCGACCCAGCGGCCTGCGTGCCGAAGCCGCCGCCGAACATGTCTGAGAGGCCGCCGCCCCGGCCGCTGTGCAGCAGCACCAGAAGCAGCAGCCCCAACGCGGAAACAACGTCAATCACCACAAGCGCGATGGTCACAGCCGACGATTCTACCCGTTCGACTGCCCCACAGACCCACCCAACACCCGTGTAGTCTCCTGGTTCGCATGGTTGGGGAACTGGGACTCCATGAGATTCACGGGCATCAGGAGTAGATTGGCCGCGCCCTTCCGCTGGCTGGGGAAACGCGGTGCCAGGAGCCTCAAGGGCATCGGAAATGGCCTAGTCGCATCCCTCCGATGGATCGCCCGATGGACTGCCAAGGGCCTGAGGAGCCTCAAATCGGGTCGAGTGCTTCTGTCGATTGCCGCCCTGGCCGTGGCTTTCGCTGTCGGAATACTGATATCGCAAATCTGGTGGTCCGACAGTGCAGACGATGCCCCCGCGACATCTTCTGCCGATTCCTCTGAGACCGACTCCTCAACGACACCTGACGAACCGGAGGCCGGAGAAGGCGCGCCATCCAGCGAATCAGGCGACTCGCCGGATGATCCAGAATCGACTTCTAGCACTTCCGAATCGAATCAGGAATCAACCGCCGGCAACCCTTCAGACGACGCTAACGCCGCTCCAGCCTTCCCGGATCCCTCCCCTACGCCGGTCGTGGTCGTTCTGGACCAAGCGCCGCCAACCTATGAAGAGGCTCTGGCGATCGCCGAAGCTTTGGCGCCCCTCACGACTCCTCCCAGCGACTGCACGTCACCGCTCTCCAATCCCGATCTGATGCCCAACGCCCCCCGGGCCTACCGATCCGGGATCCACCAAGGCGTGGACTTCCAATGCTTCTCGCTGGGGCGCTCTGCGGTGGCCGCCCTCGACGGGCGGGTCGTCCTAGCGGTGGGCAACTACCAAGACCCCGATTCCGACGATCGAGATGAGCTGCTCGGCATCGCAGAACGGCTGCAAGCCACTCCCCCCTTCACGCTGTTGACGCTCTACGGCAACTTCGTAGTAATCGACCACGGTGATTTCCTGTTCCTCGGCCATGTTGTGACGGTCTACGCCCATCTCCACAATGTCGATCCTGATATTCGCGTCGGCCAGACGATCCAAGCGGGACAGCGAGTGGGCGAGATCGGAAATCGCGGCACCCACGCGGCCGCCAACGGTGACTTTTACACCGACCCTCACCTTCACTGGGAGATCCACATCGACAACCTGTACCTGGGCGCGGGCCTGTCCACTGCGGAGACCCGCGAGGTGTACACAACCCTGTTCTCCGAGACTCCGGGATAAACCTCCCACCTGTGGACTAAAGAATTCCCACTCCGCTCTGCAACAATTTCCGGCATGGATTCGGACTTCATTCGCAGGGCAGTGGAATTGGCCGATTTAGACGCGGTGCGAGTGGCGCTGTTCCACCACACCGACGATCCCGAGATAGCGGCACTGCCGAGAATGCTGGAGCTCGACGATGACCAGCGCGAGCTGCTGATTGCCAAGACGGTGGCCTGGCTGGAGGAGAACGCCGGACCCGGGATGCCCGAGGAACCGCCGCAGCCCCGTCTTCGCCAGCTGATGAACTTGGCCACCAAAGAGGATATGGGCGACTTGGAATTTGAGTCCCGGCGCGAGCTGATGGCCTTCAAGCCCTTCCCCTGGACAGTCGACTGGACCAACGGCAAGCCTGAAATTCCCGAGGGCTTCCGAGTGGCGATCATCGGTAGCGGTTTCAGCGGGCTGGCCGCGGGCATTCAGATGGAACTGCTGGGAATCCCCTACGTCATCCTCGAGCGCCGATCCGAGCCGGGCGGCACCTGGAGCCGGCACCGCTACCCCGACATCCGGGTGGACACCATCTCGATCACCTACGAGTTCGCCTTCGAGAAGAACTACCCGTGGCCCGAGTACTTCGGAAAGGGCCAGTACGTGCGGGAATACCTGCTCCACATCGCTCGCAAGTACGGTATGTACGACAACACCCGGTTCGATCACGACCTGAAGCGGGCCACCTTCGACGAGGAACGCGACGTCTGGGTGCTCGATGCCGACACCCCCGATGGCACCGAGACCATCGAGGCAAACGTCGTGATCAACGCGGTCGGCGCCTTCGCCAACCAGAGAACCCCCAATTTCGAAGGCCTGGAGGACTTCCCCGGCCGGGTCATCCACCCGTCCCAATGGCCAGAGGACTACGACTACCGCGGCGACCGAATCGCCGTCATCGGCAACGGCTCGACCGGAGTGCAGCTCCTCTCCCCCGTCGCCGAAGAGGCCGAGCAGGTGTACGTCTTCCAGCGCTCCAAGCAGTGGATCAGCCCTCGGCCCAAGTACGGGCAGCCCATTGAGCCCGAGGTCCGATGGCTGCTCGACAACTTCCCGGGCTACTGGAACTGGTGGCGGTACATGGCCATCGCGGCCCTGTTCAAGACCCACGACCAGCTGATCCCCGATGAGGAGTGGCAGGCGGCCGGTGGCTATTGGAACGAGGTGAACGACCAGCTTCGCTCGTTCCTCACCAACTACATCCACGAGCAGACCGACAACGACCCAGACCTCGTGGATCGGCTCATCCCCGACTATGCCCCCTTCTCCCGGCGCCCCGTGGTGGACAACGGCTGGTACCGGGCCCTAACCCGCGACAACGTCGAGCTGATCACCGACCCGATCGCCCGGTTCACCCCCGAGGGCATTGAGACCGCCGACGGAACTCTTCACGAGGTGGACGCCGTCATCACCGCCATCGGCTTCGAGATCGTCCAGTTCTTGTATCCAGCCGACTACATCGGCCGAGACGGCCTCAATGTGCACGACTTCTGGTCGAAAGACGGCCCCCGGGCCTACATCAGCATGATGGTGCCGAAGTTCCCCAACATGTTCATGCTGTACGGCCCCAACTCCCAGCCCCTGTCGGGCGGCACCGGACTTCCCATCTGGTATCAGGTGTGGTCGGGCTACGCCGGCCAGTGCATCGTGCGAATGCTCGAAGAGGGCAAGTCAAGCGTCGAGGTCACGATGGACGCCTACGAGCGCTACAACGAAGCGCTGGACAAGGAGGCTTCCAAGCTCCTGCTCATGCACGACATGGGATCGCCGGGCAACAACTACTACGTCAACTCCACCCACAACCGACTTCAGATGAGCGCCCCCTGGTACGGCCCGGAGTACCACCGCCTCTGCACCGAAGTCGAGTGGGACGACATCGAGATCACCTGAACCACTTCAGGCAACCAACTCTCTAGACCTATTCGCGCCAAGCGGGGTCTCCGCTTCCTGCTATTGGAGTCTGAAGCGGACGATTCGAGAGAAGCTGTCGACCTCGAGGGAGGCACCGCCGACCAAAGCGCCGTCGATGTCGGATTGGGCCATGAGCTCGGCAACGTTGACCGGCTTGACCGAGCCGCCGTATTGAACCCGCACGCTGGCGGCGGCTTCGGCGCCGAAATTGGCCCGCACCCGGTCCCGGATGAGGGCACAGCCCGCCTGGGCATCGGCGGGGGTGGCAGTGTGGCCGGTGCCGATGGCCCACACCGGCTCGTAGGCGATCACCATCGCCCCCACCTGGTCCCGCTTCAGCCCGGCCAAGCCAGCGTCGACTTGGGTAGTGATCCGGGCCTCGGTCTGGTCGGCCTCTCGCTCCTCCAGTGTCTCCCCGCAGCACATGATCGGGTTCATGCCCGCGGCCAGGATGGCCTTGAGCCGCCGGTTCACATTCTCGTCGGTCTCGCCGAAGAGTTGGCGGCGCTCGGAGTGGCCGGCAATCACGTAGCTCACCGCTAACTTGGCCAGCATGGCCGGCGACACCTCTCCGGTGAACGCCCCGGTCTCCTCCCAGTGGCAGTGCTGGGCGCCGAGGGCGATGGGGATGTTGTCGGCGTCGAGCACCGTCTGAGCCGAGCGCAGGTTGGTGAATGGCGGGTGGATGGAGACGTCGGAGGAGGCGTAGTCGGCATGGTCGAGGGCATACGACAGCTTCTGAATGAGCTGGATGGCCTCCAGATGGTTCATGTGCATCTTCCAGTTGCCGCTGATCAGCGGTTTGCGCTCAGCCATTTCTGTCCTCCTCACGAGTGCCAACGGATTCGCTCAGGGCCCTCAAGCCGGGCAAATCGCCCTGTTCGATCAACTCCAACGACGCGCCGCCGCCGGTAGAAACGTGGTCCATCTCCCGGTCAAGGCCGAACTGCCGGACCGCCGCCGCGCTGTCGCCCCCGCCCACTACGGTGAACGCCCGGCTATCGGCCAGTGCTTGGGCCACAACCTTGGTTCCGGCTGCGAACCTTGGATCTTCGAACAGCCCCATGGGGCCATTCCACAACACGGTGCCGGCCTCGGCGATGAGGTCGCTGAACTCGGCTGCGGTACCGGGTCCGATGTCCAGACCCCGCCAGTCGGGTCGCAGCTCTACACCGGCCTGCACCACATGTTCCCCCGGGGCCAGCGCGGTGATGTCGGAAGGCAACCGGATGGGCGCCCCTGATTGCAGCAGCCGACCGCAGGCTTCGATCTGGTCTGTCTGGAGAAGTGAGTCGCCCACGCTGTGGCCCAAAGCGGCCAAGAAGGTGAAGCACATCCCCCCGCCGATCACCACCTCATCGGCGGTTTCCAGCAGGGCGTCGATCACCCCCAGCTTGTCGCTGACTTTGGCCCCACCCAGCACGGCGACGAAGGGCCGCTTGGGCTTGGATCGCAAACCGAGCAGCACTTCGACCTCTCTGGCCAGCAGGCGCCCAGCGGCACTGGGCAGATAGCCGGGCGGCCCCACGATGGAGGCATGAGCCCGGTGCGACGCCCCGAAAGCATCGTTCACGTAGCCATCACAGCCGTCGACCAACTGCTGGACCAGTCGGTCGTCGTTGCCGGTCTCCCCGGGGTCGAAACGCAGGTTCTCCAGCAACTCCACGCCGGGGGCCAACTCTCCCAACCGGGCCTGAACGGGCGCCATCGAAAACCGGGGGTCGGGCGCGCCGTCGGGGCGGCCCAGGTGGCTGCACGCCACAACCGCGGCCCCCTGACCAGTTAGCCACCGGATGGTGGGCAGGGCAGCCTTGATGCGGAAGTCATCGGCAATCTGTCCATCGGCGTCAAGCGGGACATTGAAATCAGCCCGCAGGAGGATCCGGCGACCGTCCAGCTCACCGAGGGCCTCGCTCAGCGTCTCAAGGGTGGGCAGCACCTCGGTGATCAGCCGCCCGCTGCGCCCACGATAGAGACCAGATCGACGAGCCGGTTGGAGTAGCCCCACTCGTTGTCGTACCAGCCGGAGACCTTGACCAGGTTGCCCAGAGCCATGGTCAACCCAGAGTCAAGCGTGCAAGAGGCTGGCGAACCGAGGATGTCGGCCGACACTAACGGGGCTTCGCTGTAGTCCAGCACCCCGGACAGCGGTCCGTCGGCCGCCGCGGCGGCGAAAGCGGCGTTGACTTCGTCAGCCGAAGGCTCGCCCTGCACCACGGCGGTGAAGTCGGTTAGGGAACCGTTGGGAATCGGTACCCGCAGAGCAATGCCGTCCAGCAGGCCGTTCATGGCCTGGAGAACCAAACCGGTGGCCCGGGCAGCCCCGGTGGAGGTGGGCACGATATTCGCAGCGGCGGCCCGGGCCCGGCGCAGATCGGAGTGCGGCCCGTCCACCAGCGCTTGATCGCCGGTATAGGCATGGACGGTGGTCATCAGACCCCGCTCCACCCCGAAGGCATCGTCGAGCACCTTCACCATGGGCACGAAGCAGTTGGTGGTGCACGAGGCGTTGGACACCACCAAGTGGTTCTCGGGGTCGAAGTCGCCGTCGTTCACCCCCACCACAAAGGTGGCATCGGCCCCCGACGCCGGGGCCGACACGATCACCCTCGGGGCGCCGGCATCCAGATGGGCGGCAGCCTTATCGCGAGCGGTGAAGAAACCGGTGGACTCCACCACAACGTCCACACCCAAGTCCTTCCAGGGCAAATCTGCTGGGTTGCGCTCTGACAGCACTTGAAGGACGCTGCCGCCGATGTCCAGCCCGCCTTCGACCACCGCAACCGGGTCGGTGAAGCGGCCCATCACCGAGTCGTACTGCAACAGATGGGCCATGGTCTCCAAGCTGCCCAAGTCGTTTACGGCCACGAATTCCAGATCGGCGCCAGCCTGTCTTGCTGCTCGAAAGAAGTTCCGTCCGATGCGTCCGAAGCCGTTGATGCCCACGCGAATGCTCATGCGGCTGAGACTAACGTAGGCCCGCTGTGACAATGCGCACCTATAGGGACATTCGCGGGCGTTTCGCAGGAGTTTCGATGCCTGATGCCATCCCCAACCGGTCCACCGCCAAAATCGACGAAACCGGAGCCGAATAATGGACTTCAATCGCTTCGACTGGCTGGCTCAGCGGGTTGAGACCGCCATCGATCCCCGACGGGCGATTGTGGATCCCCATCACCACTTCTACGACGAGGGATTCCTCACCTATCTCGCCGCCCACCACTTGGACAACGTCACGGGTTCCCACAACATCACGAAAACGGTGTTTGTGGAGACGGCGGCCTCCTACGACATGACACTGCCCAAACATATGCAGCCGGTGGGCGAGACGGTTTTCGCTGTGTCGCAGGCCGATGCCATGGATGCGGCCGACGGACCGCCCGTCGCAGGCTTCGTCGCTTTCGCCGATTTGATGCTCGGCGACTCCCTCAACGAAGTACTTGACGCCCACGATGCCGCCAGCAGCGGACGCCTATGCGGCATCCGCCACACGACGGGCATGGATTCCAGTTCTGAAGTCCTCCAGGGTCACAGCAGTCCCTTCCCCCAGATGATGAGCACGGACCAATTCCGGACCGGGCTGCGCGCGCTGGTTGAGCGGGACTTGGCCTTCGATGCCTGGCTCTTTCACCCTCAACTGCCCGAGGTGGCTGAGTTGGCCGCGGTCATTCCGGAGCTGAGGGTGGTGGTCGGCCACCTCGGGGCTCCCCTGGGCGTGGGCCCCTATCGAAACAGCCGCGAGCAGGTCTGGGCCGACTGGCGGGCGTCAATGCTGGCCGTGGCTGCCCAGCCAAATGCCGTGGTCAAGGTGGGCGGGATCGGAATGGACTTCATGTTTGGGACGGGTTGGGCCGACCTGGCGGTGCCACCGGGCTCAGAAGAAGTTGCCGCCTACTGGTCCGACGCGGTGCGATTCTGCATCGACGCTTTCGGACCCGACCGATGCATGTTCGAGTCGAACTACCCAATCGACCGCGAAACCCTCACCTATCCGGTGTTATGGAACGCCTTCCAAATCATGGCCGACAGCTACTCCGATGCCGAGCAGGACGAACTGTTCTCCGGCACCGCAACCCGCACATACCGCCTGGATTAGCGCACGTTCCCCTGTCCGCCATCCACGGGGATGAGCTGGCCGGTAATGAACCGGGACGCATCCGAGGTCAAGAACACCATCACCGGACCGAGGTCCCGATCCGGGTCGCCGTACTCCTGGCCCAGCGCGATGCTGTGAATGTTCCGCCAGAACTTCTCGGTTCGCTCCTCATCGGTAGCCCGATCCCAGGAGGCCTGGAACATGGGCGTTCTGATGGCGGGAAGGACGGCGTTCACCCGCACACCATCGGCCCCCCAGGCACCGGCCGCGGTGCGGGTCCAAGCGTGAACTGCGCCCTTTGATGCCGAATAGGCCGCCGCTTCCGGCTCAGCCCGCTGTCCGGAGATGGATCCGAAATTGACAATGGCCCCTCCTCCGGCAACTTTGAGCCGGTGGTAGGCCGCCTGGTTGGTGAGCACAGTGCCCCGCACGTTCACCGCAAACATCCGATCCCAATCATCAATGGTGACGTCTCCCGCCTTAGACGGCGCATGAATGGCAGCCGGGTGCGCCAGCGCATCCAGGCCGCCCAGAAAGTCGTCGGCCTCCGCGAACGCTGCCTCCACCCGACCGCCATCGGCAACGTCAACCGACACGTAGACAATTTCGCCAGGCCCATCAGCCGCCGCCTCGTCACACACCGCCCTTCCCGCGTCGTCAGATATATCCATCCCCACCACCTGGGCACCAGCCTTGACATAGGCCCGGACCGTCGCCGCCCCCATCCCGCTCGCACACCCCGTGACGATGATCCTCTTGCCCTTCAATTCCACAGCGCCCTCCAACTCCTCGAAGTCTGAAGCTTAGATTGGTGGCCTGATGCGGATTGTCGACCTGTTGGAGCGTGACGCAGCGCTCTACCCCCAGCGGACTGCGGTAGCGGTCGACGGAGGACCATCGGTCACGTTTGTGGAGCTGCGGGACCGTGTTCGCCGACTGGCAACTGGGCTCGAGAGCGCCGGGGTGGGCCCGGGTGATCGAGTGGCGCTCATGGCTGAAAACGGCCTGGTCTTCTTTGACGTCTACCTGGCAGTGGCATACCTGGGCGCGGCGGCAGTGCCGTTGAACACTCAGCTCACCGATCCCGAACTGGCCTTCATACTGTCGAACGCCGAGCCCACCCTCACTTTGGCGGCCAGCGACTATGCCCAGCGGCTGGAAGCCATCGGCTCCACCGGTCCGGTGATCGACGCCGACGGCGTTGCCTACGAAGACCTGCTGGCCTCGGCGCCGTTCACCGACCTGGATCGCGCCAAAGAAGATGACACTGCGCTCATCATCTACACCAGCGGTACCACTGGGCGGCCTAAAGGGGTCTGCCTCACCCAGAGAGGACTGGCGTTCAACGGGCTGACCATGGCATTGGTCCAGCGATTTCAACCCGATGACGTGTTCTTGTCGACCACTCCGCTTTACCACGCCGCCACCGGGACTCGGGTGTGCTCCATGCTGGCCGACGGCCAGACCCACGTGGTGCTGCGCTCTTTCTCGCCGGAATCGTTCTTCGCCGCGGTGGCCGAACACCGGGTGACCATCTCCATCCTCGTCCCCGCGCAACTGCGGCTCATCCTCGACCACCCCGGTTTCGATGAGGCCGATCTCTCCAGCCTCCGCCTCATCGTCTACGGCGCCGCCCCTACCGCCGGGCCGCTCATCCGGCAGGCCTACGAGCGCTTCGGCTGCGGGCTCTACCAGGGCTACGGCATCTCCGAGTGCGTCACCAATCTCACCGGGCTACTGCCCGAAGACCACGACCTCGCCATGGCCGGGCGGCCCGACCTGCTGGACTCCTGCGGGCGGGTCGTACCCGGCGTCTGGATCGAACTCCATGACGACAACGGCGCCCTGGTCGTGCCGGGAGAGGTGGGCGAAATCTGGGTGAAGAGCGAGAAGGTGATGGCCGGCTACTGGCGCGATCCCGACCAGACCGCCGAAGCCCTGGTCGGCGGATGGCTGCGCACTGGTGACCTGGGCCGATTTGATGACGACGGATACCTCTACATCGTGGGCCGCTCTAAGGACATGCTCATCAGCGGGGGCGTCAACATCTACCCCAGCGAGATCGAGGCCACACTCCACAACCATCCCGCAGTCGCCGAAGTGGCCGTGGTCGGGCGTCCCGATTCCGAATGGGGCGAGCGCCCGGTGGCCTTCGTCGAGCTGCGATCGGGAGAAACGCTCGACGGTTTGTCCGACTGGTGCCGCCAGCGCTTGGCCAAGATCAAGGTCCCCGATGAGTTCATCGCCGTCGACAGCTTCCCCCGCACCGTCACCGGGAAAATCCGCAAAGTCGAGCTCCGAGAGCATCTCGCGGCCGATTGACCGGCCAGACGTGCTGGCCAGGGCCATCAGGCGAGACGCGGCTTGATCTCGTCGTCGGCGTCGATGTCGATGTCGAGGATGAGGGATTGGTAGGACTTGCCGTGGGGGTCGGTACGAAGGCTGCGGGACACTCCCCCACCCAGGGCCTCGGCCATCACGAAATTCAGACCCTTGGTGCCGGGCAACTCGTAGCGAGTGATCTCGCCCTTGACCAGGCCACCGAATTTCTCCCGCACTTTCTCGACGGTTAGCTCGCGCCGCAGCACTTCCCAGTTGTCGTCGTCGTAGACAAAGACGCAGAGATTGGCTATGTCGCCCTTGTCGCCGGAGCGGCTGTAGGCAAACTCCCGCAGCTTCATGCGTCGATCACCTCGGTAATCAGCTTCACATCCTCGCGGGGCAGCAGCGCGGGGGTGACCCCGATGGCCGGAGCCATCTGAGTGGTGACCCCGCCGCCCCCCGCTGGCCCCATCCACAGAAATTGGCCCTCAAAGACCACCGCATCAGCGGTCTCCCGGTCATCGCAGCGGGCTGCGACGCGCAGCCGCACCTCGGCTGGATCGCCACCGGGCACCTGGCCTTCAAACAGGGCGGTCATCCCGTGGAGGTCGTAGCGAATCTCGTCGATGCCCGACTGGAATGGCTCTAGGCGCTTGGCCACCACCTCGGCACCCAACTGAGCCCGCTCCACGCAGCCAGGACCGCCGTAGGAGATCTCGGTCACCACCTTCCATCCCTCGTCCACACCGACCAGCACCTTGAGCTTGTCAGGGCGGGGGCGGCCGGTCGCACCACCGACTCTCACCCGATCAGGGCCGATCTCCTCCACCCAGACATGGCTGAAATCGGCGGTGCTGTCGGGGGTTAGGTAGGCCGCCGGGTCGTGGATCTCGTAGGCCAGCTGAGTCTTCATGGTGCCAATGTCCACCGCCCCGCCAGTACCCTCCAGCTTGGTGATGATCAGCTCGTCGTCGCTCACGTGGGCCAGGGGAAATCCCAGGTGGGCGATGTCGTCGAGCACCCGGTAGGGCGGATCGACATAGTTCCCGCCCGTGGCGTGGGTGCCGCACTCCAGGAGGTGGGCGACGAGGGTTGCCGTGCCCATCTTGTCCCAGTCGTCCAGCGCCCAGCCCATCTCATAGGCGATCGGGCCCACATAGAGCGAGGGGTCGGCAATGCGGCCGCCGAGGATGAACTGCGCGCCCTCCCCCAGGAGATCGACGATGGGATCGGCGCCGATGTAGGCGTTGGCCGACACCACCCGGGTGGCGATGGCTTGGGCGCTCACCCCCATTTCGGAAAGCTCCAGATCCTGATCGAGCACATGGTCGAGGACGTCGTCGCCGTGAATCACCCCGACCCGAACCCCGACAACGCCGTTTGCCTTCAGCCCCCGAAGCACATCGTCAGCCGCCGCGGCCGGATTGGCCGCACCGAAGCTGCCGACCATCTTGCCGCCGCGCCCCAAGAATCCGGCGAAACGCCGCATGAGCTCGGGAATCCGCTGGTCGTGGCCGGTGGTTTCGTCATCTAAGCGGCGCACCTGGGCCAGGGCCATGGTCCGCTCGGCCAGACAGTCGAATCCCATGTAGTCCACCAGGCCGCTATCGGCCAGTTCCTGGGCCCAATCGAGTCGATCGGTGGAATACGCCGACCCGCTGCCGATTGAAATTCTCTTCTGAGTCATCGGGCCAGATAGCCGCCGTCAACCGGCAGGGCAACTCCGGTGACGAAGCTGCTGGCATCGCTGGCCAGGAACAGGGCCGCCTCCGCAATCTCCTCGGGCTGGCATGGCCGCAACAGCGGAACCGACGTCTCCAGAAACTCCTTCATCAGCGGCTTGACGTCGGTTCCGGGTTCGCGGCCAAAGAACAGCGGCAGCATGGGCGTGTCCACCGGCCCCGGACAGATGATGTTGCACCGGACCTTGGGGGCCAGCGCCAGGGCCACCGACTTTCCGAACGTCACGATCGCCCCCTTGGTCAGGGAGTAGAGGGGCGAGAACGGCGAGCCCACCACACCCGACGTCGAGGCGGTGAGAATGATCGAAGCATTCCCCGACGCCTCCAACAAAGGCACGGCCCTGGCGACGGTAAAAAAGGCCGATTTCATGTTGATAGCCGCGGTCTCCTCGTAGTCGCCCTCGCTCATGTCGAGCCCTGCTGGTCCAGGGATTCCGGCATGGGCATAGAGAACGTCGATCCTGCCGTGGGTTGCACCGACATCGGCCATCAGCGCTTCTATCTGGGCCACATCGCTGACATCGACGGTGAATGCGCTGGCCGCTCCCCCGGCTGCGGCGATCAGATCCACAGTCTCAACGGCAGCATCAGTACGAAGATCCGCCACCACCACCTGGGCACCTTCGCCAGCCATGCGGAGGGCAGCGGCCCGACCCATTCCCGAGCCGGACGCGGTGATTACGGCCACACGTCCTTCCAGCACTCCCATGTCAACCCCCATACGACACGGCCGCCGCCGTGGCTGATTGTCCAATCTGTTCGGGCAGGGATGCTACCCGAAGGGCGAGAACCTACTATTCGCCTAGCTTGGTTCACGACAGCGCCAACCCATGAGTGCCCACGAGAGAGGAGATCATGGACGCACATGACCCGCTTGACGGCCTGAAGATAATCGACTGCGACTCCCACTTCACCGAGCCGCCCGAGCTGTGGACATCGCGGGCACCGGCGGCAATGCAAGACCGGGTACCCATGCAGAAGACGGTCAACGGTGTCACCGCCTGGTACCTCGACGGCGAATTGTGGGCCAGCACCGGGGGCAACACCATCCAGACCGGCCATGAGAAGATCCTGGGCAGCCACGTTGTCCAGCCCTTTGAAATCATCGATACCAGCGCCTGGGCCGTGAAGGAGCGGCTTGAGCTTTGCGACGAGATCGGGATCCATGCCCAGATCCTCTACCCCAATGGCGTCGGTTTTTCCTCCAACCACGTCTTCGCCATCGAGGATCTGGCCCAAAGGCGGATGGTTCTCGAGATCTACAACGATTTCTTCGTCGACGTGCAACACGAGTCCGCCGGCCGGCTGTTCCCCCAGGCCATGCTGCCGATCTGGGATATGGAGTTCACCGTGGCCGAGATGACACGCCTGCTGGACAAGGGCATCACCGGCTTCACCCTGTCCGACAAGCCTGAGATGGTGGGCCTGCCCGAGCTGTGGGAGCCCTATTTCGCGCCCATGTGGGACTTGTTCAACCAGTCGGGGGCGGTGGCCAACTTCCACATCGGCGCCGGCATGAGCCGAGCCGAGATGGAGAGTATCCGAGGCGCCCGCTTCCAGCAGGCCCGGGTGGGCGGCGAGATCGGCCCTGAGGACCTCCCCCGTCCCATCCCCGCCACCCCCAGCACCTGGTGGGGCCAATTCGACCATCAGCGACGCCTGGCCATCCACGCCACCCAGATGTATATGAGCAACGTGCGCATAATCGTCAACCTGTGCATGAGCGACCTGTTCGACCGCTACCCCAGCCTCAAGGTCGTTTCGGCGGAGAGCGGCATCGGCTGGGTCCCGTTCATCCTCGAAGCCCTCGAGTACCAGTACGACGAGATGGTCACCGAGGCCCACGAAGTGGCCCTCAATGCCCGCCGTCCCCGGGAGTACTTCAACGACCACATCTGGGTCATGTTCTGGTTTGAGAAGTCGGCCCCGGCCAAGCTGATCGAGGATGTGGGGGTCAACAACGTGCTGGTGGAGACCGACGTCCCCCACCCCACGTGCCTGTACCCGTCCACTCGGGAGCACTTCGCACGAGTGCTGGCCAATGTCGATCCCCACGTCCGGCGCCGGGTGCTCCAGGACAACGCCGCCGAGCTCTACGGGATCGAGGTCTAAGAGATTCCATGCAGTTCGGCATGATCATCAGCGACGTGCCGCGTGACGTGGACCCAATCGAGCAGTTTGACGGCATCCTGCGCCAAGTAGAGGCCGGACAGCGCAACGGCCTCAGCCATTTCGTCATCGGGCAGCACTTCCTGTACGGCGACCTGCGCTGGCTCCAGCCGGTTCCCCTCCTGGCCCGCCTGGCTGCCGAGATCGATGACCACGTTCGGCTGGCCACCACCGTGCTACTGGCCCCCAAGTACCACCCGGTGATCCTGGCCGAGGAACTCGCCACCCTCGACATCATTACCCGGGGAAGGTTGGACGTCGGCTTAGGACTGGGTTACCGCGGTGAAGAGTTCAACCTGATGAACGTCCCGTTCAGCAAGCGGGTGAGCCTGTTCGACGAGTGCCTCGACATCATGAAGCTGTGCTGGGCCATGGAGGACTTCGACTACCTCGGCCAGCATTGGCAAATTGAGGGCGCTACACCTCACATCCAATGCGTGCAGCAGCCCCATCCCCCTATCTGGATCGGAGCGCACTCTCGCAAAGGAGCTCGGCGTGCTGGCGCGGTGGGCGACCGCTTCATCATCCCGTCGGAGTACGACATCCATGAGATGCGGGTCCGCTTGGGCATCATGGCAACCGGATTCGCCGAACGGGGCAAGACGATGGGCCATCAACCCCTTCGGCGCAACGCCTTCGTGGGCGCCACCAGCCAGGAGGCAAGAGCCGAATTCGTCGATGTCAGCAAAGAGCGCTACCTCACCTACGCCCGCAAGGATCTCGACGTTTTCGACGAGGAGGCGCTCATGAACGACTTCTTCGAGGAGGTGAAGAGCTCGGTGGCAGTAGGCACGGCCCAGGAGGTGATCGACTACTTCACCGAGGTGGTCCGAGAACTGCCGATTGACCCGATCGTGGTCAAGCCCCAATGGCCCGAGATGAACATCGATGAGGTGATCGACTACCTCGACACGATGGGGCGCGAGGTCATTCCCGCCTTGGCCGAAGTCCCGCCCATGCCCATCGAAGACATCCCCGCCTCATTGGCCCCCGTGGCCGACGAGGTTGCCGAGGCATTGGAGGCCATGTGACCGCAGCTTCATTTGACGAGGCCATCGCCCACACGCCGTTGGGCGACGGCCGGTTCCGAACCGCCACTCCCCCGTCGTGGATGGCCTCCGGGCGCGTCCCCGCTGGGCTGGTAGAGGCTCAGTTGTTCGCCGGGCTTGCCGCCGTCGTCACCGACCCGCAGTATCGGCCTCTCTCGTTTACCGCCCACCTGCTGCGAGCCCCCGGCGAGGGCGACTACGAGGTGACAACCGAGGTGCTTCGGACCGGGAGGACGCTAATCAGCGCGGCGGCTCGGATCGATCAGGACGGCAAGTTGATCGCCACTGCACTGGCCAGCTTCGCCACCGACCGGCCCAGCCCCGATTTCAACGAGATGCCTACGCCCCAGGTGCAACCTCCCACCGCGGAGCGGAAAAACGACGGCTACATTCCAGAGTTCGCTTTTCCCTACGGCGACAACGTCGTGATGCAGGATCGCCTAGGCCCCAAGCCGTTCACCGCGCCGGACGGTCCCATGGAGCGGGTGGGGTGGGCTGGCTTTGCCCAAGCCCGCCCCATCGACGCCCCAGGCCTGCTGATGATCGGCGACATCGGAATGATGGGCTGGTGGGCCCGGCTCGACCACATGCACACCACCGCCACGCTGGACCACACCACCCACTTCCGAGCCGATCTGTCGAATGTGGACGCTGACGACATGGTGCTGTTGCGGTCGCGCACTGGTCTGGTGCGGGGCGGCTATCTGGACTGGGATCTCGACATCTGGGCTCCCGACGGAACCCTGCTGTGCCAGTCCCGCCAAATGCTGGCCATCCTCGGATAGACCTGACATGACCCAATCGGAGCCGCTTCGCATCGTGGACTTCTCCACCCATATGTCTGGGCCGCTTGCCTCTCACCTGCTGGTGGAGATGGGTGCTGATGTCATCAAGGTCGAACACCCAGTTCAGGGCGACGGCAACCGAGGAAACGAGCCCAAGATCGCCGGGATCAGCGATCTGCATTTGGCCCTCAATCCCGGCACCCGCAGCATTGCGATCAGCACCCGGTCGCCCCACTGGAGCGATGTGGTGGCGGGGGTCACCGCCTGGGCCGACGCGGTGATCGTTGGCTCTCGTCCGAAGGACGCCGTACGCCGGGGCCTCGACTTCCACACCCTGCTGGAGGCCAACCCGCAACTGGTGTACTGCGTGATCTCGGGTTACGGGCTGACGGGACCGTGGGCCGAGTACAAGGCGCACGGCCAGAACATGGATGCGCTGGCCGGCCGGGTGGAAGTGGATTGGAACGACGGCCATCCCCAGACCCAGGTCGGGTGGCGATCGGCCGGCGTACTGCTGGCCGGCGTCTTCGGCGCCATGGGGGTGCTGGCCGCCATTGTGAAGCGAGACCGGGGCGGCGGGCCCCAGTTCGTGCACACCTCGATTTGGAATACCGCGCTGTGGTGGAACTGGCGCGACGTGAACACCTGGGTCAACAACGACGAGCCCTGGCACGAATACCGAGCCCTCGGGTCGCGCTACTCCATGTATGCCACCTCCGACCTCCGGGCGCTTCTCATTTGCCCGCTGGAGAAGGTTGCCTGGGAGCGATTCTGCGACTTGACCGGCTTGGATCATCTCAGCGCACGGGGTGAGTGGACCCACAGCATGGACTTCGGATACGACGACGAGTTTCCCCTGATCGCAGACGCCATCAGCCGCCGATCATTCGACGACTGGACCCGCCTCCTCGACGAGGCCGAAATACCGTTCGCCCCCATTCTGACCCTCGACGAAGCCGTTAACAGCGAGCACGCCCAAGTCAACCGAGTGCTCAGAGGAACCGAGGTGCCAGGAGGGCGGGTCCAAATGGCGGCTTCACCGGTGCAACTCTCATCGAATCCCGATGAGGCCGCTCAACCCAGCCTTTCCGACTTGCCGCCACCCCCCGATCTCGGCAGCGACACCGACGAAATTCTGGCCGAGGTCGGCTTGGACCATCTCGTCGGAGAAGATCTCTCAGGAGGATCCAGATGACGAGGCCCCTCGACGGCATCCGCGTCCTGGACTTCACCCGCCACATGGCCGGCCCTTACGGCACCATGATTCTGGGCGATTATGGGGCCGACATCATCAAGGTTGAGAGCCTTCCCCGCGGCGATGGCGCCCGCGGCGTCGGCACTGCGTTCATCGACGGGGAGAGCGCGCTGTTCCTCATCTGGAACCGAGGCAAGCGCAGCCTCGCTCTCGACATGCGCAAACCCCAGGGGCTTGAGGTGGTCCACCGCCTGGCCGCCACTGCCGACGTGGTGGTCACCAGCTACCGGCCCGGCGTTGCCGACGAGATCGGCATCGGGTACGACGATTTGTCGGCCATCAACGACCAGATTGTGTATGTCTCCCTGACCGCTTTCGGACCTGATGGACCCTTAGCCCCCTATCCGGGCACCGACCCGGTGGTTCAGGCGGTCTCAGGAGTCATGTCGGTAACCGGAGAGCCCGACCGCGGGCCCAACCTGGTAGGGGTTCCCATGGCCGACTTCACCGGAGCTCTGGTCAGCGCCCAAGCCGCCATGCTCGGCCTGTTTGCCCGACAGCAAACCGGGAAGGGCCAGCTCATCGACGTCTCGATGCTCTTCGCCTTAATGTCGTCGCTGACCACCCGGCTGGCCTCACATTGGGTAGATGGCGAGGACCCGGAGCGCCACGGCAGCGCCCACAGCGTGGTGGTGCCCTATGAGGCGTTCCAAACCGCCGACGGATACGTGGTGACCGGCGTTTGGGGCGGTGCCGACGGGTGGGAGCGCTTCTGCCGGTCCATCGGCGAGCCGGAACTGGCCACCGACGAACGGTATTCGACCAACCAGCAACGGGTGGACGCCCGGGCCGAGCTCACCGAGTACCTGCAGCGCATCTTCATCACCCGGACCAGCGCCGAGTGGGAGGAGTCGTTCAACCAGCACCGGGGACTGTTCGGGCCGGTCCACACGTTCTCTCAGATCCTCAACCACCCCCAGGTGAAGCAGGCCGGACTAGTGCAATCGGTGGAACACGCCACTTTGGGTGAGATCCCGCAGTTGGGTCCAGTAATCGGCCTGCGCGACACCCCCGGTGCAATCTCCGGCCCCCCACCGGTGCTGGGCCAACACAGCGAGGAGATCCTGGCCGAGGCGGGCTACAGCCCCGAGGAGATCGCCGCCATGCTTGAGGCTGGGGTGGCGGCTCGGCCTGATCCCTAGCAATCTGGACCGCAGTACTGGCCCAGGGCTTCGGCGGCTTCCCGGGTCTCGGCGGGGTCATAGGAGCCGACCACCATGTTGATCAGATCGGCCCCGGCTTCGCCCAGCGCCGCCAGGGTGCTCAGCGTGGCGTCTTGATTGGTGACGTCGAGCACATTCGGATTGTGGCTCCCGACCGCCGCGGGACAAGTGGTGGCCACGGTAAACGGCTGGTCGGCTCGGGGCGAATGCTTGCGCTCCTCCCGCAGGAAGCTCACGTAGTCCCCCAGAATTGCCGGGGTCATCCGGGAGGCCAGCCAGCCGTCCCCCATTGCCGCAGCACGGCGGAGCGCTGGTCGTGAGTGGCCTCCCACGAAGATGGGCACCGGCGACTGGACGGGCTTGGGCCGCATGTTGAGAGGCAAGAACGAATATGTCTCCCCCTCATAGGAGGGCTGGTCTTGCTCCCACAGCGTGCGCAGAATCTCGATGCCGTCCTCCAGAAGCTGCCGTCGGCGGCCGTAGTCGGCACCGAGGGCGTCAAACTCCTCGCGAAGCCACCCCAGAGTGACGCCGAATATCACCCTCCCCCCTGACAGGAAGTCGAGGGTGGCCACGGCCTTTCCGACGATCACGGGATTCCGCTGGGGCAACACGCAGGCGTTGACCAAGAGTTTGATGTTGGATGTTGCCCCAGCGACATAGGCCAGGGTGGTCAGGGCCTCCAATCGGGGATTGTCGGTGGGGTATGGGTATTTGCCGTCGGCCATCGTCGGATTTTGGGAGGTGAACTCCACCGGGAAGGCGACGTGGTCACCCACCCACACCGAGTCCAAGCCGCCGGCCTCCGCCGCTTGGGCCACATCGACGATGTCTTGCGCCGTCGCCGAGCCCTCGTAGGGCAGGCAGAGGCCGATTCGAGGCACGCGATGTGGGGCACTGTCCAGTCCCATAAATGTCAGGCTGACAATAGCGGTATCACCTCAGCGCCGAACCGCTCGAGCTGCGCCATGGCGTGGGCGTGGTCGTGTCCGGGCCACTGCGGCTTGTAGACGAAGTGCGAGTGCTCGACCTGATCCATGAGGTGAGAGAGCCCCTCGGCCACATCGGATGGCGTGCCGAGTACGAACCGGTTGTCCAGCCAATCGCTGCGCCCGAGACCGTCGTCGACGTCGAGCCCCCACGAGCGGTAGGTGCCATAGCGCGACGACGCCCCCGCCGACACCGCCGCTTCGGCCTCGTCGGGACTATCGGCGATGTAGACCTCCCGGCGGACCGGGATGGCGGTCAGTGCCCGACTGCCGTGGGCCGCCCGCTCTTCCAGATACACCTGGTAGAGGTCGATGAGATCTCGGTGAGACGGGAAGGGGGCGGCGTACCAAGCATCGCCGGCCCGGGCGGCCCGCCGCACCGACGCCTCCACTTGGGCCCCGACCCAGATCGGAGGATTTGGTTGCTGGCCGGGGAGGGTGGAGAGCTCGACGTTGTCGAACTGGAAGAATCGGCCATGGTGGGTCAGAGGCTGACCAGTCCACAGTGCTCGGATGATCTCCAGCGACTCCTCAAATCGCGCGGTTCGTGTCGTGCGGTCGATGCCGAAGGCGTCAAACTCGTCTTGCCTGTAGCCGATGCCCACGCCCATGATCGCCCTCCCGCCAGTTACCGCATCCATCGTCGCCATTTCCTCGGCGACACCGACGGGATGGAGCAGGGGTAACAGCAGGACACCGGTGGCGACGCTTACCGATGGGAAGGTCATGGCTATCGAGGTCAGATACGGAACGGGCTGGAGGTAGCGGAGCGTAGGAGCAGCGAAGTGCTGGCCTGCTACCACCAGGTCGAACCCGTGATCCACAGCCGCAGAGATCAGCTCGCGGTGTTCCGCAATCTGTTGGCTGGCCGGCACTGATCGGTCATGCACCGAGGTCAGCAGCAGCCCGAATCTCACCGGGCCATCATTGTTCAAGTAGGCCATAGTGTGCTGGACCCGTGTTGCCGACGGTCTGTGCCCATCGCTAGACAGTCGCCATGCGACGGCTCGCCATACGACTGCTCGGCTTGTTTCGACGAATCTCCCTTCTGGTTCGGAAGATGCGGGGCAAAACCCTCGACGACGTGGCCGAACAACGGGTTGTCAGCGGCAAAGCTTGGGAGGAGTTCTGCGACTCATTGAAGGCGGCGGGAGCGGCAATGAACTTCCCCGGCGCGCCCCGCGACCCCTTCAGCCAAGCGGAAGGCTATCGGCACTTGAGCCGCCTCGCCCGGGCTGGCCTGATGGCATTCGTCGAGCACGCCGACCCCAAGGCGCCGGTCATGCATCGCGTGGCCAACGAGACCACCAAGCTGGGGGCCGACAACCCCGACAACTACTACTACACCGCCGCGCTGGACGGGAGCTACGACTACAAGATCACCGGGCGACGCAACAACATCGCCTATCTGAGCATCGGAACCCAGTCGGGCAACTACGGCCAGGGTGGCGGCCTTCCCCCCACGGGCCATATCGAAGCCGACCAGATCGAGATGGATGCCGACGGGTGTTTCGAGCTGATACTGAGCAGCACCCCCCAACAAGGCAACTGGCTGCCGATGACGCCCGAGACCGGCACGTTGGTGGTGCGCCAGACCTTCGCCGACCGCCAGACGGAAATCCCCGCTGAGCTGACCATCGAGCGCATCAACTGTGCCCCCGAGGAGCGCCAACCCTCTCATCTGACGGCCCGGGCGCTCGATGATGGCTTGAAGAACGTCGGGGCGCTGGTGATGGGTGCTCCCCTGCTGTTCACCAAATGGGCCCGCGACTTTTCCAAGCACAGCAACCAACTGCCGCTGTTCGATCCGGATGTGTCGCTGGCCGCCGGCGGCGATCCCAACATCACCTACTACCACAGCCACTGGGCCCTCAAGTCCGACGAGGCGCTGGTAATCGAAGCCACTCCCCCCGAATGCGAATACTGGAACTTCCAGCTCAGCAACTACTGGTTGGAATCACTGGACTACCGCCATTACACGATCCACACCAACGGCCATTTGGCCCATTACGAAGCCGACGGGTCCGTGCGCCTGATAGTGGCCCATGAGAATCCCGGCCTGCCCAACTGGATCGAAACCGCAGGCCACTCGCTCGGGACCATGTCGTTTCGATGGGTAAGAGCCGCCGAACACCCCCAGCCCCAGTGCCGGGTGGTGCCGTTGAGCAGCCTGCGGGACTAGTGGCTTGACCTCCACCGACTACCAGAACCCGTATCGGCCGGTTCCGGTTTGGGTCTTCAACCGGCTGGGCCGCGCCGGGTCCTCGGGTCGCTTGGATGTCGACAAGCTCACCAAGCATGCCAAGCGCAAGACCGGGCTCTCCGACTTCGGCGACGACGGCCACCTGGAGGCACTCCAAGTACTTGTGGAGTCGATCAACAACGAAGCTCGACTTACTCCGACTGGCCGGATAGTCCAGAAATCCCGGCTCGCCGGGGCGCTAATCCAGCGGCTGCGCATTCAGGACCTCCTCAGACGGCATCCTGAAATCGACGACATCGACCTCGGGCCTGTCATCGCCATCACCGGGCTTCAGCGCACTGGCACAACGCTCCTTCACCGGCTCCTCTATTCCCACCCGGAGATTCGGGGCATTTCCGGGTTAGAGGCGCTGATGCCGGTGGCGGCGACCGATTCGGCCGAACGCGCCGAGCGAGCTCGCAAGCGACGGGCGATGCTGGCCGAACGGACGATTTCCTACCTGTCCCCTGACTTCATGGCGGTACACCCCGTCGACCGCGAGCAGCCTGAGGAAGATGTCTTGCTGCTCGACCTCAACTTCATGAGCCAGTCGGCCGAGGCCATCCTGCACGTTCCCAGCTATTCCCGCTGGCTCCAAAACCAAGACCACACCGCGACCTACGAGTACTTCCGCCGAGTCTTGAAGGTGCTGACCTGGCAGCAACCGGCGACCGCATGGGTTATCAAGACTCCGCATCACCTGGAGTATCTAGACGTGCTGCTGAAGGTGTTCGAAGGTGTCACCGTCGTACAGACCCACCGCGATCCCCGGGTTGCCGTCTCCTCCTTTTGCAGCATGGTGGCTCATGGCCGGGGCATGTTCAGCGACCATGTCGATCCGGAAGAAATTGGCCGGCACTGGTGTGACAAGACACACCGGATGGTCGAGTGGGCCATGAAGACCCGGGCGGAGACACCAGAAGGCCGATTCGTGGATGTCTCCTATTACGACCTGATCCGTGATCCAATCGCCCAGCTTCGGCGGATCTTTGAGGTGGCCGCAGTCGAATTCGACGACGAGGCCAAAGAATTGGCCGAGCAGTACGCAGCCGCTAATCCACAGAACCGCTTCGGAAAGCACAACTATCGGCTCGAACACTTCGGGTTGAGCCAGCAGGCTATGGATGAGACCTTCGCGGCCTATCGGGAGGCCTATGACATCCCCTTCGAGTAGGCCAAGCGGCCAGCGTCGAATTCCCATATTCCGGTGGCTAGCGGGGTACCTTCTGCCATGAGTCAAAAGGCCCGGATGGGCAACATCGCCAGCGCTGTGGTTGCCGCGGTGCGCGATTTGCGCAATTCGAAGGCACCTGACGTTGAATCGGTTTCCGATGATGTACGGATCGACGGCAAGACATGTTTGGTGACCGGGGCCAACAGTGGATTGGGCCGAGCTGCCGCCATCGACTTGGCCCGGCGCGGCGGCAACATGATCCTGGCCTGCCGCCCCGGTCGGGCTGAGGTCTGCGATGAAGTCAAGCAGGCGTCAGGTTCCGACACCGTCGAGATGGTCGAGGTGGACCTGGCCGATCTCCGCTCGGTCCATCGCTGCTGCGACCAGCTGAAGGAAAACGGTGTCAGCATCGACATCGCCCTCCTGAACGCCGGTCTGATGGCGCCCACCTCCAGACAGTCGGCGCAGGGGTTCGACATCATGTTCGCCGTTCACTTCCTGGCCAACCGCGTGATGATCGATCGGTGGTTGACGGACAGCGTCATTCGGCCTGCGAAGCAGGGAGAGGAACCACCGAGGATCGTGTTCGTCTCATCGGAATCGCACCGCTCCGCTGAAGCCATCGATTTCGATCGCCTCGGTGTGTACGCCGAATACGGGATCAAAGAGAGCATGCAGCACTACGGACTCAGCAAGCTGGTGCTGTGCACCTATGCCACCGAGCTGTCGTACCGCCTAAACCAGAACGAAAGCACAGAGGTGGCCGTGCACGCCTTGTGCCCGGGCGGGGTGGCCACCAACATCGCCCGAGACGCGCCAACGCTGCTGAAGCCCATCGTCAGCCCGGTTCTGCGGTTGTTCTTCCGGTCTCCTGAGAAGGCCATCGCGCCGATCATCTACCTGTGCTGCGCACCCGACGCGGGTACGACCACCGGGATGTACCTCCACCTGATGAATCACAAGCCGGTGTCGGACCCTGCCGCCGACCCTGTAAACGGGACCAAGCTGTGGGAGGCCAGTGAAGCAATGGTGGCCAAATTTCGGGACGCTGTCTGAGCGCTGCTCTGCCGCCCTTCGGGCTAGCTGTCGAGGTCCCGGTGCGTAATGAGGGGGCGAACGCCGAGTTCGGGGTCTTCGGTGAGGCGTTGGTTGATGTCCTCGGCCACGAACACCGAGCGGTGGCGGCCTCCGGTGCAGCCGAAGGCGATGGTGAGATATGACTTGCCCTCTCTCACATAGGCGGGCACCAGGAGCTTCAGCAGATCCTCGGTCTTCTGGAGAAACGTCTCAGCCATGGGCTGGCCGTTGAGAAGGAAATCCTTGACCGCCTCGTGCTGGCCGGTGAGCGGGCGGAGCTCTTCCACCCAGTAGGGATTGGGCAAGAAGCGGCAGTCCAACACCAGGTCGGCATCAAGTGGGATGCCGTTCTTGAAGCCGAACGACATGATGCGGGTGGTAACCGACTCCGGCCCCGCGTCCAACTCGAACACCTCATCAATGAAGCGGTTGAGCTGGTAGATGCTGTATTCGGAGGTATCCACCACCACGTCGGCCTCGCTGCGGAGATAGCCGAGCGCCTCCCGCTCGGCTTCAATGGCCTCGGATACACCCATGGGCGAGTCCCCCGCGAACGGATGGCGGCGCTTGGTGCTCTCAAACCTCTTCACCAACTCCGGAGTGGAGGCATCGAGGAACAGGATTCGGACCGAACCCTCGGCTGAATCCTGGAGCGCAGCCAGCGCGGGGACCACCTCCTCGTGGTACAAGTTCAGCCCCAGTACCAGGCCCACTCGGGAGATGCCGCTGTCGGGGGCATCGGCGAACTCCCGCACCTTGGGCAGCAGAGCCGGGGGCAGATTGTCGACCACGTACCAGCCCAGGTCTTCGAAATGGTTGGCAGCCTGCGATCGGCCTGCTCCGGACATCCCGGTGATCACCACGAACTCTGCCACCACTTCAGGCTAACGGTCGAGATGGGATCGCTTCGGATATTCCCAAAACACCGTTGGAGACCGGTGGGTCACCCTGCTGGCGGTACCTTTCGACAGACCAGCACCAACAGGCGGGGAATGGACTCGGCCTGGGGATACTCAGGAGCGGCGGCCAGAAATCCCGACGGCGGCGCCGGTTCCAGCATGCGGTCGATGGCCAGTCCGGCGTCGAGCAAGGCGTTCACATAGCGACTCAACGGACGGTGAACGAACGGCAGGAACACGTCCTTTTGCACCTCTTCGATCATCACGCTCTCCCGCAAGTAGGCCCCGATCCGCCAATACTGCTCGGGAGGGTCTAGGACATGGTCGTCGATCCATCCGCTGTCGGGGGTTTGCAGCAGCGGATGGTTCAGGAACAACAGGAATCGCCCGCCGTCGAGCAGTGTTCGGGAGGCCTCGGCCACGGCGGTGTCCATGGCCTCGATGTGCTCGAACACCAGGCAGGCCACCGCAGCGTCGAATGACCCAGAGGCCAGCGGCAGTGCCTCGGCACTTGCCCGCACATAGACCGGTCCCCCAGCGCGTTGAGCGGCTTTGCTCAATTGGGCCTTGGTGGGATCAACTCCCACTACCAAGGACGCCCCCTGTTCATCCGCCAATCGAGACAGCTGCCCTTCACCAGCTCCCACGTCCAGGACTCGGTCGTACCCGGCCAGGAGCTCTGCGGCCAACGGGACGATCAACTCGGCGTACTCGGGATCGGCACCGTCGGTGCACTGATCCTGCCACCAGCCGGCGTGACGCTCCCAAAGATCTTCATTTGGGTGCTCTTGGGTCATTGGGGCCCGTGGAGTTTCTCGTTGATCGCGTGAGCCACCGCATCGGGGAGCCAGCTGAGGGCCAGCAGGTCGTCCAGGGTTGCCCGTTCCACTGCCCGCACTCCGCCCAACTCCTTCACCAGACGAGCTCGTCGAGTGGGACCGAGGCCGGCAATGCCGTCCAGCGAGGATCGGGTCATCCGCTTGCCCCGGAGCTGGCGGTGGTAGTCGTTGGCAAACCGGTGGCTCTCGTCTCGTATGCGCTGAAGCAGGTACAGACTCTCCGACGGCCTCGGGATCTCCACCGGAGCGGCCCGGCCCGGCACGTAGACCTGCTCGAACTCTTTGGCCAGCCCGGCGGGGAAAATCTCTCCATCGAGGCCCAACTCGGCCAATACCCGCTCGGCCACGCCCAGTTGGCCCTTGCCGCCGTCCACCACCAGCAATTGGGGCGGATAGGCGAACTTCCCCTTCTCCTCCACCGGTCGGTCCCGCTCGTCTAGGTAGTTGGTCAACCGCCGAGTAAGCACCTCTTCCATGGCGGCGTAGTCGTCGTTGCCGCCCACCGTGCGCACCTTGAACCGGCGGTATTCCGACTTGCGGGGTAGGCCGTCCTCCATCACCACCATCGAGCCCACATAGTCGGACCCCTGGAGGTGGCTCATGTCGTAGCACTCGATCCGCAGGGGGGCTTCGGGCAGACCCAGGCAGTTCTGGAGGTCGTTGAGGGCCCGGGCCCGGCTGTTGTGGTCGGTGCTGCGTTTGAGCCGGTGCCGGGCAAAGGCATCGGCCGCGTTGCGGGCCACCGTCTCTTGGAGCTTGCGCTTGGCACCCCGCTGGGGCACCGAGATGGCCACCTTGGATCCCCGCTGTTCCCGCAGCCACTCTTCGTACAGGCCCTGGTTGTCGGGCATGTCGGGAACCAGCACTTGCTTGGGACTGCCCAGCGGGTTCTCCTCGAAATACAGCCGCTCTAGCACCCGGCTCACCAACTCGTCGCGAGTGAGGTCGCCCGCCTTGTCCACGATGAATCCCCGGCGGCCCATCACCCGGCCTTTGCGGACGTAGAACACCTGGCAGGCGGCTTCCAGCTCGTCGTCCACCAGGCCGACCACGTCGTAGTCCTCCGAGCGGGCCCCCACCATCTGCTGGCCCTCGATGGCCTTGCGCACGCTGGCCAGGCGGTCCCGGCTGCGGGCGGCCTGCTCGAACTCCAGGGCCGCGGAGGCCTGGGCCATATCGTCCTCCAGCCGCTTCACCACCTCGTCGGTGTCGCCGCCGAGGAAAGCCAGCAGGTCATCCACCATCTCGTCGTAGCGCTCCCGCTCCACCTCGCCCACGCACGGCCCGGCGCACTTCTCAATGTGGTACAGCAGACACGGCCGACCCAAGCGGGTGTGGTGGTTGAACTTGTTGTCGCTGCATGTGCGAATGGGGAAAGTGCGCAGCAGTTGGTCGAGGGTCTCCCGGATGGCGTAGGCGTGGCCGTAGGGCCCGAAATAGCGGTTGCCCTTCTTCTTGCGGCCCCGGATGACCATGGCCCGGGGCCACTCGTCCACCATGGTCACGCACAGAAACGGGTAACTCTTGTCGTCCCGGTAGCGGACGTTGAACCGGGGCTGGTGCTGCTGGATGAGGCTGTACTCCAGCATCAGCGCCTCCACCTCGGTATCCACCTGGATCCACTCCACCGATTCGGCCTCGGCCACCATCTGGGCGGTGCGGGGCGGCATGTAGGCCGGATTCTGGAAATAGCTGCCCAGCCGGGACCGCAGGCTCTTGGCCTTGCCCACGTAAATGAGCCGTCCGTGGCGGTCTTTGAACTGGTACGAACCTGCGGCATCAGGGATGGTGCCGGAGGGCGGGCGGTTCAGCATGCTCTGCCCATCCTACGAGTCGAGCAGCCCCCGGATTGCCCAGCAACGGCGCGACGCTTCCCTTTTCATTGGGAGTGTTAGGCGGATATGATTTCTATCCACGCCGGCCGGGTATCCGGCGACATATCGAACTCTGAGGCCGACATCCCCGTGGCGAGGCGACCCGGCTGTCCCCACCGGCTGCTAATTGGAGTTCCCGTACCTCCTGGAGGTTCCCAAAACATGTTGCGCGTTCAGCGTCCGCTCCCTGAGCGGTACACAACGGCATCGCCCCAGCAATTGGCGGGCTGGATCGGCGACGCGAAAAACGCCCTGGGCGACCGGCTGTTCATTCTCGGGCACCACTACCAACGCGACGAGGTCATGGAGTGGGCCGATGCCCGCGGAGACTCGTTCCGGCTGTCGGTGCTGGCTCAGCAGCGTCCCGAGGCCGAGTACATCGTGTTCTGCGGTGTGCACTTCATGGCCGAATCGGCCGACATCTTGACTGGCGACCACCAGCAGGTGGTGCTCCCCGACCTGAACGCCGGCTGCTCCATGGCCGACATGGCCGACATCGACCAAGTGGAGGAAGCCTGGGACGAGCTGGCCCGAGTGGTGGACATCGACCGGGTAGTGCCAATCACCTATATGAACTCTGCCGCCAACCTGAAGGCATTCGTGGCCCGCCACGGCGGTGCAGTATGCACTTCGTCCAACGCCCGAGCGGTTTTGACGTGGGCGCTGGAGCGGGGCGACCAGGTGCTCTTCTTCCCCGACCAGCACTTGGGACGCAACACCGGATTCGACATGGGCTACGACGAGAGCCACATGGCGGTGTGGAACCCCCGATTCGATTTGGGCGGGCTGACCGAAGCCGAGTGCAAGGAGTCGGTGCTGTTGCTGTGGAAAGGGCACTGCTCGGTGCACCAGCGGTTCCAGCCCGACCATGTGGCCGCGTTCCGGGCCGAACACCCTGATGGGATTGTGGTGGTCCACCCCGAATGCAGCCGAGAGGTATGCGCTCTGGCCGACCAGGTGGGCTCCACCGACTACATCATCAAAGCGGTGGCCGCCGCCCCGACTGGCTCGGTCATCGGCGTGGGCACCGAAATCCACCTGGTGAACCGGCTGAACGACGAGACCCCTGACAAGACAGTGGTGTCGCTCGACCCGCTGATCTGCCCGTGCTCGACCATGTTCCGCATCGACGCCGCCCACTTGGCCTGGACGCTGGAAGGCCTGGCGGAGGGCAAAGTCCGCAATCGCATCACCGTCGAGCCGGACATTGCGGCCGACGCCCGCGTCGCCCTCGACCGGATGCTGAGTATTACCTAGGTTTCCCGGTCAACACTCAGCTCGGCGTAGCGCTCCACCGCGTGGTGATAGTGCTGCAAGCTGGGCTCATTGCGCCCGAAGAGCACCTCTGAGGTGGCTCCGCTCTTGAGGGCGTTCTGGATCTGGAATCCCACCCAGTAGTCCTCGTCGCGCACCGCCTGAAGCACCAAGGCGCTGAATTGCTCGGCCACTTTCTGCTCTTCTTCTGTGGTCGGCTCATGGCGGCACAGCACGGTCTGGATGGTGAGGCTGGTGTCGACGGTTGGTCCGGGGAAGAGCTGGCTCAGCAGGCAGTAGTCGCCCAGGATCCCCGAGATCGAGACGTTGGGGAAAATGGAGTGGATCAGGCGAATGTGCTCGTCTAGGTCCCACTCTTCCTCGGGCTGGTCGACCAGTTTGGGTAACGACTTGCGTCCAAACACGATGCGCTGGTGCGGCCCCCAGGTGTCGTGGGCCATGAGGTTGCCGATGGTGTTCAATCCAACGGTCTTGGGGTGCAGCCGCTCCTGGTGATACCCCTCCAAATATCCGTCCCACGCCACCTTCCAGCCCGGGCCGTCGAGGATGCGCTGCTCGAAGATGTGCCACTGGTCAAGCTCGAGGGCGGCCACGTAGGGGGCGAAGTCTCCAAGGAAGGTGTCGATGTCGAAGGTGACGCCGGGGGTGAGGCAGGCGAACACGAAGCCGGCCTTCTCGGCACAGGCCAGCGGGGTGAGCGCGAGGTGGTCGCGGTCTACGTCGCCGAAGGTGTGGGCTCCGAACATGCCGACCAAGTCGCCGGCGGTGTCGTAAGACCAAGCGTGGTAGGGACAGGTCAGGCGTTGGGCTGACCCCGAACCGGGCTCGCACAGTGGCGAACCACGATGGCGGCAGACGTTCAGAAAGGCCCGGGCCGCGCCGTCGGCGCCCCGGGTGAGTAGCAGCGGCACGCCCATGACGTCCATGGCCTTGTAGGTGTCCGGAGCAGGAAGCTCTGAGCTGATCGCCAGAGCCAGGGGCAGGTGTTTGAAGATCCGCTCGACCTCGTACTCGAATCGGGGCTGGTCAAGGTAGGCGTCGACCGACTGGCGCATCACGTCGGGGGCCAGATCGGTGGTGTTGTCTTGCCACAGATCGAAGACCCGTCGGGTCAAGTCCCGGATCGCGTCGTCGGTGTAGGCCATTGCCCAACTCTAACTTTCGGAGCAATTCCGACTGGAACTGGCGAAGCAGTGGCTACGAGAGTGCAACTACGACAGTCGGGCCAGATACTCCTCCCGCAAGGGCTTCTTATAGAGCTTGCCGGTGGGCAGGCGGGGAAAGTCGGCACGGAAGTCCACCACCCTCGGCACCTTGAATCCTGCTAGTTGCTGGCGGGCGTAGGATCGCAGTTCCTCAGCCAAGTCATCGGTCCCCTCAACACCGTCTTCAAGTTGGACCACCGCGTGGACATACTCCCCCATCTCCTCGTCGGGCAGCCCGAACACCGCCACGTCGGCCACCTTGGGGTGCAGGGCGAAGCAGGCCTCGATCTCCTGGGGGTAGATGTTGACCCCGCCGCTGATGATCATGAATGTGGCCCGGTCGGTGAGGTAGAGATAGCCCTCCTCGTCGACGTATCCGATGTCGCCCACCGTGGTCCAGCTGCTGTACTCGGGGTGGCGGGAATCCTTGGTCTTCTCCGGGTCGCCGTGATACTCGAATGGCGGGGTCTCTTGGTCGAAGTAGACGAGTCCTGGCTCTCCAGTAGGGAGCTCTTGGCCGTCGTCGTCGCAAATGTGGAGGGTTCCCATCATGGCCTTGCCCACCGACCCCTTGTGCGCCAGCCAGTCCTCGGGGCCGATAAAGCACAGCCCGCTGCCCTCAGTGGCGGCGTAGTACTCCTGGATGATGGGCCCCCACCACTCGATCATCTGCTCTTTGACCGCCACCGGACAAGGGGCGGCAGCGTGGACCGCCATCTTCAGCGATGACAGGTCATAGCGGTTGCGGACTTCCTCGGGCAGCTTGAGCATGCGGATAAACATGGTGGGCACGAGCTGGCTGTCGGTCGCCGAATACTGCTCCACGTAAGCCAAGAAGCTTTCAGGGTCGAATCGGTCCATGATCACCAACGTGCCCCCCAACTCGTGCAGGCCGGCGTTCCACATCAAGGGGGCAGAGTGGTAGAGGGGCGCCGGAGACAGATAGACAGAGTCCTCGCTCATTCCGAGGAGGTGGCGCTCAAGCATGCTGATGCCCGAGAGGCTGTCATCGTGCACTTCGACACCGGGCAGAGGCCGCAGAATCCCCTTGGGCTTGCCGGTGGTACCCGAGGAGTACAGCATCACCGCCCCTTTGGGCAGTCGGGGCAGAGGCTCGCTCGGCATGTCCGCCACGGCATCCTCATACGACTCAAAGCCGTCGGCATTGCCGTCCATCATCAGCCGGTGCTGGCAGTCGGGGATCAGGTCGAGCAATTGTGCAGCCGTGTTGGCCATCGCGTTGGTGGTAATCAGCACGCTGGAGCCGCTGTCGTTGACCAGATAGGCCGCCTCCTCGGGCGACAGGTACCGGTTGATGGTGGTGAAGTAAAGCCCCGAGATCATCGCCGCCCAAAATGCCTCGTAGTAGCGGGGATGGTTCTCGGCCAGTATCGAGATGTGGTCCCCCTCCCGCAGCCCCCGGCCGTACAGCAGTTGGGCTAAGCGGTTGGCCGCCTCATCCAGCTCCCGGTAGGTGGTTACCTCCCCGGTACTGGCCATGATCTGCGCCGCCTTGTCCGGCGTTGTGCGGGCATGATGTCCCGGATACATGCGTGGCCTACTCCTCCGCGGTCTTTGCCGGAGGGAGATTAGTGGCCTGCCATAGAACCAGGCCGCTCACATCTCGTTGCAGCCCCGAAACCCCGGGTCGGGACCGGAACGGCGAGGCGGGGCGAAGAAGTCGTTCTCGTCATCGTCGAGCCGGTTGCACTTTCGCAACATGGCCCGCCGCTCAGCTTCCAGGAACAGGTACCGGGCCACGTCATCGGGGGTGTCGTCGTCGGCAAACAGGTCGGCCGCTACCGGATCCCGCATGAGCTCACGGCGAATGTCGTCTTTGGTGACCACCGTCCCATCCGGACCAACGGCCCGCACCTTCGCCAACCGCCGCCGGTACCACTTGTTTCTCAGAACCGGGAAGCACAACCCCATGTTGAGCATCATCAGCCCAAAACAACCGATCGTCACCCCCGTCAGGAATGGACCCATCATGAGTCTTCCTCGTTATGCGAATTGCCAGGGCGCCCTGATCACCGGGTGCGATAGATTCTTACTCGACAGTATATGTCCATGCATTTCAAGGCAACTGGCAGACAGGAACCGACGACTAGGCAAATTGTCGCCAGCCCTGTATCAAGCAGCAAATACTCTTTCGTCGTGGCCCAACCTGACCATCCCGAGACTGAACCCCAACCTGCGCACCACCAGAGCCCAGACCGCGAAGCCCTGCTCAACCGATGGCGCCAACTGGACTACGTCGACCCCGACAAGATGCGCCACGACACCGACCAGATCATTGGCCCAAACGCATTTGACTGGCTTGTCGACGTCGCAGAAGACGCCGAGGACCGCCGGAAACTTGCTGCGGCGCTAGCCGAAGACAACTTTGTGCCCTGGGAATAGGCCAAGGCTGAGTTAGGACTCGACTAAGCCGATCCGCCGTCGAGACCGCCCGCCGAGCCAACCACATCAGCCCGAGTGACCGGGCTTTCGCTTGCCTGTAGCCAAGCGCCGAACTCTCTCAGGGGTCCGCTCAGTACGAGCAGCGTTCTTGGCCTAGGTAAGCGAATTCGCACCGGCGATTCCGGTCACCGATAGGTCTTCTACTGACTCCACATCTGCCACCGCCGACAGCACTGCCTCCCCAAGGGAACCGGCCTCACGATCGAAGTCCAAGAATTGAACCCCCTCGGACGAGCCGACCAACGCATCATCACAGCCCGCGTCAAACAGCGCGTCAACAACCTCACCTGCCTGAAGATCACGACCCTCTACGGTCAGCGTGAACGTGAACCTCTGCATCTCGACCGTCCTCCCAAGCCCGCCAACTTCGACCCAATGAGACCATACAACGCTGGGGCGGAGACCAACGGACGTAATAGGCGATCGACCATTGACTACCTCGGCGCTCTGACTCTGTGGGATATGTGTTGGCCACTTTCGCTCAAGGACAACATGAGACCACCATCGAAATGAAGAAAGTCCTCAATAGCGGCGGAGACATCATCTGGAACGACTCCAAAAACTGGAATGTCAACTTCTTTCGAGTCCGACACCAAATCCGTATTTCCAATCAGCTTCGTGTACAGGTACAGCGCTGCTTGGATCACAATTATGTGGTTGTACCTGAAACCACAGACAGTGAAGTTGTTCAGAATATGAATACGAGTGTCTCTATCGACTCGGAATCGAGTGCTGTCTTCCTGATCTCCGATCTTCATTAGCCGATCTACCGGAGGCGAATGAGCTCCTTCTGTATTCGCAGTTAGCTTGATTATGTCTCCTAGGTTTATACCTTGGTTATCAAATATTACGACCTGTTGCCCGAGCCAAGGTTCACATTCAATTTGGTCTCTAGGGTCCGAATCGAACAGCCCCTCCGTCCTTACCTCCCAAGGATTTTCTCTCGTTCGCTCATGTTGCCAATTTGTAAATCCGGGTAGTGGCCACTCTATTTCGAAGCTGAGTCTTTGAGGGCCAATGGGAATGAAGTGGGATGCCAATGGCTCACCAGTAGCTTCGTCGAGTTTTGTAGCTTCAAACAGACCCCCAAGGAGATCTGATAGCACTAACGTTATGCTTTTCCGATCATGTGCAATTTTCCGAATCCTGTCAAAAGTCAATTCCAATGCTTGACAAGTGTCATGATCAAGCAACCGGAGATTCCGATTGTCGTCCAATACCATTTTTCGCAGAAAGATGGAGCATTGTCGAGCAAGGGATCCGACGCTGTTGACAACATCCTCGGGCGGTTGCGCAACACACCCGTCGATGGCCAACCTTAGGTCGCTTATTGCCTCACGGATTCTCTCGGCTCTATCCCTACGGCCTACGTGAATCGGGCTCCCAGTTGTAGGCGGAAAACTTATGAACCCTTTTGAGTCCTCTCGCTCTTCATCGTCTGGCATTCGTCTCTCCTATGTCGACTCGGACGGCTCAACGCCAACGGCGAGACTGTCAGCCAGCGCCTGAATTTCGGTGAGGGCGGATTGGAGGTCTTCGGCGATTTCGGCGGCTAGGACGGCGGGGGCGGGGAGGTTGTCAATGTCTTCGAGGCTTTCGTCGCGGAGCCAGAAAAGGTCGAGGCTGACCTTGTCTCGGGCTAGGAGTGATTCACCCTGGGTTTCGCGCAGGCTGTTTGTTGTGGTTTTCTGTTTTTCG
>VYEX01000008.1 GCA_009842675.1 Acidimicrobiia bacterium | reverse complement strand
CCCTCGGATCCCTGCTGCTCCCCCCGAATTGCCTGAGCGGCCTGGCGGGTATAGCTCCGACTCAGAACCTGATGGTCTTCGGGCTCCAGATCGCCGGCGGCCAACTCCTCATCTAGGTCATCCAGCGACTCCAGCCAGAACTCCCGCTCATCATTCATCGCGCCGCTCGCTCCCTCCGGCGCGGGCGGATTCAACCAAGGCACGATCCTCGTCTGAGACTTCTTCACCAGCCGTGCTGGCCCGGCGCCACCGGCTCAGCGTTGCCGCCAGCAGCCCGACGCCAAACACCAATCCCACCACCGGGATTACCCAAACCAGCCCGCTCACCCCCGATGTCGACGGTGTCAAAACCACCCAATCCCCGTATCGCTCGGCGAACCGGGTTCGGATGTCGTCGTCGCTGTAGCCGGCCACGACGAGACGGCCGATCTCGGCCCTGATCTCCCGGGCGATGGCCACGTCGGACTCCACCACCGACTGTCCAACGCACTGAGGACAGGCGATGGTGGCGCCGATGTCGTGGGCTCGTTCGGCGTTGGTGCGGTCATCCCGCCCGTCAACCACCCCGAACACCAGCATGGTGGCCAGCGACACCCCCACCAGCAGCCAAGACAAGAGCACCTTTCGCCGCCGGGAGATCATGTGCCCGCTCCCGCCCGCACCAACTGGTTCTCGAGTCCGGCCAGGGTGACGCCGCCGGTGAATTTGGCCACCACCCGTCCAAAGGGATCCACCAAATAGGTCTCTGGCACCGCGGTCACCCCGAAATCGATGGAAATCCGGCCGGTGTTGGTGATCACAACCGGCCAGTCGCCGCCCCGCTCGGCAAAGAACTGGGCGATGACATCCACCTCGTCTTGGAAGACCACGCTCACCAACCGGATGTTGGGATCGCCGCGGTAGCGGTCGTGGAAGGCCACCAGCTCGGGATGCTCCACCACGCACTGCACGCACCAAGTGGAGAAGAAGTTCACCACCACCCATCGGCCTCGCTGTGCGGCCATGTCGAAGCTGGCGCCATCCAGGGTCTCTCCGGCGAACTCGGGGGCGAAGTCGGGCACCGGCGGCCCCCTCCGGTCGCGCTCAGACACCGCGAACACCACAACTAGAGCCACAGCAAGCAGGCCGACGACCAGCACCACCCAACGAACCGTCCGCAGCCGCGGCGGCTGGTCTGGCTGGTCGGAATCGACCGGCTGATCGGCGGGCGGCGTCTGCTCAACCAACCGGCACTCCGTCGTCTCGAAGGGAGCCGCCTCGCAGGGGAACTCCCGGCACCGGCGCTGACACCGGTTGGGTGGGCGAGCGGCGGCGGCCAGGGAAGGCCGAGAACACCGCGCCCAACAGCATGATCCCCCCGCCGATCCACAGCCACAGGGTCAGCGGCTGCACGGTCACTCGCAACCCGGCGGGGCCTCCGGGGCCGTCGGGCAGATCCAGCACCGCCACTTGGATGTCGCGCACCGGCGACGACTTGGTTCCGGGCGTGCGCACAATGCCGCCGTTGGCAAACCGGCTCACCCCCGGCCGAACCACCGAGCCGTCTACCAGCACCACAGCCTCCACTTTGGTCTTGTTGTCGAACACCTTCTCCTGGGTGCCCACGAAGACGATCTCATGGCCGCTGACGTAGGCCGTCTCCCCTGGTGCGACGGTCAGCTCGCTCTGGTGCAGGTAGCTATTGCTCGCGGCCAGCGCCACCGCTACCACCACCACGCCGATGTGCACCACCATCCCGCCATTTGCCCGGCCCACCAGACCTCGCCATCCCTGGCGCCGGGCGGCCAACACCAACTGGCGCACCGCCGCTCCCCCTGCGAACCCGGCCAGGCCAAAGGCCAGCAGCGGGGCCAACCCTCTCGCCCCCACCAGCAGGGCGATCAACAACCCAGCCGCCGCGGCCCATCCCGGCCACATCAGGCGCTCCGATAGCCGCTCGACGGTGGTCTTGCGCCACGGCAGCACCGGGGCCACCGCCATCAGGAACAACAACAGCAACCCGACGGGCATGGTCATCCGGTCGAAGAACGGAGTGCCCACGCTGATCCGGTCGCCATTGACGGCCTCCACGATCAGCGGGAACACCGTGCCCAACAGCACCACGAAGGCGAACACCCCGAACAGCAGGTTGTTGGCTAAAAACGAGGCCTCCCGCGACATTGCCGAGTCGATCTGCCCCGGCGAGCGCAGCCGGTCGCCCCGCCAGGCGATCAGCCCCACGGTGACCACAACCACGATGGCGAAGAACACCAGCAACGCGGGGCCCACTGCATCAGCCGAGAAGGCGTGGACCGAGTCGACCAACCCTGAGCGGGTCAAGAACGTGCCCAGGATGGTCAGCGCGAAAGTGGCGCACACCAGCGACAGGTTCCACACCCGCAGCATCCCCCGGCGCTCTTGCACCATCACCGAGTGCAAGTAGGCAGTGCCGGTAAGCCACGGCAGCAGCGAGGCGTTCTCCACCGGATCCCAGCCCCAATAGCCACCCCAGCCCAGAACGTCCCACGACCACCAAGCCCCCAGGATGATCCCCGCGGTGAGGAAGCCCCAGGCGAACAGAGTCCAGCGCCGGGTCTCGATCAGCCACCCCTCCCCCAATCTCCCGGTGGCCAGCGCGGCCACGGCGAAGGCGAAGGGCACGGTGAACCCCACATAGCCCAGGTACAGCATCGGCGGATGCACGGCCATCAGCCAGTGGTTCTGCAACAGCGGATTGGGGCCGGGGCCGTTGTAGCCCGGCGGCACGTCTACCTTCCGGAAGGGCTGGGCCAGATCCAGGTTGGGCCAGTTGAACATCAGCACGAAGAAGAAGAGGCACACGATGAACAGCACCGCCATGGCCCACCCCACCAGCGGATCATCCAGTCGGTGGCGGAACTTCACTGCCACCAGCACCAGATAGCCGGCCAGGATGAGGGCCCACAGCAGGATGGAGCCCTCCAGGGCGGCCCACAGGGTGGCCACATTGAACAACGCGGGGGTGGCGTGGCTGCCGTTTTCGGCCACGTACGACACCGAGAAGTCCCGGGTGATGAGGGCTCGCTCCATGGCGAACACCGACAAGGCAGCCCCGCCCAGAACCAGCCAGGCGCAAAGCTGCACCCGGTCGAGCCGGCGGGCGGCCACCATGACCACCCCAATGGCCGAGGAGGCCATCGCCACCGAGATGCCCAGAACCCCCAGGGTTATGTTCACTGCCTCAGCTCACCTTTCGCGAGGTAGCGGCGGCCAGTCACTCGTACTGCCCGCGCTCTTCGGCGTCGTCGATGCGGTCTTGGTTCTCCACCCGGTAGTCGTTGTCGTGCTTGACCAGCATCCGGTCGCTGGCGAAGTACCAGCCGTCGTCGGCCGCCCGGGCATAGTTGCTGCTCATTACCCAATGGCCGTCGATCACCACCGGCACCTCAGGTTGAAACTGGTCTGACACCCCGCCGGTGTGGACCACGTCGGCCACCACCCCGTCGAGGGTCACCGAAAAGGCCACCGCGGGGCGGCCGTCGTCCAATGTGATGTTCTGCGGCGTCCCGCTCACCGGCGAGCCGATCATCCGGAACCGGTCGTCGCCCAGCTCCTCCCGGCGCTCCACCGCGTCGTCCACCTCGCGGAACACCAGGGTGGCGTCGGCCAGCACCCGCCATAGCACGATGACGATCACCACAGCCACCAAGGCCACCACCAGAATCGGTCCCCACCGGCGGATGCCCCGACGGGCAGGACGGCCCGGCCGGGGGCTGAGGTCCATGGGCTCGCCCGGGTCGACGGCTTCTTCGGTGGGGGTGTCAGTCATCGGGCATCATCCAGCGACGACGGCCCTCTGGCACCCGCCGGCTCAATGACCGGCCTCGCAATAGCACCCATCCGGCGTAGGCCAGCACCGCGCCCACCGAAATGCTCCAGCCGGCTATGAGGTAGCCAACGTGGGTCATGGCTGCTCTCCTTCGTGGTCAGCCCCGCTGGCTTCAGCCCGCCGCTCCGCCAGGGCTTCCTGCACTTCTAGCTCTTCGATCTGACTCTCCAGGTAGGCCGTGCGGAAGCGGTGCAGCAGCAGCCAGGCGAAAAGCACCATGCCCACCGCAAACGAGAACGACAGGGTGAACAGCGTCTCGTCTCTGATCTTGCGGGCCAAAAGCGTGGACTGCTGGTGCAGGGTGCGGTTCTCCCACCAGTCCACCGACCGGTTCACGATCACGATGTTCACCGCCCCCACCAGGGCGATCACCGCCGATCGGCGGGCCTTGACCGCGGCGTCGGCGGGAATTCGCCGCACGGCCAGATAGCCGATGAACACCAACACCATCACCAGGGTGGTCACCAGGCGGACGTCTCCCCACTCCCACCAGGTCTGCCAGGTGGGACGGCCCCAAATAGAGCCGGTCACCAGGGTCAGCACCCCGAACACCACCCCGATCTCGGCCGAGGAGTGGGCCATCATGTCCCACCAGTCGGTGCGCCACCGCAGATAGGCCAGGCTGGCCAGGAAAGTCAGCCCGAACCCGGTGTAGGCCAAGATGGCCGACGGCACATGCACGAACATCAGGCGCACCGCGTCGAACTGACCCACTACGTCGCCCTGTTCGGTGATGCGGGTGTCCTCGGGCACCCAGGCGAAGGCCAGCGCCACCAGCACTGCGAATCCGGCGAGCGTCAGCCAGCCCAGAACCCTGGTCGCCCGCGACGAAGTTGTCGCCGGGACGGCTGCTCTGTTAGCCGGTGACGACGTGGTGGCTGTGCTCACGCTTCCTCCAAGAGAGCCCCGTAGCTCAAGGCTCCGAATACTCCATAGATTGCGGCGAAACCGGCCAAAAGGCCCAACCAGGCCCAACCTTCGGCGCCGGCCACGCCGAACGCGTCTTGAAATGCCCGGGTGGCACCGATGAGCACCGGGGCCACCACCGGCAACAACAGCACCGGCAGCAGGGTTTCCCGCACCCCGAGACCGGCAACCAGCGCCCCGTAGAGGGTACCGGCGGTGGCCACTCCCGCGGCCGCGGCCAGCCCGGCGCATACCAGCAGGCCATACCGGTGCACGGTCACGTCGAATAGCAGCACCACCCCCGCTCCCAACAGCACCTCTAGCACCACCAGCTGGATGGCGATCGCTGCGGCCTTACCCCCGAAGACCGCGATGGGATCGATACCCGACAGCAGCAGCCGGTCGGCCGCCCCGTCGGCCAAGTCCACCGCGAAGGAGCGGCCGATGGCCAAGAGCGAAACCAACAGCACCGTCACCCAGAACAACCCGGGGGCATAGGTGCGCAGGGCCTCCTGATCGGTGTCGAGCGCGAAGGCGAACAGCACCAGAACCGTCACGGCAAACGGCACGATCTGGTTGAGCCCCACCCGAGAGCGCATCTCGATTCGCAGGTCCTTGCCCGCGATGAGCCACGCGTCACGAAACACGGCGGTCATCCTCCGCATCAGACGGGGTGTTCGGGCTCTGCGGACCAGCCGGCTCATCCCCGGTACGCACCATCCCGCCCACCACACTCACCACCCGGGGCTCCAGCACCTGAATCCGCTCCAATTCGTGAGAGGCCAACACCACCGTGGCTCCCGCTGCCGCCGCGCCCCGCACCAGCGCGTCCACGGTGTCGCGAGACTGCTGGTCCAGCCCGGCGTGGGGCTCGTCCAATAGCCACAGCTCGGGCCGGCGCACTACCAGCGAGGCTATGGAGGCCCGCCGGCGCTGCCCGGCCGAGAGCCGGCCCACTCGGGTGTCGGGCAGTCGTCCGGTGAGCGAGAGCCGCTCCAGCGCCTCGTCGACATCTTGACGGCTGGCCCCGGCTGCTCGGGCCCAGAAACCCACGTTCTCGGCTACGGTGAGATCGTCGTACAGCCCGGTCCGATGGCCCAACAGCGCCACCCGACGACGCACCATACGGCGCTCTTCATTGAGACTGTGGCCCAGCACCCACCCTTGGCCCGAGGCCAGCGAGCACAATCCGGCGCACAGCCGCAACAGGGTGGTCTTGCCCGCACCGTTCGGCCCCTTAAGCAGAACGATCTCCCCCGGCGAGATGTCGAGATCAACTCCGGCCAAGGCGGGAAACCGCCCCAATAACGTCACAGCGGACCGGAGCCGGACAGCAGATTCCACAACTCCATTCAGGCTACAGGGGTGCTCTCAAAGGGCAGAAACCAAGCAGTCTTGGCAGAAATTCGCCGGGTAGCGAAAGAAACAACAATTGCGTCAGAAAATTGCTTGCCTGCTAGCAGGTGTCCCGCTAGGTTGCGGGACTAGCCCTTTCGGCCGGGGAGGGTGGAGCTCCCCGGCCTAAGGATGGCCCGTCAATCCCATAGCATCCACGATGTGTTCGCACTGGTGACCGAGAAAGCCTACGGGCAGCACCGGTCCCATTTCGATGCGCTCGACCAAGAGGGCTACGGCCTCCAGTGGCTGCGTTTGGCTGACGACGGCCAACTCGATGGCCCGGCCGATGCCAATCCCGAGGTGGGGTGGCTGTCGAGTGATGTGTTCTTCGGCGGACTAGTGGAACGATTCTTCGAGATAGCGGAGCAATCCCCCGAATTCCGCTGGCTTCAGTCGGCCGCCGCCGGGGTGGACCTGGACGGGTACCAGCGGTTGATGGAACGGGGGGCCCGGATCTGCAATGCCCACCTCACCGCCATCCCCATCGCCGAGTACGTGCTGCGGGCGGTACTCGACGTGTTCCAAGACGCCGAACGCTGGCGAGCGGCTCAAACCGATGGCCGGTGGAAGCACCACAACTTCCGAGAGGTTTGGCGATCCCGATGGCTGATAGTCGGGCTGGGGGCCATCGGTGCAGAGACGGCCCACCGGGCCCGGGCCTTCGAGGCCCACGTGACCGGTGTGCGCCGCCACCCCACCGGCGACGAGCCGGTTGACTCCATGATCGCCCCTGCCGATTTGCCCGGCGCCTTACCGGTGGCCGACGTGGTAGTGCTGGCCGCGCCCGCCACCCCTGAGACCGAGAATCTGGTTGACGATGCATTCCTGTCGGGGTTGAAGCCAGGAGCGGTGCTGGTGAATGTGGCCCGGGGCAAGCTGATCGACGACGAGGCCCTGTTGCGGGCCTTGGATGGCGATCGCCTGGCCGCCGCGGTCTTGGATGTGTTCAACACTGAGCCCCTGGAGCGCGACCATCCGTATTGGACTCACCCCAAAGTGGTGCTCACCCCTCACTCTTCCGGCGGTGGCATCGGGCGATGGGAGCGGGGTGCTGAGCTGTTCTGCGACAACCTTCGCCGTCTCCTGGCCGGCGATCCCCTTGCCAACGAGGTGACTTCGATGGAGCTCCTCACCACCGACCTTCCCTTCGCCCTGGGCCAGCAATGAGCCAACCAAGCGGCGCTCTCGACGGACTCCGGGTACTGGACATCTCGTCATTTCTCGCCGCTCCCCAAGTGGCCACCTTCCTGGGTGACTTTGGCGCCGACATCGTCAAGATCGAACCGCCATCGGGCGAAGCCCTGCGCCGCATCGGGGCCAGCCGAAACGGGGAGTCGCTGGTGTGGGCCATGGTGTCGCGCAACAAGCGGGTCATCACCTGCGATCTGAACCAGCCCGAGGGACGAGACATCCTCCGCCAGCTGGTGGCTGAGGTCCACGTACTAGTCCACAACTACTCCCCCACCATGCTGGGGCGCTGGGACTGCACTTGGGAGCAGCTTCGGGCCATCAACCCCAACCTGGTCATGGTGTCGGTCAGTCCCTACGGGCATTCCGGCCCGCTGGCCGACCGCCCCGGGGCGGGCACCATGGCCGAGGCCTTCGCCGGCCTCACCCATATGACCGGGGAGGCCGACGGGCCGCCCATGCTCACATCCATTCCGTTAGGCGACACCCTCACCGGGATATTCGGCCTCATCGGCGCCCTGGTGGCCTGCTACGGCCGGGATGTGAACGGCCTCGGCGGCCAGCACGTGGACGTGTCGATGTACGAGCCCATTTTGACCCTTATGGGCAGCACCCTGGCCGCCTGGGATCCCGACGGCGACGATCCCCCGCCGATGAGGTTCGGTTCCCGCCTTGAGACCGGCGTTCCCCGCAACATCTACCGCACCGCCGACAATCGCTATCTGTGCCTCTCGGGCACCACCGACCGCCAGGTGGAGCGCATCCTGTCCCTGACCGGGCGAGACGGCCCCGAAGACCAGGCCAAATTCGCCCGCATGGCCGACCGTCTGGCCCACAACGACGAGCTCGACACCATGGTGGCCGACTGGATTGCCCAGCGCTCGCTAGAGGAGGCCGTCGCCGTCTTCGTCGAAGCCCGCATCCCGGTGGCCCCAGTCCACGACCTGCCCGGCCTGCTAGCCGACGCTCAAGTCCAGGCCCGCAACAGCGTCTCCTTGGTGGACCACGACGTGCTGGGGTCGGTGCCAATGGTCACCCCCGCGCCATTCCTGAGCGAGACCCCCGGCACCATCAACCACCCCGGCCCCCCCATCGGCGCCCACAACGCCGAGGTCTACGCCGAGCTGCTCGGCTGGGACCACGACCGCCTGTCCCAAGCCCAAGCCGACGGCCTGATCTGACTATCCTTCGCCCACCCCCTCAAGGCGCGCCCGGCGCGGAAAGGTGCAAACGATGACTCCAGAGGAAGTGGCCGCGGCCACTGCTACCCCCGTTGGCGCCCTTGGGCGCAGCTATTTCTTTGCCGATGTTGTCCGGGAAACCATGGCCGAACATGGATTCACCGGTCTGCCGGGCTATGTGGGGGCCCGCGGTGGCGTGTTGGGGGACGTGGACTCCGACGTGGTGGTCTCGGCGTTCGCCCTGTTCAGCCCGGCCGTTGTGGAGATGGGCTGGAACCAGACCAAAGAGCAAGGGTCGCCGCCTGATGCCGCGGCGGCCTTCGCCGTCGGCCTGGGCCGGTGGGCCGCCGACACCTTCGCTCACCTCGACGGACTGGATGACTTCGCCGCCGCCACCCGCACCGTGTTCGACGCCGCGGTGCCGATGAGCCAGGCGCTGTACGCCGGATGGCGGGCCATGCCAGTACCCGATGATCCGGCGGCAGCCACCGCTTTGGCTCTCCAAATCCTGCGAGAGCTGCGATTCGGGTTCCACGTGCATGCGCTGAGCGCGGTGGGAATGGCCCCGGTGGACGCCGTCGTTGCCCAGTCCGGACCCCAGCAGGCCCAGATGTTTGGCTGGAGTGAGCCGTTTTCCGACCCCGAGTCCCTCAAGGCCGTGCACCGTCAGGCCGAAGAAATCACCTCGGCCCGGATGAACGAGGTCTATGAGACCATCGACGCCAGCCAGCGAGCCCATGTGGCGGCCACCGTCGGGGCTATCGCTGAGATCGCACTGAGGTAACCGAGATCAAGCACCGCTAGACATCCAATACCGACAGACGGCCCCGGGCCTCGAACTCGGCTCGAATCGCGTCGGCGTCGTCCGAAGCCAGCCGGCGATAGCCCTCCCCGTCGCGCACCCAGGTCTCGTCGTCCGACTCCCAGCGCTCCCGGCGCAAGGTGCGCTTGAGGATTTTGTTGGTCTCAGTCTGAGGCAGGGTGTCGGCCCAGCGCACATAGCGAGGCGTCCACTTGGTGCCCAGGTCGTCTTGGCTGTCCAAGAACTCGACGAACTCCTCCGGGTCGAATACCGAACCCGGGCGGCGCACCACCGCGGCCATCACCTCGTCGCCCACCGAAGGGCTGGGCACGGCGTAGACCGCGGCCAAGTCGATATCGGGGTGGCGCACCAGAATGCGCTCCACCGGGGCCGCCGCGAAGTTCTCCCCGTCCACCCGCAGCCAGTCGAAGTTCCGCCCCGCGAAGTACACGAACCCATCGGCGTCCCGATAGGCCAGATCTCCCGACCAGTAGATGCCCCCATGGGTGCGCTCCTCATCGGCTTCGGGGTTGTTCCAATAGCCCTCGAACGTGGGCGCCGACACCATCGACACCAACTCGCCGATGGCCTCATCGGGGTTGAGCAGCTTGCCGGTGTCGTCGAAGACGGCCAACGGCGCCTCCTCGCCGGTGTCGGGATCGAGGATCTTCACGGTCTCATCGGCCCGTCCCAGGGCATTGGGCGGGGTGTCGGAGGTGCGGCTCACCGCCACACCTCCCTCGGTGGAGCCGTAGGAGTCCTCCACCGGCACCCCGAAACGGCGGGAGAACCGCTCCAGGTCATGCACCGCGCCCTCGTTGCCGAACACGATGCGCAAGGTGTTGTCGGCATCGTCGGGCTGTTCGGGGGTGGCCAGGATGTAGGTGAGGGGCTTGCCCACGTAGTTGAAATAGGTGACGCCGAATCGGCGCACGTCGGGCAGAAAGCCCGATGCGGAGAATCGGCGCCGGAAGGCACCGACACCCCCCGCAGCCAGACACGGCACCCACCCGGCCATCAGCGCGTTGGAGTGGAACATGGGCATGGCCTGGTAGAACACGTCTTCGGACGTGAGCTTTCGCATCTCGGTGATCACCTCGCCGATCCGAGCCAGACGGGCCTGCGAGCAAATAGCCGCCTTGGGATCGCCGGTGGTGCCCGAGGTGAACAGCAGCAAGAAGGGGGCCAGCGGATCAATGTCGGCATCGGGGGGCTCAGCTCCGGAATAGGGAGCCAACGCGGCAGTCCACTCCGGGGAGTCCACATCCAATACCCGGCCGTTGGCCGCTCCCAGATCCAACCCCTCCAACAGCCCACGGTGGCGGCTCTCGGTGATGATGATGCCGCAGTCGGCATGGGTGATGTCGCGGGCCAGCTCTGCGCCCTGTCGGGTGGGGTTGATGCCCACCACCGCGGCGCCGGCCACCGCCGCCCCGCCCAGCAACATGGAATACTCCGGACCGTTGTCCAGAAGCGCACCGACATGGAAGGGGCCTTCCGACCGGCCGCCCAGCAGAAGATGGGCACGGGCGACGCATCCGGCCGTGAACTCGCGGTAGGTGTGCTGCTCGTCCTCGAACAACACAGCCAGGCCGTCGTCGTCAGCCCGCCTTAGCACCAAGTCTCGAACAGTAGGGAGGGCTTCAGCAGGGGCGTCCACAACCGAGGATCGTAGACAGGCCGAGAGTGCCTTCTAAAACGCAGACGGATCGAGGAGGAGGGGATCCAAGGGGATCGACAAGCCAGAGGCAATCCCAGTCCCGGTCCGAGCCAGAAGCGAGCGGGAGACAACCACCGGCTGGCTGGCCTCCACCAGCAGTGCGAAAGAGCCACCTTCTGTCAGCCGGTCAACCGGGACGACCAGGCGGCTGTGCGGGGCCACCTCTCGGGGATTGAGCTGGGCGATGGGAGTGACTCTCCCGTCGGCAACCTCCGAAACGGTTACCTGGGCAATGGAATCAGGAGAGGCATTGACGACCACCAATGCCACGTCAGCGTCGTCGGCCCCATTCCACGCAATCAGGTGGTTCCTAGCATGCACCGGCGTCCCGACGGTTATCGCCACCCCGGCAGGAGACGATGCCGCTGATGCGGCCACTACCCGCTCGGCCACAATCGGAACCCCGTTGTACACCTGCACAGCAGCCCAGAACCCAACGCCCTCAGCCACAAAGTCCCCTGCGCCATAGGCAAAGGGTGCGGACGGCAGTGGGTAGTTCCCCCGATTCTCAAATACGAGGGCCACTCTCTGCTGGGCCGGCACTCTCAGCTCAAACGGCGGCAAGGCGTCGCCGATTTCGGAGGGATCCAATCGAATCCTGACGTCGGCGGCCGCTTCCCGATCGGTCGGGTTGTACAAGACGATGTGCTCGGCCACTCCCTGGTCGGCCGGCCCAGTGGGAAAGACCCATTGCGTCTGGGTTTCCGGCACCCCCGGCCCGGCGGTCAGCCCTTCCAGCCCCTCGCTGCCATCGAACAGTTGGAGCCTCCCGGCGACAATCCGCCCAACCTGTGTCTCCATGGTGGTGGAGACTGACGAGAAACGAGGCACCAAGTCGGTGGCATTCACGACTACCAGCGACCGGGCCGGAACCAGTACACCGCGGAGGGCATGCGGTTCCCGGAGACCCTCATCGGTGGAGAAGGTGAACTTCACCACTGCCCTCTCTGGGAAGGGGTTGAAGAGGGTGAAGACCAGGCGGGCATCCCGCCGAGTCGATCCCGCTGCGAAGTACCAGGTCTCTGAGGAGCGGGAGGCGCAAGGTACGACATCCATGCCGGTTGGCCCCTGCACCCGTTGTTCCACCACAACCGAGCCGGAATCCACCTCCACCAATGCGGCGGTGTATTGCGACTCCACAATCTCGGCCAGTCGGAGGGAGGACTGTGTCTGTGCCGGCACGTTCAACAGCACTTTCTCGGGATTCGCCAGCGGCGATACCGATCCGATCGGCGTAGTCGGAAAGACCGAAATCTCCGCGGCGACCGCAACTCCGGTCGGATTGGCCACGACAATTGTGTGGTCGGCGAACTCGCCCGGCAGCGAGGTTCCCTCCGAGCAGTACCAGACACCCCCTTCAGCGCCCGGGCCGGGGGCCGCGCTGGTTGCATCTCGGCTGGGCTGGACCAATCCCCCGCCAATTTCGTCATCGCCACGGTCGGCCACCGCCAGCCCAATCACCGTCGCCAGGGCAATCACCACCAAGGGCCAGCGCATCACCCGGCCGCTCACCGAGCAGGCCTCTCATCGGCCAAATCGGGGATGTCCAGCCGGCGGCGCTTGTCACCGGTGCTGAGTCGGGCTATCCCCACCAGGCCCACTACCCACAGCGCGATCTGCACCGACAGCAGCAACCGGTTCAGATCCGAGTTCCCGTCATCGGGCGGGGGGCCGATGGCGGCGCGGAGATCCTCGGGACCTGCTGCCGTGTTGTGGTACGTGGGTATGCCCGAAGTGAGTCCGCCCGGCACCAAGTCGAGTTGGCTGTCGAGCATGTCTAACAACCACTCGGGGGCGCTTTGTGACAGCTCGCCGTAGGGCGGGGGGGCCAAGCGCTCCGGCACCAATATGGTTCCGATCCCCCACTGGGACAGCTCGGCGCCCAGGCGGCTGGTACCCGACTCCGGCGCTTGCAGCACGGCATCGGCCACTTGGCTGGTGCGGTCGTCCAATCGACCGACCCAGCGCTGAGCCACCGAGGGAAACTCCTTCCCATCAGAGATCGCAAACGACAGGTGTCCGTCCAGATTCCAACTGGCCAGCGGCATCACGTCGGGATGTCCCAGCCACAGAACCCGATGCTCAGCGACCTCGCCATCGTCGGAGAACGGAGCAACATCTGAGTAGTCGTCGCGGGTTGCGTTCCAGTCGCCCCCTGAAACGACGGCCAGAGCCGGCAGCATCCCGGCCACTAACGCGGCGACGGCGGTAAAGGGCACAACCTGACGCCACCCGAAGCGATGGCGGCGAATGTCCACCAGGAAGGCGGCCACGCCCATCGAAACCGCGATGGCCAAGCCCACTGCGCCGGGAACTTGTATCACTTCGGGCCGTGGCAAGGGCACCGGCGACCAGTCCTGCTCGGCCACAAAGGCTACGGCGGCGCTGCCCAGGTACAGCGTCCACCCTCGTACCGCCCATGCCAGCCGGGAGTCATGGGCCAAGGCGAGAGGGAGCACCGCGGCCATCGGAAGGGCCCAACCAAGGCGATTGTCGCCGAATGGCCCGGTGTCGAAGCGCAGGATCTCCGCCCAGGAGTTTCCCCCGTTTCCCCCCGGGCGATCGCCAAGAAGCGTGGGCAGGCTGTCGGTCAGCCATGGCAGGTTCAAAACCGCGGCCACCGCCGCTCCGGCCACAACCACCGCCACCATGCGAGACATGCCCTTGGCAGTCCCGGCGATGAGCGACCCCAGAATCAGACCGGCCAGCAAGAGGCCCATGACGATGAGAGCCTCTGAGGCCAGCGCACCGGCCAAGCCGAACAGCAGCCCAACCGCCAGGGCCTCCCGCAAAAAAGACGGGGGGCGCAAGGCCGGACCCGGGCTGCCTCCCACCGTCCCATAGGGGGCCAGGCACGATCCGGCCAGCACGGCGCGCAAGAGCCAGGGCACCGCCCCGTACATGAGCAAAGCGCTCCAAGCCCCGTTGGCCAGTGCGTTGTAGGGCACCGGATTGGCGAGGTACACCGCCAGCGCCACGCCTTGGATCCACAGGGAGTCGAAGGGGCGCATGAGCCGCCACAGCCCCAGCGCTCCCAGTGGAACCATGCCGACGATCAATGCCGTGCGCAGCAGATCGGTCTGCCCCAAGAACAACCAGCTCAGCAAGGTCAGAACTCCCAAGCCGGTGGGAGCAAACCCATCCTGCCCCAGTCCCACGGGTCTGGAGTCGCTCCACCAGTTGCCCAAGAGATCAGAACTCGACCCCAGCCGGGCCATATCGCCCACCGCGGGAATGCTCCCGGCGACCAAATCCCGAGCCCCCAAAAGGACCAAGATCACGGTGGCGATCCCCACGAGCAGCGGGGCTCGGGACTGGCTCAACCGGGCCACCAGGGTGCTCTTGGTCGAGTCCCCGTCTTCCCCACTGCTCCTCCAGCTCGTCAATAGAGTGGCCAGAGGGGCAAGGCCCCGGGACTGCGAGAGGCGGATGTGGGAATCTCCAACGTGGCGGGATTGCCCGACGGCCTGCCGTCGTCGCCGTATCGACCCCAGTCGGACCAGGTTGTATCCCCACGATGCTCCGATCTGGCGAGCCTGGCGCAAATGCCCGGTTACCAGCGAGGCCAGCAGCTCGATGGCCGAGAGCGCCATCGCCTGAGGAATCACCCGGACCGAATGCCAGACTCCGTAAACCGACAACAGGGTTCGAATCCGATGGCGGCGAACCAGCCGTTCGGTTTGGGTCCGAGAAATGCGATCGGCCAGCCGCTGGCGATGACGGACCACCGCGGTTGGGGCCACCATGACACGCGCCCCCACCGTGCGAGCCCTCCAACACAAGTCAACATGCTCGTAGCAGAACGACATCTCCGGGTCGAAGCCGCCGACGGCCCGAAAGAGGTCGCCGCGCACCAACACGCAACCTCCCGGCACCGCGAACATCTCCTGGACGACATCGTGCTGCTCCTGATCGAGCTCGCCCACCTCAACCGAGGGAGTCGAAACCCCGGTCTTGTCCACCATTAGGCCGACTTGGAGAATGCGGCTGGGTTCGTCCCAGTCCACGTACTTGGGTCCGACAATTCCTGCGTTGGAGCGCACCGCCTCATGGGCCAGCAGTCGCAGGGTGTTCGGCGCCAGCGCCACATCATCGTGGCAGAACACGTAGAAGTCGGGAGCAGGGTCGGCGTCCGACAGCACTTGATTGGCCGCCGGGCCGAATCCGGGATTGGAGTCGAGCCGGTGGACCACAGCCTGGGGCAAGAAGTGCTGCACCCGTGCCGTGGAGTCCGAATCGCTGCCGGCGTCCACCACAGTCACATCCACTACGGGAAGATCTTGCGCGGCAATCGACTCCAGCGTCTCGTCGAACCACAGACCAGGATCGTGGCTCACGATAACCACGTGGATCCTGAATTCGGCCATGGCCTCCATCAGGCTTTGTCAGTGTTGCGGCTAACGAACTCCCGCAGCGCCTCAGCCAGGGCCGGGGCCTGCTCAACTGCATCCGAAAGCACCTTCAGCACCGACTCGGGAAGCTGGCCAGCCAAGTCACCAACCGCGTTGCGCACATCTTCAGGCACTTGATCGGCCAGATCGGAGAAGGCGTCTCGCAGTTCTTCGGGCAGCTGCTCAACCAGGTCCATCCGGGCGGCCTGGACCCGGTTGATGACCAGCAGACCGAGTCCCACCGCGGTGTAGATACCGTTGCGAATGCACTCAACCAGCGGGTCTTCCTCCGACACCGGCTCCTCGACCGGCTCGTCAACTGGCTGCGGATCGCCCACCTCAACACCGTACCGGCCCGTCCTGCAACAAAGGAGGCATGCCGCAGAGCACTTGGCATCCGCCATCGGGCACAGCAAATGCACGCGAGAAGTGGCACACTCGTGGCGATGCGAGCCCTGGTCACCGGGTCGCGGGGTTTTGTTGGGACACACCTAGTTGCTCATCTGAATGCCTGCGCCGACGACGTAATCGAGGTGGATCGGGTGATCGGCAGCCCTCCCATCGAAGACGCCGGGGCCATCGCCGAACTGATCGCCGAAACCAAACCCGATGCGGTGTACCACTTGGCCGGCCAGAGCGACGTGGCCGCCTCGTGGAGCGATCCGATGGGCACATTCCTCGTCAACGCCGACGGCACCCTCCATGTCGTGCGAGCCTGCATCGACGCCGGAGTCGAGCGACTGCTGGCCGTCACCAGCAGCGACATCTACGGGATGGTCAGCCACGACGAGCTACCCATTACCGAACACGCCCCCCTTCGCCCGGTCAATCCCTATGCCGCCAGCAAGGCTGCGGCCGAGATGGTGTGCATTCAGGGTTTCTTGGGCCACGGGCTCGGCGTCATCCGAGCCCGAGCCTTCAACCACCTGGGCCCCGGCCAGAGCGAGCGCTTTCTCGCCCCGGCCCTGGCAACCCGCATCGCCCGCAACGAGCTTTCTGGCAGCTCCGTGGTCCCGGTTGGGAATCTGTCGGCCCGCCGGGACTTCACCGACGTGCGCGACGTGGTCCGGGCCTACCGATTGCTGGTGATCGACGGCGAACCCGGAGAGGCCTACAACGTGTGCTCGGGCCGCGATGTGGCCGTATCCGAGATCGCCAAGAGCCTGTTGGACCTCGCCAAGTTCCCTATGAGCCTCGAACAAGACGACCGCCTTTTCCGGCCGGTCGACTTGCCGGTGCAGCGGGGAGACAACGCCAAACTCCGGACGACCACCGGCTGGGCCCCAGAAATAGACCTAACCGATACCCTGACCGACACCCTTGAAGATGCCCGCAACGCTCAAACCAGCCAAACTGGTGATTCCCATGGCTAGACAACACCCCAAGGGAAGAGCGCCGAAAACCAGTACCACCGGGCAGAGAAGAAACTCCCATGGCTGAGCGACGAGCGCTTATCACCGGGATCACGGGACAAGACGGCTCGTATCTGGCTGAGTTCTTGCTCGAAGAGGGCTACGAGGTTGTGGGGCTGGTCCGGCGGTCGAGCATGGTCAGCTTCGAGCGCATCGCCCATCTACAGAACCAGATCACCATCGCCAGCGGTGACCTGCTGGACGAGGCTTCCCTTATCGAGGCGCTGAAACACCACCGCCCCACCGAGGTGTACAACCTGGCGGCCCAGTCGTTCGTGCAAACGTCGTTCGGCCAGGCCGTCCTCACCGGTGAGACCACTGCGCTGGGAGTCACCCGTCTACTGGACGCCATCCGCATCGTCGACCCCTCCATTCGCTTCTACCAGGCGTCCAGCAGCGAGATGTTCGGCAAGGTGCGAGAGGTTCCCCAAACCGAGGAGACCCCCTTCTATCCCCGCAGCCCATACGGGGTGGCCAAGGTGTACGGCCACTGGATCACGGTCAACTACCGGGAGAGCTACGGCCTGCACGCCAGCTCGGGCATATTGTTCAATCACGAATCCCCCCGGCGGGGCCTGGAATTCGTGACCCGCAAGATCACCCACGCGGCGGCATCTATCTTTCTGGGGCGCCAGAGCGAGCTTCGCCTGGGCAACCTCGACTCCAAACGCGACTGGGGATTCGCTGGCGACTATGTGAAGGCCATGTGGCTGATGCTCCAGCAAGACGAGCCCGGAGACTACGTAGTGTGCTCGGGGGAAACCCACTCGGTGCGGGAGTTCTGCGAGCTGGCCTTCGCCCACTTGGGCATGGACTATCAGGACTTCGTGATGATCGACGAGGCCTTCTTCCGCCCCGCCGAGGTCGACATGCTGGTGGGCAATCCCAGCCTGGCCACCTCGGTGCTGGGCTGGCACCGGGAGGTCGGATTCCAAGACCTCGTGGCCATGATGGTGGACGCCGACTTGGACCTGCTCCAAGGGAAGCTGAAGGGGATTTCTTGATCAAACCTGTCGGATGCTTTCCCAAGGGGATTTCTTGACCCCAAGCGTGGTCACGCTTGCTGGAGGGGTTGGGGCGGCCAAGCTGCTCACCGGATTGATCCGGGCTCACCCGCCCCACGACCTGCTGGCGGTGGTAAACACCGCCGACGACACCGTGCTCCACGGCCTCCATGTGAGCCCCGATTTGGACACTGTGGTGTACACCCTGGCCGGGGCGGTCAATCCCGACACCGGCTGGGGTTTGGCCGGCGAGACCTGGCAGGCCATGGACGCCCTGGACCGCTACGGCGGGATCACCTGGTTCCGCCTCGGTGACCGCGACCTGGCCACCCACTTGTACCGAACCCACCGATTGGGCCAAGGGGCTGACCTGGCCTCCATCACCGCGGAGATCGCCGCCGCCTGGGGTTTGGAGCTGAACGTGTTGCCGGTGACCAATGATCGGATCGAGACCAGGGTCACCACCGACGACGAAGGCGAGATCGGCTTCCAGGACTACTTTGTGCGCCGCCGCCACAACGTGGCCGTATCTGCGGTTCGGGTGGCGGGGTCGGAGCGAGCCCAGCCTTCTCCGGGGCTCCTCGAGGCCCTGGCTGCGGCCCGGCTCATTGTCATCGCCCCCTCCAATCCCATCGTGTCCATCGGACCGGTGCTGGAAGTACCCGGCGTGCGCCAAGCGGTAGCCGACCGCCGGGACTCAGTGGTGGCGGTTTCGCCCATCGTGGGCGGGGCCGCCCTCAAGGGCCCCGCCGACCGGCTCATGCGAGAGCTCGGCCACGAATGCTCGGTGGTGGGCGTAGCCCGGCTGTACCGAGACGTGGCGGCCACCCTGGTGATAGACGAGGCCGACGCCCACTTGGCCGACGACGTCGAAGCAGTGGGCATGACCTGCGTGGTTGCCCCGACGATCATGGACAGCGTAGAAACCGCGACCGACCTGGCCCGAGTTGTATTGGCCTGCTCGGATGAAGGTGTCCAGGCATGAGGCTCGAGATTTTCGGTGTGGAGGGATTGCCGGAGATTGAGGCGGGAGACGACTTGGCTGGGATGATCGCCGAGGCGGCCGACCTGGCCGACGGTGACGTGGTGGTGGTCACCCAGAAGATCGTCTCCAAAGCCGAGAATGCCATGGTCGCGGTGGACCCCGACGACCCCTTGTCGCACAAGCCAGTGGTGGAGCAGGAGTCGGTGAGGGTGCTGCGGCGGCGGGGCGATCTCATCATCAGCGAGACCAAGCACGGATTTGTCTGCGCCAACGCCGGGGTCGACCGGTCCAATGTTGACTCCAACCAGGCCGCCCTTCTACCCGACGACCCCGACCGCTCGGCCCGACGGATTCGCGAGGGGATCAGGGCACGATCCGGAGTGGAGGTAGGCGTGATCGTGTCCGATACCTTCGGTCGGCCCTGGCGGCGAGGGGTGGCCGACGTGGCCATTGGCGCGGCCGGTGTCCGCCCCATTCTCGACCTGAGGGGGACTCCCGACTCAACGGGGAGGGAGCTCCAGGTGACCGAGGTGGCCATTGTCGATGAGCTGGCTGCCGCGGCCGAACTGGTCATGGGCAAGACCGAAAATGTCCCAGTGGCCGTTATCCGGGGCATCGATCCGTCGTGGCTCGGCCCCGGGAGCATCCAAGCGGACGTGGTTCGACCCGCTGGCGAGGATCTGTTCCGCTAGACGTTGATGTGATGGTCAGGGCTGATTATGGCCCTGTTGATATCGGCACCCGCCTGGACCGTGCTGTAGGGAAGCAACACGGAGTCGGCTATACGGGCTCCTTCGGCAACTGCTGCGTGGTCCATTATCACCGAGTTGGTTATCCGGGCACTGGGGGCGATTTCGGCGGTGGGATGGATGTGAGTGCCACCGGCGAGGGCGATCTGGACCTCCAAGAAGGCCTCCGGGGTGCCGGCGTCGATCCAAAAGCCGTCCCGGGCCACGGCGTACAGCGACCCCTTCTGAACCAGGGCTGGGAAGGTCTCCCGCTCAATTGACGTCGGGCGGTTCTCGGGGATCAGGTCGAGCACCGAGGGATCCAGTACGTACATCCCGGCGTTTATCCACTGGCTGGGAGTCTCATCGGCGGGCGGCTTCTCGACAAAGGCCTGGACCTTGCCATCGGAGTCGCACACCACTACTCCGTAGCGCGAGGGGTCCTCCACCGGGGTGAGGGCGATGGTGGCTGCTGCGCCATTTCCGCGGTGGGCGTCCACCAGGTCGACTAGCGGGAAGTCGCTGATCACATCACCGTTCACGGCGATGAATGTGTCATCTACCTCGGCCATCCGCGCCGCGAAAGCGATGGCCCCGGCGGTGTCCAACGGTTCGGGTTCCACCGCGTAGAACAGCTCCACCCCGGCACAGCGATGCTCCGGATAAGCGGCCTCGAATGCGTCCGGCCGATATCCGAGAGACAGAACCGCACGAGTGACTCCCTGCTCTCCCAAACGCCCCACCACATGCTCGATCATGGGCCGGTCGACAACCGGGAGCATCTGTTTTGGACGGGTCAGGGTCAGAGGCCGAAGTCTGGTGCCGAATCCGCCGACTAGAACAACCGCGTCCATGTCAGTGGTTCGCCCGGCTCAGCCGTCGTCTTCCACCCTGACGCCCGGCACGTCCTCATCGAGGTCCTCGTCGAACTCGACCGGCCCTTCGGGTTGAGAAAGGTCGGCCACCAGCGACGGCGACACCGCGAGAAGATCGTTGACCGTGGGAGGAAGCGGCACTACTGCGTCGCGGGGCGCCAACGCGATGGTGAAGGCCTCGCCGTCATTCTTGAATCGGACATCGCCGAAGTCCTCATAGATGCGCTCATCGGGTTCCCCGACCGTCGCGGTGAGGGCATTGGACCAGCGCACGATCTGCATCACCGCCGGCTGCCCATCGCACACCGCGTCCACCGCGCTGATCACGCCGAATTCGGCCGCGGTGATTCCATTCTGGTCCATGGTCACAAACATCGCTTCAAAGAACTTGGCCATGACGGCGTCTTCACCAGCGGCGTTGGCGGTGAACGGGTGGATGTGGATCAGCCCGTCGGAGTGAGAGTGGATGCCTTCGGGGTCGTAGGGATATCCCTGGCTATTTCTCCGGCCCTCGAATATGGGCTGATGCGCACCGCCTTCACCGTCGGTGCAATCCCACACGGTGTAGGCCGAATGCCAGTGGTCGCTGAGGCCGGGTCGTGACTCGGCTTCGCGCTGGGTGCGGGCGATGGCCACTACGGCGATGCCGATCAGGATGATGAGCACCACCACGGCGGGAAAGCCGATGATCCGGCGCTGTTGTCCCACACCGCCCATCGACGCGGCCCGCGCCACCTTTCGAGAACCAGAGGCTCTTGCCACGATTCACCACGCTACCCGGCCCGAACCCCCAATCCACACCTGTAGCCAGGGGCACAGCCAGGGGCGCACGGTCGCTACTCCACCAGCCTGCCGAACAGCTCCATGTATCGGTCGGCAACCTCTTTGGGGCCCTCGGCCTGCATCGCGAAACCTCTCCCCCGGCGTCCCATCTCGGCGAGGCCTTGGCGGTCGGCGACCATTTCGGCCAGAGCGGCACAGAAGGCATCGGGGTCGTCGGGGTCCACCGTCCGGCCGGCCCCGGAGTCAGACAGCAACCGCTCCACCTCGCTTCCCCGGTCCACGCTGGCCAGCACGGGGCGGCCTGCGGCCAGCACCGAATACACCTTGGAGGGCACGCTGGTGGTGCCCAGCCCAGCTCGCAGGAGCACCAGGTGCAGATCGGCGGCAGCCAACACCTCTCCAAGACGCTCTGGCGGCTGCCAGCCCACCAGGTGCAAGTTGTCCAGCCGCTCGGCCGCGGCAGCCACCGTGGCGCGGGCCACGCCGTCGCCGTTGACCACAAACTGCACGTCGGCTCGACCTTGGTCGGAAAATCGCTGGGCCGCAGTCACCACCATCTCCAGGGGCTGGGAATGGCCTAGGTTGCCGGCATACATCACCACGGTGCTGTCGGCGTCCTCCAGCCCGAGGTCGGTTCGATACGAATTGAGACGCCCCGCTGGCTTGATGCGCCCGGCGTCGGCTGTGTTGGGGATTACCACCACCTTGTCCGGGTCGACGCCGGAGCCCAGCTTGGCCCTCACGTTGGCAGCCATGCCCTCCGACAACACGGTGACCGCCGCGGCCCGCCGGTACACCCAGCGCTCCAGGCGGGATGCCGCCGCCGCCACTCGGGCACTGCGCAACACACCGGTCTCCACCGCCGCGTCGGGGAACACATCTTGCACGTTGAAGACCAGCGGCGCCCTCCCCCGCCAGGCGGCCGCCCACCCCGCAGCGCCCAAGGTGATGGGGGGCGACATGGCGAACACCACATCGCAGCGGCCGGCTGCGACCGCGGCATCAATGCCGGCCAGCGCGGTGAATCCGGCGAACCCAGCCGCTCGGGCCATCAGCCGCCCCTTGTTGGAGGGAAACGGGTGCCAACGCCGGATCCGCCCCCACGGCTCCTGCTGGGTGCGCACCAGCCGACCCTTCCAACCCTCGGCCACCGCGTGGTCCCGGTACCACGGAAGGCTGGTGATGATCTCCACCCGGTGGCCGCAGGCCGTCCACTGCTCGCAGATTGAGGTCATCACCTCCCCCGTGGGGGCGGTGTCAGGCTCATAGTGCGGACAAAGCACCAGGATGGACAGCGATTGCTCGCTCATCTGTTCCACACTTCGCCCAGGGCCCAGCTGCGCCGACTCATCGTGGCGCCATCTGGACGTACATGTCGCACAGCTCAGCTCCCGGATCGAGTTCGGCCAACTGGCCAACCCGGGACGCTCCCGCCTCACTCAGTGTCGTGCGGGCACCAGGGTCGCCCACCAGCTCGCCTATCGCCCTCGCCCACAATTCAGCGTCGTCGGGGTCCACCAAGCGCCCGCCTGGACCCACCACCTCGGGCAGGGCACCGGCATCGGCCGCCACCACCGGACAGCCCCGGGCCATGGCCTCCACTACCGGTAGGCCATACCCCTCGTACTTTGACGGGAACACCACGGCCACCGCCTGTCGATACAAGCCGTCCAAGACGGCACGAGGAATGCGGCCCAACCGGTGCCACCGGCCTCCCACTCCGAGCTTGTCGGCAAGATGATCGAGCTTGGAATCCAGCGGTCCAGGTCCTCCCGAAACAACCAACGCCACGTCCACCCCGTCGGCGGCCAACCGGGCCAGAGCCCGCAGCAGCACCTCGTGGTTCTTGTGGGAGTAGGTCAGTGCCGGATACAGCACGAATGGGCTGGCCAAGTCGGGCGCCGCCGCGGCCAGCGGCATATCCGAATCAGCCGAGGAGGTGTCGACCGGGGCGGGAACGACGGCGATTCGCTGGGGATCCACCTTCAGGCGCTCCACCAGGCGACTGCGGCAAAACTCGCTCACGGTGACGATGGTGTCGGCTCGGCGCACCGACCAAGGCAGCATCACCCGAAGGTACAGCCGCTTTACCAAACCAAAGCGCTTGGGATGGTCCAAGGGCTGCAAGTCGTGGACGGTCACCACCGCGGGCTTCATGCCCACAAAGGGAGCGGTGCCCCCGAAGTGGTGGACGACGTCCACTCCGCGGCGGCGGCATTGGGCGGCCAGCCAGGTGTTCTCCACCAGCACCCGAAGCGGTCGCAGCCTTCCCGCTCGCGGCGTCACCACCTCATGGCGCTCGGCCAGCCCCCGATGGGCCTTGGCAAATCCCCGCGGCGCGAACAGGGTCAGCTTCACCGGCGCATCTGGCGGAATGGCCGACAGCAGCCTCACCGCATAGTCCTCAGAACCTCCTACTCGGCCCGGTCGCAGCCACAGCAGGTTCACGCCGATGGAGACGGTGTGGTTCTCAAGCCCCGTCGAGTCCATCAGTCCACGATCTCTTGGTAGACGTCAAGGAGCCCCTGCGCAGTGCGCTGCCAGGTGAACTCGGCCTGCGCCCGTTCCCGGCCCTGCTGTCCCAATCGGGCGGCCTCTTCGGGGCTGTCGAGCAACCCGGCCAGAGCATCGGCGATCGCCCGCGGTTGAAGGGGATCCACCAGCACACCGGCTCTACCAGCCACTTCCGCAGTGGCCCCCGTCGCCGAGGTGACCACCGGTGTCTCCTGCACCATCGCCTCCAGAACCGGCAGGCCGAAGCCCTCAGTCAGGCTCGGATAGCACACCATCGCAGCGGCCCGCATCAGCGCCCGCTTGTCGGCCTCGGACAAGAATCCCAGACGGCGCACCGACTGCCCATGGGCCGCCGAAGCCCCGTCCAGGCCCGAATTCGACGCAAATTCACCGCTGTTGGGATTCGAATTCCACCCCGCCGGGCCGACCAGCACCAACTGTTCGGCGGAGCGGTCCAGCGTCTGCCACGCCTCCAGCAGTCCGCTGAGGTTCTTGCGGGGCTCCGCGGTGCCCACCCAAAGCACGAACTTCTCAGCCAAACCAAACCGCTGTCGCACCCCCTCGGCTTCTTGCGGCGGTGTGAGGCAGTCGTCGACCCAATACGGGACTATGCGCACCTTTTCAGCGGCAATCCCCGCATGCAGGCAGTCATCCGCGGTGTGCTGCGACGGGCACACCACGATGTCGGCGTCGTTTCGGGCCAGCTCCAACGATTGCGCGAAAAACCTCACGCCCCGCGCGGTGAAGTGATCGGGATGGCGCAGAAATGCCAGGTCGTTGACCGTCACCGCCAGCGGCGCGGTCCGGGGAGGCACCGCCATGCCGGTGGCGTGGATTGCGTCTACTGGTCCGGTTGCCCGCTGAACCGAGGGCCACCGCATCTTGTGCCAGCAGCGATACAGGGCAGCCCGGGGCAATCGCAACTGGGCCACGGGCACGCTGGGGATGAACGGCTCTTCGGGAGGATTCCGGTGCCAGGCCGAGACGCCCACCGTCTCGGGCGGCGCTGCCAGGCGCCCGAGGGCTTCCACGCATCCCAGTGCGGCGGTTGCCGTCCCCCCTGGCACTCGATGCCAGCACTGCTCCAGTGTGATTGCCACTCTCACTACACCGATTCTGCCAGCGCCGAACCGCCAAGTTCAGTCCACCGGGAAACGCTGCCGACGGCTAGGCATATCTATTGGCTCGCGACCACCACAGGAGGCCCCGCGTCTCCTAGTGTGTAAATCGATGAGCGGCTTCTGGGAGGGAAAGCGGGTTCTGATCACCGGAGGCACCGGATTCCTGGGTCAAGCGGTATGCCGACTGCTCAACCAGGCAGAACCTACATTGATGGCCGCCCCCTCCAGCGCCGACTACAACCTGTGCGACGCTGACGATGCCCGGAGGCTCTTGGCCGACACTCAGCCCGACGTTGTCATCCATCTGGCCGCTCGGGTGGGAGGCATCGGGGCCAACCAGGAGCGTCCCGCCGACCTCTACCTCGACAACCTGCTCATGGGCACCAACATCATCGAGCAGTGCCGGTTGGCGGGCACCGACCGGCTGGTTGTCGTCGGTACCATCTGCTCGTATCCCAAGTTCACGAAGGTGCCGTTTTCGGAGGACTCCCTCTGGAATGGGTACCCCGAGCAGACCAACGCTCCCTACGGGATCGCCAAGCTGGCTCAACTCGTACAGCTCCAGGCCAATCGCGAACAGCACGGCCAGCAGGGCATCTACCTGATGCCCACCAACCTCTACGGGCCCGGCGACAAATTCCACCCGTCGGTCTCCCACGTCATTCCCGCCCTCATGAAGAAGTGCGTCGACGCCGTGGAAGCGGGGGGCGACAGCATCCAGGTTTGGGGAACCGGCACGGCCAGCCGGGAGTTCCTTTACGTGGACGACGCGGCCGAGGGCATCCTGCTGGCTGCCGAGCACTATCTAGGGGCAGAGCCGGTAAACCTGGGGGCCAACCAGGAGATCGCGGTCAAGGAACTGGTTGAGGACATAGCCGAGGTCACCGGATTCGCCGGCCGGATCGAGTGGGATTCATCCCGGCCCGACGGTCAGCCCCGCCGCTGCGTCGATCCCAGCCGGGCCAAAGAGCTGTTCGGCTTCTCGGCCTCCACTCCGTTCGCCGAAGGGCTGCGCCGCACCTACCGGTGGTATTTGGCCAACCGTCAGGAAGCCGAGTCTCGAGGGCTTTCTGACACTCCGGAATAGTCAGCGCCCACCACCAACTCCACATCTGCCCCTTCGATCTCGGCCACCAATTCGAGCAGCGGCGGGGGCTCCAGGTATCGGGCTAGCGTCTGCGCCTCATTGGCAGCCGCCTCGCTATAGCGGACGGTGGTTCTGGCCACATCGAACCGGGCTGCATTGCCCCGGTCCACCACGGAGAAACCGGCTCGCTCCAATGCCGCCTCCACTCCGGCGACGGTGCCCGAGCTGGTGCCGTTCAACAACCGCACCCGCACCCCGGCCAGGCTCCCGGCCTGGAAGAACTCCAGCGCCGGTTGGGCCTCCTCCTCCAGCAACAAGAGCACCTGCTTGCCGTCGATGGTGTCGTCCACAACCGGAAGCCGGTAGCGCTCAATCTGGTCCACTTGGAATGACCGGAATTCGTCACCCAGGTCCACGAGCTGTCCCACGGTGATGCGGTCGTCCAACGTGATGCTGGGATTGTCGTCGTCCAGCAGTTCGTTGGCCACCCTGCGCAGGGTGAGCGGGTTGCGGATTCCCTGCTCCACCGCCCGCTTGAGCGTGGCCACCATGAACTCCTGCTGGCGCTGGTTGCGCTCCAGGTCATTCCACACTCCGAGCCGCACCCAATCGTCGTCGTTCGCCGGATTGCCCCCCTCTGCCAGTGTCAGCGGCCGACGGGTCCGCACATAGGCCAACGCGGTGTCGGGATCGAGGGTGATCACGCCCGACTGCTCGATGCGCAGTCCCAGCGAATCATCCCGAATGGGCTGGGCAATCTCCACCGGCACCCCATCGACTGCACTCACGATTCGCAGAAACCCTGCGAAGTTGATCTCCACGTAGTGGTGGACGGGCACCCCCAGGAACTCCGACACCGTCTCAATCAAGGTTCCAGGTCCGCCGATGCCCCGAGCGGTGTTCACCCGCTCGCTCCATCCCTTGCCCGCTATGGGCACCCATAGGTCGCGGGGAATCGAAAGCATGGCCACCCGGTCCGCATCGGGATCGATACGCACCAGGATCACCGAGTCGGTCAGCAGGGTGTTTACGTCCCGATCGATGTGGATGGGGCTGTCGGGGTCGATTCCGGCCGCGTTGTCGATCCCCACCAGGAGAAAGTTCAGTGCCTCTGAACTGCGATTTACGCCAGGCTCATCGGGATGCACCGAGGTTCCCACCAAGTCCAGCGACAACCCCACCGACACCCGGGGTATCTGGCTGACCTGCGATTTCACCATGCCCAAACCGGCTGCCCCACCCACCGCGGCCACAAACACCAGCAGACCGGCCAGCACCACCATCAGCTGCCTCCAAGTTCGCTTGCGTTCTCTTCGCCGACGGCCGCGACTCATTGCCCGCCAGTGTAAGTACACTGCACCCGATGGAGGTGGCGGCTATTGCCGTGGTGGGACATCACCTGTGTTCCAGGCTGGCCGACGTCACCGACGATTTGGGCGCCTTGGAGTCCAAGGGCTTTTGGGCAGTGGCCATCGATTTCCACGGCAAGGCAGTGTGCGCCCGATTCGACTCAGTGCGCCCGGCTCGCCCTTGGAGGGGCCGTCCTTGGAAGGGTCTCCCCGCCGACTCCTGGACCAGCTCACTAGATAGGGCCAGTTTCACCTCCGGAGTGTCGGCTATCCGGGGCATGATTGCCGAAGGCGATGTCTACCAGGTAAACCTCACCCGTCGACTGAGCGCGCCGCTCATCGACCCCGACACCGACATCGCCGCGCTGGGAGCGGCGCTGGCCGAGGGCAACCCTGCCCCCTACGCAGCCGTGCTGCGGCTCCCCAACCACGGCGTTCATATCGCCTCAGCCTCACCCGAGCGGTTTTTGGAACGCAATGGGCGGTGGGTGGAGTCGTCGCCCATCAAGGGCACCGCGGCCGACCCGTCGGGGCTGACGCCAAAGGACCAGGCCGAAAACCTGATGATCGTCGATCTGGTGCGCAACGATCTGGGCCGGGTGTGCGACTACGGCTCGGTGAGCGTGCCCGCCTTGTTCTCCTTGGAGCACCATCCCGGCCTCGTGCACTTGGTGAGCACCGTTCGGGGACGGCTGGCCGCCGGCTGCGGATGGCCGGAGCTGATCGACGCCACCTTCCCCCCAGGGTCGGTAACCGGTGCCCCCAAGCTGGCCGCCCTTGACGCCATAGATGTCCTGGAGTCCCAGCCCCGAGGGGTGTATTGCGGCGCGGTGGGCTGGGTGGACGCCGACCGCCAGCGGGGCGACCTGAACGTGGCCATCCGCACCCTTTGGATCGAAAACGAGCACTTGCACCTGGGAACCGGCGGCGGCATCACCTTCGACAGCGACCCCGCAGACGAGTGGTGTGAAACCGAACTGAAGGCCAGGCGTCTCCTGGCCGTGGCCACCGGGGAGCACATCGCGACATGACGGAGACGCCGACGCCTGCTGAGACTTCGCCAAAGGCCCGCACGGTGTGGATCAACGGGGCGCTGTTGCCTGAGGACGAAGCCCGGATCTCGCCATTCGACCATGGTTGGCTGGTGGGCGACGCGGTGTTCGAGACCCTGATCATCGTGCGGGGAATGCCGTTCGCCGCTCGCCGCCACTTGGAGAGGCTGGCCTACTCAGCCAAACACTTGGGCGTCACCGTGCCCGATACCGAGGTGCTGCGGGAGGCCATGATCGCGGTGGCCACCGCCAACGGACTCCAAGAGGGTCGGCTGCGGGTCACAGTCAGCAGCGGGACTGGCCCGTTGGGCAGCAACCGCGGCGACAGCCCTCCCACCGCCACAGTGGCCGCCACCCCCCAAGCTCCTTGGCCAGCCACCATCGCGGTGGCCACCGTCGACTGGACCATCAACGAGCGCAGTCCCCTGGCCGGCCTCAAGACCGTGTCGTATGGCGCCAACGTGCGGGCCCTGGCTGCGGCCAAAGAACTGGGGGCCAGCGAAGCCATATTCGCCAACACCCAGGGGCACCTGTGCGAGGGAACCGGCAGCAACATCTTCTTGGCCCATCAGGGCCGACTGATAACCCCCTCATTGGCCTCAGGATGTTTGGCCGGAGTCACCCGCCAACTGGTCATCGAGCTGACCGGTGCAGTGGAGCAAGATGTGCCCCTCGAGTCCCTGGCCGACGTCGACGAGGCGTTTCTCACCTCCACCACCCGCGACGTTCACCCCATCCACGCCGTCGACGGCCATCCTCTCCCCTCTGCTCCCGGCCCCCTCACCCAAGCCGCGGCCCAAGCCTTCGCCCGCCTCAAAGCCACAGATATCGACCCCTAAGTGGTTCGCAGGTGCACCACATCTCCCACCACCACCCGCGACCCGTCCTCCATCACCAAAGCACCTCGCTCGTCTAGATTCTGAGCCAGACCCTCCTGCACGCTCCCGTCACCCAGCTCAACGGATACTCGGCGACCAAGGGTGGCTGACTCCCGACGGGCCGCATCAATCAATTCCGCTTGGCCGGCGTCCGCTTCGATCTGATCCATCCAGCGGGCAAAGCCCGCCAGCGATGCGGCCAGGAGCTCTCGGCGGTCAACGGCTGAACCGCATAAGTCCTCCAGAGCGACCGCCGACTCAGCGGCCTCGCTGGGCGCTGCTCCGGTCCGCACATTGAGGCCCATGCCCACAACTACAGCCTCGAGCCAGTCACCAGCCACCACCGATTCGGCCAGCACTCCGGCCAGCTTGCGATCTGCCACCACCAAATCGTTGGGCCACTTCAAGCTGGGCCGAACCCCGGCCAGCGAGTCGCAGGCCTCCAGCGCACCCAAAGCCAGCGCGGTGGTCACTAGATGGGCCGCGACGACGGGAACCTCGGGCCTGGTCAACACCGAGAACAGCAGGCTCGACTCCGGTGCCGCCTCCCAGGTCCTACCCCGGCGCCCTCGCCCCGCGCTCTGATAGTCGGCCACCAGAACCCGGTTTGTCTCGGGGCCTCGGCGGGCCGCCGCCAAAAGATCGGCATTGGTCGAGCCGGTTTCGGATACCCATTCCACCTGATAGCCGGCAACCTCGTTCATGTCCACGCGCCAAACTCCGATTTGTCGAACTGCCATTATTCGCGTGCTTGAGAACCCGTCTGCCGCCCATCAGAAGGATTATTCGATCGCCGCGATGCCCGACATTATTCGCGTGGTCAACAGACTGTCTGCCACCATATTGCCGTGTTGTCCAAGGTGCTGATCGCAAACCGGGGGGAGATTGCCGTCCGGGTGATCCGAGCCTGCCGGGAGTTGGGCATCACCACCGTGGCCGTGTATTCCGAACTCGACCGCAATGCCCTCCACGTGCGGATGGCCGATGAGGCCCACGCGCTGGGCGGTCAAACCGCAGCCGAGAGCTACCTCAACACCGAGGCCATCCTCGATGTGATCGAGCGCACCGGAGCTGACGGCGTCCACCCCGGTTACGGCTTCTTCTCCGAGAACGCCGACTTCGCCCGAGCCATCACCGAACGGGGCGTGGCGTTCATCGGCCCCAACCCCGAGGCCATCGAGGTCATGGGCGACAAGATCTCCGCCCGCCAGGCTGCCGAGCGGGTCGGGGTGAGCGGTGTTCCCGGCACCACCGATCTCATCACCGATCCGGCCCAGGTGCGGGCCTTCGGAGATGAGCACGGCTATCCCGTGGCCATCAAGGCGGCCTATGGCGGCGGTGGCCGGGGCATGAAGGTGGTGGCTGACGAGAGCGTGGTGGAGGAGGCCATCGAGTCGGCCCAGCGAGAGGCCCTCAGCTATTTCGGCCGCGACGAGATCTACATGGAGCGCTATCTGGAGAAGCCCCGCCACGTTGAGGTGCAGGTACTGGCCGACAGCCACGGCAACTGCGTGTATCTCGGCACCCGCGACTGCTCCGCCCAGCGCCGCCATCAGAAGCTCATCGAAGAGGCGCCCGCGGCGGGCATCGACCCCGACATCTTGTCGGCCATGGGGGAGGCCGCCGTGAAGGTGGCCCAGGGCTGCGACTACGTGAACGCCGGAACGGTGGAGTTCCTCTACGAGGACGGCGACTTCTATTACTTGGAGATGAACACCAGACTCCAGGTAGAGCATCCGGCCACCGAGCTGGTCACCGGGATCGATCTGGTGGAGCAGCAGATCAGGATTGCGTCCGGCGAGCCCCTGCCATTTGCCCAAGACGACATCGAGATCTCTGGCCACGCCATCGAAGTGCGAATCAACGCTGAAGACCCCGCCGAGGGCGCCTTTCTGCCATCGCCGGGGCCGATTACCGGGCTGCAAGTGCCCAGCGGCTACGGCACTCGCTGGGACGGTGGCTACGAGGCCGGCGACGAGATCAGCCAGTTCTACGACAATCTTGTGGGCAAGCTGATCTGCTGGGGCCGAGACCGGCCCACCGCCATCGCCAGAACCCTCCGGGCTCTCGACGAACTGGAGGTGAGCGGGGTGGCCACCACCATCAGCGCCGATGTGGCCATCCTGTCGCACCCCGATTTCGCCGCGCTGGACCACTCCACCAAATGGGTGGAGGAGTCCCTGGACCTCACCGGAATCAAGAGCTCTCCGGCAGCAGAGACCCCGCCCGCCGACACCGAGCCACTGGTGGCCCGGAACATCGACGTGGAGGTCAACGGACAGCGCTACTCGGTGCGGATGTGGGTGCCCGAAACCGCCCCGGCCGCCGTCGCTTCTGGGCCGGGTGGAGCCAAACGCCCCAAGCGAGCCGCCGCCAGCAAGAGCGGAGGCAGCGGCGGGAGCGGTGACGTCATCGTTCCCATGCAGGGAACCATCGTGAAGATCATGGTGGCCGAGGGCGACAAAGTGGAGGCCGGTGATCCCATCGTCGTGCTCGAGGCCATGAAGATGGAGAACAACGTGTGCGCCGAGAAGTCCGGCACGGTGACCGAGATCAAGGTGGCCGAGGGCGACTCGGTGGGTGGCGGCGACGTGGTCGCGGTCATCGAATAGACGCCGCATTGCGCCGGCTGTCAGCCCGGCCAACCCCCCGGTAGCATCGACCAAGCTTCATGGTCGACCCCCAACCGCTTTCACAGGCCAGCACCTCGATCATCATTCCCAGCGCCGGCCAATCGCTGCCCGGCGCGGAGACGTCGATGCTGGACCGCTGCCTGGCCACTCTGGCCCAACTCGAGCCCTCGCCCAAAGAGGTGATCGTGGTCGTGGGCGATGAGTTTCAGGGTGATCCACCCCGACAAGTGAACAGCCTGCCGATCAAGGTCATACACCGGGGCCCGGGATCCTTCGACTTCTCCAGGGCCATCAACTGCGGGCTGTTGGCCAGCGGCGGGGATCTTGTTCTGATGCTCAATGACGACATCGAGGCAGAATCCACCGACTGGATTGGGAAAATGGCCACCCATCTGGACGATCCTGCCATCGGTGCAGTCGGTGCAACCCTGCTGTATGCCGACCGGTCGATTCAACACATCGGCATAGAGATTGGAGACGACCAACCCATCCACTCGTTCCGGGGATGCCAGCTTTCTGAGGCCGCTGCGGCCGGGGCTGATGTGGCCCGAGATGTGATCAGCGTTACCGGGGCCTGCCTGCTCACCCGACGCAGCGACATGCTGAACGTTGGTGGGATGTCGCAGGAATTCCCATCTTCCTACGGCGACATCGATCTGTGCCTCCGGCTCCTCCGATCGGGCTTGCGGGTGGTGGTGGAGCCCGCTGCCACCCTCGTGCACCACGAGAGCGCTAGCCGGGAGCCGGTGATCGAGCCCTGGGAATGGGAGAGGTTCATCGCCCGTTATGGCGAGGACGCCAACTCGTGGTCCCTCCCCGTCAATTCTGCGACGGGCCACCACTACGATTCACCCATGACCGCAGACCTGGTCGATGGCGAGGATCGCGAGCAGATCCGCCACGAGATTCTCAGCCTGCGCGAACAAGCCTTAGGCGCCGAAACCCGCAGCCAGCAGCTCTCCGACCGCGTCTCCAATCAAGACGACAGAATTGCGGAGCTGGAAGAACGGGTCGACGAGCGGGACAGCCGCATCGAGGAGTGGAAGGACCGAGTCGCCGAGCGGGACACCCGCATCGCCGAGCGAGACGCCCGCATCGCCGAACGGGACATACGCATGGCCGAAAAGGATGCCCGCATCGCCGAACTGGGGGCCGAGAACCTTCGCCTGCACGAGGATCTTGCTCGATCGGCCATCATCCGGCTAGCTCGGAGGCTCGCTCGAGGACCGCGCCGAAATGTCTAGGCCCGAATCGGTCGACACGAAGCGAGTCAGTGCGGATTTCGAGGCTGAGGCCGACAACCGCCGGCGGCAAGACAGCGAAATTGCCCTGCTCGAACTTGAAATCGAGCAAGCCTGGGCCGACCTGTCTCCTTCCGGAAACTCCTTTGATGCCGTCAGCCACGACGGCCACCTTCTCGACCAGACTGCGAGTCTGGCTGCACTCGACCCACAGGTGCCCATTGGCTCGCGCCGTGGTTTACGGGGCATCAAGTGGGCAATCCGCAAGCTGACCTACTGGTACGTACGCTTCTTGACCGACCAATTCAACTTGTTCGCCGGAGTGCTGATTCGGCATTTGCGCAACCTTGAAGCCCGCATGGGCCGCTTGGAGGCCGCCGCTGGTTTGCCAATCGACCAGTCTGTTCCCGCTGGGCTGGGTTTGCTGGACGATCCCCCCGAGCCAGCTCCGGAGGTTGTCGCTCAGGTGGCCGGGCTTGCCGGGTCGGGGCCGTGCCTGGTGCTCTCCGCGGGACAAGGAGCCCTCGTCGAGGCCATTGGCGACCGGGGTATACCTACCCATGGCGTGGAACAAGATCCCGACCGAGCATTCACCGGACTCAGCCGTCGAATCGGCATTCGAACCGGCGACATGCTCGCCCATCTGGTGGGTTCCGAAGACGGGGAATTCGGAACGATCGTGCTCGCCGGCATGGTGGAGACCCTCCCGCTGAAAGACCTGATTGGAATGATCAACCAAGCCAGCTTGAAGCTGAAGAGCACTGGCCGGATCATCGTGGCCGTGGCCGATCCGGCAACCAGGGGCCAGGTCGAGTCGGAGCTTGGATCAGGGTTGGGCATCTCGCCGATCACCTGGCGACACCTGCTGGAGCACGCCGGCTTCGACGCCCGGCTTGAGCCCTGCGCTAACTCCCGCATCAGCCAGATTGTCGTGGCCCACCGCTCGGCCAACTCCTCAGACCGCTCCTCGGCAAACTCCTCGAACGACTCCGAATCGAGGGAACCATGAGCCCGGCTGTCGACATTTTGATTCCCCAGATGGCTTCGGCGGATGCCACCAGCAACCACACGCGGCTCATTCAGGAAATGCTCGAAGAGAAGGGCTTCGAAGTTCGCATCGTCGTCGAGCGCAGAACCCGAGCAGACAGCAGCACAATCCCGATCGAGAAGTGGAAGGGCGATGCCCGAGTCTCGATTCTTCAGCACTCCATTGGCTCAGAAGTCGCCCAGAGTGTGATCCGCAACAAATCTCCGATCGTGCTGAACTACCACAACATCACGCCCGCGAGTTACTTCCAGGCCTGGCAGCCCGAACTGGCCAGAAGCGTTGAACGAGGACGGCAGCAACTCAGCCAACTGGCGTCACTCACCCGCCGAGGGATAGCCGACTCCGAATTCAATGCCCAGGAGTTGAAGGGCTTGGGCATCGACGACGTGGTGGTGTCCCCGGTGCTATGGCAGTTGGGCGGCCGAGTCGGCCAACCCGAACAGGACAAATCGGAGGTTTCCAAAGAAGGTGGCACCGTGCTGTTCGTGGGACGACTAGCCCCCAACAAGTGCCAGCACGACCTCATCGCCGCCTTAGCGGTGCTATCTCGCTTCCGGCCTCAATCTCGCCTGGTGCTTGTCGGCGACGCGTCTCCTCCTCAATACCTGCTCTCTCTAAAGGGCCTCGCTCGGCGGCTCGGCGTGTATGGCCGGGTGGTCTTTGCCGGCAAGGTTTCCGACAAGGACCTGCTCCGGTGGTATCAGCTGTCGGACGTGTTGGCCTGCGCATCGGAGCACGAGGGATTTGGAGTGCCCTTGGTGGAGGCTATGGCCAACGGCCTGCCCGTTGTGGCCTACGACGCCGCCGCAGTGGCCGAAACGGTGGACGGAGCAGGCATCGTGCTCAGCGACAAGCGCCCAGCGACAATGGCTACTGCTCTGGACCGAGTCTTGGACGACGAGCAATTGAGGATTGGCCTGCGGGACCGGGGCATAAAGGCGGCCCAGCGATTCGATATCTCAGTCACGCGCGAGCAGATGTGGATCGCGCTAAAGGACTTGGTCGAAGCCCGGGTCTAACCCGGCAAACAGCCTCAGCGGGTGCGGAAGCCTCGAATCAGCGCCGCGATCCTGTTGTGGATTCGCTCCCGCCAGGCCACTCGGGACAAGCGGGCTTGGGCGTCGGCGAGCTCGATCTGAAGTTCCGCCAGTTGAGCCTCGGCCTGAGCGAAACGGGCTTGGGCTTCCTCCAGACTCGCCGCCGTCTCATGCTGTTCGGTCAGCTGGGCTATCAGTTCCTGCTGCCGATGGACCAAGTGCTCCATGCGCCGGTATGGGGCCATGGGTGACGCCAAGAGGTCCATCCGGGAGCGGCTGCCAGCATCGTGCAGCTCAGCCAGCCTCGCCGCCGGCTGGCGGTACACCAGGCGCACCAGTTCATCTTCCGCCTGCCTCCACTGCTTCATCAGCCCTTCGTCGATGTCCTCGCCGATCAGGGTGCCGAGATGGGCCACGAGGCGGTCGTTGCTCCAGGTGGTCGGCCAGGGCAGATGGCAGCGGGCGCTCAACATGGCTGAGACCGTCTTCCAAAGCCCCCTGACCACGGCCAACCGCACATCCACTCCCCCGGCCGCCAACCATTCCCGATCCACGAACTTGAGGTCATCGGCTGTCACCACAAAATTGTCTGGCCCGGCATCCAACCAATCAGGGGGCAGCGCCCTCATGGCATCGGCGGGCAGATAGGGGTGGGGCGCGGCGACTGAGTCAATGGGTGTCTCGTGAGCTGCCAACTCCGACCGCCATGCCCCCAACAACTTGGCGATTTCGTCGGTGTTGTTTTCGCGGGCTGACTCCAGCAAGCACTGCTCGAGATTGCGACCCTCGAAGTAGGCCTCCTCGGCCACTTCGGCCTGCCCCAGCCACTCCTCAAAATCAGAGGCCCTGTCTTCAGCCATGAGGCGGCGTTTCATGATCAGGCCTTGTTCCGAATCGACGACGACTGCTTGCTGTCGCCAGCGCCGCCGTCGATCAGGAGCCACCCGCCACGCCAGCGCCCGATGGTCGACTCGCTCGGCCACCGCTTGGGGACTCCTACCGGCTACAACCAAAAAGGAGTTGGCCACATCGGGTCCCAGTCCGGCCGTCAGCAGCGCCCGGTGGGCGGCCCGATCGTCGGCGACCAGAACTGGGTGGAAATACTCACTGGTCGTGGGATGGCCCACGACCTGGTCGACCATGTCGACTGCGTCTGGCCGATCGTAAATCTCCTCGGCCAGCACCGCAGTGGGCAGCTTGTAGTCGGGAAACGGGTACAGCCACCGTTGGGCCGCCAACCCGGCGTCAGCCAGCATTCGGGCCAGCTCCCGTCGAGACCAAGTGGTCGGCTCGCCGGGGCGGTAGCCCTCCCAGCTCACCCATGGCAGCCCCAGATGATCTTCGGGAAAGCCCAGCAGGTACTTGAGCCCGAGGCGGTTCTCAATTGCCAGCACCAAAACACCACCGGGGGCCAAGGCATCGACCGCTCGGGTTAGGAGGGCCTCTGGCCCCTCTCCCCCACCTTGGCCGGTGCTGGCATATTCCAGCACCCCCACCAACAAAACGACGTCGTAGGCTCCGCGATCGTCGTCTCCCAGCCCCTCAAGCGGCCCGCAAAGCACTCGGACGTCTTTCAGGCCAGCACAGCGATGGGCGATCAGCTCCGCCCGGGCTGCACTGCCCTCCACCGCGGTCACCGCCGCCCCCCGGTCGGCGCAGATCCGGGTGTTGACTCCCGAGCCCGCCCCCACGTCCAGCACCCGGTCATCTGGTCCGATGACGACCGGAGCCAAGAGCACGGCCCGCTCTGGCGCCAGGTGATAGGCGGTGGGCCAGTCGCGCACCGCCGACGCCAGTTCATCCGACCCCACCCGGCGATCCTCGACGGTTCGGAACAGTTTCAGCAGCTCGGCCTCAGCCCCATCGGAATAGGGAAGCGGTTCGCCGATTGAGCTGATTGGCAAGGGCTCAAAGGACATCCCAAGTCACCTCAGACTCCGGACCGCCAGTCGCCCTCCAGATTCAACAGCCCATTGGCCTGCGGGTCGGGCTCGCCGGAGATCTGAAGCCAGAACTCCCGGGCCCGACGGTCATAGAGGAACGATGCGTCCGAATCCTGCACCGCGGCATTGACATGGAACGCACCGGAGCGGAACGGAATACGGAACAAGCGAAACTCCACCCATCCCTCACCGTCAACCTTGCCAGGTCGAAATCCGTCGACATGAGAGCGGGGTCCAGCCAGGTGAAGGTTGTTGTGGTCGTAGAACCCCAGTGAGAATACCGGGTCTTGGATCGGCTCCGAGGCGGAATAGTGAATGCGCACGACCAGCGAGTCGCCCGATGCGAACGACTTGGGCTGATGGCCGGCCTCGTCGAAGAACTCCAGGTTGGTTATGCGCAGTGGCGTCGCTTCTTCGTCGTCGGGCCGGGGGCGATGGCCTACGGAGGCGGCCCCCTCGGTGTCGATGGTGTCGAGATAGGCGTTGATCACCTCCTGGGGGTCGCCGACCGCAGCCAATAGCCCCCGGTTAAGCCAGGCCATCTGATCGCAGTTGGCCCGCAGCAGGCCCAGATCGTGGCTGACCAGCACGATGGTCACCCCCTGGGATCGCAACGACTCCAAATGGCTGAAGCACCGGAGCTGGAATTCCTCGTCGCCCACGGCGACCACCTCGTCGACAATGAGGATCTCGGGGTCGACGTGGACGGCAACCGCAAAGCCCAGCCGTACGTACATGCCGCTGGAGTAGATCTTCACGGGGCTGTCGATGAACTCTTCCAGGCCGGCAAACTCGACGATCTGCTCCACTCGCTCGTCGATCTGCGACTTGGGCACTCCCAGCACGGAGGCGTTGAGATAGATGTTCTCCCGACCGCTCAAAGCGGGGTGGAAGCCCGCCCCCAGTTCCAGGAGGGCCGAAATCCGGCCCCTGGCCTCGACCCGGCCCTCGGTGGGCCGGTAAATCCCGGCCATGACCCGCAACAGGGTGGACTTGCCCGATCCGTTGCGTCCGACCAGTCCGTACATCGAGCCCTGCGGAACCTCCAGGCTGACATCGCGAAGGGCCCAGAACGGCTCGCTGCGCAACCGGCGGAACGGTCGGCCCGATCCGGGACGCAGCCCCGTCCACGCTTCCTTCAGGCTGAGGGGTCGGTCCAAGGTCAGCTGAAAGCGCTTGGATACACCATCGACCACTACCGCGTTTTCGCCCATCGGCTACAGCTCCTCGGCGATGTCTCGGGTTCGGGCCTTGAACATAAGCCAGCCAGCTGCACCCACGGCCAGCGAGATGAGAGCCATGAGCCCCAATCGAAGCAGCCCGGGCCAGTCCAGCCCGTACAGCAGTTCGCGGGAGGCCTCGGTGAACTGGGACAGCGGATTCAGCCGGATGATGTCTCGCACTGGCAATCCCATGGCCCGTTCGGGAATCAACGACAGCGGGTAGACGATGGGGGTCACGTAGAAGAGAAATTGCAGGGCAATGGTGGACAGGTAGCCCACGTCGCGATAGCGCACGTTCCATACGCTGAGCATCAGGCCGATCCCGAGGGCGAAGATCGACAGAAGCAGCAACAGAACCGGCCAAAGCAAGAAAGTCCAACTCACGTTGACCAGACAGATAAAGATCAGCATCAAGATCGACGCCTCGATGGCCGCTTGGAACAGCACTGTGAGCAGGGCGGCCACCGCCGGGGCCTCGGGCGGGAAATACACCTTGCCGAGCAGCGACCCCAGGTCCAGCAGCGCAGTCATGGCCCCGGTGATCACCCCGTAGAAGGCGTTCCACATAACCAGGGCGCAGAAGAGATAGAGGGCGAAGTTGTCGAAGCGGCCATTGCCGGCCCGAGGTGGGTCGAACTTCAACAGCACGCCGAACACCAGGGCGTATATGGCCAGGGTGGCCGCGGGGTTGAGCATCGACCACAGCCAGCCCAGCACCGACCGCTTGTAGCGCGAGCCCAGCTCCCGCTGCACCAGACGGCCGATCAGCTCCCGGTAGCCCCAGATCTCCAGGGCGCTGCCTCGGTCAGTCACTGCCCTCATATCTGCGGCTCGGGATCGCACAGATGGTCGTACACCCCACCCAGATTCAGATCCCAGCGAGCGTGGCGGGCGGCGATGTCGGTCAGGCCCTGCTTGGCCAGCCGCTGTCGGCGGGCGGGATCCCGCACTAGGGCAACGATCTCGGCGGCCAGCCCGTCAGCGGTCTGGGGCGACTGCATGCAGTTGTGGTCGTGGCGCAGCAGCCAGTCCCCCGCCGGATTCTCGAATGCCACCACCGCGGCGCCGCAGGCCATCAGCTCCAGCGGCAGATAGGAGGGGTGCTCAGAGGTGGTCAGGGCCACACCGATGTCGCAGGATCGGTACAGCGGGCCGGTCTCTCGATAGTCAAGCTGACCCATGTGGGTGATGAGGGAGTCCATGTGCTCGGGGAAGGCCCACGATCCCGCGGTCACGATGCGCACGTTGTCGGCTAGTTCGTCCTTCACGAGACGCACGGCTCTGGCCGCCAACTCCCAGCAGTTTCGCAGATGACCAGGGCGGGCATAGATGAACACGGTCACCGGCCGGTCGGGATCAGGTTCGATGCGGTTGCGGACGTGAAAGATCGAGTCGTCCACCGCGGGCCAAAAGTGATCGGCTACTCCCCCGTAGCGATCCCGGTAGATGTCGGCCAAATGGCCGGTGTTGCAAAGCCCGTAGAGTCCCAGACGATAGCTGTGCTCGGCTAGGGCGTAGAGCGTGCCCGCCGGGTAGAACATGGGCTCGAAATCCTGGATCAAGTAGAAGCGGCGGGTCTGACCAGGGGTGCGGGCCGCGAAGTAGGCAGTGGTCCACATGGTGGCGATGGCTGCATCGGCGGAGGGGATTTCCTTGGGATCAAAGGCAAAGGAGTCGTGGTAACTGATAGGACTGTCGGCCAGCGACTGGAAGGCCGCGGAGATCCCTGACCGGTACCACCGCTCGTCGTGGTCGACGGGCCCGGTCATCACCATGAACCGATTTTCCACCCCGTGGTGCACGGCCAGATGGTCGGCCAACCGGAACACGGTATGGATGCCGCCGTAGAACGGGTTTTGGAACTCGGGCACAAACCAGTTGACGGTTCTCACCTCGTGTCGACCTTGGACCGCCCGGTGTTCTTGATGAACCAACTCGGCCAGTTCCCGATCTGCTTCGGAGGCGAATGCCAGCGCGTGGGCCTCCCCGGTCTCGTTGCGCTGATAGAAGATCTCCATGGGCCGACCCAGCATCTCGGTGAGCTGCTTCAGCACGCCGGGCTTCTCCTCGCAGCGCACCACCGGCTTCGACTGGGATGTGTCGAGATTTGGGGAGAAATAGGGGTCGCCGCCCATCAGCCAGCGCTGATAGGCCCAATAGCTGGCAAACACATCGCCGTCGGGGATGTTCGGGCCTCTGGTGGCCGATTCTCTGTGGGTGATCGGAGTGGCCGCCGAAACAACATTGCGGAATCCGGCCTGCCGGGCCCGAAGACCCAGCACTACATCGCTGCCGCACAGCTCCAAGCGCTCGTCGAATCCGCCAAGCTCTTCGAACACCGACCGGCGCACGGCCAGACAGGCGCCGGTCACCGCCACGGTGTTGCGGGTCCAATCGGTGGGTCCCATCACGCTGTCGGAGTGCGGGGCCATGCCCTGGAACAGGTGCCCGGCCAAGCCGGTCATCCCGATGATCACCCCGCCGTGTTGGATCAGGCCGTCGTCGTCAATGAGCTGAAGGCCGGCCACCGCGATCTCGGGGCACTGAGCCCAGCCGATGAGTTCTTGGAGCCACCCGGGGTGGCCGCTCGAGGTGTCGTCGTTCAAGAACACCAGCACCTCGCCGGTGGCCTGGGCCGCGGCCCGATTGTTCACCGCCGAGTAGTTGAACGGCTCTTCCCACCAGACGATCCGAGGACTCAGATCAGCAGCCCAATCCTGATACCAGGCCTCGTTTTCGTCACTTTGGCCGCCGTTGTCCACGATGATGAGCTCAACGCTGGGATGGTTGGCTGAGCGGATCAGGTCGAAAGCGCCCTCCAATAACTCTCGGTTGTGCCGGGTGGCGATAATGACGCTGACCGATATGACACCGTCCGGCACCCAAGCCAGGTGGACTCCGCTGGCCCCTGCTTCGGCTCGGGCCGGCCAGCCCTGACGAGCCACCCAGCGGTTCACCAATTCAAGATGGTGCGATTCAATGCGCTCGTCCCGGCGATCAGCGGCCTGCAAAACCGCGGGCAGCCGGCACACCTGCTGTTCGGCTACTTCCAGACTCAACAGCAGGTCCCACCAAAGGGAGTCGTCGTCGGTTCCGGCATCGCGATAGCGCCGCGCCGCCTCGGATTGAAGGCCTCGGGCTCTCACGGCAAAGGCCCGTCCGATGTAGTTGGAACAGGCCAGGAGGTCGGGAGACCAGCCCGGCTTGAGCCGGGGCCTGCTCAAGCGATCCAGATCGTCGTCAAAGTAGATGCCTTCTGGCATTCCCGCCAGGTGCCAATCCCATACCTCGGCCAGACCGACCCGGTCGTCGTCCCAGTACATCAGTTCCAACCAGGGATCGCGCCACGCGGCTTGGGCAATATTGAACACCGCGTCGGGCCGAAGCCGATCGCCTGCCCGCAGCAGCAGCACCAGATCCTTGGGGCAGTGCTGCGACAACCGGTCGAATTCTTCAGCCAGCCCGCCGACCTCGACTTTGACCACCTCGACCAACCCCCACGACTGGTTGTGGAGCGACGTCTCTGTGGCGGCGACGTCGCCGCCGTCGTCCACCACCAGTCCCCACACCTTCAGAGGCTGGGGCCATTCCTGATACCACTGCCGCTGAAGTTCCAGAACACTCGGATCGGCCGACAGTCGGCAGAACCACTCCCGATAGGTCACTCCGGCCGGTAGGCGCGGTGGCGCGGGCTCGGCCTCGTCTCCCGCTTCGTCACCCGACTCCAGGTGCTCCGCAGCCGGTACAAGCAGCTCTGCCTCGGGATTCCCCTCATTGCGGCGTCGCTGCCACTCGTCTCTTATGCGGGTGAGCGTGTTGCCGGTCTCCCGGACGATCACCATTGCCCCGCCAACCAGCCGTCGGCGGCGGGTACCCCGGGGCAGAGCTCGCTCAAGGAGACGACGAACCACTACGACACCCTACCTGTACACCCCGGTTTCCCTTTCACTCGAATCCACCTCCACGGCCTTGAACGCCGCGCCGGGAATTGGTGTGTACTTGATGGCCAGGGCCGAAACTGGGAGAATTGCCCGGCGGGCGGCCAATCGATTTTGGACGTTCTATGCATTGGCAGCGGTCGGTGGTGCTGAACCGCCCTCGCTTTTCCCTGATACTCGCCGCCGCTTCGGTCCTGCTCGTCGCGGCATCAGTTCTGGTTGCAGTTCCGAGTTCGGCCCAGAACAGCCCCAACCCCCAACCGGTGCTCATCGTCGACCCATCGTCGGCGGTCAGCTTCTCCGGCAAGGGTTGGGGGCACGGAGTGGGCATGAGCCAGTGGGGAGCCAACTCCCGCTCTCAGGCCGGGCACAGCCCCGCGGAGATCCTGGACTTCTACTACGAGAACACCCAACTGGTGGAGAATTACGGCTATTCCGGATCTATCCCAACCCCCACCCCGACGCCGACTCCGGTCACCGGCTCAACGGCAAAACAATTCCCAACCACTGCCCAAGATCCAGCCCAGATCCTGCTGGCCACCACAGACACCACCACTCTCACCCCCCAGGGGCTCAACCGCATCACCGTTGACAACCAGAACATCGCCGTCGGCGGCGAGAACGCAGCCCGGGCCCCGGCGGGAACCCCCATCGTCATCGCCCGGGCCGGCGGCCTCTGGCGCATCACCTACGGCACCACCGACGTTTGCGGCAACGGCTGTCCCGGGGAGACTGCCCAACTCCACTTCGCCACCGACTCCTCCGTGGCCATATCAACTACCGGCCGCTCCTACTCCCACGGACGCATCAACCTCATCGCCGTCGCCGGCGACCCGAACCGGTTCCACATCACCGTCGACTCCCTAACCGTCGAGAAGTTCCTAAACGATCCTCACAACGATCCCGGCCCTCTGAATGTCGACCACGGCCTGTCCGAAGACTCGGTGCAGTTACTGCTGGCCACCACCGAGGCCACCACGCTGACCCCTGGGGGGCTCAACCGCATCACCATCGACAACGCCAACATCTCCTACGGCGGCCAAAACTTGATTAGGGCCCCGGCCAACAGCCCCATCACGGTTACCAGGGTAAACGGCTTGTGGCGGATCCAATACGGCAGCACCAACGTTTGCGGCACCGGCTGCTCGGGTCAGACCGCCCAACTCCACTTCGGCACCGACACCGCCGTGGCCGTGTCCACCACCGGCCGCTCCTACTCCCACGGCCGCATCAACCTCATCGCCGTCGCCGGCGACCCGAACCGATTCCACATCACCGTCGACTCCCTGACCATCGAGAAGTTCTTCCGCGATCCCCACAGCGGGTTGCCCACCGCATCGGCCGGACCTCTCCCCACCACCCCAGAACCGGTCATCGAGCCCGCTCCTGAGCCGGCCTACCCCGAAGAAGCGATCCGCGTACATCTGACCACCACCACCGGCACCACGCTGACCCCCCAGGGAGCCAACCGAATCACCATTGACGGCCAAGGCGAGATTCGAGTGCCCGCGGGATATCCGGTCGCCATTACCCGCCACGCTGGGCACTGGCACATTGTCCACAGCGGTTCCGACGTCTGCGGCAACGGATGTTCCGGAAATTCCGTCCAACTCCACTTCGCCACCAACACCTCGGTGACGGTGTCCAACACCGGTCGCTCCTACTCGCATGGCCGCATCAACTTGGTGCCGTCGGGGGGGGACCCCAGCGAGTTCTACGTGATCGTGGATTCGCTGTCGATGGAGGATTATCTGAGGGGCATCGCGGAGAGCCCTATGAACTGGGGCCTGTCGGTTCACAAGGCCCAGGCCATCGCGGCCCGAAGCTATGCCAGCGCTTCAATGCGAGAACGGCGGGCCTCCGCTAGGTGGACTCGGCCATTCGACCTGTACTCCACCGTGTGGGATCAGGCATATGTGGGAGACCTCAGAGAGAAGCACGCCGATGCCGCAACGTGGCTTCGGGCCGTGGAGGAGACCGCGGGTCAGGTGCTTTACCATGGCGGCGCGCCCATCCGAGCGTTCTACCACGCATCCAACGGCGGCCACACCGAGCGCAGCGGATACGTGTTCTCCGCCGACCTCCCTTACCTTCCCTCCAAGCCCGACGCATTCGACGACCAAGCCATCAATCCGTACGCCTCATGGACGCGCTCCTATTCCGTTGCCGACCTGAACCGGTGGCTGAACGACCACACCGATACCGCAGTGGGCCAGCTCATCAGCATGGAAATTGTGGGCGGCATCGGCGCATCGGGCCGGCTGGACAAGGCCCAAATCCGAATCACCGGTACCTCTCGTTCGGTCACCGTCAGCGGCAACCGGCTTCAGGCCCGGATCAATACTGCGGCTCGAGAAAGCGGACAGAACCAGCTCTTGTCCACGCTCTTCAGCTTTGCCGTTCCTCTGGCCACCGTTACGACCACGCCAGCCGATCCGGGTGAACCCGGGGACATAACCCCCGCCGACGATGTGTTCTTCTCCGGAGTCATCAACGGCCAAGACTTCTGTTTGAATCGGAGTCTGGGCGGACCGATCACCTACGCCTTCGACAGCAACGCCGACGGAATCGCCGACGTGTGCTCCCTGCCCCGTACTCGCCGAGAGGCGGTAGCCCATCAGCGGACCCTGGAGGATCTGGCTTTGGTGGAGCGGGACATCTTCATTGCTCGCTTCGCCGAAGAGTGCCGCTCGGTGGCGGAGACATTCGGCGAGCCCGACAAGGAGGCCTCCGACGAGTGTCAGCAGTACCGGGAATTCGCCGGCAATGCCCCCGGCGGGCTCACGCCGGCCAATGGCGGCAGCGGAGCCCAAGAGCTGCCGCCTGCTGAAGATCCCGATTCCTACACAGCAGCCGACCGGATGTTCTTTTCCGGCATCATCGACGGGCCGGATTTCTGCTTGAACTACAGCCTGGGGGGGCCGACCACCTATGCCTTCGACAGCGACGGCGACGGAGTGGCCGACGTCTGCGCTCTACCCCGGACTCGCCGGGCCGCGGTGGCCCGCCAGAAGGCACTGGAGCACTTGGCCAACGCTTCGCCCAAACTGGAACTCCTCTATGAGTTCTCCTTCAACTTGAATTGTCAAAGGGGACCGCAAACCCTCGGTGAACCCGACAAAGAGGCAACCGATGATTGCGAGCCCCATATCCAAGCGGGTGCGGGTTGACGTAGCCGCAATCGGCTGGATTCAGTTCAGCAGCTCGGCCACCAGTCGCCCCAGCGGCTCCCGAAAATCTGTGGGGAGGTCAAGACCAGCCAGGCCCAGCGCCCGGTTCTCCAACACCGAGTTGGCCGGACGGGGGGCCGCCCGGGGGGGATCCAGCTCCGCGGTCTTGATGGGCGCCACTCGGTCGGGATCATGGCCCGCGGCGGCCATGATCTCTTGCGCGAACTCATACCACGACACATCACCCTGATTGGTCACGTGATACAGCCCCGGGGATCGGTCCACGCACAGCCGCTCGATCACCGCGGCCACATCGGAGGTGAACGACGGCGAGCCCCGCTGGTCGCTCACAAATCGGAGCGGCCCGCCTTCGGCAGCCAGCCGCAACACGGTGGCCACCACATTGGAGCCTTGGCGTCCGCACAGCCACGAGGTCCGCACCACCGTGGCCGCCGAACCGGCCTCCTGCTCGCCGGCCAGCTTGCTTGCGCCATAGACCGACCGGGGATCGGGCTGGTCCCATTCGTGGTAGGGCTCGGCTTTGTCGCCGGAGAACACATAGTCGGTGGAAACGTGGCACAGGTGGGCGTCAAACCGGCGGGCTGCCTCGGCCAGGTGGCGCACTGCCCAGGCGTTGACCTCATAGGCCCGCTCGGCATCGGTCTCGCAAGCGTCCACCGCTGTGTAGGCCGCACAGTTGACCAGCACATCGGGCCGGACAGAGCCCACAACACCGAGTACCGGTTCTCTCCGGGAGATATCGACAACGCTGCGGCTGGCGGCAACGACCTCGTGGCCCGAAGCAGCAAATTGCGCCGCCACGTCACAGCCGAGCTGTCCGGCCGCCCCGGTAACCAGAACCCTCATCGCCGCGCGGCCCTCATGTTTCAGCCTCTTTGAGCGGCGCCCACCACCAGCGGTTGTCCCGATACCACTCCACGGTGGCGGCCAAGGCCTCATCCATCTCCCGCTTCGGCGACCACCCCAGTCTGCCGATCTTGGCCGCGTCCACCGAGTAGCGCCGGTCGTGTCCCAGCCGGTCGTCCACGTAGCGGATGAACGATTCGTCCCGACCGCACAAAACCAGCAGTCGTTCGGTCAGGTCTCGGTTGGTGAGCTCGTTTCCTCCGGCGATGTTGTAGATCTCTCCCGACTGGCCCTGGCGCAGCACCAAGTCGATGGCCGCACAGTTGTCGTCCACATGGCACCAGTCCCGCACGTTCAAGCCGTCGCCGTATAGGGGCACCGTCAGGCCGTCGAGAAGGTTGGTGGTGAACAGGGGGACAACTTTCTCGGGGTGCTGATAGGGCCCGAAGTTATTGGTGGTTCGAGTAATGGCCACCGGCAGGCCGAAGGTCTCCCCATAAGCCAGCGCGATCAAGTCGGCCCCGGCTTTGGACGCCGAGTAGGGCGAGCGGGGTTCCAGCCGGTCGGTCTCGGCGAAGGAGCCCTCCTCAATCGATCCGTACACCTCGTCGGTGGAAACCTGCACCAGCTTGCCCACCTCCAGCTGCCGGGCCGTGTCGCACACCACATTCATGCCATCGCAGTTCGTGCGCACGAAGGCATCGGGGCCAACGATGGAGCGGTCTACATGGCTCTCCGCCGCGAAGTGGACCACCGCATCGCAGCCCGCCATGGCCTCGAATACCGCGTCACGGTCGCACACGTCGCCGTGGACGAACTCGAAGCGGGGATCGTCGTCGAAGTCCCTCAAGTTGTCACGGTTGCCGGCATAGGTGAGGGCGTCGTACACCACCACCGCGTCGTCGGTATGGGCCAGCAGCCAACGCACATAGTTCGACCCGATGAATCCGGCGCCCCCGGTGATCAGCAGTTTCATGTCATATCTGCGGGCCGAACCGGGGAATCAAGTGATCGGGGATTTCCGACCGGCGGGGGTTCGACTGGTCGCGAGCCGAGAGCACGGGGCTGTCCACGCCCCAATCGGCGCCAATCTCCGGGTCATCCCAAGCCACACCCAGTTCATCGGTCGGGTTGTAGTAGCCGTCAACCAGGTATGTGATGGTCATGTCCGAGAGAGCGGCAAACCCATGCGCCACACCGGGCGGTATATACACCCCTCGATGGTGGTTGACTCCGTCGGGCTCGGTGCCCAGGGGAAGCGCCACGGTCTGCCCGTCGGTGGGCGAACCCGACCGAAGATCGTGCAGCACCACTCGGGCCTGTCCCACCGGCACGTACCAGTAGTCGGCCTGATGGAGGTGGTAGTGCAGTCCGACCACAGAGCCGGATCGCCGGTCGCCCCGATTGGCCTGGATCATCTCCCGGGCACCGGGAATCCACTCCCGGCGGTAGGTCTCCACAAACACACCCCGCTCGTCACCGTGGATGTCGGGAGACACGATGAATGCGCCAGCAATCGCCTCACAGGGGCTTACCGCGGCCACTCGTTCTATCCCAGTTCCAGATGGGAATGATCGCCCAGCATGAGCCGAGATGCTTGAGGACGCTCAGGTGATTGGGTCACCTGAACGTGCTGGCCGATCAGGGAGTCGGTGATCCGGCCGATCCCATCGATGCGGCAGCCCTCAAGCACCACCGAGTGGTCCAATTCGGCGTCGACCACCACGCATTCGTCGCCAATGGAGGTGTAGGGCCCGATGAACGTGTTTTCGATCCGGGTGTTGGCCCCGATCACCGCCGGTCCCCGCACGGTGGAATTGACGATCTTGGCCCCTTCTGAAATCACCACCCGCCCTTCGACCTTGGAAGCATCGTCCACCGCTCCCTCCAACCGCCGGACCACCGTGTCCAACACCAGGCGATTGCACTCCAGAAGCGGATCCTTCTTGCCGGTGTCGATCCACCATCCGTCCAACAGCTGATGGCTCACCCGATAGTCGTTCTGTATCAGCCAGAAGATGGCATCGGTGATCTCAAGCTCGCCCCGGGCCGACGGCTCGATGGACCGCACCGCCTCGTGGATTGCGGAGTCGAATATGTACACCCCCACCAGAGCCAGATTGGACGGCGGGTCGGCGGGCTTTTCCACCAGGTTCACCACGTCGCCGTCGGCGTTGAGCTCAGCTACCCCGAACGATGAAGGATTGTTGACCGGGGTGAGCAGTATCTGGGCCCGGCTGGGTCCGGCGTCGTCCATCAGGCTGGGTGTCTGCTCCCGGGACTTTTCAAACCTATCGACGAACTCCCCCAGGCCCTGCTCCAGCATGTTGTCGCCCAAATACATGACAAAGCAGTCGTCGCCCAGGAATTCCTCGGCGATGAGCACGCAGTGAGCCAACCCCAACGGGGCCTCCTGGCGGATGTAGGTCACGCTCACCCCGAAATCCGAGCCATCGCCCACTGCATCCCGGATTTCCTGGTGGGTCTCACCCACGACGATGGCGATCTCGGTGATACCTGCGGCCGCCAACTCCTCTATGCCGTAGAACAACACCGGCTTGTTGGCGATGGGCACCAACTGCTTGGCCCTTGTGTGGGTAAGCGGACGCAGCCGCGTCCCCTCCCCTCCCGACAAGATCAACCCTTTCATGCGCCCGCCAGTGTACGACCACACCGACAGCCCGGCGACCCTGCCGGCAGTTATGGTCCCCTATGCGCGGTGTCTACGCTGGGCAGGTGAACTGGGACCGGATGGCGCTGGCTGCGGTGCTGGTTGCCGTGGCGGTGCTGGTGGGGCTACATGTGCGGGACCATCCGGCCCTATCGCACATAGACGAGCTCCAGCACGCCGACTACACCCTCAAGTCGCCATTCCATGTGCCCCGACACGGCGACACCATCGGCCAGGAAGCCATGGAAGAGGCCGCCTGCCGGGGAATCGACTATCCGCTGCGTCTGTCCATTGACGCCCTAAACGACTGGCTCCATCTCACCGGTGAGCGGGGAGTCCCCCAGCTGAGCCCCGACAGCATCGTTCAGGTGCAATTGCCCCCCTGTCGGTCGCTCCTGTTGAGCCCCGACCAGTTCCCCAACTCTGGCCTCAACACCGCCTCTCCCCATCCGCCGGTGTACTACACCGCCACCGCGTTGGGCGGGGAGGCGATCGAGGCCGTGCCCGGCGTCGACAGCCCCATCACCGGTGCCCGCCTCGCGGGCATCTTGTGGCTGGGGGCCGCGGCGGTGGTGTTGTGGTACGTGCTGGGCAGCCTGGGGGCCTCGAGCTGGATCAAGACGCTGTTGATTGGCTTGCTGGTGGTGTCGCCCACCGTGCTCCACGAGTCGTCGATCATCAATCCCGACACCACCGCCTTGCTGGGCGGGGCCCTGGTGTTGGCCGCCGCCTTGCGCTGGGAGGGCGGACGGGCACCGAGCTGGCTGCTGCCACTGGCCGCCCTGGTGGCAGTGTGGCTCAAGTTCACCAACTCGGTGGCGGTGGGCGCGACCGTGGTGTACCTGGCGGTGCGGGCCTGGCAGCGCCGTGACGACCTGACCCCAGCCAAGATCCGCCGTTGGTCGATGGTGACCGGTGCCGCGGTTATCGTGACGGTGGCCTCGATCATCACGTGGTCGGCGGTCCAGGATGCCCGAGGCCACATCGATGCGGAGCAGCTGCCCACCAACGCCATTTACCAGGTTGACAGCTTCCAATGGGACCGCCTGGGCGACGAGCTCTTCTCCACTCTCAGCCCGCTGCGCGACCCATTCGTTCCCGACACCCTCCCCCGAAGCCTGCTCGAGCCCCTGGGAGGTCTCCTGAACCTGCTGGTGATCGTGGGGTTGGGTGCGGTCGCGCTGTTCGCGGCCAAAGGATCGAACCATCGCGCCCTAGCCGCCGCTGCGGCCGTCGGCATGGTGGCCACCGGGGTGGTGACCATGGTCGCCAGCTATCTGTCTCTGGGGATCTACTTCGACACAAATCCCCGATACGGGCTCTCGCTTCTGCCCTTCGCGGTGGCCGCCTTCGTGCCGGTCTTGGACAACCGCATCATCCGCTGGGGTCTCACCGCCGTGGTTCTGGCCACGGCGGGAGCCGCGCTTGCCGGCGTTGCTTCCTAGGCTGTGACCGTGTCCGCCCCCCGATTGATCGTTGTCATCCCCGCCTTCAACGAGGCGGACACCGTGGGGGCAGTCATCTCCGATGTGCAGCGGTCCTCCACTGGAACAGTAGAGGTCGTAGTAGTGGACGACGGCTCGGCCGATGACACTGCCCAGAAGGCAACCGCCGCCGGGGCCACTGTCCTGAGACTGCCGGTGAACTTGGGCTACGGGGCCGCCCTCCGGCTGGGCTTCCGCTACGCCGCCCGCCGCCAGTGGGACCATGCCCTTGTTCTGGATGCTGACGGCCAGCACGCCGCCGCCGATATTCCCGCTCTGCTGGCCGCCTCCCGCTCGGGGGCCGATCTGGTGCTGGGCAGCCGATTCCACCCCGACTGCGCCGCTCCTTACCCGGTCTCCCGGATCCGTCGTGCGGCCATGCGCCTGATCAGCCGAGTGCTCCGATATCGCCGCGGCGTGATGCTCACCGACCCCACATCGGGGTTTTGGGCCATGTCGAGGCCCTGCGTGGAGCTGTTCTCCCAGCAGCTGCCGGCGGGGTACCTTGACAACCTGCTCGGCCTGTCGATCGCCGCCCGCGCTGGGCTGGACATCCAGGAGGTGCCCGTGGCCATGGTCCCCCGCAAAGGGGGACAACCCTCGACCCAGGGGGCCACGCTGGTCTTCCACTACGCCCGAACCCTGCTCGCTGTCTTCATCGGAGGTCGATCATGAGCCTCACCGCCCGAATCGTTTCAGCCCTATTGGCCGCCGTTGTGGTGGCCATCATCCTCAATCTCCAGCGCCGGGGCGGGATGGTTTCCAAGTACGGGCTGCTGTGGATGGTCACCTCGGCATTGATGCTGGTGCTGGCCGCGGCCCCCGATGTGGCCGACACCGTGGGGGGCTGGCTCGGAGTGGACTACACCCCGTCGCTGGTGTTCATGGCCGCCTTGGGATTCGTGCTGATCGTGCTGGTGCAGTACTCCTGGGAGCTCAGCCGCACCGAGCAGCGCATCCAGATCCTTATGGAAGAGGTGGCGCTCCTGCGCCGAGAACTCGAAGAGCAGCGAAAAGACGCCCCAACCGAGGAATAGGCCAGGCGTCTAACCCACCGGGGCGGGGGCGCACAGGCCGTCGAGCTCGACAACCTGGATCTTGTCCCGGTTCTCCCAGGTCACGGGCTGATCCGGATCGGGCCGCAGCTTGTACTCCCGGAACGACATCTCGCTGGCGTCAAACGCCAACAGCCGCCCCACCAGGGTGTCGCCGTGGCCCAGGATCAGCTTGATGGCCTCCAGCGCCTGGATCGACCCCACGATGCCGGGCAGCACGCCCAGCACGCCGGCCTCGGCACAGCTCGGGGCCATCTCGGCGGGAGGCGGCTCGGGGATCATGTCCCGGTAGGTGGGGCCGTTGCGGGGATCGAACACCGTAACCTGGCCCTCGAACCGGAAGATCGACCCGTGGACCACGGGGATGCCCAGCTTCACTGAGGCGTCGTTGAGCATGTAGCGCACCGGGAAGTTGTCGGCGCCGTCCACGATCACGTCGTAGTCCTTGATGATGTCGACGATGTTGTCGGCCCCCAGCCGCACGTCGTAGGTCACCACGTTCACGTCCGGGTTCAAAGCATTGAGCGTCTTCTTGGCCGAGTCCACCTTGCGGTCCCCCACCCGGTCGAAGTTGTGGAGGATCTGGCGCTGGAGATTGGAGGCGTCTACCACGTCCATATCCACGATGCCCACGGTTCCCACCCCCGCTGCGGCCAGGTACAGGGCGGCGGGAGAACCCAGCCCCCCGGCGCCCAGGCACAGGACCTTGGCATCTAGCAACTTGATCTGTCCCTCGGTGCCCACCTCGGGCAGCAGCAGGTGGCGGTGGTACCGGTTGCGCTGGTCGGGGGTCAGCGACACCGGCAGCGCCCAATCCCGGCCCTCGTCCTTCCACTGGTTGAATCCGCCGTCCATGGACACCACGTCGCCGTAGCCCATCTCCTGAAGGGTTTGGGCCGCGAACGCCGAGCGAACCCCGCCCGCGCACATGACCACCACCGGGGCATATTTGTCGGACAGCCGGTTTTCCACGTTGGGCTCGAGGTTGCCCCGGGGGATATGGACAGAGCCGGGTATCGCCCCTTGCTCGTACTCGTCAGGCTCGCGAACGTCGAGGAGCACCGCTCCCTCGGCCAGCATCGCCTCGGCGCCCGCGGGGTCGGTCTCCCGTATCACGGCCTTGGCCTCTCTCAGCAGGTCTCTGAATGTGGACATGGCCAAAATCACCTCGATCGTGGCGGGACATCGGTTCAGGCGTCGGGGGGAATTCCCAACAAATCCTACCGAGTTAGTCCGATTTTACCAATCCCCGGGCCGGTTCATTGGGCAACGATCAGCGGCAGCGCCTCGCTGATCGAAGCCGGCACCACTGCGGCGGCCAAACCGTCGAAGGGAGTGGGCTCGGCATTCACAATCACCACTGGGGCACCAGCCTGATGGGCGATGGGCACCACATTGGCGATCGGGTACACGGTGAGGGTGGAGCCCACCGCCAGCAGAGTGTCACAGGCCATGGCAGCCTGCTCCGAGCGGTGCAGGTCGGCCATCACCAGATTCTGGCCGAACGAGATGGTGGCCGACTTCAAGATCCCGCCGCAGATGCGACACGGCGGGTCGGCTTCCCCCGCCCTCACCCGCTCCAGGGCGTACTCCATAGGAGCAGTGTCCCCGCAGTCCAGGCAGCGGACTTTGGACGTGGTGCCGTGGATCTCCACCAATCGGTCCTCCGAGGTGCCCGCCGCCCGATGGAGTCCGTCCACGTTCTGGGTGATCAGCGTGTGCAGCCTTCCCTGCCGCTCCAGCTCCACCAGCGCCTGGTGGCCGGGATTGGGCACTTTGCCCTCCCACATCGAACCCTCGACCAGCCGCTGCCAGTTTCGCTTGCGCAGCTCGGGGTCGGACACGTAGTGCGACAGGGTGGCCGTCTTCTCGGCCTCGGGATTCTTGGTCCACAGCCCCTCCGGCCCCCGGAAGTCAGGAATGCCGCTGTCGGTGGAGATCCCCGCCCCGGTAAGCACCACGATTTTCCTCGCGGAGCGCAGCACCGATCGGGCCATCTCAATCTCATCGCCCAGTTCTTGGATCGGCCGCATTTTTTCCTATCTAACTGTTGACAGCATTACATGATAGTAGACAAAATTGACTCAAATCTTCCCCTCAGTACCTTGCAGAGCATCGGCTCGCAGAAACGATCCTTTCATGGCCTCCCTCTTCATGCACTCTTCTCTTTGGATTGAGCCTTGGCGCGACTCGGTTACCGAGGAGAGCGGGCACGACCCCCGATCTAGATATGTGGAGCAATTCTGGCTGGGGGTCATCGGCCCCACCGCCGCCTGGCTTCTGCGCCATGTGGCCCATGAGTTCGAAAGCTCGCCCGACGGTTTCGAACTCTCCGTGGCTCCCATCGCCCTGCAACTGGGGATCAGTCCCAAAGCCGGACCCCGGGGCGGCCTGCACCGCACCCTGCACCGCCTGGTGATGTTCCGCCTGGCCTCGGAGGGCCACGCCGGCTATGCCGTCAGGCGCCGACTGCCGCCGCTCAACAACGCCCAGCTCAGCCGGCTGCCCACCCACCTCCAACGCTCCCACACCTCCTACTACTCCACGCCCAAGTCCCCAGCTTTGGGAACAGGACGCTAGACATACGGCGTGGACAATGAACTGAGGGCTTCCTGGGACCGGCTGTGCGACACCCTCAAGGAGTCGGCCGACTACATCTTCGACCCCGCACTTGGAGTGGACTCCTCCGAGCAGGCCGAGGGATTGCGCCATCACCTCCGGATGCTTTATTTGGCACTCGACCGAACTCTTGAGAACAACGACCCCGAACATCCCGAACTGGGCTGGACCTATCCCTCGAAATTCGGCCAGGACAATCCCGATGGGCTGTATCAGACCGCGCCGGTCGATTTGAGCCGCACGTACCGTCTCACCGGCCGCATCGACGCTGTCCGCTACCTGGGATTATCGATACTGAATTTCGTCTCCGGCCGAGGTGGGATCACCCAGCAGCTCAACGTGGGCACTCCCGACCTCACCGATACCGGCGGCGGACGCATCGACATCATCTTCAGCCCCGACCCCGACCCCGGCGACCACGTCGGCGACTGGTTCCAGGTTGAGCCCGAGCTTTCCCGGCTGCTGGTACGCCAGTTTTTCTCCGATTGGGGTGCCGAGAGCCATGCCGAACTGCACCTGGAGTGCCTCGACCCCACGAATCCGCCCGGCCGACTCGACCCAGCTCGCACCGTGACGCTGATCGGCGAGGTAGCCAACGAGATCGACACCGTCCCCAAGTTCTGGACCGACTATGCGGTGGGCTACCGCGACCGGGGCGAGGTCAACTCATTCGAGCATGTCTCGGGGAAATACAGCGGGGAAGGCCTGGGAGGCAGCGATCAGCAGGCCTACGGAGGGTGCTGGTTTCAGGTGGGCCCGAACGAGGCTTTGCTCCTTGAGGTGACCCCGCCAAACTGCCTGTACTGGAACATCCAAGTGGGCGACACCTGGTTCCAGAGCCTCGACTACATCAACCTCCCCACCACCATGAACGACTCCCAAGCCCGACTCGACCCCGACGGCGTACTGCGGGTGGTTGTCTCCCATGTTGACCCCGGCATCCAAAATTGGATGGCCTTGGGCGACTGCCCCCAAGGAGTTCTCACCTACCGGTGGAACAACGCCGACTCCGCGCCGGTGCCTGATCTGAAGCTGATGCCGATGTCCGAGGTCGCCGACTGCCTCCACCCCGACACCCCCCAAATCAGCGCCGACGAACGCGCCGCGATCAACGCCGAGCGCCGCCTCCACGCCCTGCGGCGCTTCACGAGGTAGGCATCATGTCCTTGGGCTGCCCAGATGGAATTGTCGCGGCTAGACATACACCGTGGACAACGACCTAAGAGCTTCTTGGAATCGGCTTTGCGACACCCTCAAGGAGTCGGCCGACTACATCTTCGATCCAGATAACGGGGCTGATGCATCCGAGCAGGCCGAAGGCCTGCGCCATCAGCTGCGGATGTTCTACTGGGCCACCGACCGAATCCTCGAAAACAGCGATACCGACCATCCCGAGCTGGGCTGGACCTATCCCTTCAAGGTGGGCCAGGACAACCCCGATGCGCTGTATCAGTCGGCGCCCGTAGACCTCAACCGCACCTATCGCCTCACCGGCCGCATCGACACCGTCCGCTATCTGGGGTTGTCGCTAATGGACTACAGCTTCGGCCGGGGCAAAATCACTCAACTCCTCGACTTGGGCAGTCCCGACCTGACCGACATAGGCGGCGGCCGCATCGACGTCGTCTTCAGCCCCGACCCCGACCCCGGCGACCACATCGGCGACTGGTTCCAGGTGGAACCAATTGAGTGCCGGCTGTTCGTGCGCCAGTTTTTCTCCGATTGGGCCGCGGAAAGCCACGCCGAGCTGTACTTCGAATGCCTCGATCCATCCGGCCCTCCCAGCCGCCTCGACCCGGTTCGAACCTGTGAGCTGTTCGACGAGGCGGCCCGGGAGGTGGACACTGTGCCCAAGTTCTGGACCGAATTCGCCGGTAATCAGCGCAATCGAGGCCAGATCAACTCGTTCGATCACGTTCCGCCTCAAAAGGTGAGTCAGAGCGCCCAGGGAGGAAGCGAAAAGCAGTCCTACGGGCAGTGCTGGTATGAGGTGGACCTCGACGAGGCCCTGCTCTTTGAGGTGACCCCGCCCGACTGCCTGTACTGGAACATCCAGGTGGGCGACACTTGGTACCAGAGCCTCGACTTTGTGAACCTTCCCACCACCATGAACGACTCCCAAGCCCGACTCGACCCCGACGGCATGCTGCGGGTGGTGATCTCCCATGTTGACCCCGGCATCCAGAACTGGATCGCCTTGGGCGGCTGCCCCCAAGGGGCCATCACCTACCGGTGGAACAGCGCCGATAGCGCTCCAGTGCCCACCCTTCGTCTGATACCGGTATCCGAGGTCGGCGGCTGCCTTCACCCCGAAACCCCCCGGCTCAGCGTCGACGAGCGCGACGCGATCAACGCCGAGCGCCGCCGCCACGCCCTGCGCCGCTTCACGCGCTAGCCCATGGAGTATGCGGCCGCGGTCTATCTGATGGCCGCGGTCCTGCTGGGCGCCGCAGGGGCGTCGAAAGCAGTCACCCCGGCACCGGCATCGGCCGCCTTGGCCCGACTCCAGCTCTACCACCGCCAATGGGCCGTGCGGCTCTTGGGGCTTGTTGAACTCGTGGTGGCGGCCAGCGCGTTCATTGTGGGGGGCATTGTCCCCGCCACTGCCCTCGCTGCGCTCTATGCCGGGTTCGCGGTGGTAGCCGCGGCCATGGTGCGCTCGGGTTCAGGGGAGCCTTGCGGGTGCTTCGGCCGAGTGGAGATGCCCGCCACTTGGCGCCATGTGGCGGTGAATATCGCGGCACTGGCGGCCGGGCTGGTGGCGGCCTCGTGGCCCGTGGAAGCAGTGGACCAGCTGTTCGACTCCAACCAGTGGCTGCTAGTCCCGTTCTTCGGGGTCGTGGTGGGCGGGGCCTATGGAGTGTTCGCGTGGCTCAGTCGACCTGTGATGCCTCCGCGGGCGGTTCGAAGTTGACCAGGGCGTCGAGGAGCATACGCACGCCGAAGCCGGTGCCGCCTTTGGCCGTCTCGCCGTCCTCAGAATCGGTGAACGCAGGGCCGGCGATGTCGAGGTGGGCCCAAGGGATGCCTTCCTCCACGAAGTTGGACAAGAACAGCCCGGCGGTCAGCGCGCCGCCGTGGGGCCCGCCGATGTTCTTCATGTCGGCCACCGACGAATCCAGCTGGGCCTTGTAGTCGTCAGGCAACGGCAGCCGCCATACCCGCTCACCGGTGCGCTCGGCGGCGTCGGCCAACTGGTCGATCCACCCCTCGTTGTTGCCCATGAGCCCGGCCATCTTGGGGCCCAGCGCCACCATGCACGCCCCGGTGAGAGTGGCCAGATCGACTACGGCGTCGGGCTCGGCCCGACAGGCCAGCGATAGGGCGTCGGCCAGCACCAGGCGGCCCTCGGCGTCGGTGTTGAGCACTTCCACCGTCTTGCCGTTGGCAATGGTCAGCACATCACCGGGCCTGGTGGCATCGCCTCCCAGCATGTTGTCGGTCATGGGCACGTAGCCGGTGACCTTCACCGGGGGGGCCACCGCGGCGATGGCCGACATTACGCCCAGCACCGCCGCTCCCCCGCTCATGTCGCACTTCATGGTCATCATCCCGGTGCCGGTCTTGATCGACAGGCCGCCGGAGTCAAAGGTCAACCCCTTGCCCACCAGTGCTACCGACCCCCGGCACTCGGCCTCCGGGTCGGGGACATACGACACCTCCACAAACCGCGGCGGCTGATCTGACCCCCGGTTCACCCCCAGCAGACCGCCCATTTCGGCCTCGCGGATAGCGTCTAGCCCGAGCACCGATATCTCCAGACCCTCCCGCTCGGCCATCTCCTCGGCTATCTCTGCAAACCGCGTGGGGGTGAGCGATCCGCCGGGCTCGTTCACCAGATCGCGCGCGAAACACACCGCCTCGCCCACCCGCCGGCCCTGCTCCAGCGCCTCGGACACCGCCCGGCCCCCCGGGCCGATGACGTGCACGTTCTCCAGTTTGTTGGGCTTGTGCTCCGACTTGAACTCGCCGTAGGTGTAGGCCCCCAGTGTCATTCCCTCGGCCAGGGCGCCGAGCGCATCGGCGCGGTCGATACTGTCGGGCACGACGTCGAGCACCGACACCGCGATGCGCTTGGCCCGTTTGGCCGACCGGGCCAGCGATGCCGCCGCCCGGCGAATCACTGCGATAGTGATCTTGTCGGCCGGTCCCAGCCCTACCACGGCAATCGGCCGGTCTGATCCCGACACGATCTCCACCTGCCCGGGCTTGGCCTCGAACCCCAGGCCGCTCAGCACACCCCAGTCCAGCTCGTCGGGCCGTTCAGCATCGCCCCCCGAGCACACCCCCACCGCGTGCAGCTCGGCGCTAGCCGGGATTTTCCTGCCGGTTCGAAACGCGATCACCTGGTCTCCTCAAATCGATACAAGCCCCTGCGATGTTATCCAGCATCAAAACAGCCCCCAACGCAAAGTAGCCTCGCATTCTATGGGTTCCTATGAGGATGCGGCCCAAGAGCGCGTCCTCATCTATGACGGCGCGTTTGGCACCTACGTTCAAGAGCAGCCGCTGAGCGCCGACGACTTCGGCGGTCCCGACTTGGAGGGCTGCAACGAGCTCTTGTGCTTGACCCGGCCCGACCTCATCGCCGGGATGCACGACCTGTACCTGGGCCTGGGAGTTGACGCGGTGGAGACCGCCACTTTCGGGGCGTTCTCCGTGCCCCTAGCCGAATACGGCATCGCCGACCAGGCCTACGAAATCAACCTGGCCGCGGCCCGCATCGCCAAAGAAGCAGCCCACGGCTACTCGGCCGCCGACCGGCCCCGGTGGGTGGCCGGCTCGGTGGGGCCGGGCACAAAGCTGGCATCGCTGGGCCAAATCCGCTACGCCGACCTGCGCGACGCCTTCGAGGTGCAGGCCCGGGGACTGCTTGACGGCGGGGTCGATCTGTTCATGATCGAAACCCAATACGACCTGCTCGGGGCCAAAGCGGCCATCAATGGCTGTCGCCGGGCCATGGCCGCTGTGGGCCGCGATATTCCGCTGCAAGTGCAGGTCACCATCGAGATGACCGGCCGGATGCTCCCCGGCACCGAGATCGGCGCGGCGCTGGCCGCGCTGGCCCCGCTGGGTCCCGCTGTGTTCGGGTTGAACTGCGCCACCGGCCCCGCCGAGATGGGCGAGCACCTGCGGGTGCTGTCAGAGCAGTGTCCGGTGCCGGTGGCCTGCATCCCCAACGCCGGGCTCCCCCAGGTGGTGGACGGCCGGATGCACTACGACGTCGGCCCCGACGAGCTGGCCGATTACTTGGCCCGCTACGTCACCGAGCTGGGGGTGAGCGTGATCGGCGGGTGCTGCGGCACCACCGCCGAGCACCTCCAAGCGGTCATCGACCGCTGCGCCGACCTCGTTCCCGGACCCCGGCCCGGCGCACTGCCCCCCTCGGCCACCTCCATTTACTCCGCAGTGCCCTTTGCCCAGGACACTTCGTTTCTGATCGTGGGCGAGCGCACCAACGCCAACGGCTCCCGCAAGTTCCGCGACGCCATGCTGGAGGGCGACTGGGACGGCTGCCTTCAGATCGCCCGAGAGCAGGTGGGCGAGGGCGCCCACCTGCTGGACCTGTGCGTGGACTATGTGGGACGCGACGGCGCCGTCGACATGGACGAACTGGCCCGCCGGTTCGCCACCGGGGTGGCCGCCCCGCTGGTTCTCGACTCCACCGAGCCCGACGTTATGCAGGCCGGCTTGGAATGGATCGGCGGCCGGGCGGTGCTGAACTCGGCCAACCTGGAAGACGGGGAGGGCGAGGGCTCCCGGCTTGACCAGGTGCTGACGCTGGCCCGGGAGTATGGCGCGGCGGTCGTGTGCCTGCTCATCGACGAGGAGGGCCAGGCCCGAGACCTGGAGTGGAAGATGCGGGTGGCCCATCGCCTGCACCGACTGGCCGTCGAGCGCTACGGGCTGGCGGCCTCCGACCTGATCTTCGACGCCTTGACGTTTCCGCTGTCCACCGGCGACGACGACCTGCGAAAAGACGGCTTAGCCACCATCGAGGCCATCAGGAGGATCAAGGCCGAACTGCCCGGCGTGTACACCACGCTGGGGGTGTCCAACGTGTCATTCGGGCTGAAGCCCGCCGCCCGCCATGTGCTCAACTCCATGTTCTTACACGAGTGCCTCGAGGCCGGGCTCGACTCGGCCATCGTGCACGCCGGGCGGATCATCCCGCTGAACCGGATCGATCCCCACCACCGGGACGTGTGCCTAGACCTGATCTACGACCGGCGCGGCTCCGCTGGGATCGCGTCGGAGGGCCAGAACGACTACGACCCGCTGACCGAGCTGCTAGCCGCATTCGAGAACGTGACCACCACCGCCGCCGTCAAGGAAGACCGCTCCGGATGGCCGGTGGAGCAGCGCCTGGAGCAGCGGATCATCGACGGCGACCGCGACGGGCTGGAGGCCGATCTCGACGAGGCTCTGGAGGCTGCGCCAGCGCTGGACATCGTCAACAACACGCTGCTGGCCGGCATGAAGGTGGTGGGCGACCTATTCGCCTCCGGCGAAATGCAGCTGCCGTTCGTGCTCCAGTCAGCCGAGACCATGAAGACCGCCGTGTCGTACCTGGAGCCCCACATGGAGAAGGCCGACGAGACCGGGGCCAAGGGGCGGATCGTGCTGGCCACCGTGAAGGGCGATGTACATGACATCGGCAAGAACCTGGTGGACATCATCTTGACCAACAACGGCTACGAGGTTCACAACCTGGGCATCAAGGTTTCCATCACCGAGATGATCGATCGGGCCCTGGAGGTGGACGCCCACGCCCTCGGCATGAGCGGTCTGCTGGTGAAGAGCACTTTGATAATGCGGGACAACCTGGAGGAGCTGAACACCCGAGACCTCCACCACCTCCCGGTGCTCTTGGGCGGCGCCGCGTTGACCCGCACCTACGTGGAGCGGGACATGCGGGAGACCTATCAGGGCCGGGTGTTCTACGGCAAAGACGCTTTCGAGGGCCTGGCGGTGATGGACCGACTAGGCGAGCTGCGCCGCACCGGCACCGAAGATCCCGACTTCGGACGCCGCCCGGGCGGCCGTGATCTGCCCCGCCGGGCCCGTCGTGACTCCGCCGGTGTAGCGGGTGACGAAATCCCGGACAGGTCGCCATCGGTGGCCACCGACAATCCCGTCTTTGAGCCCCCGTTTTTGGGTTCCCGGGTGGTCAAGGGCATACCGGTGGCCGACATAGCCGAGTATGTGAACGAGACCGCCCTCTTCCGCAACCAGTGGCAGTTCCGTCCCGTGGACGGAGAGGACGACCCCGCATTCAAGGAGCGCATCCGCCCCACGATGCGCGAGCAGCTCGCCTCAGCCATGGCCCAAGGATTGCTGGTGCCCCAGGTGGTGTACGGCTACTTCCCGGTGAACGGGAGCGGTGACGATCTGGTGGTGTGGGACTCCCCTGAGCGCAACGCGGAGCTCTGCCGATTCCACTATCCCCGACAGCCCAAGGACCCCTATCAGTGCATTGCCGACTTCTTCCGGCCCGCCGACCGCGATGAGGTGGACTATGCCGCCTTTCACATCGTGACCATGGGAGCCGAGGTATCGAAGGCCACCGCCAAATTGTTCGCCGACAACCGCTACCAGGAATACCTGCTGCTCCACGGCCTCGGGGTTGAGATGGCCGAAGCCCTCGCTGAGCACTGGCACCACCGCATCCGCACCGAATGGGGATTCGCCGATGAGGACGGGCCCACCCTCATCGGCCTGTTCCGCCAGCAGTACCGGGGAGGCCGCTACTCCTGGGGCTACCCCGCCTGTCCCGACCTCGAGGACAATTTCACCGTGGCCCAGCTCCTCGACGCCGACCGCATCGGCATCCAAGTCGGCGAGGAAACCAGCTATCAATACCAGCCCGAGCAAACCACCTCGGCCCTCATTTGCCACCACCCCCAAGCCAAGTACTTCGTGGCCCGCTGAGATGCCGGGTCAGCAGTGCGGGGATAGGGGATCTGTCGAGTGATCGAACTCCAGCCGGCCACCCTCCTATTGCAGTTGGCCGTCGGCGGGCTGGCGTTTACCTGGCTCACCACGCGGCGGCGGGAAACCGGACTGGGCTACGGCTGGCTCATGCGCAGCATTTTCGGGTTGCTGGCCGCGGGCGGTGCTTGGCTGGGATTCGCCACCGACTCGGTACCGGTGCGGGATTGGACCGCGGCGGCCACAGCCACAGCTGCCGCCGCGGCGCTGGCGGTATCGGTGGTCCGCCGACGGGCTGGTGTGAGCGGCCAGAGAGAACGGGTGGAGCGGCGCAGCGCAGAGATCGCCGAGATGACCGGCATCGACCGGGAAGAGCAGCGCTTCGACCGCACCAAGGCTGAATTCCCTCCGATTCTGGATCTCATCGCCCCTGCGGTGGGTTTGATTGGAGTGGTGGCCGGCGGGCTCGACGCCGGAGACCCCGCCGCGTTGGCGGTCGCCCGTACCGTGATCGGAGCGTTCTTCCTGGGTGCAGTCACCGACGCCATGCTGTTGGGCCATTGGTATCTGGTGCAGCCCGGCTTGGCCCGAGGACCCCTGCTCGAGCTGGTCCGTTGGACCGGACTGCTGTGGTTGCCCGAGTTGGTGGTGATGCTGTGGCCCACCGGCATGGGATCGGTGCTCAGCGGAACAATCGACGACGGCTACAACGGGCTGTTGGGCTGGTTCTGGGTGGCCTGCGTGGTGACCACCGCGGGGTTGGTGGTTCTAGCTCGGGCCGCGCTGCGGGAGCGGTTCTACTCCGCGGTCATGGCCGCGACCGGCCTGTTGTATCTGGGTATTTTGACCGGATTTGGGATGGACTTGGTGGCGAGAGTTCTGCTCGACACCACTTGAACCCGGCCAGAGTCTTGGTCAAACGTCGAGTACGGCGAGGCGGTGATCGGTGGTGGTGAGGTTGTCGGGGCCATCGGTAGCCGCTACCACAATGTCCTCCAGGCGCAAGCCCCATCGCCCGGGCAGGTAGATGCCGGGCTCTATCGAAAAGGCGTGGCCCGCACGGAGTTCAAGGGTGTTGCCTTCCACGATGTATGGGTCTTCGTGGGCTTCGGTGCCGATTCCGTGGCCGGTGCGGTGAATGAAGTTGTCGCCGAATCCTGCTTCGGTGATCATCTCCCGCCCTACCCGGTCGACATCCTGGCAGGGCCGGCCAACCTCTGCCGCGGCCACTTGGGCGGCCTGGGCCTCGAACAGCACGTCGTAGGCATCGACTAGATCGGCGGGCGGCTCGCCCAGGTGTACGCACCGGGTGATGTCAGAGCAGTAGCCCACTCCGTCGGCATTGGCCATGGTTCCACCGAAGTCGCACAGCACGACCTCGCCCGGCTTGATCACCCTCTCCCCTGGCTCGTGGTGCGGGCTGGCGGCGTTTTCGCCCGCGGCCACGATGGCGAAATTCACCCGCTGGTGGCCCTCGGCCAACAGACGACGGCCCAGTTCGGCCGATACCTCAGCCTCGGTGCGCCCCACCAACTCGATGTCGCCAGATCGAAGGTCGACCGCCACCCGGTCGGCGGCGGCCGCCGCAGCCCGCAGCGATTCCACTTCGGCAGCGTCTTTGACAGAGCGAATCGAACTAGTGACCTCCGATGCCCGGCGGAATTCGGCCCCGGGCAGAAGTCGGGCCAAGTCCACCAAGAATCCAGCCCACATGCGGTCGCCAACGGCGATCACCGAGGCGGAACCGACAAACGAGCGGGCCAGTGCGATGGGGTCGTCCGTCTCGTTCCACACCGCCATCTCAAACACACCGGGCCGATCGACCACTCGAGGGGCCTCCAGCCGGGGCACGATGAGTCGGGCGTCGCCGTCTTGAGGCACAACCAGCATGGTGAGCCTCGGCAGGGCCATAGCCTCATAGCCGCAAAAGTAGGGAAGGTCGGCGCCCACCGAGAGAAGCAGGACGTCTACCTGCTGCTCGGCCATCAGCGCCCGCATCCGGCTCAGACGTTCAGCAAACACCCCGCCAGCCTATTGGCCCCTCACTGCCCATTCACCGGCGCAGCGCCATGTATCTGTTGGCGCCTCCGTCTATTCAGCGCTTCCCAAACGAACCCGCAACCGGTCGAAGGACACGGCAACGATCAGCAGGGCGCCTTCGCTGAACTCGATCCAGAACGTGGGCACGCCGGTTTGGATGAGCCCGTTCTCCAGCACATTGAGCACGAGCAAAGCGAGGAATGTGCCGGCTATGGAACCCCGACCTCCCGACAGGCTGGCCCCGCCGAGGATGATCGCGGTAACCACCGTGAGCTCAAATCCGGCACCGCCGTTGGTTGCCGCGCTCCCCACCTGAGACACCCGGATCAGTCCAGCCAGGGCAGTGGCGACGGCGGTCAAGACAAAGGCGATGAACAACACTCGACTCGTGCGAATACCCGCCAGCCGGGCGGCATGGGGATTGGCGCCCACCGCGTATATGGAGCGCCCGTACACCGTGAACTTAAGCAGCAGATGGCAGGCGATGGACACCCCGATGAAGATCCACACCGGTGTGGGGATGTCCAAGAACGGGCGGCTCACCCCCAGATCGCCGAAGCCGTTTATTCGAATGGTCTGCCCGTCTCCCAGAACCTTGGTCAGCCCCCGGAACATGGCCAGGCCGCCCAACGTCACGATGATCGAGTTCAGTCCGATCTTGGTCACCGCGAATCCGTTGAATGCACCGATGGCCAATCCCAGAGCCACGGTGATCACCAACGCCAGCCCGATGCCCACTCCCAACCCGTACGGCGTCGTTTCGGCGTCGGTTGCAGTGGTGGCAACAGCCATGGTCATTCCCATGAGCCCGGCTATCGATCCGACGGAAAGGTCCACCTGGCCGCCGATCAGCAATACCGTCGCCGGCATGGCGATGATGCCGATCACCGCCGAGTTCTGGGCGATGTTGACGAAGTTGTCGAAATCGAAGAAATATTCAGAAGCCAGCGAGAAGTAAAGGATCAGCCCAGCGAGCACAAACAACAACGCCGCCGTCTCCGGGAGAGAGGCAATGGTCCGGGCCATCCAACCCAACCCACCGGACTCTGGGGCAGTCGAGCCGCCCTCAGTCGGCGCAGACTCTTCGGCTGTTTGGACAGTGTCGTTCATCTCATCCTCCTGCCAGGGTGAGCAGCAAGCTCATGGTGATGTCCTCGCCGGGCAGCTCGGTGGTAATCCTTCCCTTGGCTGCCACATAGGCGCGATCGGCAACCGCCACCACTTCCTCATGGTCCGACGTGACGATCAAAATGGCGGCGCCCTCGGCGGCCAGCTCCCGCAAAACTTTGTAGAGGTCGGCGCGGGCGCCGACGTCAACGCCCCGAGTGGGCTCAAGCAACACCAGCGCCTCCGCCCCCCGCTCGAGCCAGCGGGCCACTAGTACCTTTTGCTGGTTCCCTCCCGACAGCTCTTCCATCGGCTGGGAAGCTCGCCCCTTACTGCGAATGGACAAGCGGTCATACCAGCGTTCGAACGCCTTCTGCTCGGTGTCGGAGGTGAGCAGACCACGAGTGGCGAGTTGCGGCCATGACGCCACGGCGACGTTCTCACCGACCGGGCGAGACGCGAATGCCCCTCCGACCTTGCGATCCTCGCTCAAAAAGCCGATACCTCGAATCACGGCATCAACCGGGCTCGACAGCTCGACTCGCTCACCGGCAACCTCGATCTCGCCCGAGTGGATCGGCTCAAGTCCGAAGGCACTGCGCCCCACTTCCAGCGCCCCCGATCCGAGCTTTCCGTACAAGGCGACGACTTCGCCACGGCAGACTTCAAGGCTGATGTCGCTGAATCGGCCGTGCGACGACGCCTCCCGCCAGCGAAGGGCAACTTCGCCACGGTCTCCGGCAGCATCATTGGGTCGGCCGGTGACGATGTCGTATCGCCCGACCATGGCCGCCACCAACTGGCTGCGGTCAACGGCATGGGTATCGGCGACGAGAGCCACATCCCCATCCCTCAACACTTGTACCCGATCAGACAGTTCGAACACTTCGTCTAGGCGGTGGGTGATGTAGATGATGGCCTTGCCCTGGTCACGCATGCGTCGTACCTGTTCGAACAGCACATCGGCCTCATGCTGGGACAGCGCCGCCGTGGGCTCGTCGAGAATGAGCACCCGGGCTTCGCTGGACAGCGCCCGGGCGATCTCGACGATCTGGCGCTCACCCACGGCAAGCGAGGACACGTTGGCCTTGGGGTCGATCTCCGCTTCAAGGGATTCGAGAATCTCTTGGGCCAGCAGATTCATCTCCCGCCACTGAACCACTCCCCGCTTCTGGGGCAGCCGACCCAGACAGATGTTCTCGGCCACCGTCAGGGTGGGGGCATCATTGAACTCTTGGGCGATCATGGCGATGCCCGCAGCCCTCGACTCTATGGGAGTGAGGACGTGATGGGCCTCGCCGTCGATCACGACCGAGCCCGCGGAGGGCCGGTAGTCCCCGGCAATGATCTTGACCAGGGTGGACTTCCCGGCTCCGTTCTCGCCCAGCAAGGCGAGAACAGAGCCGGAACGAGCCTCTAAGTCAACTCCCTTGAGCACCTCGACTCCGCCGAACGACTTCCTGATTCCCGCCGTAGCGATGACAGGAGCCGTCGACACCGCAGAATCGATCGCACTCATCAGCAGGTGTTCTTCTCAATGCAGCTTGCTACTGCTTATGAGATTCGTAGTGAGATCAGCCGCAGTCGGTGACCTCGTAGATGTCCTCAATGTTCTCCGAGTTGATGATCTCATGCTCGGTGAACAGGAGTCTGTCAACGGACTCACCCGCGAGCAGCTTCTGAGCGGCGGGAATCAGAATCTCCCCGTAGCGCTCGGGGTAGTACGCCGTTGAGGCGACGTAGTTCGGATTGTCGCGGACCTCGCACCAGATGCTCGGATCAGTGCCCTGCCCGGAGTAATAGAGGTCGCCATCACGTCCCAGAGTGCGAGCCGCCGCCAATGCGCCGATGATCCCGTCCTCGTTGATGGCCACCACGGCAATCCGCTCACCGGGCATGGCCGGCAACAAGTCGGTCACCTGTTCGAGGGCGGTGTCGGTGCGGTCGGCGCCGTCAAGAACTCGCTCGTTCACAATTTCGCAGTGCTGGGTGAACCCAGTGCGGTAGCCGCCCATGCGATCGGTGTTGGCAGCACCGGCCGCAGTGGACTCGAGCGAGATATAACCGTCGTACTCGCAGTCGAAGTTGTCCTTGAAGTACTTACCAAGCGCGGCACCAGCCATCTCCCCGGCGCCGGAGTTATTGGCCCCCATGAAGGCCACTTCACAAGGCGGCTGCACGATGTCAATGGCGATGGTGGGCACACCCCCATAGGCCGCACAGATCTCCGGGCTGGACTCCTGGAAGACTTGGAAGTTCAAGACCACATCCACATCCCGCTGACCGAGAAGCTGGGCGCATGACAGCGCCTTGGCCGGGTCGATCTCAGAATCGCAGAACACCAGATCGAGACCCGCAGCGTCAGCTTCCCGCTGGATCGAGTCCGAAACTAGCTTGACGAACGGCACCGAATCTCCCAGGGAGATATAACCCACGGTCCCGTCGGCCCCGTCGTCGTCGTTGCCGCACGCGGTGGCAACCAGCATGAAGACCGCCAGAATGGCGATCACCATCTTGAGACTCTTGCTCATCGTATCTCCCCTCGTCGCCGGGCTTTTGCCCTGGCTGGAAACGTTTCTAGGCGAAAAACTAGTGGGGGTTTATTGAGAGCGCAACTCGCGTACGGAGGGGCTACTTGACGGCGGCTACGGAATGAGCACCGAGCGCAGCACTCTTCCGGCCTCCAGGTCGTCGAGCGCCTCATTGGCCTCTGACAAGGGACGCTGGCGGCCCAACAAATGATCGACTTTTAAGACGCCCGACCGGTGCAAGGCCAGCACCTCGCGAATGTCGTCGGGAACAAAGCCTCGAGAACCATGCACCGACGCCTCTTTCCAGATCAGATCCACCGCCCGAATGGAGAATGGCGACACGCTCGAGCCGATGAGCAGCACTTGGCCTCCGATGCCCACCGCAGCAACGGCCTGGGCGTCCACTTCGGCCGACCCCACGGTTTGGACCACGATGGGCGGGCCTCCCGGTCCGGCAGCGGCGCGGACGGCTTCCACCACGTCACCGGCGTCGTCAGCCGCAGAAATGAGCACCCGAGCGCCGAGCTGCTCAGCCAATTCCAGCTTGGCCGGCGAGCGACTGACGGCGATCACGTCGCAGCCGAGATGAGCAGCCACCTGGACGGCGTTCGACCCGATCCCGCCGATGCCGAACACCACCACGGTCATCCCGGGCTGGACATCGGCAATCCTCACGAGGGCGTGGTACGGCGTGGCCACCGCGTCGGTGAGCACCGCTACCGCGGCCAAATCGTCCTCCGGTTCCACCAGGATGATGTTGCGGGCCGGAACCAGCACCTCGCTGGCGAAGGCACCGTCGTACTCCACGCCCATTCGGCGCACCGACAGGCACATGTTCACCCGTCCGATGGAGCACATCGAGCACTGCCCGCAGTGCTCGATGTAGTAGAGGGCCACCGGGTCGCCTTCTCGCACGCCGTCCACCCCCGGACCGATCCGGGCCACCACCCCAGCAGCCTCATGGCCGGGCACGATGGGTAGCACCGAGTCGAATCCGCCTTTGCGGAGAAACACGTCGCTGCCGCACACGCCACAGGCCTTGACCTGCACAACCACCTGGTCGGTTCCGGGGGTCAGAGCCGGCCGCTCAACAAGATCCAGTGCTTGCCCGTAGCCCCGCAGCACAGCCGCCTGCACGTCGAGCTCCCGTCAGCCGGTTCCGGGCATACCGAGCGCTCCGGCGTCGGGCAGCTCGGGGGCGTCGAAGTTGCTCGACCCGAACCGGTCGGGCTTGGTCCGACCAACCCGGAGGTAATACTCCTCGGGCACCTGGGTGGGGTCCTTGAACATCTGCCACTGGCACTTTTGGCGGACATCGGGATCCCGGTCAGTGTCGGGATACACCGGCGGATCGATCACCCGAACCGGATAACCGAAGCGGTCGATGGGAAGCTCTTCCATCAACACGATGCAGTGGGCGCAATAGAGGCAGACCCCCTTGGTGAAGTGATTCCACGAGGCCTCTTCTTTGGCCACGTCCCAGTTGTAGGGAGGGTCCATTCGGGCCGGCGTGTCCTCGATCCAGTCGCCCCGCACGGTCCGCTGCCCCGACCCGCAGGGATCGAACCGCAGCACGAATCGGTCGTCGGTTTCCACCAGCTCGAAATCGCCGGTCCGCTCGGGGCCGACCAGGTGGCCCCGCATGGCCTCACAAGCCACCAGCATCAGCGTCTCCAGCCCTTCGTCCCACGGGTGCTGGTCGATGTCGAATTTGTTGTACCGCCATGAGAACAGTGGAACCAGCACCCGCTGGTACATGTCGGCGATGCCCTGGGCCCCGTGGCGCTCCTGAATGGCCGACATGAGTCCGTAGGTGTGGTCGACGTCGCGGTCGTGGGTCTGTCGCCACGTCTCCTTCATGGCGGCCAGGTTCTCCAGCGCCTCAGCAGGCTGCTCCCGATAGATGCTGGCCAACAGCTGGCGCTGCTCGGTGCGATACTGATCCCAATGACGGTGGGGATTCCACTCGCGTCCGTCGGGACAGGTGAGCTTGGACTGCACGTCGGCGTCGATGGCCTCAACTTCCTCGGCCGATGCCCCGCTATCTCGCAGAAAACCCCGCAGGTCGTTTATCCACTGGCGATACAGGCTGAAGCACACGTTGGCCTCGTCGGTGAAGTAGTCAGCCAGGTCGGCCGCGCTGTCCCAGTCTCCGGCTTCGATGTTCTCGGCGATCTTCCGATATGTCGAGATCTTCTGGTCTTCCCACGATCCGAGGCGAACCCGTCGCCCCACCACTTCAGAGAACTCGATCCTGGTCTCAGGCATCTGGCGACCCTTCCCCCTTGGTAACGTTTCCAGCGATGAGTATACCCACCCCAAACGAACCGGGCCATCGCCGACCGGTACTCCCCCGGGTCGCCGTGGTCGCCCCGTACTGGGACTTCTGGGAACCCACGGTGGGGCCAGCGCTTCGCACCGGCCGCGAGAGCCTGCTGAGTGCGGTGGCCGACCAGTTGGGCGAGCTGGACGTAGAGGTGGTGTGGCAGGGACTGGTCGACAGCACCGAACGGGGACTGAGCATGGGGGCCGAGGTCGCTGGCCTTGGGCCCGACGCTGTTCTGGTGGTGCAGACGATGGCGGTGCCGCCAGCCTATGTCCAGGCCATGTTGGACCAGCTCCCCCAGCCCGTGGTGATCTGGGCTCTACAGGACTCCACCACCATCTCTTCGGAGTTCGATGCCTCCCATATCACGTCGCTGGGCGCCACCGTGGGAACGCCCATGCTCACCAACCTGCTCCACCGAACGAGTCGGCCATTTGATCTCGTGCTGTCGTCGACAGGGAATTCGACAGCCGGTGCTTCGGTGGCCGACCGGCTCCGCGCCGGAGCGGTGGCGTATCGGCTCCAAGGGGCCCGGTTGGCCCGAGTAGGCCATCCCATGGACGGATACGTATGTGTGGACGCCGACGACGACGAACTCCAACGGGCCCTGGGAATGCAGGTAGTGAGAATCAGCCCCCAGGAAGTCCGGGACCGCTACCAAGCGGTGACCGATGACGAGGTCGAGGCCCGGCGACAAGACGTTGATCGGCACTTCGCGGTTGGCGCCGACATACACCAACCCGGTCAGCGCAAAGAGGACCTATCCCGAACGCTGCGACTGGCCGTGGCCATGGAGACCCTGGACCGAGACAACGCCATCGCTGCCGGGGCCATGAACTGCCACGTTCCCGAGATCCGCTTCGGCGAAGAGCCGGGGCTTACTCCGTGCTTCGGTCTGGGCTGCGAGACCACTCGGGGCATTCCTTGGAGCTGCACGGGTGACGTGCTCACCGCAGTGGCCATGCTGGTGGCCAAGGGGCTGTCTGGCGCCGCCCTCTACCATGAGGTCGAAGCCATCGACTTCGATACCGGCGAGGTGGCCATTGCCAACTCCGGCGAGCACGACCTGGGTTGGACCATCGAAGGGCGGACCCCCGGCTTCGAGCCCAATCCGTGGTTCGCCCACGACCGCCGCACTGGCTTTCGAGTGCGCTTCGAGCTGCCCGCTGGCCCCGCATCGCTGGTGGGGTTCGCCCACCAGCCCGGTCACCCCTCGGGATTTGGTCTAGTAGTGGCCGAAGGGGAGATCACCGGCCGAGAGCTGGCCAAAAACCCCACCGCAGGAGGGATATTCCGATTCACCACCAGCCCGGTGACCGAGGCATGGACGCGCTGGGCCAGTGCCGGAGTCAACCACCACAGCGCCATAGCCCCGGGGCACTTGGCGCATTCTGTGGCCACGGTGGCCAAATTCGCCGGGGTGGACTGCGTGGTGATCTAAGGCCGCGGCAACCAGGCCGGGGAGGTCGCGCCCTTCACACCGAGGCCAGTTGAATGCCCAGCAAGTCGGCCGCCGCGCCCAGATCTCCGTGTCGAGCGCCGGGAAGAAGCACCGCATGGTGGGTGGCGCCCGCCTGACACCAGCGCTGGTAGGCCTTCGCCACCGGCGCCGACGAGAACCGGAACATGGCGTTGGGACCCTCCATGCGGTGATGCCGAGAACCAACCACTTCGCCCTCAGCCACTACCAGAATCCAGCCGCCGGTCGCCCCCAATGCCGGGGTCAGGCTCACCAAAGTGGCCGGACCCAGAGGCAACTCGAACGCCACCGCCACTCCGGGGCCGTTTTCGCCTCGATAGTGGTCTTCGGGCAGCAATCGAACCGTTGACCCTGGCGCCCGACCCGAGAAGTCACCCTCTCCTCCGTTGGCCACCAGGATCCAATTGCCGGGCAGGTCAAGCTGGTAGAGCTCGCAATACAGGGCCGAGCCAGCCACCGCCTTGCCCAGTATGAGCGCGATGGCGGTGGGGACATCCCCGGTACACGAGAACGGGATGCCCCGCTCACTGAGTCTGCTCACCCCCAAGCAGGCGGTGATCCCCACCTCCGGATTCCATCGCAGCGTGGGTCCGTGGCAGTTCACCGCCCCACCACCCAGTTGGCGGGCGTCGCACAGACCCTCGAGGGCAACGCTCAACCGGCACGACCGCTCCAACACATCGTCGGGAACCGCGGCGGCATCAGCCGTCCTTCCCACTTCTTCAGCTTCCCTCTGCACCTGGGCCGAGGTGACCGCGGCGAAGGCCTCCGACAATTCCGGGGCGGTGATGTCCTCCACCCGCACGCCCAGCAGAGCCAGTTCGTCGTCGGTGGCCAACACGTCGCTGTAGCCGTCCATGGGCTGGCCCACCAGGGCCAGCGGCCGCCGTCGTATCGCGGTCACCGCCGCGGCCGCTCGCATGGCCTGAGCCAGCGCCGCGGCCAGCTCAGGCGAACCCAACTCCCCCACCGCCGATGTGAAAGGACGCCCATTTCGCACTAACACGTTGGTGAACATCACCAAGCCCACCGGCAGGCTGCGAGCGGTTGCCATCTCGGTGTCGTAGTCGTCGGGCACCACCCCGCTCTCTTGGGCCCCGAGCACCACCACCGGCACGTCCACGCCGCTCAGCGCTTGCTCGGGCCAGGCCGGTGGAGCAGCCATGGTGGGGGCGAAAACCACCACGTCCACTTCCTCGCGGGCGAACACCTCAGCTGCCTCAACCGCCCGGTCCATGCTGTCCACCAGTCCGGGGTCCACCACCTCGCCGTAGTCGGCCAGCATCGCTCCCACCGCGGCGGCGTAGTCCAGGCGTGTCGTCCGGAACCCGGGGGGCATGGCGTCATCGAAAAGCCCGAAGTACACCGAGAGCTGACCAATCCTCACCGCTGCTCCTTCCTCGCTGGTCCTTCTTTGCTTGGTTCTTACTCACCGGCCATTGAGGCCCAGCATGCTGGAAACGATTCTGGCACAATGCCGTTATGCTTACCGCCGGTATCGCCCGGGTGGACATCACCCCGCCCGTTCCCATCGACCTGGTCGGCTATTCCCGACGGGCCGAGCCGGCCCGGCACATTCGAGCACCGCTGACCGCCACTGCACTGGCGCTGGGCTCGGGTCCTACGACCGCGGTAGTCGTTGCCGCTGATGTGCCGTTCTTGCTCCCCGCCCACGCCGATCGGCTGCGGACCGAGATCGGCGACGCCCTGGGCACGCCCGCCGACCACGTCATGATCAGCGTGAGCCACACCCACGGCGGCCCGACGACCCATACCCACGGGGTGAAGATCGGCGGACGCCAGCGAGAGCGCTCAGCCAATGAACGAGTGTTCATCGATTCCTTCCCTGGGCATCTCGTCACCGCGGCAATCCAGGCCGCGGGCAGTATGGAGCCGGTGATGGCCGCGGGCGGGGTCGGCACCGTGGACTTGGCCGTCAACCGTCGGGAGAAGAACGCCGAGGGCCGGGTGATTCTCGGGTGGAACCCCGACAAGCCGGTGGACCGGGACGTGGGCGTGCTGCGACTCGACCGTCTCGACGGCACGACGATGGCCGTGGTGGCCAACTATGCCTGCCATCCGGTGGTTGTCGGCCCCGAGGACCCGGGTGTGAACCCCGACTTTCCCGGTGCTATGCGCGATGTGGTCGAGCAGGTGACCGGTGCCACCTGCCTGTTCCTCCAGGGGGGATGCGGCAACCTGCTCCCGTTGCAGGGCTTCTTCGATCATCCCGGGCCCGAAAAGGCCTTCGGACGCAAGCTGGCGGTGGAAGTTCTCCATGTGCTGGAGCAGATTGACCCCATCGCCCGTCGGATGGAGCGGATCGACTACGGCTCGGTCACCCCGATTGTCTTGCACCGGCAAGTAGCCATCGAGCCCCAGCCCGATCAGGCGCTGGCCGCGGTGGGGAAAGTGGTGGACCTCCCGCTCAAGCCTTTGCCGTCGCTGGCCGATCTCGAAGCCGAGCGAGATGGATACCAACGGGAACTCGACGAGGCTCGATTAGCTGGTGCCGACCGAGTAGCCCTAAACCCCATCGAATACCACCTCAATTGGGCCGAGGACGCCATCAGTCAAGTGCAACAGGGCGAAGCCGCCCCAAAGGTGCCCGCCTTCCTCCAGGCACTGAGGATCGGCGACACAGTGATCGCCACCATGCCCGGCGAGGCATTCTCGGAGCTGTCCATCGAAGTGAAGGAGCGCTCAGCGGCCACCACCACACTGTTCTCGGCCTACACCAACGGCGTGCTCACTTACATGCCTCCGGCCGCCGAGTATCCCGATGGCGGCTACGAATGCGACTACGCGCACCACTCCTACGGTCTGATCGAGCAGATCGCGCCCCAGAGCGAGCGGATTCTGGTGGAGACCAGCGTGGAGTTGATCTCAGCTACCTGGTGAACGGCCAGCCGCGACCAGACGCGGGCTCAATCTTGGTGCCACACCTCGTCGGCCCAGTAGAGATTGCCGTCGTCGTCGGACAAACTCACGATCACTTCTTCGAACCACTTCGACCAACGGGCGTTGACTTCTGACTCGCCGACCTTGGCGAACGCAGTTTCCACATCGGGATGGCACTCCACGTAGGCGATCACCTGCGTCCCCCGCCGAAACAGGGTGTAGTTCTTCAAACCGGCAGTCTGGATGAGCTCGACAAGCTCCGGCCAGATCTCATCGTGGCGCTTCTTGTACTCATCAGCCATGTCCGGGTAGATCTCGAAGGTAAAACAGGCACGCTCCATGGCCGGCAAGTTACCCGGTGGCTGCGAAACGTTTCCAGCGGCCGGACGCTTTGCCCGGCACGTCCCATCGACAATCAGTCGATGAGGAACCCGCCGTTCACATCCATAACCTCGCCGGTGATGAATTCCGCCTGATCCCCGGCCAGGAACAACACTGCCTGGGCCACGTCGGTGGGCCGCCCTAGGCGACCGACCGGAATTCGGTCGGCCAGATCGGCGATCCCGGCCACCATGTCGGTGTCGATTAGGGCCGGGGCCAGCGCATTGGAGGTAATGCCCCACGGCGCGTATTCGGTGGCGATGGCTTTGGCCAAGGCCATCACTCCGGCTTTGGATGCGCCATAGGCCGCGGTGTTCTTGGACCCGCCGGTCTTGCCCGCGCTCGACCCGATGGAGATGATCCGACCCCACTGCCGCTCTCGCATCTGCGGTAGCGCCCGCCGACTGCACAGGAAGCACCCGGTGAGGTTCACTGCCATCATCCGATTCCAGTCGTCCAAATCGGTCTCCTCCAAGGGTTGGATGGCAAAGATCCCGGCGTTGTTCACCAGAATGTCCACCCCTCCCCATGTCGACTCCACCAGGGAGAAAGCCGCATCCACCGACGACTCGCTGGTCACATCGCACTCCACGAACATGGTGTTGTCGGCCTGGTCCAGCGCCTGTTGGTCGTCGGGGGGCCGAATGTCGAGCAGGGCAACCTGGGCACCACCGGCCAATAACGCATCGGCCACGGCCCTTCCGATTCCCTGGGCGGCACCGGTCACCGCCGCAGTTCGCCCGGCCACGCCCCCGAATCCAACACCAGGGCTCGCTATATCAGTCATGGCTTTGCAGGCTCCCCTACTTGCTTCCTAGGCTGGAAACGTTACCGGCTCTTTCCAGGAGGCGACATGACGGCCACCGAGAAAAAGGTCCGCATCGGTGTCATCGGTGCGGGGTCATGGGCAATCAGCAACCACATACCCATACTGGCGGAGCGGGACGATGTAGAGCTGGTCTCGGCCGTACGCAAGGGACGCGACGCATTGGAGTCGATCGGCGAGCGGTTCGGCTTTTCCCACCTGAGCGAAAACTACCGGGATGCCCTCGATCAGGGACTGGACGCCGTAGTGGTGGCCAGCCCGCCCGGCCTGCACCACGAGCACGCCAAGGCTGCCATGGAAGCGGGCGCCGACGTGCTCTGCGAGAAACCCTTCACCGTTGATCCCGCTGATGCCTGGGACCTCCACCGCACCGCCGACAGGCTGGGGCGCCATTTGGTGATCTCTTTCGGCTGGAACTACGGGCCCTTGGGTATCGAGGCCAAGAGGCTCATGGACGAAGAGGGCGGCGTGGGCGAAGTCGAGCACGTCATGGTGTCCATGGCCTCCGGTACCCGCGAGCTGCTCACCTCCACCGGCGGAGGCGGATACGAGGGATCGGCTGAGGGTTTCGCACCCGAGGCTGCTACGTGGACCGACCCCGCCTTGTCGGGAGGCGGTTACGCTCCGGCCCAGATCTCCCACGCCATGGGTCTGGCCATGTGGCTGACTGGAGATCGGGCCCAAGAGGTCTTCGCCTTCATGAACAACCGGGGGGCGCGAGTGGATCTCCACGACGCCGTCTCCCTGCGCTATGCGTCGGGAGCCACTGGATCGATCAGCGGCGCTAGCTGCCCCGGACCGGCCAACGCCATCGACGAACCCGACGAACCGTGGCCCCGCCATCAGCTGCAAGTCCGCCTCTACGGTTCTGAAGGACAGCTCATCGCCGACTTGGAGCGAGACTTCCTGTGGCTCTACCGCAACGACGGCCTCGACATCAAGGTAGACCTTCCCCGCCATGCCGGGCTCTATACCTGCGATGGGCCACCCGACACTCTGGTGGATCTGGCGCAGGGTCGGGATGTGCCCAACCGATCGCCCGCCGATCTGGGAGCCCGCACGGTTGAGGTCGTGGCCGCAGCCGAGCGCAGCGCCCAGTCGGGCAACGTTGTGCGGGTCGGCGACTGAGGCCAGCTCGCGCATAAGGGAACACAGCTCGCGCATAAGGGATCACAGCTTGCGTATAGGCGTCGACAGCTACTCGTATCACCGGTTTTTCGGCGAGCTGAGGACCAGCGAGTCCCCCGCCGAACAGCGCTGGACCACCGACGATTTCTTGAATTGCTGTTCGGAGCTCGGAGTCGAAGGAGTATCGCTGGAGACCTGTTTCTTGGACAGTGGCGCCGATGCCAACGTGGAGTCGCTCCGCCAGCGCCTCGACCAGCATGGCTTCGAGCGGGTACTGGCTTGGGGTCACCCCGACGGGCTGGCCATGGGGCTTGATCGCGACGCATTTGCCGATGCCCTCGCCGCGGTCGATCAGGCTGCCGGTCTGGGGTGCAACCTGCTCCGCATCGTGATCGGCACCACCCGCCATTTCGGCCACGAGGACGAAACCGAAGTGCTCCGGCGAGTCGTCCCCCAAGTAGCCCAGATCACCGAGAAGGCCGACCAGTGCGGTCTGGACGTCGCCATCGAGACCCATTGCGATCTCACCACCGAGTCGGTTGGCGAACTCATCGAGCAGGTGGCCAGTCCCCAGCTGGGCGTGGTGTTCGACAGCGCCAATGTGGTTCGAATCGGTGATGATCTCTTGACTGCGGCGGCGGCTTTGGCTCCTCACACCAAGATGATCCACGCCAAAGACCTCGATCTCGGGTCGTCCACCCCCGGCGACCCCGGCGGCCACTGGCCCGGGGTGCCTCTCGGACACGGTGATTTGGACATAGACCAGGCCTTGGCGGTGATGAACGAGGCCGGATTTGACGGCTTGGCGTGCGTCGAAGTTGCCGACATGGCCCCTGGCTGGTCAGAGCACGAGATCGTGGCCCAGTCTGTGGATTGGCTAACCAAGTTCGCGACCGAGAGGTACTCATGCCCAGAATGAGAATGAACCAGGCCATCTCGGCGGCCATCGCCGATGAGATGCGCGCTAATCCCGATGTGATCGTGTTGGGAGAAGATGTCGCCGTTGCCGAGGGGCCGTTCAAGACGTCGGCCGGGCTGTTGGAGGAGTTCGGCCCGCTGCGGGTGCGGGATACGCCGATCTCCGAGATGGGTTTCTTGGGCGCGGCGGTGGGCGCCGCGGCCACCGGACTGCGACCAGTGGTGGAGATCATGTTCGTGGAGTTCCTCGGCGTGGCCCTCGACCAGCTCTCCACCGAGGGTGCCAAGTTCCACTATCTGTCGGGGGGGCAGGTCACCGTGCCGCTCACCGTGCGGGCCTCGGTCGGCGCGGGACTGGGGTTCGGCACCCAGCACTCCCAGACCTTGGAAAGCTGGGTGGTTGGCACTCCCGGCCTCAAGTTGGCGGTGGCATCCGGGCCGGCGACGGCTTATGGCTTGATGCGAGCCGCTATCCGAGACGACAACCCGGTGGTGGTTCTCGAGCCCCGGCGGCTGTACGCCCAACGCGAAGAGGTCACTACTGGAGAAGCGGGCATCATCGCCTTGGGTCAAGCTCGACAGGCCGCTTCTGGTGACGACGCCACCGTGGTGGCGCTGGGATCGACTGTCGGCACCGCGACCGAAGCCGCCGCCGATGGCTCATGGTCGGCCGATGTGATCGACCTGCAATCGCTGCAACCCTGGGATCAAGACTTGGTGTACGCATCGGTGGCTCGCACCGGTCGGCTGGTCACCGTGGAGGAGAACCCGCTTTCTGGCGGCTGGGGCGCCGACGTGGTGGCCGCTGTGGCCGCAGACCTGTTCGGTGAGCTCAAGGCCCCACCCTTGCGGATCACCGCTCCCGACGTGCCCGTTCCGTTTGGCAAGGAACTGGAGGAGCGCTACATGCCGTCTTCGGCTTATGTGGGAGAGCAGATCACCGAGTTGCTGGATACCGGACGGGTGCCGCCCCCGTGGTGGCAACGTGAGGAGAACACGCCATGAACACACCGTTGGAACGCCGAGAAGCACTGCAACAGGACCGTCAGGTCCGATACGAGCGGATGGTGGAGATTCGGGCATTGGAGAACAAGGTGCAAGACCTGTTCGACGAGGGCCTGGTCCACGGAACCACCCACCTGTGCCTGGGCCAAGAGGCAGTGGCGGTGGGAGTGGCGGCTGCCGCCCGGGTTACCGACCAGGTGACCTGCACCTACCGGGGCCATGGTGTGGCCTTGGCCCTGGGGCTGACCCCGGTCCAACTGCTCGGGGAGATTCTGGGGCGGGAAGCGGGGTCCATCGGCGGCATTGGCGGCTCCATGCATCTTTGCGACCCGGAAATCGGCCTGATGCCCACGTTCGCTATTGTCGGTGCGGGAATCCCGGTGGCGGCTGGAGCGGCACTTACCGCTCAGGTGCGGGGAACCGACGATGCCGCCATCGCCGTCTTCGGCGACGGGTCGACCAACATTGGCGCGTTTCACGAGGCTCTCAACCTGGCCGCCATCTGGAAGCTCCCCGTGGTGTTCGTCTGCGAGAACAACCAGTACGGCGAGTACAGCCGCATCGACCTGACCACCCCGGTGGAGGACATCGCCTGCCGGGCAGAGTCCTATGCCATCGGCGGCACCATCGTGGACGGCCAAGATCCCGATGCGGTGGCCGAGGCCGTGTCCAGCGCATTGGATCACGCCCGCAGCGGTGGCGGACCCACGCTCTTGGAGCTGAAGACGTACCGGTACGCCGGGCACTCCCGGGCCGACACTGCCCCCTACCGCCCAGACGGGGAGTTCGAAAGCTGGTATGAGAAGGATCCCATCGTCAACTTCGGTCGCCAGCTGTTAGACGAAGGGGTACTGGGCGAGAACGGCATTGACGAGGTCCAGGCCACCGTCAATGCCCGCATCGACGCCGCGGTGGAACTCGTGCTGGACAGTGCTCCCACTCCGGTGGACGCCATGTTCGCCCATGTGCTGGCGCCCTGAGGAGCAATCCCGTGCGCTACACCATCAAACTCCCCAAACTGGGAGACACCACCGAGCTGGTAGTAGTGCTCGAATGGCTGGCGGAAGTGGGCGATTCCGTGGCCGCAGGAGACGACCTCTTGCGGGTTGAGACCGACAAGGTTGACTCCGACGTCCCCAGCCCGGTGTCGGGAACCATCGTCGAGCACCTCGTGGCCGTCGACGATGAGGTGGACATCGGCGACCCCATCGTCATCATCGTCTCCGATTGAAAACCGCCCGGGCGGCTCAGCCCATCGGGTGCGGCTGGGTGGAGGCTCGCCGAATCAGGGACGTGGGAATCTCGGCTACCAAAGGGCCTTCGCCGCCAGCCAGCAGTTTGAGCAGCAGCTCAGCCGCCGCCTCACCCATCTGCAACGCGTCCCGGTCGATTACCGTGATGGCCGGCGAGTGCAACTCGGTCAAGGGCACATCGTCACAAGAGACCAGCGAGATATCGGACCCCACCGTCCGCCCGGCGGTCTGAAGCGCTCGCAATACCCCGATGAGTAGGAGATTCCCTCCGGCCACGATGGCGGTGGGCGGATAGTCAGCCGCCAGCAGTTCATGGGTGGCCTGCTCGCCAAAGGTGGCCGAGAAGCTGTCGAACTTCAACAGGTCTTCGGGCAGCTCTAGACCCCGGGCCCGGAATGCGGCCTTGAAGCCGTGTACGCGCTCCCGAACCGGCCGAAGCCCCGGTCGTCCTGAGATCAGCGCCACCCGGCGGTGGCCCAGTTCCAGCAGGTGGTCGATGGCGGCCTGCATCCCGTTGGCATGGTCGGACAACACGGCCGAAACCGCGGTCGCCCCCCGCATCTCCCGGTCCACCAGCACCACAGGTTCGGACAGCTTGGCCAGCTCGGCCAACGTACCGGCCCGTTCTTCGTCGGCCACCGAGAGAATGAGCCCGTCGATTCGCCGCCACCGCAGTAGCCGGATCATGGCCTCATCCCGCTCTGGGCTCCCCTCCGAATTGGTCAGCACCATGGAATAGCCAGCCTCGTTCAAGCGGCGCTCAGCGCCCATGGCGATCTCGGCAAAGAGCGGATTGGAAATGTCGTTGGCGATGAATCCCACTGTCATGGTCGAGCCCCGGCGCAGGCTGGAGGCCAAGAGGTTCGGCTCGTAGCCCACAGCGTCTATTGCGTCGAGCACCTGTTTTCGCATGGACTCACTTACATCGGAATGGTCATTGAGCACACGCGAAACCGAAGACAGGGCTACACCCGCATGGGCGGCCACTTCCTTCATGGTGACTTCTTTGGCAGGGGCTTGCTTGGTAGCCGCCTCCCTTATGCCAGCCTCATCGGGATTGGCCATCTCCACCCCCCTTCTCAGGCTCGGTGGCGGGAGAACTCGATTTCGCAATATCGACAGTAGCGGGAATGGCATGGTTTGTGTTACTGGAAACGTTGCCAATACCCTGATTGACTGGACTACATGAGGTTGTCGAGACCGTGAAGATCGAACGAATTGAGGTCATTCCCGTCGTGGTCCCGCTCACGGAGACCTTCATGGGGTCGAAGTATTCCATGTCGGAGCGGGCAACCCTGATCACCCGCGTCTATACCGACGACGGCGCCGTGGGCGAGTGCTACAACGGCGACGAACCCGACACCCACCACGAGATTGCCCGGATCATCACCGACGAGCTTCAGCCCCTCATCATGGGGGAAGACCCACTGCTGGTAGAGCGGTGCTGGGAAGCGATGCTGCCCCCCACGTTCGACATCCTTCGCAATCGCAAGCTGGTGGTGATGGCGATGGCCGCAGTGGACTCCGCCCTATGGGACCTGGCCGGCAAGGTGGCCAATCTGCCCGTCTACAAGCTGTGGGGCGGCTACCGCACGAGCCTGCCCATCGTGGCCATCGGGGGCTACTACGGCAAGACCGACGCCCAGTTGGCCGCCGAGATGGAGGACTACCTGGAGATGGGCCTGGGCGGGTGCAAGCTCAAGATCGGCGGACTTTCACCGGCCGAGGACGCCCACCGGTTCAAGGTGGCCCAAGCGGCCGCTGGGGACGGCTTCGTGTTCACCGTGGATGCCAACCAGGGATACACCGTGGCCGAGGCAGTGGAATTCGTGCGCCTTGTCGGTCCCGAGAACGTCCGATGGTTCGAGGAGCCGGTGCGCTGGTACAACGACGTTCGGGGAATGCGCGACGTGCGGTTCATGGCCGGAGTGCCGGTGGCCGCCGGGCAAAGCGAATTCAATCGCCAGGGCATGGGTGAGCTGATGAGCGCGGGCGCCATCGATGTCTGCAACTACGACGCATCCTGGGGGGGCGGACCCACCGAGTGGCGCCGAATTGCGGGAATGGCCCAGGTCTATGGAGTGGAGATGGGCCACCACGAAGAGGCTCAGATCGCGGCCCACATGCTGGCCTCAGTCCCCCACGGAACCTTCGTCGAGGTGTTTCATCCCACGCGGGACCCGTTGTTCTGGGATCTGATCGCCAACCTTCCCCCCATCTCCCAAGGCATGTACACCGTCCCGTCGGGGCCAGGCTGGGGCCTGGAGTTGGACTGGGACTACGTGGAACACCACCGCGACGACTAGTAGCCCGCGTCGCGCTATTCAGATTCGATAGATGCGCTCGGCGTTGGCCGAGAACAGCGCCACCTGCTCGTCATGTGAGAAGTCGGCCACCAACTCGGTATAGGCATCGAGCAGTTCCCGGTAGGTGGAGTACATCCGATCCACCGGCCAGTTGCTGCCGAAGAACGATCGCTCCACGCCGAAGGCCTCGATGCAGCCATACACATAGGGACGAATGCTGTCGACGGTCCAGTTGCCACCTTCCATCTGATCGCCCATGCCCAAGCCCGAGATCTTCACCACCGCATTCTCTGCCTCGGCCAGCTTGACCATGCCCTGGCGCCAATTGGCGAAATACTCGTCATTGCGCTCTTGGGGGAATCCGGCGTGATCGCAGATCAAGATGATGTTGGGGAATTTGCGGGCCAAGTCGGCGGCCTTGCCCATGCCTTCCCAGAGCACATCGAGGTCGTAGACCAAGTTGTACTTCTCCAACAGGGCATAGCCCCGGTGAAAAGCTGGATCCACCAAGTAGTCGCCTTCGCCGAAGTCTCGCAGACCCCGCATGTTGGAGAACTCGCAGTGACGCTCAAGGGTGGCCTCCACATCGGGTTGCTGAAGGCGGGCATCGCCGGTAATGCCGGTAGGCCAGCCGGTTTCGTCGGCCATGGCCTGAAGCCACTCGGTCTCATCCACCGGATCGGCCGAGCCGATAGCCGCCTGGACATGGACGATCTTGGTCACATTGAGGCCCGCAGCGTCAGCTCGAAGCTCGTCCACCATGTAGCTGGTCATGTCCTTCAATGGGCGGATCGCCCCTAGCTGCGGATGAATGGCGTCATCGGCCAGCCAGGCCCACTCCAGCTTGGGATGGGGCCGCTCCCAGAAATGGACGTGTGTGTCAACAAAATCAAGCCTCTCGGCCATGCTGATTCCTCCCAGACAGTCGATTGGCAGTTACCCTACTAAAAACGTTTCCAGAAGTTCGGTGGGACGATGATGCGAACCAGACCGCGCCGCGTGTCATGAATGCGCCCAAGCCACGAAGAGCGCTGGTCACCGGCGCGGCCAGCGGCATCGGCGCTGGTGCCGCCCGGCGCCTGCTTCGCGGCGGAGTGGACGTGATGGCCACCGATATCGACAGCCATGGCCTCGCGGCGCTTGCCGAACTCGGGGCCGAGCCACTGACCGCCGACCTAGCCGACCCCCGCAACCGAGACCAGGTAATCGAGGCAGCCAGCGGGGTGGACTACTTGGTACAGGCCGCGGGAATTATTCGCCTCCTGCCCATCGAGAAGGTCACGGTGGACGACTGGCGCGAGGTGTTTGCGGTGAACGCCGAGGCGATGTTCTTCTTGTGCCAAGGAATCGGGGCCACCATGCCAGCCGGCGGTGCCATTGTGAACCTCTCCTCCTCTTCCGCCAAGCTGACCAACACCACCGAGGCCGCGGTCTACGCCGCGTCCAAGGCCGCGGTGCTGTCGATCACCCGGTCGTTTGCCTACTCACTGGCCCCGATACCGGTGCGAGTCAACGCCATTTGCCCGGGCATCATCGACACTCCGATGCAGGACGCCGTGCTGGAGGAGGTCTCCGCCATCAGAGGTCTCACCCCCCAGCAACTCTCCGACCTGCGGGAGTCATCGGTGCCGTTGGGGCGCGGCGCAAGCCCCGACGAACTGGCCGAGCTGATCTGGTTCCTGCTCTCCGACGGCGCCGGGTACATGACCGGTCAGGCCGTCAACTTCGATGGCGGGCTGGTTACCTGGTGAGCACCGAGACCACGAGAAGAGGCCAATCATGAAGATCGCCCGAATCGAGGCCATTCCGGTGAGCTACCCCGAGCCCAATGACTTCGACGCCATCCGCCACCTGTGCTTGGCCAAGATCACCGCCGACGACGGCACTGTGGGTTGGGGCGAGTCGGTAACCATGTGGCCCGAGTCCAGCTTCGCCACCAAGGCCATCATCGAAGGGATGGCCGATCTGGTGGTGGGCCAAGACCCGGTCCAATTGGATGCCATCTACCGATCACTCAAAGACCGGGCCTGGTGGTACGGATACGACGGCGGCATCGCCTCATTCGCCATCTCGGCCATCGACATCGCTCTGTGGGACCTCAAAGGCAAGGCCCTGGGATGCCGGGTGCTGGACTTGCTGGGCGGCCCGGTATACGAACGTCTGCCGGCCATCGCCTCCTCCCACGCTCACCACGAGTCCATTCCCGATATGGCTGTTGAGGCCATCGAGTGGCTGTCCGATGGATTGCAGGGCATGAAGGTCGGGTTTGGCAAGCGAGGCAACGCCCATCTGGGCTTCGACCACGACCGCGACGTCGCCTATGTCCAGGCCATGCGGGAGGCAATCGGGCCCGACAAGCACCTCATGATCGATTTGGGCTGGGCCATCAAGTGGGACATCCCCACCGCGGTGCGGCGCACCCGGGCATTTGATGAACATGGGATCGATTGGATAGAGGAACCCCTCGGCGCCTGGAATCCCCGCGGCTACGCCGAGCTACGCAGCAAGACCGTGGCAGCTATGGCCTATGGAGAAAAAGAGTGGACCGTAGATGGCTTCCAGCGGATATTGGCCACCGGAACCGTGGACGTGGTGGGCTGCGACCCCGGCCGAGCCGAGGGGATAACCGGGTTCAAGAAGGTAACCGAGCTGGTTGAGCAGCACCGCCGGCAAGCCAACGCCCACGCGTGGTCGTCGGCCATCGTGTCCGCGGCCAGCCTGGCGGTGAGCTTCTCCAGTTCCGCGTGCAAGCTGTTCGAGCTCAAGCCGCTGGAGAACCCTATGCAGCACGAGCTGGTCGCCGACCCCCTGGTTCATGTGGATGGTTGGGTCTACCCGCCCACCGGCGCAGGGCTGGGCATTGAAGTGGACGAGCAAGTGATAGACCGATACCGCAGCGAGAGAGTCCTGGACTAAGGAGGCAGCCGATGACGTGGAGTGTGGGAGCAGGGCTCGAGGACCGAGGGGTCATTGTGACCGGGGCGGCTGGCGGCATGGGCAAACCAGTGGCCGAGGCATTCGCCACCACGGGGGCCAGAGTCATGGCCGTGGACCTGCACCAGGCCGCAGCCGATGAGGTGGTCGACGGGTTGGAGGGATCAGGACACGTGGCCGTCGGCGCTGACCTGTCTGATCTTGGAGCCCACCAGGAGCTGGTGGACCGTGCTCGGCGGGAGTTGGGCGGGGTGTACGTCCTTGCCCATCTGGCCGCCGTGCTGCAACGGCGGGGGTCGATGGATGAGGTGACCGAGCAAGACTGGGACTTTCAGGTGGACACCAACTTGAAGGCCACATTCTTCTTGTGTCGGACCGCGGCCAATGCCATGCGGAGCGCCGGCGAGGGTGGCCGCATCATCGCCTTCACCTCCCAGGGCTGGTGGACCGGGGGTTTCGGGGGCTCGGTGGTCTACTGCGCATCGAAGGGGGGCATCGTCTCGATGGTTCGAGGGATGGCCCGCACTTACGGCTCCGACCAGATCACGGTCAACGCGGTGTCGCCCGGACAGATCAACACCCCCATGCTGATGACTGATCTCGACCCCGAAGTGCTCGAGCAGCTCACGGTGGCCACGCCGCTGGGCCGGGTGGCCGAACCCGAGGAAATGGCCGGAACGGTGGTGTTCTTGGCCAGCCAGCACGCATCGTTCATTTCCGGCGCCACTATCAACGTGAGCGGCGCCATGTTGATGTACTAGCTGCCGACAACGAAGGGACAAGCGTGAGCGACCAATCAACGAGCCAAGCGGACGACAGCCGTCCAGCGCGCAGCATCTCGGGGACGGCATCTGCCCCACCCACCTACTTGACCTGGTCTGATGCCATCAACAAGCGAGTCCGCACCGGGGATTGGTCGGACCAGGCGGTGTCCACCACGGTCAAGATTGCCGAGGCCATCGACAACGGCGACTGGGAGACCGCCGCCCAATTGGTGGACTACTGGATGGAGGAAGCCAAAGTCGTCCATGTGATCTACCAGGTTTGGGGCCAGGGATGGGGTTCCTTCCTGACCGCTCAGGGGGTGACCCAAGACGACCTCGACGCCGAAGTCGCCCGGCTCCGGGAACTCCTGGCCTTCCCCGACGGCGGACCGTTCGAGCCCGAGCCGCGGTGGATGGCGCTCGCCCAACGGGCAGGAGAGCTGGGCAACCGCTTGCGGGCCTATGAGATCGAAGCCGCCGAAGCCCATTCCCAGCTCGATCAGCTACGGGAGCGCTGGCGCCAGCTCCACGACCGAGGCGCCGACTTCCAGTCGGGGATGCTGAGCTTTGTGGCCGACCGGTTGGGTGAGGCCGCGGTGGGTGACGCCTACGCCCATGTGCTCGCGCCCTACCTGGAAGAGCGCTATTTGCCATTCGACCTGCGCGAGAAGTCTTACGAGGACACCCTGTACCGCAACCTCTACCTGGCGTTCGAGGCCATGCGGGCCCATCTGGTTGGCCCCGATCGGGCCGGGGGCATGGACCTAACCGAAGACGAAGACAAGTTTGTGATCTCGTTCGACCCCTGTGGGTCGGGCAACCGAGGCCAACGCGGCGATCTCGTGGAGGGCACTGGCTCCCGTTCCGAGCCGCCCTACAACTTCGGGGTCACCACTGCTGAGCACGACTGGGCCTGGAACGAGAAGGGCGTGTGCTACTACTGCGCCCACTGCTGCTACACGCTCGAGCTGTGGCCCGCCCGCCAGTGGGGACACCCCATTCGAGTGGTGGACTCCCCCCTATACCCCGATGAGACTTCCGGGCCTGAGCCGGCGAAGTGCACTTGGACCATCTACAAGTCGGTGGAGGCCATCCCCGAGGAGGCCTACGTGCGCATTGGGCTCAAGAAGCCAGGCCCAGATGGGCCTGAGGGCTAGTGGGTCGTAAGGGCCAGAGCCTGGGCGTGGGCGTGTTGGGCGTGGTGGGAGCTGCGGGTTAGGGGGCTGGCCTCCACGTGGGAGATGCCCAGCGATAGGCCGACCTCCCGAAATCGCTCGAATTGGTCCGGCGGCACCCACCGGGCAATCGGAAGATGATGGGTAGTGGGCCGCAGATATTGGCCGACGGTCACGATGTCGGTGCCCACTGCGGCCAGATCAGCCATGGTCTGGACCACCTCATCGTCGGTCTCGCCCAAGCCGACGATGATCGACGACTTGGTGGTGAGCCCCGCCGCTTTGGCCCGGGCCAGCACGGCCAGGCTGCGGGCATATCCCGCTGAGGGCCGCACGACCCGCTGGAGCCGGGCCACCGTCTCGATGTTGTGGTTCAACACATCGGGTCGGGCATCAAAGACCACGACCAGCGCCTCGGGGTCGCCCTTGCAATCCGGAATGAGCACCTCCACCCGCACCCCGGGAGTGCGACGGCGGATGGCGGCGGTGACGGCGGCAAATCCAGCGGCACCCCCGTCGGGCAGGTCGTCGCGGGCCACCGCGGTCACCACCGCATAGTCCAAGCCCATGGCCTCCACCGCGTCGGCCACCCGCTCGGGCTCCATAGGGTCGGGGGGCTCGGGACGCTGGGTGTCCACCAGGCAGAACCCGCAGGCCCGTGTGCAGCGCTCTCCGTTGATCATGAACGTGGCCGTGCCCTCGTTCCAGCACTCATAGATGTTGGGACACCCGGCCTCCTCACACACTGTCACCAGATTCCGGCTGTGCAGCACCGACCGCAGCTGCCGGAACTCGGGGCCGGTCCTAAGGGCCACCCGCATCCAGGGCGGCTTGCGCTCGGTAATGTCCAAGCCGCCGTCGAGGCCAACTTCGTTCATCCTGCTGCGCAGTCGCACGGCCTTGCCCGGCAGCTCGCCCGGTCCCATTCCCCGGCTGAACGGGCTCAAGTCCTCGGGCCGCTGCCGCCAGGCCACGTCGGCCCGGTCCACTCCCCCGGCTCCCCAGCGGTCGGCAGCCCGGGCTGCCACCGCATCTACCACTTCCCGCATGGTTGTCCGCCGCCCCTCGGCGGCCAGGGAGGTGACCGCCTTGTCGGGAATGCCGCAGGGCACGATGCGATTGAACCAGTCCAAGTCACAGTCCACGTTGAGCGCGAAGCCGTGCATGGAGCGGGTACGGCTGAGGCGCACGCCGATAGCCGCGATCTTGCGGGGGTTATCGCTGTCGGGGTCAACCCACACGCCGGGGTAGTCGTCAAGGCGGCCGCAACCGGCCAAACCCAAATCGCCCAGGGCGTCGATCACCAGTTGCTCCACTGAGCGCACGTAGGCCACCGTGTCGGCCATACCCCCGCCCCGCTTCCCGGGGACGGTCATCACCGGATAGCCGACGAGCTGGCCGGGGCCGTGATAGGTGACATCGCCGCCCCGGTCGGTGTATGCCACCTCGGCCCCCACCTCGGCGGGGTCTACCAGGATGTTGGCCTCGTCGCTCCGCAGGCCCAGGGTGAACACATGGGGATGCTCCAGCAGCAGCAAGTGGTCGCCTCGCCGGTCGAACATGGCCTGCTGGCAGGCGTGAGCGTCACGGTAGGACACCCGCCCCAGCCACCTGATGCGGAGCGGGTTCATTGCGTCATCTTCTGTTATGACGCCCGGATCTGCAATCACGTCATCTCGGTATGCCAGTCGCGGGTTTCGATGATCGAGCGGACGTGGTCCAAGAAGGCGGCCACGTAGGCCCCGTCGAACGCCCGATGGTCCCAGGCCAAGGCCAGAACCCCCACCGAGTGGATGGCGATGGCCTCGCTCCCGTCCTCTGCGGTCACCACCACCGGTCGGCGGCGGATTCCGTCGGTGGACAAGATGGCCACCTGGGGCTGGTTGATGATGGGGAACTGCATCATCGTGCCCCACTGGCCGGGATTGGTGATGGTAAACGTGCCGCCGGAGATCTCATCGGCGTTGAGCTTTTTGGCCCGAGCCCGCCGCGAGAGATCGGCCACCTCCTCGGCTATGGCCACCAACCGCTTGCCGTCGGCGTCGACAACCACCGGAGCCAGCAGTCCCTGGAAGTCGAGGTCGACGGCGATGGCCAGGTTCACATAGTTGTGTACGACCAGCTCGCCATCTCCCACCGAGGCATTGATGTGGGGATAGGAATGAAGGGCATCACACACCGCCCGGGCAATGAAGGGCAGATAGGTGAGGCTGAAGCCGTGCTCTGCCTTGAACGCCGCCCGGTGAGCCTGTCGCACCCGCTCCACCCCCTCGAAGTCCACCTCCACCGCGGTCAGCACATGGGGCGATACCTGCTTCGACCTCACCATGTGATCGCCGGTGATGCGGCGGATGTTGTTGAGCGGCACCACCGTGTCCCGACCGACGGTGCGAGAAGGTGTCGCCGGCGCGGGCGGGGCTGTCGGCGCGGGCGGAGCTGCCGGCGCGGGCG
>VYEX01000043.1 GCA_009842675.1 Acidimicrobiia bacterium | reverse complement strand
GGCTGCACTCCCGACCGCCCAAGTGAGCGGGAAAGTCAATGCCCAGCCAACCGCCGCCGGCTAGTTCCCTTTCCCAGGCGATCTGCTGTTCGGCGGGAATGTCCTCTTGGCCCATCCCGCCGCGGCCCCGCAGGCCGGCGAACTCCCCCACCAGATGCTCCTCCAGCCAGGTGCGCACCTCGTCGCGGAAGTCCCGCTCAGCGGGAGTGAGGTCGAAATCCATCTGCCCGAAATCTACTGGCGGCTGGGATCACTCCCCCAAGGCACAGGGGGAATGCGGCCGGGATCACTCCCCCAAGGCACAAGGGGGAATCAGGCCTCGTCGGCTCTCACCTGGATGGTGTGCCAGCCAGTAGCACCATCAGGCGCAGGGGCCCGGATCTCCGAAGTCTGTGTAGTACCGGTGCCATCAGTGGCCCGCACTCGCACTTGGTGTTCGCCAGGGGTGGCGTTCCAGGTCACCATCCACTGTCGCCAAGAGTTGATGGTGGTCTCCCGGCTGAGCTCGGCCTCCACCCAATCCTCGTCGTCCACCTGCACCTCCACCTTTTCGATGGCCCGGCTGGGAGCCCAGGCCACCCCGGCAATCGCGGTCGGACCGGGGTCGATGGTGGAGTCGCGGCGGGGCACGTCGATGCGGGACTGGGTCTTGATCGGCCCTTCCTTGGCCCAGCCGCGGGGAATCCAATAGCCGTTGAAGGCCTCCCAGGTGGTGAGCTCGATGTCCGACAGCCACTTGGTGGCCGACACATAGCCGTACAAACCGGCCACCACTAGCCGGGCGGGGAAGCCGTGGGAGATGGGCAGCGGCTCGCCGTTCATCTGCACCGCCACCATGGCGATCCTTCCGTCGAGCGCCACCGCGGTGGGAAAGCCGGCGGTCCACCGGTCAACCGAGCGGCCCACAATCTGGGTGGCCCGGGGCTGCACTCCGGCCTGGTCCAACACGGTGGCCAGCGGGACTCCCACCCACTCGGCGTTGCCCACCAGGCGGCCGCCCACGCGGTTAGACACGCACGACAAGGTCACTTGCTCTCGAACCAGGCCCAGATCCAGCAGCTCATCGAAGGTGATCTCCACCTCCTGATCCACCATGCCGTGGATCCGCAGCGACCAGTCGGCCGGGTCGATCTGGGGATACGAGAGTGCGGTGTCAATGAGGTAGAAGTCCTCGTTGGGCGTGATGAGGGGGGCGATCCCGGCGATGTAGTCGAAGTTGGGCTCCCTCACCGGCTCGGCAGTGACCGAGGGTGTGGGCTCGGCGGTGGCCTCGGGCGTTGCTTCTGCTGTGGGTTCGGCACCGGCGGATTCGGGGGTCGCCGTCGCGGTGGGGGTAGCCGATTCCGAGGCCGACTCGGTGGGCCTTGGTGTGGCCCGGGCAGTGGGGGTGGCGATTGTGCGGCCTTGGATGGCTTCGGCAACACCCTCCCTAGCCCCTTCAACGGTGTCGCGACGCCGCAGCCATCGTCCGAGCAGGCCACCGGCTAGCGAGGCCCCGGCCATGATGCCCACTGCGCCCACAAAGCGACGCCGGTCGTTGAACCGGCCCCTCCCTATCATGGGCACCGGTCGGGCTTCGTCCTCCGAAGGCTCTTCTTCCCTGGACAGCCGGGAAAAGAGGGCCAGCGCGTACAGGCTCATGAACACCGCAATGCCGAAAGCCCCCGACAAGAGGCCCGACATCCATCCCAAGCCGTCGCTGGACAGGGGATTGCGGGCCGCGGCCCACCCGCCGACTACGGCAAACACCACCAGCCCGGCAGGCATCACCCACCAGCGCTTGCGGGACGGCCAGCCCAACACTGCGCCGAGCAGAATCGACACGATGACGATGCCCCACACCAGCGCGGGCTTCTGCGCGGTCCCCAGGGTGTCGATGGACCAGCGCGCGATGAAGCCGGGGGTGATGTCCACAATCTCCTCGGCCACCGAGACCACCAGCGACGGAATCTTGCGGCTCAACCCCGACAAGATCTCGCTCAAACCGAGCGCACCGCCGGCGGCCACAATGCCGGCGGAGATCGCTTGGAACGGGGAGATGGCCGCCCGGCGCTCGCCTGAAACGGCCGTTTCGGATTCGCTCATTTCTGACTCCCGAAGAGTGAGTGGCCCGGGTGTTCTTCATCCGGTCGTGTGGGACTAAGGCTATTGTGATTTTCCACTGTTTGGGCCAATAGACCCGCTACTTGGAGCCGGAATATGGAAATCGTGCCAATCGCTAGCCGATGACGCCGCTGGAGGCTTTGGGCGCCGACAAACAGTGGAGGGAGTTGGCCCAGAGCCAGGGAGGACGACTGGGCCGGGTGGTGCAGGTGGACCGGGGCGAGTGCGAGGTGATGACCGACGAGGGCCAGATCCGGGTCTCGTCCGACTCCCAGCGAGCCCAAGGCGATGTGGCTCCGGTAACCGGCGACTGGATCACCGTGGTTCCCGACCTTGACGACATCCCCACAGTGGAACAGGTGCTGGAGCGGCGCACCCTGGTGGTGCGGCGAGATCCGGCCGAGCACGCCCGGGCCCAAACGCTGGTGGCCAACGTCGATGTGGTGGGAGTCGTACACGGCCTCGACCGGCGCATCAATCCGGCCCAGCTCGAGCGCTTCTGCGTGGTGGCCTGGCAGTCGGGCGCGTCGGTGGCGATCATCCTGGCCAAGGCCGATCTGCGCCGCCGCCCCGAGCGGGATGCCGAGAAGGCGGCCGCCCTAGCGCCGGGGGCGTCGGTGGTGGTCACCGCCGCGCTGCGGGGCGAGGGCCTCGATCAAATGACCGCCCTGCTGGAGGGCAACCGCACGCTGGCGCTGCTGGGACCATCGGGCGTGGGCAAGTCCACGCTGATCAACGCCCTGGTGGGAAGCGAAGTCCAAACCACCCAAGAAGTGCGGGCGGGCGACGCCCGGGGCCGCCACACCACCATCGCCCGGCGGCTCATCGCGCTCCCCAACGGGGGATCGATCGTGGACACGCCCGGCATCCGAGCCGTGGGGCCGTGGGATGCGTGGGAGGGGCTGGCCGCGGCCTACGCCGAGATCGACGCCCTCGACCAAGAGTGCCGCTTTGCTGAAGACTGCTGGCACCAGGGCCAGCCCGGCTGTGCGGTTGCCGGCAACGTGGACCCGGGCCGGCTAAGGCGCTATCTGGAGCTGGCCAATGAACTGGCCGACCAAGACCTGGACCTCGCCCGCCGCCGCCACGAGTAGTCCGCTCCGATCTGAGTTCAGGTGATCAGGCTGCCAGGGGCGGCTTGTCGGCTCAGCGAGCCTCGGCCTCGGCCTGGGCGCGGAGTCGGATTTCTTCCTGTTCCTCGGTGCGGGCGGGAAGGTGGTGGGTCAACCAACCGCCGTCCACAAACAGCGTGTGGCCGGTGATGTAGGAGGCCTCGTCGCTGGCCAGAAAAACTGCGGCGTCGGCAATGTCGCCGGGCTCGCCGAACCGGTTCAGCGGAACCATCTCAGCCAGCGACTTCTCCAACTCGGGCACCGCCCGCAGCCCCTCGGTCATGCGGGTCTTCATGTAGCCCGGCCCCACTGCGTTCACCCGGATGCCAAATTGCCCCAGCGCCATGGCGCCGCTGCGGGTAAGCGAAATCACTCCGGCCTTCGACGCGGCATAAGCCGGGGTCTGGGGATTGCCCTCAGCCCCGAGGATGGAGGAGGTGTTCAACAGCACACCGCCGCCGCCTCGCGCCACCATGTGGCGGGCGGCGATCTGGTTGCACAGGAACACTCCCGTGAGGTTCACCGCGATCATCCGATCCCAGAACTCGTCGTCCAGCTCCAAGTACGTGGGCGAATTGGCAATGCCAGCGTTGGCCACCATGATGTCCAGCTTTCCGTGGCGTTCAACCACGTCATCCACCAGGCTCTGTATCGACGCCCGGTCAGACACGTCGCACTGGCGGGCCTCCACGCCCAGCTCGTCGGCCACCTGTTCCATGGCGGCCTCGTCCACATCGGCCACCACTACTACCGCGCCCTCGGCAGCGAACTTGCGGGAGATGGACTCGCCGAGACCGTTAGCCCCTCCGGTGACGATGGCCACCCGTCCTTGCAATCGCTTGCTCATGGCGACATCTTGGCAACATCTCCAACGTCGGCCCAACACAGGCTTCCCAAGAATGCGGGCGGACCACTAGATGCGCTAGAACCAACTAGTGCCGCGCGCAACGCCACTAGCCTACGAGATCGCCGCCGTCACCGGCCCCGACCGAACACGAACCAATTCCAGAGATAGGCCCGAATCATGACAACAGCAGCCGCCGCATCCGGGCCAGACATCCTGGCACCGGAGTTCAACGCTGACCCGTATCCGTTCTACGCCGAGATGCGGGAGTCCTACCCGCTGTACCACCACGAGGTCTCGGGGTTCTGGATGGTGTCTCGCTACCAGGACGTGGAGCGGGTCTTCAAAGACGGCGAGTCGTTCTCTAGCCGCAACTACGAGTGGCAGAACGAACCCATCCACGGCGGCCGCACGATGCTGCAACTCGACGGACGCGAGCACTCCGCCCACCGCAACATCGTCGGCCCGCAGTTCCGCGGCGCCTACCTCGAGGAGCGGGTGCGCGGGATCATCGAGCACACGGCGCACAAGCTGATCGACCGGTTCGAGGCGGACGGTGCCGTGGACCTGCGCAAGGAATTCACCAAGAAGTTCCCACTCGACGTGATCATGTACATGATCGGCCTGCCGCTGGAGGATCACGAGACCTTCCGCCACTGGGTCGATCTGGGCATCGAGTTCCAGTCCAACTTCGCCGGCGACTCCGAGGTGGAGCGGCGCGGCCTTCAGGCCCAGAAGGAGTTCGCCGACTATCTGACTCCGATCATCGCCGACCGGCGGTTGAATCCTGGCGAGGACCTTCTGTCGAAGATGCTGGAAGGGAGTTCCGACGGCATCACCATGGAGGACTGGGAGGTGCGGTCCTTCACAAGCCTGCTGGTCAGCGCCGGCGGCGAGACGACCGACAACGCGCTGGCCTCGATGGTGTGCCGCCTGCTGGAGGATCCCGAGCAGATGGAGGCCGTGCGCAACGACCGATCGCTAATCACCGCGGCTCTCGCCGAAACGCTGCGCCACTCGGGACCTGTGCAGATGATCATGCGCCAGGCCGAGCGCGACACCGAACTCTCCGGCGGTGTGGTGCCCGCCGGCGGCACGGTTGCCTGCGTCCTGGGGGCGGCCAACCGTGACCCCGACCAGTTTGCCGATCCCGACACGTTCGACATCCACCGCTCTGACCTGGACGTGGCGAAGGCGTTCAATGCGGCCGCCAATCATGTGGAGTTCGCCCTCGGCCGGCACTTCTGCGTCGGGGCGCATCTGACCCGGGTGGAGGTGGACGTCGCCATGGACACTCTCCTCGACCGGCTTCCCGGGATGGACTTCGCCGCCGGATTCGAGGCCGACGAGACCGGCATCTTCACCCGCGGGCCCCGCCGCGTGGACCTCGTCTTCCAGCCCGCCGCCTGAGGCCGCACCGGTGCGCCGGGTGTTGGGCGATCTGGTCGACGGCGGGGCCGCACCGGTCGGCTTGGCCAATTCACAGGCAGACCATTACATGCGCTAGAAACCCCGGATGCCGAGCGCAACGCCATTAGCAAACAAGATCGCAGCCGTCACCGGTGGAGGCGGGGGTATCGGGGGCGGCATATCCCGGCTGTTCGCCGAGGCGGGGGCCGCGGTCGTGGTCAACGACATCGACGCCGATCTGGCCAACACCGCAGTGGGCGACATCACCGACGCCGGAGGACGGGCCATCGCGGTGGTGGGCGACATCACCGACGCCGCAGTGGTGGCCGAGCTCCATCGTGCCGCGGTGGAGTTCGGCGAGGGCCGGGTGGACGTGCTGGTCAACAACGTGGGCGACTATCGGCCGGGCGTCGGCAAATTCATCAGGACCACCGAAGCCGATTGGGACGCCCAGATCGACATCACCTTCCGCCACGTATTGCGCTGCACCCATGCATTTTTGCCCACCATGGTGGAAGGGGGCGGCGGCACCATAGTGAACGTGTCCACGGTGGAGGCGATGCGAGCCATGCCCCGGATCGCGGTGTATTCGGCCTCCAACGCCGCCATCATCGCGTTCACCCGATCCGTCGCCTTGGAGATGGCCGACCAGAACATCCGGGTCAACTGCATCGCCCCCGATATGGCCGTCACCCTGCAAACCCCCCTCGACCAGATGCTGCGGGGCCGCCCCCTCGAGCAGGTGACCCGGAATATCCCCCTGTGCCGCTTCGGAAACCCCGACGACTTCGCCGAGGTGGCCCTGTTCTTGGCCTCCGATCAGTCCCGCTTCATGACCGGCCAGACCATCCCGGTGGACGGCGGCACCATGACCGCCCAGGGCTGGTACCGCCGCGCCGACGGCCGGGGCTTCACCAACCTCCCTGATTCTCCTTGAGCGCCTAGTCCAAGCCGTATTGGGGAAGGCGGCCGTTGGCGATCATCGTGAGGCTGCCGGTGCCGGTCTCATCGGGGTCGTCGGTGGTGACGGTGACCGGGGCGATGCGGTGCATGGGCGTGAACACCTCGCCGGAGGCGGGCACCACGTCGGCGGGATGGCTCACGTCCCACACCTCGTGCTCGACGCACGACTCGCCCCGGTAAACCCCGAGGCCGAGCTCGTCGTTCCACCCGCCGCTGTATCCCAGCCCGGCCATGGCCACTGCCGATCCCAGCGGCGTCGAGCCGAGGCGCAGCGACCGCCCGTCGTTCAGGCTCACCGCCATGTCGGCCGATGAGAACCGCCGGGTGTCGGCGAAGAAGTCCAGTGACAGATCGGCCTCGGTGACGTGGCGGTCGACATCGGGAGCGTCCCGGTCCCGGATCAGCCCGGTGAGGTACACCCGCTCCGATCCCCGTTCCATGATCTGCACATGGCCGGCCCGCCGATTGGTGGAGAAGAACAGGAAGTAGAACAGCGTGCCGACCTCGCTGTGTTGCCGGGGCGGGCCGGTCACCGGCTCGGGGATGCCCATGGCGGGGCGCACTCCCCAGGAGTGGTCCCGGCCGCCCCACCAGCCGTCCACCTCTAGGCCCTCGTCGCCGATTGTGATCCAGCCGTCCACCACCCCCACCTGGTTGAAGCGCTGGTAGTCCTGGGTCACCCGACCCCGCTCCCGCTCCACGTGGGGCTTCTCGATCTCCGGGGCCAGCTCGGCCCGCCACACCAGATCGCAGGCGATGGAGTGATCGCCAGGGGCCAGGATCACCCTCAGCTCTTCCAGCGGGACCGTCGGCTCCACCCGCATCGGCCCCACCTCGGGCTCGAAGCGGGGACGAAGGGCCCGCGACGCCCGCAGATTGTGCTGGGTGCCGCCCCGCACCATCACCACCCCGCCGTCGATCACATTCATGTTGTTGTAGGAACCCATGGTGAACTGCACCGCGGCCTTCCCGGCCGGGTCGTAGACGGCGAACCAGTAGCGGTCGAAAAACCGGGGGTCAGACGTGCCAACGTGCTCGAACGGCTCGGCAATCTGGTGCCACAGGGTGTCGTCAAGGGGTCCAAGCATGGCTATCTCAGCCTTTCTGTGGAATCGGCCAGGTAGGCCCGCACCGCGGGGGACTGCTCAGACCCGCTCATGATCTCATCGGTGAGCTGGGCCCGCAGGCTCCGGTGGTATTCGTCGGCTGCCTCGTAGTCAACAACACCGGGCACGGCTTCCTCCAGCACCGCGGGTTCCATGCCCAAGACCTCCTCCAGAGCCCGGATGTCGGTCACCAGGTCGGGCAACACCTCAGACCATCGGGCGGCGGCGTGCTCCAGAGCCGAGGCCGCAAAGGCGATCTGCTCCTGCGTATAGGAGTCAGACACCTCGGGCGCGGCCAACTCCACCAGCACCCGGCGGGCCCCGATGATCTGCTCGCTCAATGTCGGTCTCATCCCAACTCCTCCGCGGTCTGGGCCAAAAGCAACTTGGTTAGTTGTCCAGCTCCTAACCACACCCGAAGGGTGCGGTCGTCACAGAAGCTGCGCACGCCGGTGATGACGATGGCCGCCAGCTTGTAGTTGGCCAGCACCTGCCAGAATCGCAGCGCATCCCGGTCGATGGTCCGGCCGGTGCGAGCCTCATAGGCCGACACCAGATCTGCCGCCTCCCACCGTCCGGGAATCTGGTGCTCGACCCGGCGGAGCGGGTTGGTCACCCATCCCACATCCTCGGCGAGATCGCCCAAGTGCACGGTCTCCCAATCCAGCAGCACCTGAACCTGGTCCCCGTCGAACAGCACATTGCCCGGCTTTATGTCACCGTGGACCACGGTGATCTCGCCGGGATCGGGCCTGTTGCGGCGCATCCACTGCTCGATATAGGCCAGCACCGGCTGAGGCTCCAATGACTGGCGCTCGATCACCGCGGCCCACTCGTCGATGGCCGCCTCCGCCGGATCAGCAGGCACCGCCAGCACCTCGTCCAGTCCGGCGCCTTTCCAGTCCAGAGCATGAATCTCGATCATCAGATCCACCATCTGCGAGGCAATCCCCGCTCGGGAGTCTTCGTCGGGCCGACCGTCGCCTCCTTGCAGAATGAAGTGGTCGTTGTGGCCGTCATAGCGGGTCATGACCATCGCCGGGCGGCCCAGCTCCGACCCGTCGGCGTCCAGCCACACCACCTCGGGGGCCCGCACTGGCTGGTCGTGCAACCGCCGCAGCACCTCGAACTCCACCCTGCGGTCGGTTTCCAGCACGCTGCCCACCGGATCGCGCCGCAAGAACAGCTGTCGATGGTGCGACTGCCCGCCATCTTGCCAATGCAGATCGAACGGCCAGTTCTCCCGGGACTGCCCTCCGATGGCCCGAGCCTCGCCCTCCACCCGAAGCCCGTCAACCTCGCCCAAGCGCGCTCGGATGAATCCTTCTAGGGCGGCGTCAAAGTCCCCGGTCATCGAGAGAACACGCTACAGACTCGGCGCTAAGTGGAGCTGAGCGGACTCGAACCGCCGGCCTCCTCGTTGCGAACGAGGCGCTCTAGCCAACTGAGCTACAGCCCCAAATGCCGAATCAAGCCTAATGGGGGCGGCGCGCTGAACCGCGATTGGAATGAGCGGGAGTCAGCGGGAAAAAGAGATCAGCGCTGGCCGCCGGAGGCGACGTCCCAGGAGCGGGGCTGCGAGTCGTCGGCACCAACCGGATTGAGCCGATCCTCGCGGGTTCTTTGGTGCTGGACCAGCAGCATGGCGTAGCCCAACAGCAAGGCGTCAATCAGCAGGTGTACCACTAAGGCGAAGCCGCCCAGATAGACGGCGAACACGAAGGAGGCCAGCGCACCCACGATGAGCGTCACCAGGATGCGGCGCCGACGACGACGGGCGTCGATCGATGTCCGGGGTATGCCTCGATTCGAATTCGAAGCCATCTGATTAGCGTACACCCGGGGCGGCAAAGCGATATTGGGACGAAGGGCCACCACTGGTGCGGCCATGGCGCCCCGCTCAGCCAGACGGGGATTCACAGAGCGAAGCGGAGCGCGAAAACCCAATTGCGGCGTGCGCCGTCTAAACCCGAATTGGCCGCTACGCGCCCGGCGAATCAGCGGCGGTAGCAAAAAGGCAGCCCATGCAGCTGCCAAGATCATGAGCAACACTGATGTCACCAATCTCGGGGGTCCCTTGCACGATTAATCGTAAGCCTTATTAGGGGGCTCACTGGTGGATGGTCGTGCCTGCGTCCTTCGCGAAGGCTGTCTGAACGCGCTACGGCTACAGGCCGATGGACATTACAGGGACTTGACACTTGTTACGGTTCTACTACAGAAAGTCCACCCGCGCCACCCCGTCTTCAGCAGGCACTTCGGGGGTGTACGGTCAGTCGTCGTAGGCCGTGTCGGCATCCCCCAAACGCCGATAGGAACCGGAGCGCCCACCCGTCTTTTCCCATAGGGCGATTTCTCCGATCACCATCTCCTTGTCCTTCGATTTGCACATGTCGTACACGGTCAGCGCGGCCACCGAACAGGCGGTGAGGGCCTCCATCTCCACCCCGGTCCGGTCGACCGTTTCCACCTCGGCCTCAATCTCGATATGGGTGTCCTCGATCCTGAAATTGACCAACACTGCCCCCACCAACAGGGGATGGCACAGCGGGATCAGCTCGGGGGTGCGCTTGGCCGCCTGGATGCCCGCCACTCGGGCCACCGCCAGCACGTCGCCTTTTCCGATGGCGCCCCGGGCCACTGCCGAAGCGGTGTCGGTGCTCATGAAGACCTTGGCCCGGGCGATGGCCCGGCGATGCGTGGGGTCTTTGGGGGTCACGTCCACCATGCGGGCGCGCCCGAGAGGGTCGAGGTGGGTGAATCCGACTTCGCTCAATTCAGCCCCCGATCTGGGACATCGAGCGGCCGGGGCGGATGAAGTGCACCTGGTTGATGGCGTGCCCGGCCCACTTGTCCTTCACCACTCCCGCGATGACCGCAGCGATCTCATCGTCGGCCGCTCCCGAGCGCACCAGCTCGCGAAGGTCGTGCTCATCTACTGCGAACAGGCAGTTGCGGAACATGCCCTCGGCAGTGAGCCGCACCCGGTCGCAGCTTCCGCAGAAGGCGTCGGTCACGCTGGCGATCACCCCGAACGAGCCTTGGCCGTCGGCGTAATGCCACACCGCAGCCGGCGAATGGGACCGCTCAACGGGGGCCAGGGGGAACGCCTCGCCCACCGTGGTCACGATCTCATCCAGGGTGACCACCTTGTCGTTGCTCCACGAGAGGTCGGCGTCCAGCGGCATGAACTCGATGAATCGGACCTCCACGCCCTTGTCCCGGCCGAACCGGGCGAAGTCCACGATCTCGTCGTCGTTGATGCCCCGCATCATCACCGCATTGACCTTCACCGGGTTGAGTCCGGCGGCCAGGGCGGCGTCGATTCCGTCGAGCACCCGATCCAAGTCGTCCCGGCGAGTGAGCTCCTCAAAGCGATCAGGCCGAAGGGAGTCGAGAGAGATGTTGATCCGCCGCAGCCCGGCGGCAGCCAGCTTGTCGGCCAGAAGACCCAGGGTGGCCCCGTTGGTGGTCAGGGCCAGATCGACGCCCAAGGCCGCGAGCTTCTCCACCAGCACCGGCAAGTTGGCCCTCACAGTGGGCTCCCCTCCGGTGAGGCGGATGCTGTCTATGCCGAAGCGGTCGACCATCAATTTGGCGATGCGCTCGATCTCCTCGAAGGTGAGCAGGTCTTCGCGGGGCAGCCAGTCGAGCCCGTCGGCGGGCATGCAATACGTGCAGCGGAAATTGCATCGGTCGGTTATCGAGATGCGGAGATCCCGGTGTACCCGTCCAAAGCCGTCGATCAGCGGCACGCTCACACCCCCATTCTGGCCGAATAAAGCGCCGAACACACTGTGGAAAGCCAATCCGGCGCCGGTTGGATGGCGGTCAGCGCAGGATCAGGAGCGTCACCGGTTCACCGACGTCGAGGCCGTCGCCGTCGGGCAGCACCGCCAGAGCATCGGCCGCGGCCATAGCCGACAGCTGGTGCGATCCCTGGCCGCCGGCCGATTGGGCCAAGAACTCGCCATCGGCGTACTCGACTCGAACTCGGGCGAAGTGGGTCTTGCCATCAGGTCGGCGGCGCAGCCCCTCGGCCACACGGCCCATCACCGGCTGGCGATGCCAGGTGCCCGGAGGATGGCCCATCATCTTGCGCAGGCCGGGCCGGGCGAACAGCTCGAACGACACCATGGATGACACCGGATTGCCGGGCAGCCCGAACACCGGGATGCCCTGCACCAGACCGAAGGCCAGCGGCTTGGCCGGCTTGATGGCCACCTGCATCCAGGTCATGTCGCCGATTTCGTCGAGCACCTTCTTCACGTAGTCGAAGTCGCCCATGCTCACCCCGCCCGAGGTCAAAAGGGCGTCGCACTTCTCCACTCCCGTCCGGATGCCGGCGGCAATCTCGTCCTCGTTATCGGCCATGCTGCCCAAATCCACCGGATCGCATCCGGCCTCAGCCAGCAAAGCCAGCAGCGTGTGCCGGTTGGAATCGCGGATTTGGCCCCTCTCCAGCGGCTGGGGTCCCTCGACCAGCTCGTCGCCGGTGGACATGACCCCTACTCGAGCCCTTGGCCGCACCTTTACCTGGTACAGGCCCAGGCTGGTGAGCACTCCCAAGTGCCCGGGAGTCAAAACCTCTCCGGGACCGAACACCGTCTGGCCGACCTTCAGGTCTTCTCCGGCCCGGCGAATGTGGTTGCCCGCGGGCACCGATTGGGCCACGGTTACCTCGGTGCCGTCGGCGCTGGTCTCGGTCAGCTCCACCATTACCACCGCGTCGGCGCCGGGAGGGATGACTGCCCCGGTCATGATGCGGGCAGCCTGTCCGGCGCCCACAGTGATGTCGGGCGGCACGCCCGCGGCCACCGTGCCCGCAATGGCCAGGGTCACCGGCGCATCGGCCACGTCGGACGATCGCACCGCGAAACCGTCCATGGCCGTGTTGTCGAAGGGGGGAACCAGCTCAGCGGCCACAACGGTCTCGGTGGTGACCAGCCCCCGGGCCTGCCCGACCCCCACGACCGCCTCGTCGAGCACGTCGCATCCCGCCAGTACCCGCTCTTGGGCTTCAGACAGGGGAATCATCACTGACTCCTTCCAATCGAAGCGGCATATCTCGTCTGAATCATCACCAGAGTGCCGGTTCTTGTCGTCGCCACATGCGGCGAATGTTCTCATGGTGGCGGGAAAGAACCACCACCGCCACCCCGATAGCCACCACGACCTCTGGTGCGGGCCAGCCTTGGATGGCCACTGCCGCTGGCGCGGCCGCCACCGCCAACAGCGAGGCCGCTCCGGCCCGCTTGGTGAGGGCCAAAGCCACCGCCCACACGCCGATGAGAATTACCCCTACCACGGGGGTGAGGGCCAACAGCATCCCCCCGAAGGTGGCCACTCCCTTGCCCCCTTCGCGATAGCGGCCCAGCGGCACGATGTGGCCCACCACCGCGGCGGCCCCGCACGCCGCCCCGATCAACTGGTTGCCGAAGATCAGACCCATCCCACCAGCGATGAACCCCTTTCCCACATCGCTGAGCAGCACCCACGCGGCCGGCCACCGCCCCGCCACCCGGTACACATTGCTGGCTCCCGGGTTCTTGGAACCTTCCCGCGTCGGATCGTGCCCCGTGTACCTCCCCACCAAAAGCGCGCCGGGAAACGTCCCCCACGCATAGCCGGCCAGCACGAGCCACCATGCCCAGTCCACGCGCCAACAATACTGAAACGCGCCCAACCCCCTCAGATAGCCAAAAAACAACCCCCACCTCTATCCTTTAACTCCGTGCCCGCCTACGACTACAACTGCCAAACCTGCGGCACCCTCTTCGAAGTCATCCAGTCGTTCTCCGAAGATTCTTTGACCGTTTGCCCCAAGGCCGATTCATTGGCCAGCCCCGCCGCCTGCACCCAGCCCGGCAAGGGCAAAGTCACCAAGGTTTTCAGCGTCCCCAGCATCACCTTCAAGGGCGACGGCTTCTACCGCAACGACAGCCGCTCAGGGGCCAAGTCGTCCACCATGGCCGGCTCGTCGACCAATGGCGACAGCTCCAACGGCAAAGAAAAGGCCGACGCCGGGAAGTCCGACGGGGCCAAGTCCGACAGCAGCTCATCGGAGTCCTCGGGCCGCGAGCCGGCCAAAGCCGCCTCCAGCTCCTCCGACGACTAGTCGTACGCCATGCCTGAGATCGGCGTCATCGGCGGCTCCGGTCTCTACTCCCTGCTGGACGATGCCGTAGAAGTTCCCGGCGACGACGCCTTCGGTCCACCGTCGGGGCCGCTCACCATCGGCCTAGTGGACGACATCGAGGTGGCCTTTCTGGCCCGCCACGGCCCCGGCCACCGGTATCCCGCCCACAAAGTGAACTACCGGGCCAACCTGTGGGCTCTGCGACAAGCCGGGGTTCGGGCCATCTTCGGACCAAGCGCCTGCGGCTCGCTGCGCCCCGAGCTGGCCCCCGGCCACGTTGTGGTGTGCGACCAATTGGTCGACCGCACGTCGGGCCGGGCCGACACCTACTTCGACACCGTCACCAACCACGTCTCGCTGGCCGACCCCTACTGCGAGGAGCTCCGCCAGGCACTGCTCCAAGCCGCCGAAGCCGAGGGTATGACCGCCCACGACGGGGGCACCATGACGGTGATATCCGGCCCCCGCTTCTCCACCCGGGCGGAGTCGCGCTGGTTCCGCGACAACGGCTGGGACGTGGTGGGCATGACGCAGTACCCCGAGGCCGCCCTGGCCGCCGAGCTGGGCATCTGCTACGCCACCGCCGCGCTGGTCACCGACTACGACGTGGGCCTGGACGACGACCCCAACCTCGAACCGGTCACCCAGGACGAGGTGTTCGCCTTCTTCGCCCAAAACGTCGACAAGATGCGAGCGGTGCTGTTCGGCGCCATTCGGGCCATCGCCCGCAACCTGCCCGACTGCTCTGGTCGCACCAACGGCATCGACCCGCCCCTGCCGCAATCCTGACCCTTTCAACCGGCTGCGATCACCGCTAGTCTGAGCAGCGCTTCCCCCGCATTGAGCATGGCGGAGGAGCGCGCCCGTGGTCGCATCTTCTGAATCCGACGACCAAGCCCTCACTTGGCGGGGCTCCCTCTTGACCCGGTTGCCGGGCGGCCGACGCAGCTATTGGATAGTGGTGGCGATTGCCGCGGCGATCACTGGGCTGGTGGTGGCCGCCATCGCCGGGCTGGCCGGTGGTGGCCCCTCATTGGGCGAGCCCACCCCCGTGATCGTGGCCACCCAATCCATCGAAGCCGGTGAGCAGCTGAGCGGGCAAAACACCGAAGCCCGGCGGCACCCGGCTCTCACCCTGCCAGCCGGAGCGGTGGCCGTCCTGGTCGGCGACGAAGTGGCGTCAGCTGCCATCCACACTGGCGAGGTGGTGACCGAGGCCCGACTGGGCGGACTGCCCATCGGGGAACGGACCGAGGTGGCCATACCCTCCCACACCGCTTTGCCCCCGCTTGCCCCCGGCGACCTCGTGGACGTGCTGGTGACGCTGCCCCTGCCCGGTGACGGCGGCACACAGTCCCAAGCCACCCTCACCGTGGCCACCGCGGCAGTGGTAACCGACACCGCCGAGCACGCTGTCACCATCGCGGTCACCACCCAAGAGCTGCTCCCGGTGGCCTCTGCGGTGATCCAAGGCTCGATCACCCTGGCCCTGGTGCAATCGGGGTGAGCGAATCGGCAGGGTCTCAGCGAACCGACGAAGCGATCAGGCTGAGCACCAGCAGGGCCACCAGCACCCGATACACAGCGAACGGGCCGAAGCTGCGGGTGCGCACCAACGCCAGCAGCCCCTTGACCGCGGCGAAACCGGTGACCGCCGAGGCCACCGTGCCCCACGCGAAAGCGGCCCGGGCATCGGTGGGGATGCCTCCCCACCCGCCGATGTCGATGAACTGATAGACCCCGGCCCCCGCGATCACCGGCACGCTCATCAACATGGCCAGGCGGGCGGCGGCCCCGCGATCAAAGCTGAGCAGCCGCCCGGCGGTGATGATCACCCCCGAGCGCGACACCCCCGGCTGGAGCGAGCACGCCTGGGCCAAACCCAACAGCACGGCATCGCGCACCCCGACGTCCCCCGTGGACCTCTGGCCCTGACGGCGATCGGCCCACCACAGCAGAACTCCGAACACCGCCAGCATCACCGCGGTGAGCCACACCTCGTCGTCGGCCTCGTCGATCACCGACCGCAGCCCCACCCCCACCGCCGCAGCGGGCACGGTGGCCAAGACCAACAGCCATCCCAGCCGACCCTCGGCGGTCATCGGGGCTCGGCGCCGGGCCACCGCGGCAACCCCGTCTCGCACCAGTACCCACACCTCGCGTCGCAAACAGGCCACCAACCCCACCAATGTGCCCAGGTGGAGGGCCACGTCGAACGCCTTCTTGAGGTCGTCGTTGCCCTCGAAGTCGTTCCAATCGGCCAGCCAGGGAATGATCTGGAGGTGTCCGCTGGACGACACCGGCAGGAACTCGGTCAGCCCTTGGGCGATGCCCAGCAGAATGGCGTGTAGAACCGACACGGCCTCGTGGCGTGGGGCTATCCCTTAGGCACCGGACATGGTGACTTCGGCCACCACCAGCGACACTCCCGCCGAGCTCATCGGCAGCCAGGTGAGGTCGGACCCCACCGCGGCCACATCCAGCAGCATCCTCTGGAGGGTGGAGGCGATGGTGATCTCCCTCACCGGCTCGGCCAACTCGCCGTTGCGGATGCGCAGCCCCTCGGCGCCAGTGGAGAAGTCGCCGCTCACCGGGTTCACCCCGGAATGCAGCCCCGACACCCCCTGCACCAACACACCGTTGTCTATGCCGGCGATGAGCTCGCTTGGCGGCCGGTCGCCGGGCACCAGCGACAGCGCCTGGCAGCCTACGCCGGGGGTGCTGGCGTATCCCCGAACGGCCGAGCCGGTGGAGGCCGATCCCGAGCGCCGCCCGGTGTAGCTGTTGTGGAGGAACCGCTCGAGCTGGCCGCCACCGATCAGCTGGTTGCGCCGGGTGGCCAGGCCTTCGCCATCGGCGTCGGAGGCGGTGAACGCCTCGGGGTTGGTGGGGTCGTCCACCAGGGTGACGCCCGCCGCGGCCACCTGGTCGCCCAGGCGGTCGGCGAACAGCGACCGGCCCTTGAGCACCGCCTCACCCGACAAGGTGCTGCCGATGATGCCCAGGAACTGGGCGGTCACGAACGGGTCGAGCACCACGGTGACCCGCTCGGAGGGCGGCTGGGCGGCGCCCAGCATCCGAGTGGCGCGCTCCACTGCGTCGTTGGCCGCCACCGCCACATCCAGGGTGCCGGGCTCTCGTCCCACCGAGAACCCGAATCCGGTCTGGGTCTCCTCCCCCTCAGAGGCCAGCGAATAGGCGGTGACGTAGCAGGAGGTGTCCCTGCCAGTGCTGCGGATGCCGGTGGTGGTGGCAATGGCGTCGGCGCTCAGGGCGTCGCCGTAGTCGGCCGACTCCACTCCCACGATGCGGGAATCGCCGGCCAGCACGGCCCGTTCCAGCTCCAGGGCCAGGTCGATCTTGGCCTCGGTGCCGAACCCCAGCAGGGCCTCGTTGTAGAGGTCGAGCACCGGAGGGTCCACCCCGTCGGGCTCGACCAGACCGAAGAACTCGTCGGGGGAGCCGAACACGGCGTTGTCGCGGGCCTCGGCCAAGGTCTCCTCCAGCACGTCGGTATCGAGCGTGCCAGCGTGGGCGAACCCTTGGCGGCTGTCGGCGATCACCCGGATGCCCACCCCTTGCGACTCGGCCACCGACAGCGACTCGATCTCGCCCTCGTAAACCCGCACGTCGGTCTCCTGGCTGTGGCCGACCACTGCTTCGATCTGCTCGCCGTCGCGGCCCCAGCCCACGATGCGCTCGGCGATCTCCAACAGCTCCTCAGGGTTCACGCCGTAGTCCCTTTGATGCTGAACCCCGCGTAGCGGGCGATCACGCCGCGGTTCCGCCGATGGTCATCGACGCCACCCGCAGCGTGGGAGTGCCGTCGCCCACCGGGACGCCCTGGCCATCCTTACCGCAGGTGCCCGGCGATCCCATGGCGAAATCGTTGCCCAGCGCCTCGATGCCGGTCAGCACTTCGGGGCCGTTGCCGATCAGGTTGCCCTCTCGGATGGGAGGCCCGATTTCCCCGTTCTCAATCAGATAGGCCTCGCTCATGCCGAATACGAAGTCGCCGGTGGCGGTGTTCACTTGGCCGCCGCCCAAATGGGCCACGTACACGCCCCGGTCGGTGGCGGCGATGATGTTGGCGGGGTCCTCGGTGCCGTTGGCCAAGTAGGTGTTGGTCATCCGCACCATGGGCAGGTGCTGGTAACTCTGGCGCCGGCCGTTGCCCGAGCTCTCCCGGCCCTCCTTGCGGGCCCGCAGCAGGTCCCACATGTAGTCGGTGAGCACGCCGTTCTCGATGAGCACGTTGCGCTGGGCGGGCCGGCCCTCGTCGTCGATGGCGTAGGCACCCCACTCCCGGGCCATGGTCCCATCGTCGATGAGGGTGACCTCGGGGTGGGCCACCTGCTTCCCCACCCGGTCGCGGAACACCGAGGCCTGCTTGGCCACCAAGTCGGCTTCCAGGCCGTGGCCGCAGGCCTCATGGAACAGCACCCCGCCGCCGCCGGGGCCGATCACCACCGGCATCGAGCCGCTGGGGGCGGGCTGAGCGGCCAGCTTGGTGAGCGCCCGATTGGCCGCAGTGCGGGCCAGGGCATCCACCTCGTACTCGTCGAACAGCTCGAAGCCGATGGGGCGTCCGACGCTTTCGAACCCGGTCTGCATGCCGGTGTCGCCCACCGCCACACACGACACCGCGAAGCGGGTGCGCACCTGGTCGTCTCCGGCCAGCAGCCCATCGCTGTTGGCCACCAGGATGCGGCGGCGCCCATCGGCGTAGCGGGCCGACACCTGGGTGATGGCTGAGCCGGCCGCACGGGCGGCTTCGTCGGCCCGGCCCAGCAACTCCACCTTGGTGGCCTTGGCCACCGTTTCGGGCAGCACCTCGACGTCGTTGGGGGCCGGCGCATCCACCCGACCAAGGGCCGCAACTTGGTGGCCCCCGCCGCCGCCCCGGGCGGCCGAGGCCGCGGCGCGGGCTGCTTTGGCCAAACCGGCCTCGGTCAAGTCGGAGGTGTGGGCGAATCCGGTGGTGTCCCCCACCACCACGCGGATTCCCGCTCCCCGGGTGCGCCCCGAGCTCAGCTCCTCCACCTTGCCGTCATCGAGCAGTGCCGACGACGAGCGCCGGTCCTCTACAAAGACCTCGGCGAACTCGCCCCCGGTTTTCAGCGCTTCCGACAGCGTGCCGGCAACAACAGACTCGTCGATCACAGCGTCTCCTCTTGTTCTGCCGCCGTAGCCTACCGATGCTCAGCCCCAACCGGGAACAGGGGCCGCCGCCAGTTCAACCCAGATTGGAGCGGCGGGGGTAGGCGTGCTCGGGGTCGCAGATCACGTTGACCACATAGGGGACACCGGCGTCGAGGGCTCGCTTCAGGGCGGGACCGATGTCGTCGGGGCGCTCCACCGTCTCGCCAGCACCGCCCAGGGCGGACACCACCTGGTCGTAGCGGCACCCCACCTGGAGGTCGGCGGCCACGTCATAGCCGTACATCTGGCGCATGGGGTGCTTCTCCAAACCCCAGCAGCCGTTATTGCCCACCACGATGGCCACCGGCAGGTTGTGGCGCACCAGCGAGTCGGCGTCCATCAGTGAGAACCCGGCCGCTCCGTCGCCCAGCATCAGCACCACCTGGCGGTCGGGGTGCGCCACCCGGGCGGCCATGGCATAGCCCAGACCGGTGCCCAGGCAGCCGTAGGGCCCGGGGTCCAGCCAGTGGCCCGGCAGGTAGGAGGCCACAAACCGACCGGCGTAAGACACGAAGTCGCCGCCGTCGCCGATCACTACTGCGTCTCGGTCGAGCACCTGGCGCAGCTCCCCGTATACCCGGGTGGGGAGGATCGGATCGGCCACCGCGGCCAGCAGGTCCTCTTCATCGGCCCTCGCCGCGTCCTCCGCCTCACGCAGTTTGGCCACCCACTGGTCGCGCTCGGAAGAGTGGGCCGGCGCGGGGCCGTCAGCCAGCGCGGCCAGCATCTGTACCAAGTCGCCCGACACCGTCGCCGCGGGCTGGGCGTGGACCGACACCGACTCGGCGCTGTCGGTGAGATGCACCACCTGGGCATCGCCGAACCGGCCGAACGAGAGGCGGAAATCAAGCGGGGTACCGGCCACGATCACCAGATCGGCGTCGGAGCGCAGCATCCGCCGGGTGCGGCTGAAGAACAGCTCATGGTCGGCGGGCAGGCACCCCCGACCCAGACCGTTGGCGAAGGCCGGCAGCCGCTGGGCCTCCACCCAAGCCCGCAGCGCATCCCAGGCGCCGTCCCAGTACACGTCGGTGCCCACTAGCAGGGCCGGGCAGCGGGCGGCAGCCACCATGTCGGCCACCGCGGCCACTCCGTCGGGATCGGGGGCCTCGCCCATCGGCATCGGCTCGTCGGGCACGGTGCCGGCGCCCTCGGAGAACAACACGTCCATGGGGTAGTCCACGAACACCGGGCCCCGATGGGGGGTCATGGCGGCCTGCACAGCCCGGTAGGTGGCGGCGGCCAAATCGTCGCTACCCCCGGCAGTCAGTGATCGCTTGGTGACCGGGGCCAGGATAGGAACGTGGTCCAGTTCTTGGAGCGAGCCCGAACCCCAGCGGGCCTCTGGGGCCCGGCCCCCCAGCACCACTAGCGGGGCTCCGTTGAGCCAGGCGGTGGTCACCGCGCTCACCGAGTTGGTCACCCCGGGGCCGGCGGTGACCGCGGCGACCCCCGGACGCCGAGTCAGTTTGGCCAGCGCCTCGGCCGCAAAGACCGCGGTTTGCTCATGACGCACGTCGTAGAGCGCCACATCGCCCTGCTTTACCGCCGCGTCATACAGCGGGAAGATGTGGCCTCCCGACAGGGTGAACAGCTCCTGCACCCCAAAGGGGGCCAGAGCGGCCAATACCTGATCGCCCCCGTGACCGGTCACCTGATTCGCTGACATTCGCCTCACCGTAATATCCACGGGGGGAGGCCGGGGCAATAGCCTTGGCTGAATGACCCCGATGGCCGCCTCCACCGCTGATGCGTGCCCGGAGTTAACCCCTCACGTCAGCGAGTCCAAGCTTGACTGAGAAGCACACCACCCGACGGGTGCTCAGCATCGTGCTCAGGGTGGGCATCAGTGTGGCCCTGTTCTTCTTGTTGATCTGGTGGCTGCCATCGTTCGACGCCGACAAGTTGTGGCCCGACTTCAATTCGGCCACCCCCTTCTGGCTGGTCGGCGCGCTCGTGCTCACCGTGGTCGGCAACATGGCGGCCACCGCCCGGTGGTACGAGGTGGCCGTGGCTCTTGGGCTTCAAGTGAAGCCCCGACGCATGTTCTCCCACTACATGGCGGGCATGTTCATCTCCAACTTCGTTCCCACCACCGTGGGCGGCGACGTGCTGCGAATATCCCGTCTCTCCAACGACACCGGCGACGGCCCCCACAGCTTCGCCTCGGTGCTGTTGGAGCGGCTCAGCGGGTGGATTGTGCTGCCGGTATTCACACTTTTGGGCTTGGCGCTGGACGAAGAGCTCCGGGGATTGGGCGCTCCCACCCGGGTGGCGGCCAGCACCGCCGGCCTCACCCTGCTGGCTCTCGCCCTGATCTTGCTGCTGGTGGGCAATCAGGGGTTCGGCCGATTGGTCAGCCGACGCAACGGCTGGGTCCGCTTCGTCAACGGACTGCACATGGGCATCGACGAGCTGCGGGCCAAGCCCCGCGACACCGGCCGAGTGCTGGTCACCGCCTTCGCGTACCAGGCGATCATGCTGGCCGCCGCAGGATGCGCAGCCAAGGTGGTGGGGATCAACGGCCTGGGACCCACCGAGCTGATGGCGTTCATCCCGGCAGTGCTCATCATTCAAGTGCTGCCCATCGGCCTCGGAGGGCTCGGGCTGCGGGAGGGAGCGTTGGTTCTCTTCCTCCACGATTTGGGCGTGCCCGACGAGCAGGCCATCACCATGGGCCTGCTGCTGTACTTCCTCACCGTGGCCGGCAGCCTGGTTGGGCTGCCAACGCTGGTGTTCGGCGGCCGCCACTGGCAGCGGGCCTCGCGCTCCCGGCATGGGCGCTGACCAACTCCAGCTCACGATGCCATGACGCTGTCCGCGTTGAAGCAGGGCCTCAAGTCCGGCAACCGCACCCGACCCCGCTGGTATCTGGAGCTGGCGGTAATCGGCGCGTTCTACGGCATCTACTCCTGGGTCCGCAATCAATTCGGCTCCGCGGCGGTGGAGCCGGCCGAGGCGCAGGCCAACGCCGAATTGGTGATCGATTGGGAGCGCAGCATCGGGCTGTACTTCGAGCGCGATCTCCAAGACCTGTTCATCGGGTGGGTGTCGTTCATCCAGTTCTGGAACCTGTTCTACGGCCTCTTCCATTTCGCGGTGACCGCCTTCACGCTCATCTGGCTCTACTGGCGCTTCCCCCGCCACTACCCGTTCTGGCGCACCACCGGGCTGTTGACCACCGGGTCGGCCCTCTTGGGGTTCGCGCTGTTCCCCCTGATGCCGCCTCGCTTGCTCTCGGTGGGCGGCCGCTATGGCGGCGACCTCCCTGAAACCGGCTATGTCGACACGGTGGACGAGATGGGCGGGCTGTGGTCGTTCACCGAAGGAGCCGCCGAGACACTCTCCAACCAGTACGCCGCCATGCCCAGCCTGCACTTCGCCTGGGCCATGTGGTGCTTTCTGGCCCTGCGCAAGCACTTGGTCCACCCGGCGGCAAAGTGGGCTATTGCCGCCTACCCCTGGCTGACCCTGTTCGCCATAGTGGTAACCGCCAACCATTACTGGATCGACGCAGTGGGCGGGCTGGGGG
>VYEX01000007.1 GCA_009842675.1 Acidimicrobiia bacterium | reverse complement strand
CACCCCGCCCACCCCTACACCGACGTGCTGCTGGCCTCGATTCCGGAGCCCGACCCCGACCACCCGGTGTCCGATCGCCAGATCGAGGGCGAGCTTCCGTCTCCCATCAACCCCCCGTCGGGGTGCCGGTTCCGAACCCGGTGCGAAAAGGTGCAGGACGTGTGCTCAACCGAGGAGCCGGTGCTGCGAGAGATCGCCGAAGACCACTACGTGGCCTGCCATTTCCCCAACGAGGTCCCCGTCAGCGTCAACGGCGACGGCAGCGGCGACGACAGCTAGCCAGACGGCGATTTCCTAGAGCTTGTAGCGGTACACGTTGGTGTCGCGCACCTCGAATCCGAGGCGCAGATAGAGGCGATTGGCCGCCTCTCTCGACGGTCGGGAGGTGAGATCCACGGTCACCGCGCCGGCGGCCCGGGCCAGCTCCAGCGCAGCCTCGTTGAGCCCCCGGCCCACACCCTGGCCCCGGGCCCGCTCGTCCACCACCACGTCCTCGATGATGGCCCGCATACCGGTAGGGATGCGCACCAGCACCAGGGTGAGGCTGCCGACGATTTCCCCGTCGGCATGGGCCACCAGCAGGCGGGTGGCGTCGGAGGAGGCGACTGCCCCCAGGGCTTCAGCCGACGGGGGAGGGTTGGACGACGACAGCTGGGGGGTGAGCCGCTCGAACGCCTCCACCAACTCGGCGGTGGCCTCGGTGGCCTCGGTGATCTCGACCGCCATGGTGCGAGACTACCGGCGCGAGATGGGGTTGATCGGAGCGGGGCGATAGGTTGGGCGGGTGGCGCTGATCACCTGGGTGGATGAATCTCCTCGCAACCGACCGGCCCTGGTGGCCGCCTTCACCGGATGGAACGACGCCGGCGACGCCGCTTCCGGAGCACTGGCTTGGCTGGCCAGCCGCTGGGACACCACCGATGTGGCCAGTCTCGACCCTGAGCCGTTCTACGACTTCGCCGACACTCGCCCCCATCTCCGCTTGGAGGATGACGGCTCCCGATCGCTGATATGGCCCAGCAACGACCTGATCGCCGCGACCGTCAACGGCGCTGACACGTCCGACGGCGACGACACCGAAGTGGCCCTTCTGGTGGGCGCCGAGCCCCAGCTCAAGTGGCGCACCTTTGCCCAGCAAATCGTAGACATGGCCAAGCGCATCGACAGCCCACTGGTGATCACGCTGGGAGCGCTTCTGGCCGACGTACCCCACACTCGACCCACTCCGATCTATGGCAGCAGCGACGACCCGGAGATGGCCTCCCAATTGGGGCTCACCCCCTCCAGCTACGAGGGTCCCACCGGCATCGTAGGGGTGCTTCACAACGCCTGTGCCAGCGCTGGACTGCAAACCGCCTCGCTGTGGGCCGCCGTGCCGGGCTACGCCTCGGAAATCCCCTCGCCCAAGGCCTCCCTGGCCCTGGTGCGCAGGCTCGGAACCCTGTTGGATCTCTCCCCCGACACATCGGAGCTAGAGGAGATGGCTGAAGGCTACGAGCGTCACGTTTCAGAACTGGCCGAACAGGCCGACGAGACCTCCGACTACATCGCCCAGCTGGAGAGCGCCTACGACCAGGAGGCCGAAGAGAACGGCGAGATAGAGGAGATGCGGGCCGCCGACCCCGGCGACTTCGTCGACCAAATCGAGCAGTTCCTCCGCGACCAGCGCAGCTGACGGTCGCGGTAGGCGCTAGAAGACAGCCTGGGAGCTCAGCCCTGGTGGTTGCCGCGCCAGGGTGGGGTGCGGGGGCGGTCGAAGAGGAACTCTATGGGCTCGCCGCGGATGGCGGCGAAGGAGTGGGCCAGCCACCAGTCGCTGCCGTGGACGCCGTCGGGCAGGTTATCGGGACCGAAGAAGCCGACATCGCTGCACTCCAGCGGATGGGGATCGAGTTGGCCGCCGACGGCCCGGCACAAAAACACCATCGAGTACATCGGCACGGTGGTGAACCCCCGGCGCAGGCCGTCGTGGATGGCGATGGGCCGGTCCACCTCGCACACAATGCCGGTCTCTTCCAGCACCTCCTTCACCACCACCTCCGAGGGGGAGTAGCCCACATCGGCCCATCCGGTGGGATAGAGCCAAACCCCTGAGTCGGCCCGCTGCACCAGCAGAATCTCCCCGTCGTTGTTGCCCACCACGGCTCCCACTGCCACCTTGGGGGTGACGTAGCCGGGCACGCCGTCGCCCACCGACTTCATCCACTCGGCCACGAAGTTGTCGGGAGTCCATCCGCTGCTCAGCGCGGCAGCCATGTCGGCGGCCACGTGCAGCACTTCCTCGAATCGCTCCTGCTCATACTTGTTGTCGGTGAAGGCCAGCCCGGTGCGGGCGATCCCGGCCAGGGCCTCCGACCACCTCCGCAGGTCGTCCTCCCCCACCACCGGGCGCCCCTCGGAGGTCATGGGAGTGGCGCAGCGGATAAGGACACCGGCATGGTCAGCCGTTGGAGGTCGCATCCGGATGGCGGCATGGTCAGGCGTTGCAGGAGTCGATGGCGTGTTGAAGAGCCAGGTTGATCTCCTGCATGTGGTGGTCGTCGGTCACCTTCTGGCCATCGTGGTCGCGCACGTAATAGGCATGGACTACGTCGCCGCCCAGGTCCTGCACCTTGGCGCTGAGGATGTCCAGCCCGAGCTGCGACATGGCGCTGGTGACCCGGCTCAACAGCCCCATGCGGGCCTGGGCAGCCAACTCGATGATGGTGGCGGTGGACGAGGATTCATTGTCCACCGTGATCTTGGGGGCGATCACCGGCTTTGGCGCTAGATCAGGAACCACCTCATAGGTGCTGATCCGTTCGGCCAGGCGGGCCTCGATGGCCAGGCGACCGGCCAGGGCCTGCTCCACGTAGGCGGTGACCTGGGGCCAGTCGATCTCCAATCCGAGGGTGCTCTCCACTTGGAACCGCTCCAGCGCCATTCCGTATTCGGAGTGGGCGGCGGCCAGAAGCACTCGCAGCCCGCTCAGTGCCAGCGCCCCGGCCACCCGCGAGAACATGCCGTGCTGATCGGGGGCGATCACCACCAGGGTGTCGCCCTCGCCCAGCACCAGGCGCTCGCCAGCCTCCATCATTTGCCGATGCTCAGGGGTGGGGAACCGGGAGGTGATCTCGTCGATGTCGCCGCCCTCCATCACGTGGGCGCAGCGGGCCACCAGCTCGCGCACCAGGCTGGCCTTCCACTTGCTCCACGCCGAGGGGCCGGTGGCCACCGAATCGGCCTCGGTCAGCGCCCCCAGCAGACGCAAGGTCTGCACCGTGCGAGCCTTGCGGGACACTTCGGCGATGGTGTCGGGGTCTTCCAGGTCGCGCCGAGTGGCCACATCGGGCAGCAGCAGGTGGTGCTCCACCATTGCCACCAGCACATCCACATCGGTGGGCGGATAGCCCATTCGATGGGCGATGTCGGCCACCAGCTCCATGCCCACCTCGGTGTGGTCGCCGGGGTAGCCCTTGCCGATGTCGTGGAGCAGGGCTCCCAGCACCAACAGGTCGGGCCGGTCCACCCGGTCCACCAGGTCGGCGGCTAGGGCGGCGGCCTCGCACAGGTGCCGATCCACGGTGAACTGGTGATAGGCGTTTCGCTGGGGACGGCTGCGGTTGGGGGCCCACTCGGGCAGGATGCGCACGAACAGGTCCATCTGGTCCAGAGCCTCGATCACCGGGGGCGCCTCGGTGCCGGTCATCAGCAGGTCAACGAACAGCTTGCGGGCTTCGTCGGGCCACCGGTCGGGCATGGGGGCCATGTGCTTGTTCAGACGTCCCAGGCTGGTGCGGTCCATGCGCAGCTCATGGGCGGCGGCGGCCCGGGCCAGGCGTAGTGCAGCGCAGGGATTGGTGGCATCGGCATCGTCGGCCAGAACCACCCGGCCCTCCTGGACCACCACGCCGGCATCCAGCTCGGTGTTGTTGCGGCTTTGGCGGCGGCGCAGTCGGCGGCGCCATTCGGGGGGCATCTCGGATTCCCGCAGCCAGGCCCAGATCTCGTCGCTGCGCCAGGCGATGGATCGAGCCGAGCTGGCGATGGCGCCCATCAGCTCATCAGCGTCGCCATAGTTCAAAGCGGCAGCCACGCCGTCCTGTTCTTGAAGCAAAAGCTGATCTCCGGGACGGTCGGCGGTGCGATGCAACTCGGCTCGGGCGGCCAGGATCACCTCGTAGTCGGACCACAGCCTGCGGCTGTCGGCGTCGTCCATTTCGAAGACGGCGGCCTCTACCCACCGCAGCGCATGAAGGTCTCGCAAGCCCCCTCGGCCCTGCTTGAGGTCGGGCTCTAGCTTGAACGCCACCTCGCCGCAGCGCCTGTGGCGCTCGGCCACCCGCTGGGCCAGCAGGGGAAGCCACCGCCGGGCGCTGCGACGCCACTGGTTGTCGTTGTCGGCGGTCAAGTCGGCGGTCAGCTCGGCGTCGCCGGCGATGTGGCGGGCGTCCAGCAGCGACGTGGCCGTGTCCAAGTCGGTCTTGGCCAAGTCACGGGTCTCCCGGGGCGTGCGCACCGAATGGCCGAGCTTCAGCCCCTCGTCCCAGATGGGGTACCACAGCCGGGGAGCGATTTCGCCGATGTCGGGGCGGTCACGGTGCAAGAGCAGCAGGTCGATGTCGCTGTAAGGACACAGCTCGGCCCGCCCGTACCCTCCCACCGCCACCATGGCGATGCCCTCGGAGTCGGCCACTTCGGCGGAGAAGATGCGCTGGAGCCACTCGTCGGTCCGCCGGGCCAGTGCCCGGCACAGCACCGTTCCCACCATGGCGCGGTCGGCCAGAAGCTCATCCCGGCGCAATGCGCTCGCCCTCGCCTCGCTTGTCGCCACTACTCGTTGAGGCTAGTGGGTGACGCCTCAGGCACCGCTGTCGATCACTCGACAAGAGCGGCGCTGATTGCTTGCCGGACTACGAACCCATCAGGGTGCCCAGGTAGAGGCTGATCACCTTGGGGTCTTCCAGCAACTCTTGCCCGGTTCCGGTGTAGGCGTTGACCCCCTGATCCAACACGTAGCCCCGGTCGCAGATCTCCAGGCACCGCCGGGCGTTCTGCTCCACCAGAATCAGCGACACCCCGTGTTGCGCTATGCGGGTGATCTGTTCGAAAACCTCGTCCTGGTACGCCGGCGACAGGCCGGCGGAGGGCTCGTCGAGCAGCACCACTTGGGGATCCATCATCAGCGCCCGGCCTATCGCCACCATCTGGCGCTGCCCTCCCGACAGTCCGTCGGTCCGCTGGCTGCGGCGCTCGGCCAGCAGGGGGAACAGCTCGGCGACCACCTCGAAGCGCTCGTCGAACAGGCCGGGCTTCTGGAACGCACCCATCTCCAGGTTCTCCTGAATGGTCAGCCGAGGGAACACGTTCTCGGTCTGGGGCACGAAGCCGATGCCCCGGGCCACCAATTGGTGGGGAGACAGCCCGGTGATTTCTTCGTCGCCCAGATGGATGCTCCCCGACCGAACGTCCACCAGCCCGAACACCGCCTTCAGCAAGGTGGACTTGCCCGCGCCATTGGGTCCGATGATTCCGACGATCTCACCGGGGTACAGATCGAGGGAGCATCCGTTCAAGATGTCCACCTCGGGCAGGTACCCGGCCACCAGGTCGTCGGCTCGCACCAGCGCCTGATCAGTGCTCATGATCCTGCCCTGCTCATGATCCTGCTCTGCTCATGATCCTGCCCTGCTCATGATCCTGCCTCGGCCCGGCGCCGGCCTAGATAGGCGTCGATGACCACCTCGTCGTGGATGGCCTTCCACGGCGGCCCCTCGGCGATTATCTGGCCTTGGGCCAACACCACCACCCAGTCGCTGATGCCGGTGACCACTTCCATGGCGTGTTCGATGAACACCACGGTGAGGCCTTCGAAAGCCAACCGGGTTATGTGGCCCATCAGCGACTGGGCCAAGGCGGGGTTCACCCCGGCCATGGGCTCGTCCAGCATTATCAGCACCGGATCGGCCATCAGTGCCCGAGCCACCTCCAGCAGCTTGCGCTGTCCGCCTGACAAGGTGCCGGCCAGGTCGTCGCGCATGTGGGCCAGGTTGAACCGTTCCAACAGCTCCCCGGCTTTTTCGGTGTTGGCCTGCTCCTGGTCCTGCCACCGCGACCGGAACGGGGCAGCCGACAGTCGCTCTCCAACCTGGCGGGGGGCGCCCAGCAGCACGTTGTCGAGCACGGTCAGCTTGGCCAGCGATTTGGTGAGCTGAAACGTGCGGATCATGCCCTTGCGAGCTAGCTGGTCGGGCGACGGGGCGACAACCGCCTCCCCGTTGAACGACCAGCGCCCGGTGTCGGCCCGGTCGAAACCGGTCAGCAGGTTGAACAGGGTGGTTTTGCCCGCGCCGTTGGGCCCTATGAGCGCGGTCACCACGCCGCGCTCCACCTCCAGGTGGTCCACATCCACCGCCCGCAGCCCGCCGAAGCTCCGGCTCAGGTCGTCCACCACCAACAGGGGATTGGGTTTGGGGGCGCCGGGCACCGGGGGCACGGTCAGTATCGGCTCGATTTCGGCCTCGGCAGACGCCGATTCCGGCGGCGGCATCACGTCATCGGGCATCCAACTGCATTTCTGTGCGATTGCCGGTGATCCCCTGGGGGCGGAACAGCATGAGCAGAACCAGCGTCAAGCCCACCATGGCCACGCTGATGACCCCCTCGGCGCCGCTCAGGAAGTCGGCCACGGCATCGGGCAACCATGCCTCGGCAGACAGCTGGCGCAGGAACGACTCAATCCACTCCCGCAGGAACCAGAACAAAATGGCGCCGAGCACCGGTCCAAAGTAGGTGGCCGCCCCGCCCAGCAGCAGAGCGGTGTAGGCGAAGAAGGTGACTTGGGGGCGGAACCCGTTGGGGTCGGCCCCCGATGTCTTGATGGCGTCGATCACTCCGCCCATGCCGCCGATCACCCCGCCGATGACCAGGGCCTGCATCTTGTAGGAGAACACGTTCTTGCCCAGGCTTCGGGCCGCGTCCTGGTCTTCTCGGATCGACTTCAGCACCCGTCCCCACGGACTACTCACAATCAGGTACACCACCAGGCTGACCAGCGCCACCAGCACCCAGCCCACGGTGATAACCCACATCTGCTGGCCGGTGAACTCGAATGTGCCGACTCCATAGCGGTCGTGGGGACCGTCGGGGTAGGGATTCAGGTCGTAGAACGCCCCGGCGTCAAAGCTCACGCTGAGCGGCCCGCCGGTGAGTCCGATGGCATCGGTGGAGCCGATGAGGATCCTGATGATCTCGGCCGCGGCAATGGTGACAATGGCAAACATCACCGCATGCAGGCGCAGGGTCGGAAAGCCGAGCGCCACCGCCAGCGCCACCGACAGAACCAAGCCCACCACCACACCCACCCACAGCGACCAGCCGAAGGTGGCCACCGACACGCTGGTGCCGTAGGCCCCCAGCAGCAAAAACCCGACCTGGCCGAAGTTCAACAGCCCGGTGAATCCGAAGTGGACGTTGAGACCGATGGCGGCCAGGGCCAGAATCACCGCCTCGGGCCCGAAAGCGGCTCGGGCTGCGTTGCCAAAGATGATGTCGAAGTCCATTCAGCGCGCCCGTCTCGCGGAGGATCCAGAATCCATCTAACCCACCCGTGCCTTGATCCCGAACAGGCCCTGAGGCCGGATCAGCAGAACGAGGATGAGGGCAGCCAGCGGCACCACGAACTTCAGCTCGGGCGAGATCCACAGCGTGCTCACCTCGGTGGACATGCCGATTATCAGCGATCCCGCCAACGCTCCGAACGCCGTACCCAGGCCGCCCAGCTCCACCCCGGCAAAGATCAACAACAGGAGCTGGAAGCCCAAGAACGGGTCGATATCGGTGTCGAGGCCTTGGAACACTCCGCCGAGTCCGGCCAGGGCAGCTCCCATGGCCCACACCATCAGCACCACCCGGTTCACGTTGATGCCCGAAGCCTCGGCCAGGCTGGAGTTGTCGGACACCGCTCGGGTGGCCTTGCCGAAGCGGGTCCACTGAAGCATGATCCCCACGGCCAGCAAGATGGCGACAATCACCGCCACGGTCACCAGCTCTCGGGGGGTCACCGCCCAGGGTCCGAACTCCCACCGCTCCTGCACTTGGAAGTCGGTATAGGGAAGGGGCTCGGCACCGAAGAACAGCTGGATCACCTGGCGTCCGAGCAGCGACAGGCCGATGGTGACCACCACAAGCTGGAATATGCCCAGCCGGCGGCGCCGCAGCGGGCGGAACAAACCCGTTTCCAACCCCGCACCCAGCATCCCGCAAACGATCATGGTCACGATGGCGGCCGCGATCAGGTTCAGCCCGCCCCACGAGCTGTTGAAGTACCAGGCGATCACTGCTCCGAAGGTCACCAGCTCCCCGTGGGCGAAGTTGACCAGGCCGGTGGTCCCGTAAATGAGCGAAAGCCCGATGGCGCTCATGGCGATGATCAGACCGAATTTCAGGCCGTTGAACACCGTTTGCGCCGCACGCTCCCCAAACGGCGTGCCCTTGGGGGCGTCGCCCACCGCGAACACCACCGCTCGGGACGCCCCCTCGGTCACTGCTGCCTCGACTGTGGACTCGAAGCCCTCCCTCAACCCGATCCCGTCGGGGAGCGTGCTCTCGTCGAGGGTGACCCGGTAGGTGCCTGCACCGGGCACCACCACCGACCATTGGCCATCGGCATCGGTGACCGCCTGGCCGATCCAGGTGCCCGACTGGTCGACCACGGTGACCTCGACTCCGGAGAAGAACTGGTCGAAGCCCAATCGAAGGGTTCCCTCCAGCACCGTCGGCTGAGAGCTGTCGGCTTCGCCTCCAGACTGGGCCGCAGAAGGGACAACCCAAGCCAGCGTCAAACAGAGCGCGAATCCAGCAAGTGCGAGAAGCCTCCGCATCCAGATTCACGCTACTGCCTGATACAAGGCACCTTACGGCGATCGATTATTCCTGCTCCCCGTTTCATGAACGGCCAAATCGCGACCACAATGGGAGCGTGGGCGACTGGGAGCGGCTGCGGAGCAACCTGGCTGAACTGGACCGGGTAATGGTGGCCTTCAGCGGCGGGGTCGATTCCTCGTTCCTCGCCTGGGTGGCCCACGACGTGCTGGGCGACCGGGCCCAGGCGGTGACCGCGGTATCGCCGTCGCTGGCGGAGGCCGAGCGCCGAGACTGCGCGTCTCTGGCCGCCGAGTGGGGGCTTCAGTGGCGGGAAGTGCACACCACCGAGATGGAACAGGCCGCCTACGTGGCCAACGACGGCGAGCGGTGCTACTGGTGCAAGGACGCCCTAATGGAGGCGGTGGCCCCGCTGGCTGTGGCCGATTCGTGCACGGTGGCACTGGGGGTGAACACCGACGACTTGGGCGACCATCGTCCGGGCCAACGGGCCGCGGCTGAACGGGGCGCGGTGTTTCCCCTCGTGGATGCCGATTTCTCCAAAGCCGATGTTCGAGAGTGGTCTCAGCAGCTCGGGTTGCGCACCTGGGACAAGCCGGCCGCCCCGTGCCTGGCCTCCCGAATCCCCTACGGAACGCCGGTGACGCTAGGCGCGCTGGCCTCGGTGGAAGACGCCGAGGCCGCCCTGAGGCAGATGGGCTTCGCCGAGCTGCGGGTGCGCCACTACGGCGATCTGGCCCGTATCGAGGTGCCCGACGAGCGCTTGGCCGAGGTGGTGGCCCAGCGGGCCGCGGTGGTGCAGGCCGTGCGCCAGGCCGGCTACCGGTACGCCACACTCGACTTAGAGGGCCTCCGCTCCGGCAACCTAAATGCCGCTTTGGGACTCGACTCCTCGACGCCGTGCCCATGAACGAGGCCCAGGGCCTCGACGCAGTGCCTTGAGCGATCAAGAGCTCGCCGCTGCCGAACAGCAGTTGGCCAACAGCGCCCGGAGGCTGGCCGAAGGAGTCGCCCAAGCCCTGCCCGGCTGGGTGGTGGCCGCGGTTCAGAGCCGCCTGCCACGCATAGACCCCCAGACCCGGGAGGCTGCCGAAGCCGCCGGCCTGGCCGCGGCGGCCGAAATTGGCGGCCAGGTGGCTCAATTGCTGGCCGCCGACATCGACGATCAGCGGGAGAATCCCCTGGCCCTGTTGCGCCGGGCGGTGCGCTACCCCACCGAGGTGCTGTCGGCCGCTGGCGCGCCCCCGATAGAGCGGGACGACTTCGCCATCGAGCGGTTCCCCGACGACGTCTACGACCTGATCCCGGCATCGTTCGCCGACATCCACCCCGACCTTCAAACCCCCGGGCTGGAGTGGGGGGCGGCCAAGGCTTTCGTACACCGCCGCCGCCACCGCCAGTCCGGTTAGAGACAGTTCAGAGCCACCCCCGCCAAACCTGACGGACATCTATGTCACTGCGCGGGATGCGGTTAGAGACAGTTCAAGGCCACCCTCGCCAAACCTGACATACTGACTGTGCCAACAGGGCGAATAGTCGTCAACCAAGGGGAGTAGTGATGGACGCTGATACCGCATGGGTACTCGTATGTGCTGCGCTGGTCTTGTTCATGGTACCGGGCCTGGCCTTGTTCTACGGGGGCATGGTCGGCCAGAAGAACGTGCTCAACATGATGAACATGAACCTGTATTGCCTGGGCATCGTCCCCATTTTGTGGGCGGTGGTCGGATATGGGTTTGCCTCCGGGGATTGGGACTTCCCGCTGTTCGGAGACTTCGACGCCTTCTGGCTCAACGGGGTTGACGACATGGTGGCCAAGCGGGAATTCGTGTTCGGCATGACCTTTGCCGCCATCACTCCTGCGCTCATCTCGGGCGCGGTGGCCGGCCGGATGAAGTTCTCCGCCTGGGCCATATTCGTGCCGCTGTGGTCGTTCATCGTGTATTCGCCGGTGGTCTACTGGATCTACGGCGGCGAGGGCTGGATCTTCAATCTCCCGGCCCACGACTTCGCCGGTGGTACCGCCATCCACATCAACGCCGGGGCGGCGGCTTTGGCCCTGGTTCTCGTCCTCGGCCCCCGCAAGGGCTGGCCCCGAGACGTGGACTTCCCCCACAACCTGCCTCTGGTGCTCTTGGGCGCCGGCATTCTGTGGTTCGGCTGGTTCGGCTTCAATGCCGGCTCCGCGCTGGCCTCAGACGCCACCGCCTCCCACGCCTTCTTGACCACGTTCTTGGCCGCAGCCGCCGGCATGTGTTCATGGATGCTGGCCGAGACCATCAAAGACGGCAAGCCCACCGCATTGGGCATCGCCTCGGGCATCGTGGCCGCGCTGGTGGCCATTACCCCGGCAGCCGGCTTCGTGGGGGCCATGTCCTCCATCGTGATCGGCGCCGCGGCCGGGGTGCTGTGCTTCCTGGCCATCGGGCTCAAGCTGCGCTACAAGTACGACGACAGCCTCGACGTGGTGGGCATCCACATGTTCGGGGGCATCATCGGCGGCGTGCTCATCGGATTCTTCGCTGACTCCGGGGCCATCGAGGGCGCCGACTTCATCGACGGCGTGTTCTTCGGCGGCGGCGAGTTGCTGGGCAACCAGATCATCTCCATCGTGGCGGTGATGGCCTACAGCTTCGTGGCCACCTACATCATCGCCATGGTGCTTCACCGCACCATGGGGATCCGGTCCTCCGCCGACGACGAGAGCGTCGGCCTCGACCAGTCGCTCCACGCCGAGACGGCCTACAACAACTAGGTCGAGAACAGATCACCCGACGCTCGAACTGGGCTGGGTTTCTGCTCAGCCCAGTTCGGCCAAGTCGACATCCTCGCTGCCGGTGACGGTCAACTCACCGTCAATGAACTCGGCGATGATGTAGCGGCCAAACGTGGGATCGCCAACATCGTCGAGCTCCAGCGGGCCGGAGACGCCGTCATAGTCGATGTCGGTGCCCTCGGCTATCAGTCCAGCGCACTCGGCATAGGAGAAGCACTTCTGGCCCCCGCGGGTGACCGCTTGAACTTGGCCGATGATGGCGGGTCCGTCAGTGGAACCGGCGGCCAGCGTGGCCAAGGCCAAAACCACCACGCAATCGTAGGCTTGGCCCCCGTAGGCGACATCGCCCCCGGTTCGTTCAATCAGGCGCCCGCTGAACTCATCGCCGCCCCCCGCCGTCAGGGCCACGAATCCATCGAGCACATTGGGGTTGGATGGGTCCACTGTGTCAGCCAAGTTCCGGTCGTAGATGCCATCAGTGCCGTACATGACCTCGGGTGGGATACCAGCTTCAAGCATTCCTCGGATGATCTGAGCACCTTCGGAAAACGAGACCAAAACCACGGCATCGGCCCCCATATCCTCGATCGCCGCCACTGTGGCGTCGTAACTGGTGGCATCTTCGTCATAGGAGATGATCTGGTAGGCCACTCCCAACTCGGTGAAGCTCGTCGCCAGCAGGCCCGACAGGGCATTGCCCCAATCGTCAGCCCGGGCTGGGATGGCCACGTTGGTCGCCCCGTCGGCCGCGACAATGCCGGCCAAGATCGGCGACACCGCCTGGTCGGGCGGCACCGTCCGGAAATAGAAGCCGGCGTTGTCCTGGGTGGAGAACGACGGCGAGGTATTCGACGGGGAGCACTGGGGAATCTGGGCGTCAAAGAGAGTCTGGATGAACGACTGCGACACACCAGACGCCGCCGCGCCCACGATCACATGAGCCCCCTCACCCAGCAGCCGGTTGACCGCCTCGGGGGCGACGTCGGGGTCGGTAGCGGTGTCGCCGGTCAATAGCTGCACATTCCCGCCCGCTCCCAAGATGTCTTCCATCGCCAAGCCAATGCCCTCGATCATCGGCGAGTTGAGAAAGGCCAGCGAACCGGTCTCGGGCATCACTTGCCCGATCACCAGGTCAGAACCGCCCGCTACCGATTCCGCTGGCTGGGCAACATCGTCACTGTCGTCGTTGCCGCACCCGGCCGCAATCAGCGCGGATATTGCGATGGCCAAAATCAAGCGCCTATGTCGCATGGGGAGAACCTTATTTCGGTCTGTATCAGGAAGTGGGAAACTGGGCTCAACCCAGTTCGGCCAGGTCCACATCGTGGCTGGCGATAACGGTAAGCACCCCGTAGTTCAATTCGGCGACAAAGTATCGGCCGATGGTCGGATCGCCGACCTCGTCCAGTTCCAATGTACCGGAGGCACCGACGTAGTCGATGTCCACCCCATCGAGGACCAATAGGGAGCACGACCTATAGGAGAAGCACTGCTGACCTCCCTTGGTCACCCCCGGCACCTCGGCAATGATGGCCGGTCCGCTGGTGGAATCAGCGGCCAAGGCGGCCAGCATGAGCACCACCACACAGTCGTAGGCCTGACCTCCCCAGACAACGTTTCCGTCGGTAAGCCCGGTGATGCGGCCATTGAAAGTGGGATTGCCCCCCGCAGCAACCATCAAGAAGCCATTGAGCACCTCGGGGCTGGATGGACTTACCACCTCGGCAAGATTGTGATCGTAGATGCCGTCGGTGCCGTACATCGCGGTCGCCGGCAGGCCCGCTTCAAGAAGCCCGCGGATTATCTCAGCGCCTTCGGAGAAGGTCACAAAGACCACTGCGTCGGCCCCCGTGCTCTGCACCGCGGCGACTATGGGATCGAAGCTGGTGGCGTTGGGGTCATAGGAGATGATCTCAGCGCTCACCCCCAGTTCACCCAGGCTCTCGACCAAGAGGTTGGACAAGGCGTTGCCCCAGTCATCGTCCCGGGCCGGTATGGCGACGTGGGTAGCCCCATCCGCCGCCACAAGCGTGGCCACAATCGGCGATACCGCCTCGTCGGGGGGCACGGTCCGGAAGAAGAATGCGGCGTTTTCCTGGGTGGAGAACGACGGCGACGTATTGGATGCCGCACACTGGGGGATCTGGGCGTCGTACAGCGTTTGAATAAACGACTGCGACGCTTGTGATGACCCTGCCCCCAGAATGGCATGGACCCCCTCGCCCAACAGTCGGTTGACCGCCTCAGCAGCCGCGTCGGGGTCGGTGCCGTAGTCCCCCCTCAGCAGCTGCACGATTCCGCCCGCGGCACGAATGTCCTGCACCGCCAGGTTGATGCTGGCCATTACCGGAGAAACTGAAGTTGACTCCGGGTCGCCTTCGGGCCAAACCGAGCCGATGACCAGCTCGAGATCGCTCCTGTCAGGCTGAGCGGGATTACTGCCACCACCGCTGCTGCCACAGGCTGTAGCGGCCAGAGCCAACACTGCGCCCACCGCAACTATCTCGAACCGCCTCTTTCTCATAGAAAGAAAGCTATCGCCGGATGGCTACAAAAGTTGGCTGAGCAGGGTGTCGACGGGTGCCACCATGCCGACGTAGAAGGGGCCGAATTCGGCGTAGCGGGCCGACGCCTGGTCGTAGCGCATGGTGTACACCACCTCTTTGAGGTCGTCGGGGTGCTCGCAGAACAGGGTCACTCCCCACTCGTAGTCGTCGATGCCGGTGGAGCCGGTGATGAGCTGGAGCACTCGTCCGGCGAACGTGCGGCCGGTGGCCCCGTGCTCGTACATGAGCTCTTGGCGGCGCTCGAAGGGCAGCTCGTACCAGTTCTGATCGGGATTGCGGCGCTTGGACATGGGGTAAAAGCACCACGCCGGCTTGCCTTCGGGGGGGAGCTGGGGATACAGCCGAGCCTGCTTGGTCTCTTCGGGAAGCCCAGCGGCGTATTCCGAAAGCTCAGTAAGCGAGACGTACGAGTCCACGATGTCGAGCCCTGCTTGTTGCAGATCTCGCTGGAAGTCCCGCAACTCCCAGAGGTCGGTGTGCAAGGCCATGAACGCCATATCGGCCTTGTGGCCGAGCACAGCCACCGTCACCACTTGGACCCCCATTTGCTCGGCGTCTTTGACCGCCCGCTTGATACCCCGCTCCAGTTGGGAACGGTCGTCTCCCGGGTCCAGCTTGCCGAACAAGTGGAGAACGCCGATTCCGACCGACGGCTGTACCGGTGCCGGAGAATCACTCATGGGCCGAGGGTTCGCTCACTGATCGATGGTGACATCTACCGTCTCGATCACTTCCAACTCGCCGTTGCGGACCTCGGCAAGCACATAGCGGCCCACGGTGGTATCGCCGACATCGTCCATCTCCAATGGGCCAGACACGCCGTCATAGTCTATGTCGACTCCCTGGACCACCAACTCGGCGCACTCTCCGTAAGAGTGGCACTTCTGACCGCTGCGGGTGATTTCGGGCACCGCGGCGATGATCATTGGGCCGTCAATTCCGCCCGCAGCGAGCGCGGCCAGCGCCAAGATCACCGCGCAGTCGTAGGCCTGCCCCCCGTAGATGGCGTTGCCCCCCGTCTTCTCGAACACCCGCTGGTTGAATTCCTCGCTACCTGACGGACTCTGCACCCGCAGCCCGTCGACAACCGCCGGGTCGGTGGGATTCACCCGCTCGGGCACACTGAAGTCGAACTGCCCGGCGGTGAGATGGATGGCCCAGCTAGGCACACCCATCTCGATAAGCCGACGAGTGATGGCGATACCCTCCTCGAATGCAATGAGACCGACGGCGTCTGCACCCATGTCCAAGATTTGGGCCACGGTGGCGTCGAAGCTAGGAGCTCCGGGGTCGAAGGTCACGGTCTGCGAAGTCACCCCCAACTCGGCAAGGTCGTCGGCCAACAGCTGGGCCAGCGAGGCGCCGTAATCGTCGGCCCGATTGGCGATAGCCACGTTGGTAGCCCCACGGGAGGCCATGCTGTTGGCCATAACCTGGGACTCGCCCACTGCGACGGTGACCGTGCGGAAATAGAAGTCGGCGTTGGCCTGGGTCGAGAACGACGGCGACGTGTTGGACGCGGCGCACTGCGGTACCTGGGCATCGGACAAGGTCTGGATGAACGACTGGGACACACCCGATGCGCCGGCTCCGATTATTACATGGGCCCCCTCGCCCAGCAGGCGGTTCACCGTCTCAGGGGCCACGTCCGGGTCGGTGGCCGAGTCGCCGGCGAGCAGTTTGACGTTTCCCCCCTGGGCATTGATGTCGGCCACGGCCAGTTCCACGCCGGTAATCAGCGCACCGCCGAGAGAAGCGGCCAATGAGCCGGTTTCAGGCAGCACTCGCCCGATAACCAGTTCCGGTGCGGCGACCGGTGGCGAGGTCACCGGCGCGGTGGTCGGCTCGGCCGTCGAAGCCGGGGCAGAGGGGGTAGCCGTGGCACCGGCCTGGCTGTCGTCACCGCCGCCGCAGGAGGCGGCCAACAGGATCGCGGCCATAGCGACGGCAACGGCTTGACGCCATGGCCCAGTCATAGCGAAATCAGTCGCCGAAACCGTTCACCAGCACGGCGAAGTGGCGGCTGGTGGCGTCGTAGCGCTTGCCCACCACCGCCTGGTAAGCCTCGGATTCCCACACCTCTCGGGCCTTCTCCTTGGAGTCGAACTTGATCACCACTGTCTGGTGGCCGGCGGTGTCGCCCTCGACCACCTCAGATTCGGTGTCGAAGGCAACCAGCTCGGCACCGTCACCGATGCCCAGAGCACCGGCCGCGCCTTGCATGTACTCCCCGTACAGCTCGGGGTTGTCCACCTGATAGTTGACGATTATGTAAGCAGCCATGACTCACTTTTAGCAGACCGGACCCGCCAATTGTCAGCCCCGGACGAAGAGGAACGCCCCGCCGGGATGACCGCCGCCGGTGCTCACCACCGCCACCTCAGCGCCCTCCACCTGCCGGCCGCCGCCATGACCCCGCAGCTGGGTCACCGCCTCGTGCAGGAACCCGTACCCGTGCAACCGCCCCGCCGACAGCTGGCCGCCGTGGGGATTGAGGGGGATCTCACCGTCTCGGGCGATGCGGGTGCCGCCTTCTACAAACGCCGCCCCCTCGCCCTTGCCGCAAAAGCCCAGGCCCTCCAACCACGACAGGGCATTGAAGCTAAAGCCGTCATACAGCAGAGCCACGTCCACGTCGGCGGGCTTCAGATCGGTGCGGCTCCACAGGTGGGCCGCGGGGCCGTCCACCATCGGCTCGTGCAGGAGCGTCCCCTGGTCCCACGACATTCGCTCGCGCATCTGAGTGCCCACCGCCTCCACCAGCACCGGGCGGTGGGGGCCGTCGTCGGCGGCGTCCACTGCCGACACCACCAGCGCGGTGGAGCCGTCGCAGGGCACGTCGCAGTCGAACAGACCGAATGGGGTAGTGATCATGCGGGCGTCCAAGTAGTCGTCGATGGTCATGGGCTCCTGGTAGATAGCCACCGCGTTGTGGGCCGCTCCGGCTCGCTCGGTCACCGGAATCCACCCCAGTTGCTCCCGGGTGGCGCCGTAGCGGTGGAAGTAGTGGCTGGCCATGAGCGCGATCCAGTTGCCCGCCGACATGGCCCCATACGGCAGCCGCCACTCCATCTCCCCAGAGATGCGGGATCCGCCCCCCACCCCCGTGTTCTGGCGGTTGCCCCAGGCGATCGACGTGGTCTCCCACACGGTGCGGTAGCACAGCACGTGGCGGCACAGCCCAGAGGCCACTGCCAGCATGGCATTGACCACCGCTCCGCTCTGGCCGGGGGTCTCCATGGTTCCGCAGAACCAGGTGGGGGCGATGCCCAGTACGTCGGCCACCGGATAGATGCCGCCCTCGGAGTGGCCGCCATCTTTGGCCCCGCCCCCCGGATAGGTGGACAGGCCGTCGATGTCATCCATTGTGAGCCCGGCGTCGGCCACCGCCGCCCGACAGGCGTCCACCGCCAGGCCCATGGGGTCGCGGCCCAGCCGTCGCCCCACCTGCGACAACCCGATCCCGGTGATGGCCACCTGCGACTCGAACTTGTCGGCCGCCGGCATAGGCCGCACCGGTGCCGGGGTTGGCTCGGGATACTCCTGCTCCTCGACGATCGGCTCACCGGTGGGGGCGAACACCGGCAGCCACACGTCCTTGTGCTGCTCGAAGCGCACCGAAACCGGCAGCCCAATGACCACGTCGTCGGGCTCGACGTCCACGATGAGGGTGGTGAGGCGCACCAAGGGATCCTCCTCGATGGCCACCAGGCCGATTGCGTAGGGCACCTCCATATCGGGAAGCCACGGCTGGTAGTTGACGGTGACGCCTACCACGGTGGCCCGACCCGACACATCCCTGATCTCGGGTGCCCCACCGCACACCGAGCACACCACCCCGGGGGGATGAAGATAGCGGTCGCAGGCCCCGCAGTACTGGAAGCGCAGCACGCCGTCGGCCCCTGCCGTCCAGAAGAACTCGTTTTCAGGCGTGAGCTTGGGCAGAGGGCGCATGCCCAGGATTCTTATCTAGACGGGAAGTAGAAGTTGAGTTGACCGTCGCGCACAAAACCAGCCAGGCCCAGACCAGCCGCGGCAGCCGTCTCCACCGCCAGCGCCGAGGGAGCGCTCACCGCCACCAAAACCCCGAAACCCGCCGCCCACGCCTTCTGCACCATCTCGAACGAAGCTCGGCCGCTCACAAACAGCCCTAAGCCGCGGGCGGGAAGGTCGCCATCGAGCAACATTCGGCCTACCACTTTGTCCACCGCGTTGTGGCGGCCGATGTCCTCGCGCACCAGGGTGGGCTTGCCGTCGGTGTTGAAGGCGGCCGCGGCGTGTACTCCCCCGGTGGTGCCGAACAGCTCTTGGAAAGCCCGCACCCGCTCGGGCACCTCGGCCAGCACATCAGCCGACATGGGCGTCTCATCAGCGGGCAACGGGTTCAGCCGCTCCCGCAGCGCTTCGATGCTCTCGGCACCGCACAATCCGCATGCCGAAGTGGTCAAGCCCAGGCGGGGGGTAGGTGGAGGGGCACCGTCGGTCTCCACTGTGACCAGGTTGAACTCAGTGTCGGCGGCCGGCTCATTGGCGCAGTAGCGAATGGAGGTCACCGAGGAGTCGCCCAAAAGACCCTCGGTGAAGCAGAAGCCAGCGGCCAGTTCGAAGTCGTGGCCGGGAGTGCGCATGGTGGTGGTCACGGTCACGGCGTCGAGCTCGATGGTGAGAGGCTCCTCCACCACCAGCTCGTCGGGGCGCCGATGCTCCTCGGCCCCATCCCAATGCCGCACCAACACTCGCTCAGAGCGCCCCCGGGTCATGACAGCCGATACATCTCGGAGACCACATGATGCTGGAGTTCCAGCCCCATAGCCGCCATGGCCACCGAGGAGTGCAAAACCTCACCGTCCACCCACAGGCGCCGTTCGGTGGCGGCCACTGGCTTGGCCGAGTCGGTGCCCAGCACCGCAGTGGAGGAAAGGTGGATATCGCGTCCCTCCACGGTGCCCTTCAGCACCTCGGCGACACCCGAGGGCTGCGCCAGCACCAGCTCCACGCGCCCGTCGGGCTGGGGGCGCAAGAAACCGGCCTCGGAGTGCAGGGGCAGGCCACTGCCTGCGTCTTTGGTCTTCTGCACATAGGCCACGAACGGCTTGCCCACGTGGGTGAAGGAGACCTCCTCGGCATAGGAGAAGTCCTCAATGGTGGGATACACCCCCGTACCCGCGCCCTGCCACGTTCCCAGTAGGAACGCCAGTGGTGCACACGCCGGATGAAGCTCGGCCATACCGCGACGTTACCGCCGCATCCCGCAGAACCGAACCGCCGGGCCCATTTTCTGCGCTGGGCGGAAACCGCCCGCTGCAATCAAATTCAGGACGGAACGAGGTCCTAGAAGTCCATGTCGGGCATGCCGCCGGGCATCCCGCCGTTCTCGTCGGGCTTGTCGGCTACCACGGCTTCGGTGGTCAAGAACAGCCCGGCGATGGAGCCGGCGTTCTGGAGCGCCGAGCGGGTGACCTTGGCGGCGTCGATGATTCCGGCGGTCAGCAGGTCTTCGTAGTCGCCGGTGGCGGCGTTCAGCCCGGAGTTGCCCTCCAGGTTGCGCACTCGCTCCACGACCACGCCGCCCTCAAGCCCGGCGTTCACCGCGATCTGGGCCAAGGGGCCTTCCAGCGCCTTGGACACGATGCGAGCGCCGGTGGCCTCGTCGTCGGCCGACAGGCCCTCCGCAGCAGAGTTCACCGCTTCCTGAGCCCGCAGCAGGGTCACGCCCCCGCCGGCCACAACGCCCTCTTCGATGGCGGCCTTGGTGGTGCTCACTGCATCCTCGATGCGGTGCTTCTTCTCCTTGAGCTCCACCTCGGTAGCAGCGCCCACCTTGAGCACGGCCACACCGCCCGACAGCTTGGCCAGGCGCTCTTGGAGCTTCTCCCGGTCGTAATCGGAGTCGGTGTTGTCGATTTCGCCCTTGATCTGGGCGATGCGGCCCTCGACGTCGCTGCGGTCGCCGGCGCCCTCCACGATGGTGGTCTCGTCCTTGGTGATGACGATCTTGCGGGCCCGGCCCAGCAGGTCAAGGGTGGTGTTCTCCAACTTGAGGCCCACCTCTTCGCTGATTACCTGGCCAGCGGTCAAGATGGCCATGTCCTGGAGCATGGCCTTGCGGCGGTCGCCGAAGCCCGGAGCCTTCACCGCGGTGGAGTTGAAGGTGCCTCGAATCTTGTTCACCACCAGGGTGGCCAGGGCCTCGCCCTCCACGTCCTCGGCAATGATCAGAAGCGGCTTGCCCGCCTGCATCACCTTCTCCAGCACGGGCACGATGTCGCGCACTGCGGTGATCTTCGAGCCCACGAACAGGATGTAGGGCTCGTCCAGCACGGCTTCCATCCGCTCGGCGTCGGTCACGAAGTAAGGCGAGATATAGCCCTTGTCGAAGCGCATGCCCTCGGTGAAGTCCAGTTCCAGTCCGAAGGTCTGCGACTCCTCCACGGTGACCACGCCGTCCTTGCCCACCTTGTCGATGGCCTCGGAGATCAGCTCGCCGATCTCGGGGTCGGCGGCGGAGATGGCGGCCACGTTGGCGATCTGGGCCTTGTCCGACGACACGTCCACCGACTGGGATTGAATGGCGCCCACCGCGGCCTCAACGCCCGACTCGATGCCCTTCTTGATGGACATGGGGTTGGCCCCGGCGGCCACGTTCCGCAGCCCTTCGCGCACCATCGACCAAGCCAGCACGGTGGCAGTGGTGGTGCCGTCGCCCGCTACGTCGTCGGTCTTCTTGGCCACCTCTTTGACCAGCTCAGCGCCGATCTTCTCGTAGGGATCCTCCAGCTCGATCTCCTTGGCGATGGACACGCCGTCGTTGGTGATCGTGGGAGCGCCCCACTTCTTTTCCAGCACCACGTTGCGGCCCTTGGGGCCGAGCGTGACCCGCACGGCGTCGGCCAGCTGGTTCATTCCCGACTCCAGCGCGCGCCGGGCCTGCTCATCGAATGAGATGATCTTGGGCATCCTCGAATACTCCCTTTTGTACTATCGGCCCGTACCCCATTGGCATGGTGCCGATTCTTGGCCTACCGGCCGTTTAGCACTCTCAGTATGAGACTGCTAAAGGTTACCGAGGAGTCGTGGGAACGCCAAACTCAAGTGGGGCGAAATCAACCAGGACAGCAGTGAGAAATCAGCCGCCAGCCACCGCGGGAACGATGGCCACGGTCTGGCCGTCGGGCACCGACGTGGCCAATCCGTCGGCGAACCTCACGTCGTCGTCGTCCACGAACACGTTGACGTACCGGTGCAGGCCGCCCGACTCGTCGATCAGGCGGTCTTTGAAGCCGGGGTGGGTGGCGTCCAGCGAGGCGATCACGTCGCGGACGGTGCTGCCCTCAACGGTGACCTCGCTGGCCCCACCAGACAGGGGGCGAAGGGTGGTCGGTATCCGGACGGTCACGCTCATGGGCCATGATGCTATTCGGATGAAGCTCGGGAAACGACTCGTGAATCAGGGATTGGCACGCTTAGATCTCGGGAAGCGACCCGTGAATCAGGGGTCAGCATGAGCAGTCGGCGGAGATTCGCTGCCGGGGAGTTCTCAGCCGACGACCTCGCGGCCTGCAAGGGCTCAACGACGGTGTCGGTGTGTCTGCCGGCCCGCAACGAGGAGGCCACAGTGGGGGCCATCGTGGAGGTGGTGCGTAACGAGCTCATGGACAAGGTGGGCTTGGTGGACGAGCTGATCGTGATGGACGACCACTCCACCGACCACACCGCCGCGGTGGCCAAAGACGCCGGGGCCAACGTGGTGGCCTGCGCCGATGTGCTCACCGATCTGGGCAATCAGCCCGGCAAGGGGGAGACGCTGTGGAAGTCGCTGTACGCCTCCACCGGCGACATTGTGGTGTGGTGCGACGCCGACGTGGCCAACTTCGGTCCCCACTTCATCTCCGGCCTTCTGGGGCCGTTGTTGGTGGACGACGCCATCTACTACAGCAAGGGCTTCTACCACCGTCCGGTAGGGGCCGACCAGCGAGGCGGGGGGCGCACCACCGAGCTGGTGGCCCGACCGCTCATCGCCCTGTTATTCCCTGAGTTGGGCGACATAGTCCAGCCGCTGGCCGGGGAATACGCCGGACGGCGCGAGGTGCTGGAGCGGGTGCCGTTCGTACAGGGATACGGGGTGGAGATGGGCCTGCTCGTCGACGTGTGGCGCCTGGCCGGCTACGAGGCCATCGCCCAGGTGGACTTGGGCACCCGGGTCCATCGCAATCGACCACTGCACGAGTTGTCGTCCCAGGCCACCGAGGTCATGCAGGTGGCCCTGCACCGGGCCGACCGCACCCTGGTGAACACCGCCATCACGCTGCGCCGCCCTGGTTTCGGCGACACCGAGATCACCATGCAGGAGCGCCCTCCCCTCGTCGAGGTCACCGGCTACTTCCGCCAAGCCCGCTGAGCCGCCCTCTAGCTGGACCCGCTGGCTGGACCCGCTGGCTGAGGCAACGCCCGGCTATGCGCCCAGGTAGTCCAGCACCACCCTGGTAACGAGTCCGGCCGTGTCGCCCATTGCCGCCTCGGGGCCGAACCGCTCGCTGAGGCTGACCAGCTCCCCGCACCCCGGCGCCGCCGTGCCGTCGGCCCGGCCCACCACCGCCAGCATCGGCACCCCGGCGGCGGCGGCCATTTCCGCCACCCCGCCCACCACCTTGCCCTCCAGCGAGGTGGCGTCGAGCGCGCCCTCCCCGGTAACCACCAGGTCGGCCTGCTCGATGCGCCCGTACAGGTCCACCTCCTCGGCCAGAAGCTCGAAGCCGTTGCACAGCTCGGCGCCCACGCACGCCAGACCACCGGCCAGGCCTCCCG
>VYEX01000027.1 GCA_009842675.1 Acidimicrobiia bacterium | reverse complement strand
GGTCGGGCAGGCGGGATTTGAACCCACGACCTCTTCGTCCCGAACGAAGCGCGCTACCAAGCTGCGCCACTGCCCGTCCGCTCAAATATATCGGTTCAGTCCAAAACCGCAGCAACCGCCCGCTGCACACTAACCGCATCCAACGGCTTCACAATCCACCCATCAGACCGAGCTTGCTTAGCCAGATACACGTCAGCCTCCCGATCCAACAGCATCAACACCCGAGTCTCCGGAGCCCGCCCCATCTCCGCCTCCATGCGAAGATCCAGGCAAGTGGCCATCCCCCCCATGTTGCCGATCTGAAGATCGCATATCACCACATCAGGTTCTTGCTCCCGCACCGCGTCCAGCACCTCTACACCAGCTCGAACCCTGCTGATTTCGGATGTATCGCTGCCCAAAGCAGCATCTACCGTGTTGAACACAGAATCGCTGTCGGTGGCCAAGAGCACGTGCGTCACGCTCCGATGGTATCCAAATCGATGTCAGCACAACGTACTGGGGATATGTGGCTGGCCGATGGCTTTTGGGCTGTCCCGCGTTAGCATCGGGGGCGGTCGAGGGGAGGCACTGTGCTCGAGATCGAAGTCGAAAATCTGGACACCCACACGGTGCTTCGTCCCCAAGGCGAGATCGACGCCTACACCGTGGCCCAATTCCGGGAGCGGATCGGCGACCTGGCCCTTGAGCCCCGACTGCTTATCGATCTGGGGTCGGTTCCGTTTATGGATTCGGCGGGCTTGGGCGCGCTGATCGGCGGCATTCGGCGGATCCGAGATTCTGACGGCGAGGTCGTCGTGGCCTGCGGAGAGGGTGCGCTGGCTCGACTGCTGCACACCACCGGGTTCGACCGAATCGTTCCGGTGGCCGAGACCCCAGAGGAAGCGCTGGTATCGCTGCTGGACACCGACTCCCCCGAGGCGTTGTAAGACAACAGTGCGATCACCGCGATTGAAGTTGGCTGCTGCCTGCCTCGTGGGAGGCGGCATCCTGGCTGCTGTCGGCCTGGCCGGAGTGGGATCGGCGGCTGCACAGTCAGACGGAGCAACCGATGCCGGTCTGGCCGTCGTGGTGGAGGTCACCGGCTTGCTGGACCCGGTGATGGCCGAGCTCATCGGGGACTCGGTAAATGATGTGGCCGACGCGGGCGCCACCCTCCTCGTCTTCAGGGTCGACAGCAATCGCTCGGTGGTGTCCGACCAACGCTTGGGCGAGCTGGCCGAATCCATCGCCGCCTCGCCGGTGCCCATCGCGGTGTGGGTCGGTCCGAACGGCTCTTCCCTGGAAGGCAAAGTGGCTCAGCTCTTTGCCGTTGCCGATGAAGTGGGCATCGCCCCCGGCACCAGGGTGGGCAATCTCGGCGCTTCGCTTCCGATGCTGGCCGAACATCCCGTGGCCTGGGCCAAACAAGAGCTGATCAGGGACCAAAAGCTCGGCTGGAGAGAGCTCATCTCCGAGGGGGTGATTGCCTGCGAACCCCGCACCATCGACGATCTTCGCGACCGATACAACGAGGCTGGCATTCCCTTCGATCCCGAGACCGTGCGAGTCCCCCCCAAGGTAGAACAGTGCGTGGCGCCGCTCATTGGCGATTTCTTGGTCGACCTCGACCACCTCGGCTTTGCCTCCAACTTGGTCAACGTGGACGGACAGCCTCGTTTGGAGCCGGTCACCCAGGTTCAGTTCCGAGGCTTGTCGCTGGCCCACCAGCTGTTCCATACCGTGGCCAGCCCGCCAGTCGCATACTTGCTCCTGACCATCGGCATGGGACTCATGTTGTTCGAGTTCTTCACCGCGGGCATCGGCGTCGCGGGCGTCTTGGGCGCGGTGTTGTTCATCCTGGCCGGCTACGGGCTGTCGGTGCTTCCCCACAACACCTGGGCGCTAGCGCTTCTGGCCGCTTCGATGGTGGCGTTCGGCATAGACATCCAAACGTCGGTACCCCGCTTTTGGACCGGTGCCGGAATGGTCATGTTCGCCGCGGGAACCTGGTGGCTTTACGACGGCGTGTCTATGTCGTGGATTCCCATGGTGGTGATGACCGGGGCGGTGGCGGTGGCCATGTTCTCGGGGATGCCGTCGATGGTGCGCACCCGCTTCTCCACGCCCACCATTGGCCGGGACTGGATGGTCGGCGAGTTGGGTGAAGTGGTCGAGGACGTCTCTCCCGACGGGGTGGTGCGAATTCGGGGTGCGCTGTGGCGGGCTCGATGCAATCGGGCCACGCCGGTCACTGCTGGCGACCAGGTCAGGGTGGTTGAAATCGACGGCTTGTGGCTAGAAGTGGAGCCCCTTGAAGGGGCAGCTCGCGACTACCGAGAGCGCCGTCGCTAGAGCCACGGCCGTCTCAGATTCGAGAAAAACCGTCGAGATTGGTTCTCACTTGCATTGCCCTCATCTTGTGCGCGGCGAACTTCGCCTATAAGGTCCGCCAAAAGGGGGTAGTCAAGAGTGAGCGCCGTCACCAGCGAAAGGGCCTGGCAAGTAAAGGCAGCCTGTCGTGGGCCGCACGCGGCTGTGTTCTTCCCGCCCCCGTCCTTTGAGCGCAAGGAAGAGAAGCTCGAGCGGGAAGGCCGCGCCAAAGCCATTTGCGAGGAATGCAGTGTGATTGACGAGTGCCGTGAATATGCCCTGAAAATCCGGGAACAGCACGGCATCTGGGGTGGGCTCAACGAGTTGGAGCGCCGGGAGATCCTCAGCCGACGTCGGAACTAATCTCTGCGTCGTCAGAGGCGGGGACCGGCGATTCTCACATCTCCTCTTCGTCGGGTTGCTCCCTGCCCGTCGAGCCAAGCCAACAACGGCAAGGCGTACTTGCGCGTGGTCTCCAGGCGCTCGCGCACTTCGGCCACCGTTACCCCGTCGGGCTGATCGGCCAGCATCTCGCCCACCGCTGATCGGGCTGCCGCCAGCGTTGAGGCCGCGAAGAACACCCCATCCTGCTCCACAACCACTCCCCGCTTCACCAGCTCCCGTACTTCACTCCGGTCTACGCCCACGGCTTCGGGATCGGGCGGGGTGAAGGGAGCCGCCTCCAGCGCAGCGGTGTACCGGTGGTTTTCAAACGGATCCGATTGACCGATAGGGCGAACTCGACCGCCTTCGGTGGCCATTTCCTCCATGAGGCTCAGAACTGCCCGGTCTTTCTCGTCCAAGCCGGCGATGTCCAGGCCCAGGGGACCGGCATCATCCACCGCGGCGCGTAGCCGAGCCTTGGACCCCTTGAGCACAGTCGGACTCACCACCCAACGGCCGACATCGGGTTCGCGCCGCTGTCCGGTCAATAGAGCCAACCGCTCGGCTTCCACCCAGCCCCGCTCGGCCACCACCCGATCGATTGACAGGTCGGGCCTGGCCCTTGAAGCCGCCAATACCGGGTCGATGTCGAGAACGGTTCCTCCCCCAATGGTTTCGGCCCGGCCGCTTTCCCGCAATACGAATCGGTCTCCGGGCAGCAGTGGCAGTCGTTGGGGGAGATGAAGGCGAACATGCCCGGCCTCGCCCGGTGACAGCGCCTCCAACCCGAGGATGCGCATGCGGGCTGGCAACTCGCACGCCCCGACGTAGATGGCATGCGCCCCCCGGCGGGAAACCTCGTGGTCCAGCGTGCTCAATACAGTCAGGGAAGCGTCGAACCGGTTGGTCATATGCCACTGCCCGGCTCTCACCAGAACATCGCCGCGGACTACCTCTTGATGGCTGACTCCTGACAGGTTGACCGCCACCCGGTTGCCCGGTCCGATCTTGGTTCGCTGACTGTGGTGACTCTGAAGGGCCCTCACCCTCACCACAGCACCCCGGGGTTTGAGCTCCAGCTCGTCGTCTACTCGGATTTGCCCTCCGGTGAGCGTGCCGGTGACCACCGTGCCCGCGCCCCGGGCCGCGAATGCCCGGTCAATCCACAGTCTTGGCCGTCGCAGGTCGGCGGCCGCGGGAGTTCGGTCCACCAAATCGTCCAACCCGGCTCGCAGATCGTCAACGCCCAGATCATCCACTACGTCGGTCTCCACCACAGGCGCACCGGCCAAGAACGTGTCCTCTACCCGCTCCTCCACCTCCAGGCGGGCCAGCTCCGCGATATCGGCGTCGCACAGTCCCACCTTGGTCAACGCGATCAGTCCGTGGGACACCCCCAGCAATTCCAGTATGCGGAGGTGCTCCTCGGATTGCGGCATCCACCCCTCGTTGGCCGCCACCACGAACAGACAGGCGTCCACCGCGCCGACACCGGCCAGCATGTTGCGGATGAACCGCTCGTGCCCGGGCACGTCGATAATCGACACCGACCGCCCGGAGGGCAACGGTGCCGAACCAAAACCCAAGTCGATGGTCAGGCCTCGGGCCTTCTCCTCAGCAAACCGGTCGGGATCAACCCCGGTGAGCGCCTCCACCAGCGTGGACTTTCCGTGATCCACATGGCCGGCGGTGGAAATGGTGATGCTCACCCAAGAGCCTTCAGGGCGGCGATCACGTGGCGGTCATCATCGGGGGCCACCGTCCGCAGGTCGAGCCATGTTCGGTCGTCGCTCACTCGGGCGATGATCGGGGGTGACCCGGCGCGCAAGGGAGCCGTGCAATCGCCGTCCAGCACCACGCCGCACGAGTCGATCTCTGTGCCGGGAAGCGTGCCGCCGCCGGGTACCGACGCCATCTGTGCTGTCTCCCCGACGCCTGACTCCGCCACCACCGCTTGGGCCCGGTCTTCCAGGTCGGCAATGTTCAGCGACGCCATCCGCCAGAAGTCGATGGCCTGCCCGTCTCGCCGCAAGTAGGCCAGGGCAACTTGTTGGAGGGCGCTCAACACGAGGCTGCCCGGTCTCAGCGCCCGAGCCAGGGGGTGCTGGGCGCATCGCCTCACCAAGTCGGTTCGCCCGGCGATGATCCCGGCCTGGGGGCCTCCGAACAGCTTGTCGCCCGAGAACGTGACCAGCGCCGCCCCGTCGCCCAATGTCTGCCGGGCCGCGGGCTCGCCGGCTAGCCACGGCGGTGGGCCGTCGCCCAGCCAAGGGCAGGCGGCATCCACCAGTCCCGACCCGATGTCGGCCACCACCGGGACGTTGAGGGTGGACATCTCGGCCACGGTCACGTGTTCGGTGAACCCCACGATGCGGTAATTGGATTGATGCACCTTGAGGGCCAAGGCGGTGTCGTTGGCCGGGTTTTCAACTGCCGATGCAAAATCAGCCAGTCGAGTGCGGTTGGTGGTGCCCACCTCAACCAGCTGAGCTCCAGACTGCTCCATGACCTCCGGCACTCGGAAACCCCCGCCGATCTCCACCAATTCTCCCCGGGAAACCGCCGCGCCCCGGCCAGTGGCCAAGGCGGCCAATACCAACAGCACGGCCGACGCCCCGTTGTTCACCACGATGGCGTCTTCTGCTTCGCACAGCCGGGCCAACAAAGCGGCGGCATGGGCGTGGCGAGAGCCTCGCCGCCCCGACGACAGGTCTAATTCGAGGTTGGCATACGCCGCTTCGACCGCCACCGCCAGCGGAGCTCTCCCCAGGTTGGTGTGTAGCAAAACCCCGGTGGCGTTCACCACCGGCTGAAGCATTGCCCGGGCCGCAGCATGGGCGTGGCGCCGGGCTCGCTCCTCCACCCCTTCCGGGTCGCCGTCGGCGATAGCCGCCCGGGCGGCGTCCACCAACAGGGGGTGGGGCAGCCCGGTGTCGGCCAATGACCGGGCCAAGGCGTCCACCGAGGGAGGTCTCACGGGCTTCAGCGTATGGCGCTGACCCCATGCCGTCATCTGTAGCCGATTAATCGCCGTCGGCCAGATCGGTGTCGTGAATGGTGCCCGGACCGCTGTCTTCGGGACCGTAGAAGGTGACGCGGTGGCGGAAGCGGCGGATGATGACCGGGCGGATCGCCATCCGTGTGGGCGGGAACAGCAGCAACAGGCCGACTGCGTCGGTCACGAATCCGGGCGTGAGCATGAGCGCCCCGGCCAGCAGCACCAAGGCCCCATCCATCAATTCCCGGCCCGGCATCAGGCCCTCGGCCAGCTTGCTCCGGACCCGCCAGAGCACCGCCAGCCCCTGAGCCTTCACCATCCACGCGCCGACAACGCTTACCAAGATCAACAGGCCGATGGTTTCTAGCGTCCCGATGCTTCTGGCCGTCTCCACGATCACGTACAGCTCGACCAGCGGCACCGCGATAAACAGGAGGACCAGCCATACCAGCACGGTGGAATCCTATGAAGAGACGATGTCGAGGTTGGCCAAAGCCTGCTCGGCGGCCTCAAAAATCCGGGCCGTGCAGCTGGCCATGTCCACCGGAGGGACCTCTTCCAGCAGGCGGTCGGCCACCGCCCGCAATGCACCACCGGCAGCACCGGGGATTTCCTCCAGCACAACGGGGGCCCCGTCGTCGCCACCGGAGGCCACCGAGCCGTCGATGGGCACCTGGCCCAGCAGCGGCACACCCAACTCATCAGCCAGCTCTTGACCGCCTCCCTGGCCGAATATCTCGTAACACTCTCCGTCGGGGGCCACGAACGCGCTCATGTTCTCAATCACCCCGACGATCCGGAGATAGTTGGACCGCCCCATCGAGGCCACACGTGTGGCCACCTTCTGGGCGCTGCGAGCCGGAGTGGTCACCACCACCATCTCGGCTTGGGGGAGCATTTTGGCGATGCCCATCTGCACGTCGCCGGTGCCCGGGGGCATGTCGATAAGCAGGTAGTCCACCGGTCCCCAGCGCACATCTTCAAGAAAGTGCTGGACGGCCCGGTTCAAGATGAGCCCTCGCCACATCAGCGCGGTCTCCTCCCGATCGACCAGGAACCCCATCGACACAACTTCGAGAACACCCTCGCCCACCTGCTTCTCGTTGGGGACGATCTTCTTCTCGTCTTCAGCGCCGGACAGGCGGCCTTCAACCCCCAGCATCCGGGGAACCGAATAGCCCCAGATGTCGGCGTCCATCACCCCGACCCGCATGCCCCGGCGGGCCAATTCGGCGGCCAGGTTCACCGTGATAGTCGACTTGCCCACCCCGCCTTTGCCCGATGCCACCATCACAACTTTGGCAGTAGGGGGCACTGCGGTGTCAGGAGCGTTCTGGGAGACGTTGAACCGGGCTTTGGCCATGGCCGCCGCCTTCTCATCCTGGGTCAACTCGCTCCAGTGGATCTTTACCTTCTCCACACCGGGTAGCCCGCCAACTCGGCTGCGAACGTCTCGCTGGATCTGGGCCCGCAGCGGACATCCCGAGGTGGTGAGAGCCACCGTCACCTCAACCAAGCCGTCGGGGTTGACCACGGCGCGCCGAGCCATGCCCAAATCAACGATGTCGGTGCCCAGCTCGGGGTCGATCACCCCGCGAAGCACGGCCATCACATCGTCAACTGTCGGCAAATCTGCGGCGGTTCCATCGCTCACGGTCATTGATGCTAACGGTTTGGGGAGCAAGCCACTATGGGTGGGCTCCGCCCCGTCGGGCTTTTGGTGTGTTGGCAAGCGGAATTGGTGGATAAAATGGCACTGTTCGCAGAACCGGATAGGGAGAAGCGTGTGATCACACTCACAGACGCAGCAACCAGCAAAGTCGGAGACTTGGTCCGCCAAGAGCAGGCCGACGACGAAGAGCTGGCCCTGCGGGTGGCGGTTCGCCCTGGTGGTTGCTCAGGTTTCAACTACGAGATGTACTTCGACGCTGATATCGGCACCGAAGACAACGAAGTTCTGTTCGGCGATGTCAAAGTAGTGGTCGACTCCTCCAGCGCGGCCCTGCTGGAAGGCGCGGTTCTCGACTACAAGGACGGCCTGACCGACGCGGGGTTCTCCATCACCAACCCCAACGCTCAGCGCACCTGCGGCTGCGGCCAGAGCTTTAGCTAGTGGAGTGTCGCAGGAATAATCGCTCGTGTCCTGCTAGGCATCGACGCCCCTCGCTGCGTTGCTCCTCCTTGCCGTACGCTCCGGGTATGGCTGCGTCGGTGCGCCTTGCGAGGAATGCCGCTGCCGTCGCAATCCACGGCGCTATTCCTGCGACACTCCACTAACCGTTCGCCGCGCGTGGCGGCCGCATTGGAGTTCACCGTAGACGGCCACCCTGTGGAGGTTCCCGACGATGGGGCCTCGCTCATGGAGGTGTTGCGCGACCGACTCGGCATCAGCTCGGTGAAAGATGGATGCAGCCCCCAAGGGCAATGCGGCTGCTGCACGGTCTGGGTGGACGGGAAGCCCCGGGTCTCGTGTGTTACTCCCGTTCGCCGGGTGGCGGGGCGGGCGATCACCACTCTGGCCGGCATTCCGGAAAAGACCCGAGCCGGCTGGGGCCAGGCCTTCTGCGCCGCCGGAGCCAGCCAGTGTGGCTTTTGCACCCCCGGCATCATCATGCGCCTCGCCGGCCTGGAGGCCCGCTCTGGCGAAGATCGGTCTCGCTCGGCTGCGGAGTCTGCGTTAGCCGCTCATCTGTGCCGCTGCACCGGGTGGCAGACCATCGTGGAAGCGTGGGAGCGCTATGGCACCGCCACTTACGAACGGGATTGGGGTGCCGCGGCCCAACGAGCCGAACTAGAGGGCGGTGTACCTCAGGAAGTTGGGGCTGCTGTGTCGTTGGGAGAAGGCGGCTTTGCCGACGACACCGTGCCTGAGGGTGCGCTGGTGGCGTTGTCCGACGGCCGGGGTGGTTGGGCGCTGGGGGAAACGGTGGCCGAGGCCCGGGCGGTGGCCGGCAAGGTGCAGGGACGTCGCACCCCCGATGATCGGCCCATGCCCCTGGAAATCCCCGACGGCAACTGGGCGGTGCGGCTTCGCACCTCTTGGGTAGAGCCCGCCTATCTGGAGACCGACGCCTCGTGGTGCGCACCCGGCGGTGAGCCTGCCAGTCCCCTGGCCAACGGCGGCGCATTTGGAGCCAAGGTGGCGTCGCCGCTTCCGGGAATCGCCCGCCAGCTGGCCGATGAGCATGGCCGCCCGGTCCGGGTGCTGTGGTCGCGGGAGGACACCGTTCGACACGGTCCCAAGCGCCCCCCGGTCGCCATTGGGATCGACGCCGATGGCCGAGGGGTGGTTCGGGTGGCCCGTACCCCGGGGGTTGCCGACGCCATCGCCTCGGTCGCTCCCACACTCGTGGTGGAGGAGGTGGACATTGCCGGACCGCCGACCTCGGTCGACATCCGGGGCGCGGGCTGGGTCGAGGCCGCCGTGGCGCTGGGCGCGCTGGGCGATGGCTCTCAGCCGATGGCGTCGCCCGGTGGCGGATCGGCTCTGGCCCAATGGCGCCAAGGCACGCTGGGGATTCAGGTACAGGGCGGCAATCCTTTGGATGAGATTGTGCTGCGCTCCTACTGCATAGGCGCAGCCCACATGGCCTACAGCTGGGTGACTTCCGAAGCTCTCACTGTCGACCCCCAAGGCGAGGTGCACGACCTCACCATCCGCTCATTCGGCATTGTGCCCGCCTCCCGGATGCCGCCGGTGGAAGTTGAGATCGAGCCGTCTGATGATCCGCCGGTCAACTGCTCCGATGCAGTATTCGCCGCCGTGGCCTCCGCTGTCTGGCGGGCCGCTGGCCATCCCCCGGACTGGCCCGTCGGACCAATTGGCGACTAGGCGTCCTCGCCGTAGAGCAGCCGGTCGGTTACCTCGCGAACAGCTTCGGTGATCTCCTGGTAGTCGGCCTCCAAGTCCTTATTGCTGGGGTAGCCGAGCCGCCGAGCTAACAGCAGCTCCTCGTGGTCGTCGTCGGGGAACACGTCTGACGAGAGCCCGGAGAGGTGGTAGCGGGCATTGCGGAACCGCTGGCAGAAGCGGTAGCCGACATCCAGGGTGGCCCGATCTCCGATGTCCAGCAGGTTGTGCTCTGACAGCCCCACAATTGCCGGAAGGGTGCGGTTGTCCCGGATAGTGGTCCGCCCAAATCCGTGCTGAAGCTGCATGAGCTGCACGGTGAACTCGATATCGCTCAGCCCGCCGGCGCCAAGCTTCACGTCCCGGGCTTTGCTGCCAGCCCCCAGCCGCTCGGCCTCGATTCGGCGCTTCATGGTTCGGATCTCCTCCACCTCGGTTTCGCTGAATTCAGGCTGGTAGCACCACTGGTCGGCCAGCTGGAGGAACCGGTTGCCCACATCGGGGTCTCCTGCCACGAAGCGCCGCTTGAGCAGGGCCTGGCGCTCCCAGAGTTGACCCCGCTCGGCGTAGTAGCGCTCATACCCCCCAAGCGAACGCGCAAGCTGCCCGTTCTCGCCCTCGGGACGCAACCGGGCATCGATCTCCCACGCTCGGCCCTCGGCAGTTTGGGCTCCGATCTCGCGGAGCAGGCCCCGGGCAGTGCGATTGGCCGCTCGGGCCTCGTCGGAGTTCGCGCCCTCGTAAACGAAGATCACATCCAGGTCAGAGGCATACGACAGGTCGAGGCCGCCATAGCGTCCCAGCCCGATCACGGCGAAAGGCACCTCTGGAGCCAAGCCATCGACGGCCGCAGCTACCGCGGCGTCGGCGATGATGGTCAATTCCTCGGGAATCTCGATGATCGAGGCCAGCCCCAGTATGTCCCGAGCGGCCACCCGAAGCTGCTCGCGCCGCACGAATCGCCGCAGCTCGGCCATCTGGAGGTCGTGGTCGCCGGCGGCCGACTGCATGGCCTCGGTGGCGTCCGCGGTCAATTCCCCTGCGGTTCGGGAGATGGCCAGTTCCTCGGGGTACATCAGCAGACGGGCGAATTCCGGGTGATTTCGCATCCAACCCGCGGCCACCCGGCTTGATCCCAGCAGCCGAGCGATGTCACTGATTGCAATGGGAGAGTCGCGTAACACGGGGAGGATGGTGCCGACCCGAAAGGAGCCGTCCAGCAGCCAAGCCAAGCGGATGAGTCCCAGGTCGGGGTCGGGCGTTGTGGCCAGCGCCTCCACCATGATGACGAGGACCTGCTGCATCACATTGGCCCGGCGGCCCAGGTTCTCGGTTAGGCGCTCGATGGTTCCAGCCGCCCGATCGGGGTCTTCAAAGCCCAGTTGGCCGAGGTGATCGGGGAGCAGCTCGCTCACCAGCCCGGTCTCGTGCATCCTGTCGAGTGTTTGGCGATAAAAGATCCGCTGGTGGATCTCCCGGACCGAGGTCTGGTGGCGGAGGTGGGAGGCCTGAAACGCCTCCAGGCTCTCAAAGCCGGATGCCCGGGCCGCCCACACTTGGTCGGCCTCGCCGGTGGGCAGCTCGTGGGTCTGGCGTTCGTCGCGGAGCTGCACCCGGTGCTCCACGGTGCGCAGGTGAATGTAGGCGGTGGTGAAGTGGACCGCGTCGGCCTGGTCGATGTACTCCCCCCAACTGAGCTGGCGGAGGGCGGTGAGGGTGTTGGGAGAGCGGATGGTGGGGTCGGTGCGGCCGTGGACCAGCTGAAGGAGCTGCACGGTGAACTCGATGTCCCGGAGCCCACCGGGGCCCTTCTTGAGCTCCCGGTCGCCTTTGAGCTTGGCCGACTCCTCCACGCGCAGCTTCAGGGCGCGAAGGTGGGGCACGGTGTCGGCTTCCAAGTTTTCACCCCAAACCCCGGGTTTGATGGCATCGAAGAAGGCGTTGCCCAACTCGGGGTCGCCGGCTGACAACCGGGTCTTTATGTAGGCCTGGCGCTCCCAGGGCACTGCCCAGCGGTCGAAGTAGGTTCCGAACGCCTCAGGGGTGCGGCTAAGCGCTCCGGCGCCTCCCTCGGGGCGAAGCTCGATGTCCACCCGGTACACCTGCCCCTCGGGGGTGAACGCAGTGAGGATTTCCAGAACCTTCCGGGCCCGACGGGCCGCCGCGGCAGAGTCCCCTTCGTGGGCGAACACGATGTCCACGTCGCTGGCGTAGTTGAGCTCGTTGCCTCCCAGCTTGCCCATGCCGATGATGGCCAAGGGCGGGCCCTCGTCGGCAATCTCCAAAGCCCGAACGAAGCAGGCATCGGCGAGCAACGACAGCTCGCGGCCCACGGTGGCCAAGTCGGCCTCGCCCAGCAGGTCGCGCAGCGCGATACGCAGAAGCTGCCGCCGCTTCCACCGCCGCAGTCCGTCTAGGGAGTCGTCGTCATCGGGAGCGACCAGGGCCATCTTCTCGGTAGCGAACTCAGACGGTGGATCGAGCACGCCGAGAAGGCTGGGGTCGCGGCTCACCGCCTTGCTCATGCTGCGGGAAGCCCCGGCCAGCATGGCCGCTGCCCGGGCCCGCCGCTCGTCGGTGATACCCAGGTCGTCGATGAGAGAGCGGGCATCCTCTGGCCACGGACACGAGGCGATCAGATGTTCGATGTCCTGGTTCTGATGACCCTGGCTGCTGTTATCCATATGATCCTCAGGTATGAGCACTCCGGTTGGACCCTATTCTCCCATCGTCCGGGCGGGAAACCTCCTCATCTGCTCGGGTCAGATCGGAATTGCCGACGGCTCGCTAGTCCCCGGCGGGCTTATCGCCCAGTTCCGCCAAGCAGTGGCCAACGCCGAGTCGGTGCTGGCCACCGAAGGGGCCACGCTGGACGACGTGGTGAAGGCCACCGTCTTCCTATTGCACATGGACGACTTCGGCGCCATGAACCAGGCCTACATCGAGTGCTTCGGCGACAACCGACCCGCCCGCTCCGCGGTCGGCGTCGCCGCCCTCCCCCTCGGCGCCCTAGTAGAAATCGAACTCTGGGCCTACGTGGACTGAGCGATCACCGCTCCCAGCGGGAGAGGCCGAAACGGTAGCCGACGGAGCGAACGGTGGTTATGAGGCCGGCGTGCTCTTCGCCGAGCTTGGCCCGCAGGCGGCGCACGTGAACGTCCACGGTGCGGGCACCGCCGAAGTAGTCGTAGCCCCATACCCGGCTGAGCAGCGTCTCGCGGGTGAACACTTTGCCGGGCGAGCTGGCCAGGAACTTCAGCAATTCATATTCCATATATGTGAGATCCAACGGCCGCCCGGCGATGGTGGCCTGGTAGGTCTCCACGTTCAATATCAGCGGTCCGTACTCAATCAGCTCCGGGCGCAGTGCAGTGCCCGATCGCCAGACCAGATGGGCTAGTCGAGCCTCCAGCTCCCGCTGGTGGAAGGGAGTCAAGCAGAAGTCGGTGTAGAGATCGTCGCGCATCTCCAGTTCGTCGAGATGGGCGCCGGAGACGAGCAGCAACACCGGAATGTCCAGACCCCGCCGATTCATTGCTCGGCAGAATCCGAATGCCTCTTCGGGGCTCTCCCCCACCGCCACCACTGCCCCCAGCCATCGCCCTTCCGGCTCTTGGGCGCTGCTCACCGCCTTCCAGTTGTAGCCGCCCAAGTCGAGAGTGCGCACCAGCTCCGGCGGCGGCGGATCAGGGAAGACCAATAGGGGCTCGGTCACTGCGCCTACCAGGTGTTCAAGTACCGGCGGAGCTCAAAGGGCGTGACTTCCCGGCGGTATTCGGCAAACTCGGCTCGCTTGTTGCGGAGGAACCACTCGTGGATGTGCTCGCCCAACACTTCTGCCATCAGCGGGGATTCCTCCAGTACGTCCAGGGCCTCCGACAGAGACATGGGCAGTTCCTCGAATCCCTTGGCCCGTGCCTGTCCTCTGCTCATGGTGTACAGATCGGCAGCCGCCTCGGCGGGCAACTCGTAGCCCTCCTGCACTCCTTTCAGGCCGGCAGCCAGGACGGCGGAGAATGCCAGGTAAGGGTTCGCCGCCGAATCCAGGGCGCGGTACTCGACCCGGGTGGACGATTCCTTGCCTGGTTTCACCACCGGCACCCGCACCAGCGCCGATCGGTTGTTGCGGGCCCACGACACAAAGGTGGGGGCTTCATCGCCGGCCACCAGCCGCTTGTAGCTGTTCACCAGCTGGTTGGTCACCGCAGTGATTTCCCGAGCGTGATGCAGAAGGCCGGCGATGAACGCCTTGGCTGTTTTCGACAGCCCGTAGTCGTCGCCGGCGTCGTGGAAGGCGTTGACGTCGTTCTCGAACAGCGACATATGGGTGTGCATTCCCGATCCCTGCACCCCGTTGAGCGGTTTGGGCATGAACGTGGCGTGCAGATCACGGTCCAAGGCCAGCTTGCGCACCACCAGTCTCAGCGTCATCACGTTGTCGGCCATGCTCAGCGCCTCGGTGTAGCGCAGGTCTATTTCGTGCTGGCTGGGGCTGTCCTCGTGAAACGAGTACTCCACCGGGATGCCCATGGCCTCCAGCATCGTGATGGTGCGCTTGCGCAGTGGGCTGGCCACATCGGCAGTCGTCAAGTCGAAATAGGAGGCGTTGTCCAGCGGGACGAGCGGCTGTTCGGGGTCGCCATGGCGGAAATAGAAGAACTCCACCTCGGGCGCGGTGTAGAACGTGTAGCCCATCTCGGCCGCCTTGGCCAGGCTGCGGCGCATCACCCAGCGGGGATCCCCCTCAAAGGGAGTGCCGTCGGGGTTGCGGATGTCGCAGAAGATACGCCCAGAGGGCTCCTCGGGATCGGCCCATGGCAACAGCTCGAATGTGGACGCGTCGGGCACGGCCAGCACGTCGCTCTCCTGCACCCGGGAGAACCCATCGATGGCCGAGCCGTCGAATTGCAGTCCCTCGTCAAAGGCGTCGGCCAACTCGGCCGGAGAGATGGCCACCGACTTGAGCTGGCCCAGCACGTCGGTGAACCAGAGCCGGATGAGGCGCACACCTCGCTCCTCCACCGTACGAAGCACGTAGTCCTTTTGCGGTTCCATAGGAGACCACCAGAGTGCCCTGCCAGGGCTCGCTGGCGCCAGCCCATTGGCAGCGTTCACAAAGCCTTCACAAACGGGAAAATCTCTGGAAACTCACATGTGCGACGATGAGCCTTCCGCTTGAAAGCAAGCGGCAATTCCATAGAGGCACGATGAGCCGTGCCCTTGCCGCTTGTGGGAGAGTAAGGGCCGAAAAAGGAGGAACCCACTGTGTCAACTCCCCAAGAAGTCATTGCGCTGGCGGCATCCGAGGGTGCCGAGTTCGTGGACATGCGCTTCACCGACGTACCCGGTGTGCAGCACCACTTCTCGCTCCCCATCCGCGAGCTGACCGAATCGGTATTCGAGGAGGGTCTCGGGTTCGACGGCTCGTCGGTGAGCGGATTCCAAACCATCGATGCCTCTGACATGCTCCTCATCCCCGATCCCGACACTGCGATCTTCGACCCGTTCACCAAGCGCAAGACCTTGGTCCTGCTGTGCGACGTGAAAGATCCCGTCACCGGCGAGATGTACGGCAAAGACCCGCGTGGCGTGGTGCGACGCTCCCTGTCCTATTTGGCCAGCACCGGCATTGCCGATGCCGCGTACTTCGGCCCAGAAGCCGAGTTCTTCATTTTCGACAGCGTGGCCTACCAGAACCAGCCCGATGTGGCCGGCTATCAGATCCGCTCGGTCGAGGGCATCTTCGAGAGCGGCCGCCCTTCGGTGAACGGCGCCCCCAGCCCCGGCCACCGCATCCCCTACAAGGGGGGATATTTCCCGCTGGCCCCCATGGACACCTTCCAAGACCTGCGCTCGGAGATGGTGGTGGCCCTGGAATCGGTGGGGATCCCCATCGAGGTCCAGCACCACGAGGTGGGCACCGCCGGACAGGCTGAGATCGACATGGTGTTCGACGAGATGCTGGCCATGGCCGACAAGGTTCAGCTCTACAAGTACGTGGTGAAGAACGTGGCCCGCGAGCACGGTCGCACCGTCACGTTCATGCCCAAGCCCATTTATGGCGACAACGGCTCGGGGATGCACACCCATCAGTCGCTGTGGCAGGACGGCGACACGCTGATGTATGACGAGCGGGGCTATGCCGGGCTGTCCGACATTTCCCGTTGGTACATCGGCGGCCTGCTGGCCCACGCTCCGGCGATCCTGGCCTTTGCCGCCCCAACCACCAACTCCTACAAGCGCCTGGTGCCCGGCTACGAGGCCCCAGTGAACCTGGCTTATTCCCAGCGGAACCGCTCGGCAGCCATCCGCATCCCGCTGATCTCCGACAACCCCAAGGCCAAGCGCCTGGAGTTCCGTTGCCCCGATCCCAGCGCCAACCCCTACTTGGCGTTCGCCGCCATGCTGATGGCCGGCATCGACGGGATCCAGAACCAGATGGACCCGGGCGAGCCGCTGGACAAGAACATCTACGACCTGCCGCCGGAAGAGGCCGCCGGCATCGAGACCGTGCCCGGCTCGCTGGCCGAGGCACTGGCAGCCTTGGAGGCCGATCACGACTTCCTGCTGGCCGGCGATGTGTTCAACTCTTCGCTGATCGAGTCGTACATCGAGGTCAAGCAAGAGGAGGTGGACGCGGTCAACTTGCGTCCCCATCCCCTTGAGTACGAGATGTACTACTCCGTCTAGAACGACGTCCTAGATACCCCCGGCAGTGTCGGGGGTACACAACCCTTCTAACCTGTTTTCGTGGCCAAGCTTCGGGTGGCCTTGGGCCAGATCAACTCGGTGGTGGGCGACATCCACGCCAACACCAAGCGGATTCTCACCGCTCTGGCTGCCGCGGAAGAGGCCGGGTGCCATGCCGCGGTTTTTCCCGAGCTGGCTGTCACCGGGTATCCCCCGGAGGACTTGCTGCTCAAGCGGCGGTTTGTGCAGGACAGCCGCAAAGCGATGGAGGAAATCGCCGCCCGGTCGGGATCGTGCACCGCGGTGGTGGGGTTTGTGGACGGCGCCGACCGCTGCTGGAACGCCGCGGGGATAGCGGCTGACGGCCAATTGCTGGGCGTGTACCACAAGCGGGAGCTTCCCAACTACGGCGTGTTCGACGAGCGTCGCTACTTCCAGCCCGGTACAGGCGATCAGGTTCTGCACGAAGTAGCCGGAGTGGCTCTTGGCGTCTCCGTCTGCGAGGACGCCTGGGTGTCGGGGGGCCCGATGAGCCAGATGGCTGCGGCCGGAGCCGAGGTCATCTTCAACTTGAATGCCTCGCCCTATCACGTCGGAAAGCTGGATCAGCGGTTGGGTGTGCTCCGCCAGCGGGTCTCCGAGACCGGGTGCGCCATCGTCTATGCCAATCTGGTGGGAGGTCAAGACGAATTGGTGTTCGACGGCGCTTCGCTAGTGCTCGATACCGACGGCCGCGTCATTGCCCAAGCCCCTGCGTTCCAAGAGCATCTGCTTATTGCCGAGGTTGAGGTGGCCGATCGACCCGAACTGCCGCCCCCGCCGTCCATCCCCCAGGAGATCAATCGAGTCGATCCGGGGATGGACGAGGTCGACGAGCAGTACGAAGCCCTTGTGTTGGCCACTCGGGACTATGTACACAAGAACGGCTTTACCGATGTGGGCATCGGATTGTCCGGGGGAATCGATTCCTCACTGGTGGCGGTTATCGCCGCCGATGCTCTGGGCGCAGATCATGTCCACGGCGTGTTGATGCCCTCCCGCTATTCCAGCGATCATTCGCTGGCCGACGCTGAGGCTCTCTGCCAGAACCTGGGCATCAACCACCGGATCATCCCGGTGGAGGCCGGGCATCAGGCCTTTCTCGACATGCTGGCCCCGTCATTCGAGGGGATGAGCCCCGATCTGGCCGAGGAGAATGTGCAGTCCCGCATCCGGGGAACGCTGTTGATGGCCTTGTCCAACAAGTTCGGATGGCTGATCCTGACCACCGGCAACAAGAGTGAGAGCGCGGTGGGCTACTCCACCCTGTACGGAGATACCGCCGGGGCCTATGCCGTGATCAAAGATCTTTGGAAGCTCCAGGTGTACGCCTTCGCTTCCCATCGCAACCAGCGCGCCGGCTGCGACTTGATCCCCGAAAACGTGCTGGTCAAGCCCCCTTCGGCTGAGCTTCGCCCCGACCAGCGGGACGACCAGAGCCTGCCCCCCTACGACGTGCTCGATCCCCTGCTGGAGGCCTATGTGGAGGGTGATCTCACCCCCGCCGATCTGTGCGGGCAGGGTTACGATCCCGAATTGGTCAGCCGCATCACCGGCCTGGTGGACCGGGCTGAGTACAAGCGCCGCCAGAACCCGCCCGGTGTCCGCATCACCGCCAAGGCCTTCGGTCGGGATCGCCGCCTGCCCATAACCAACCGCTATCGAGGCGGCGACTGAGCATGGACACCGCAAATCGCTATCGAGGCGGCGACTGAGCATGGACATCGAGCAGTCGGCGGACGCCTGTGGCGGTCTGGCTTGGATTTCAGAGCGGCTCTTTGAAATCGAGGGTCGCTTGACGGCCGATTTGGATGACGGAGAACCACTAGATGACCGGGCGCGGCTCCTTTTGGCCCGGTCCAGCCGCCGCCATGGACAACACGCCCAGTGGTGGCGGGCCGCACTGCCCGATTCGCCGGCATTGGCCGGAGCTGAGCGGGTTCGTCCCCCCACCTATGCTTGGGGGCGCCTGCTGGACCGAATCGAAGAGTCGTCACCCACCGAGGCTGTTGCCGCCATCTACGAGGTGGCTTTGCCCCAGTTGGCCTTTGTGATCGAGCACTTGGGCCAGGAACTGTCGCCGGTGAGCGATGGAGCGGTCATTCGCACAGCCCGAATGGTGGCCGCTGATTTGGCCGAGGAGCGGTATGACTCGAAGGAAGTGTGGAATCCCCCCAATATCCCCTCTGATGAAGACCTGGAGGAGCTGGCGATTGCCTTTGCCGACGACTATCGCGAAAAAAGATGGCCTCCGCTGGTGACGCATCCGCGATGAAGCGGGTATCCTTATCGGCCAAGCATTGTCCGTGTCTCTGCTCGGTCAGCGTCGACCGTTTCGACAGCGGCACCGGTGACTCCACGGATTATCGGGCCCAAGGACTATCGGGAAGGGGTGGCTGTGCCGAAAGAGCGTGTTGAGCGAGACGACGAGGATCTCGTTCGTCTCTATCTGACCGATATCGGCCAGTACCCGCTGCTCACCAAAGACGACGAGGTTGAGCTAGCCCAGAAAATCGAGGAAGGCAACGAAGCGCAGGCTCTCCTTGACCAGGACAAAGAGAGCGATTCCAGCAGCACAGAGCGGCTCTCGCCTGCCCGTCGAAGGCTGCTGCGCCGCCAGGTAAGAGTTGGCGAGCAGGCCGAGCGCCGCTTCGTCCAGTCCAACCTCCGCCTAGTGGTATCCATTGCCAAGAAGTACCAGGCGTCCGGTCTTCCCCTGCTCGACCTGATCCAGGAGGGCAACCTGGGTTTGATGCACGCCGTGGAGAAGTTCGATTGGCGGAAGGGATTCAAGTTCTCCACCTATGCCACCTGGTGGATCCGCCAGGCCATCACCCGGGGCATTGCCAACACCGGTCGCACCATCCGCTTACCGGTTCACGCCGGCGACACTCTGGCCCGCCTCCAGAAGGCCCGGGCCAACCTGGAGAAGAAGCTGGGCCGCCCGGCCACTTTGGCTGAGTTGGCCGTCGAAGTAGACCTCTCCGAGGAGAAGGTCACCGAGGCCTTGCGCTTCGCGGCCGAGCCCTTGTCGCTGAGCGAGCCGCTGCGCGAGGACGGCGACGCCGAGTTGGGCGACGTGGTGGAGGACCGCTCGGCCGAGTCGCCCTTCGAAGTGGCCGCCACTGCGCTTTTGCCCGAGGAAATCACCCGCCTGCTCGGCCCTCTCGACGAGCGCGAGCGCGAGATCCTCAAGCTCCGCTTCGGCCTTGACCGCGGCGAGCCCCGCACCCTCGAGGAAGTCGGCGAGCACTTCAACCTCACCCGCGAGCGCATCCGCCAAATCGAAGCCAGGGCCATGTCCAAACTCCGCCACCCCAGCAGCGACACCGGCGCCCGCGACCTATTGGCCGTCTAGCGCCGTCTATCTCAGCCTCAACCGAATCCCGGATCAGGCCGCGGTCTATGAACTTTCAGGCACTGACTATGTGGGCTAGCTATTGTTGCTCTGGTGTTGATATTTGAAGGGCGTTTCCGTGGCTGATGGGGCGATGCAACGTCGAGTACGTGATCCCGATGGGTTGACCGAAAAGCTGTTGGACGCAGCCGCTGAGGTGTTCGTTGAGCAGGGATACGACAAGGGAGTAGTCAGCGACATCGCTCGCCGGGCAGGGGCGACCACCGGGGCGATATACGCCCGATGGCCGGATAAGAACGAGATGATGGTCGCCGCTCTCGACCACCTTCTAGAGCAGATAACGCCTGAACAGAGGATGAAGGATTTGGGCGTGAGCGGAATGTCAGGGACGGACATCCTGATGGCTTGGGGCGCCAACGTTTTGGAGTCAGATGAGACTCAGGATGTTCTGGTCCAAGTGTTCGGCAGTGCCCGCAACAACGCCGCGGTCCAACAGAGGCTCCAGGTATTTCTCAACGACCAGGCCGACCAGCTCAGCGATCTCGTCGAGAGAGCCAAGGACGAGGGGCTCTGCGACAAGGAAATGAGCACTCCTGCCGTGGTTCTGCTGATCCAAGCTGCCGGAACCGGCACTCACCTGTTGAGATCGGCAGGGCGGGCGGATCGCCATATGCCCACTGTGGAAGAGTGGGTGCAATTGATCGCTCAGCTGCTCAGCGCAGCCAGCCCAAACGACTCGACCTGATCACAAAGCGGAGGTGGACGGGAATCGAACCCGCCGGACGGGGATCGCCCGTCCCACCCGCTTTGAAGGCGGGGGAGCCCACCAGGTACTCAGACACCTCCCAGGAAGTGGTCAGCCTACTGCCGTTCGACTTGATCGGCCCAGGCTTGCCTAGCCCACTAACGCCGCGCCCTCCGGCTCGCCTACGCCGCTCATCAGCAGGCCCACCTGCTCGACGGTGGCTTCGGCCCGGTCTACTCGGCCCATCACCGATCCCTCGTACATAACCACCAGTCGGTCCGACAGGGCCATCACTTCATCCAAATCTTCACTGATCAACAAGATGGCCTTGCCCTGCGTACGCTGGGTGAGCAGCTGCTCGTGGATGTACTCGGCTGCTCCGATGTCAATGCCCCGGGTGGGCTGGGCCACCAGCAGCATCTCAGCATTGCCGCTGAACTCTCGGGCGATCACCACCTTCTGGATGTTGCCCCCCGACAGCTTGCGAGTGAGGGTGCTGGTATTTGGCGTGCGAATCGAATAGTCGTCGACCAACTGCTTGCCGCGGGTCTCGATGGAGCTGAGGCTCAGAAGTCCATACCGCGCGTACGGCTGCTGGTCGTAGTCCGCCAAAATCAGGTTCTCGGCCACGGTGAAGTCACCGATACTGCCGTACTTCATGCGCTCCTCGGGCACATAGGCCAATCCCATCGACCTCACTTGCTTGGGAGTGGGGGTTTTCACCAGATGGCCGTCGATTGAGACTTCGCCCGACTCAATTTCCCGCAACCCGACAATGGCCTCGGCCAATTCTCGCTGCCCGTTGCCCGACACTCCGACGATGCCCACGATCTCGCCGGCGCGCACATCGATGTTCACATCGCGTACCGCCAGTTCCTCCCGGTCGCCCCGCACCCTTAGGTTCTTTATCTCCAGTTTTGGATCGCCCGGTTCCTGATCAGCGATGGTTCGGGTGAACTCCACCGGGCGTCCCACCATCATCATGGCCAGCGACTCCCTGCTGGATTCTGCGGGGGTCGTGCGTCCCGAAACCTTGCCGTCGCGCAGCACCGTGATCTCGTCGGAAATCTCCATCACCTCGTTCAGCTTGTGCGAGATGAACACCAGTCCTCTTCCATCGGAGCTGAGCTGTCGGAGGGTAACGAACAAGTCGGAGACCTCGGGCGGGGTCAGCACCGCGGTGGGCTCGTCCAGCACCAGCAGTTTCACGTTTCGGTACAGCGCCTTGACAATCTCGGCCCGCTGCCGCTCTCCGACCGCCATTTGCCAGATATAGGCATCGGGATCGACGTGCAGGCCGAACTCCTCAGACACCTCTCGGATTCGCCGACGAATCGGCTGGAGGTTGGTGAGGCTGAGCGGTGTGCCCAGCCCCAGGGCCACGTTCTCGGCCACGGTCAGGGTGTCCACCAACATGAAGTGCTGGTGGATCATGCCGATGCCGGTCTGAATCGCCACTGATGGCGAGTCGATATTCACCGGGGAGCCGTCGAAGGTAATCGACCCCTCGTCGGGCTGGTAGAGCCCGTAGAGGATCTTCACCAACGTGCTCTTGCCCGCTCCGTTCTCTCCCAGAAGAGTATGAACCTGACCCGGCAGCACCGTGAAGTCGACGTCTTCGTTGGCGACCACGCCGGGGAAGCGCTTGGTAATACCGCGCATCTCCAGCATCGGCGCCTGCTTCGGCGCTGCCAGGTCAGAGTTCATGTTCAGTTATTGACCCATCAAGGGTTTGGGATTACTGCCCGGTGGAGATAGACCCGTCGGACAGACCGGCGATGGTTGCCTCGGCCGAGTCAAGCACGGCAGCGGGGATGTCCATGGCGTCATTGAACTGGATCTCCAGCCCGCCGCCATCGAAGGTCATGATGAAGGTAGTGCCACCCAAGGTGCCGCCCTTCACCTGATCGACCACCTCAGAGAGGATGACCTCCCAGCGGTACACCTGCGAGGCCACCACGATGTCCTCGCCCAGTGCGGTCTGGTTGGCCTGGGTGCCGAACCACAGCACGCCGTTCTCCTGGGCCACTCCGGTGGCGCCCACCACCATCTGGGCCGAACCGGTCAGCACGTCGGCGCCGGCGGAGATGTGTGACTGGGCGGCTTCCGCGGCCAGCGCTACGTCGGCGAACGAACCGGTGTAGACGATGTTGACCTCGACGTCGGGATTCTGCGCCGTGGCTCCGGCGGCGAACCCGTCGACATAGAGCTTGGCATCGCCCACCTCGATCGGACCGATCACACCGATCACACCGCTTTCAGTGAGCTGAGCGGCCACTACGCCATTGACGTAGCCACCGAGATCGGAGCGAACCGAGTAGGAGTTCACGTTGGGAAGGCCGAAGGTGTCGACCGCGGTCCCCCAAGCGAACGATACGTCGGGGAAGTCCGGAGCGATCTCTTGGAGCGGGCCGCCGTACTGGGAACCGTGGGCGATGACCAGGTCGTAGCCCTCCTCGGCATAGCCCCGAATGGCTGCGCCCGCATCCTCCACGATGAACGTGCCGTCGGTGATGGCAAATTCGGTGATGTCCCCAGAAGCCAGTAGTGCATTCACTGCGTCGAACATGCTCTGGGTGAATGCCAGGTCATTGCTCGCGCTCGGTGCCACTACTGCCACACGGAACGGTGCCGGCGGGGGCGGCGGAGGTGCCAGTGTGTATTCGGTGGCGGCTCTGGCTTCGGCGAGCCAGGCGTCGACGG
>VYEX01000034.1:41065-95319 GCA_009842675.1 Acidimicrobiia bacterium | reverse complement strand
CCACGCCGACGGCCAGCAGGTGGACCTCGCGTTGGGCGACAACACGATCAAGGTCAAAGTCACCGCCTCGGACCTCGTCACCACCCGCGTCTACACGCTGACGGTACACCGTGCCGTGCCGAGCTGGGAGGTATCGGTCGGCTCGGAGTCCATCGCCGAGGAGGGCGAGACGTCCACGACGGTGACTGTGAGCACCGGAGGCGTGACGTTCACCGAGGCGAAGACGGTCACCCTGGTCCTGGCGGGCACCGCGACCGAGGTCGACGACTACACAGTGACAGCCAAGACGCTGACGCTTGCCGCCGGCGAGGTTTCGGCAAACGCCACGGTGACCGCGGTGGACGACGCCGTCGAGGACAGCGACGAGAGCATCGAGATCACCGCGATGCTCGACGGTGCGGTGATCGGCGTCCCGCAGACCATCACCATCGAAGACAACGACGGGGCGAACACTGCGCCGGTGTTCTCGCCGCAGTCCGTGACGCGCCAGGTGGCCGAGAACGCCGCGCCGGGCACGCCGGTGGGCAGTCCGGTCACCGCCACCGACGCCGACCTCCACACCCTGACCTACACGCTGGGCGGCGCGGACGCCGCGTCGTTCACCATCGTGGCCGCCAGCGGGCAGATACAGACCATCACGGGCGTCGTCTATGACCATGAGGCCGCGTCGAACACCTTCTCGGTGACCGTGACGGCCGATGACGACAACGGCGGCACCGCGACCGCGGCCGTCGTCATCGATCTCGCCGACGAGGACGAGCCGCCCCCCGCCCCGGCCGCGCTGGCAGTGACGGCCGCGCCGGGATCCAGCACGAGCCTGGATGTGTCCTGGACAGCGCCGGACACGACGCAAAGGCCCGACATAATCGGCTACGGCGTCCAGTACCGCAAGACCGGGGACCCGAACTGGACCGCCTGGACTCCGCCCACTCTCGCTACGGCTACGTCCATCTCGGGGCTGGCTGTCCGAACCGAGTACGAGGTGCAGGTGAACGCCACCAACGATGAGGGCACCAGCGGCTGGTCCACGTCGGGCACCGGCTCCACGGATAGCCAGTGCTCGCAGGACTTCGACCCGGAGCCGACGCCGGTGGAGGTGACCGCGGTCCCCATCGTGGTGGCGTCCAACACCGACGAGTACTTCGTGCTGTATGTCAGCCACACCGAGAGCGGCACGGTGGTGGAGACACCGGTCGCGGTGGTCAGGGGCGAGGCGTCCACGACGACGCTGGCAGAGAACGTGCCCGCGCTGCCACCGGACCGCTACCGGGTGGAGAAGTACCTCATAGCCGACCCCGCCGACGTCGACGGCGACTGCATCGACGACCTCACCGAGCTCGACGACCTCGGGACCATGAGCCCGGTGAACCCCGCCCCGGCCATAGATCTTGTGAACGGCGCCGCGGCCGTTCCCGATCAGCCCACGTTCGAGACGCTGGCCTATGGCGGGCAGTATGTGAAGTTCGTTCTGCTGGGCATGGACACAGAGTCGCCGACCCTGTTCTTCATCAACTCCAAGACGCACCTCCGCCACCCCATCGCGTTGTTCCTGGACGCGATAGGCCACCTGGAGCCCGACCTGCCCTGGGCCGTGCCGGGCGAGATCGTCTACGACCCCGCACTCCTCGCCCCCGACGGCAGCACCGGCGTCTACTACTGGTGGCTGAACCGCTACGACAACCGCTACAGCACCGTCCTGCTCGAGCGCATCCACACCCTGCTCGCGGCCGGGATGCCGCTCCTCGACGACAACCTGGCCCTGCACATACCGAACTACCGCCTCGCGAGCTACCAGTCCGAGCTGCCGCTGTTGAGACAGTCGCGCATCCCGCTCATGTTCGACGAGGACATCCACCCCGGATCCAGCTTCCTGCCTATGAATCCCGCAGTGGGATACGGCCAGCTGCGGGTCATCGAGCAGGGTGAGCGCCCCAATCCCCGCGACATCGCGATATACGAGGCACTGCCCAACGAGCTGCCCCGCGTCGCAGGGATCATCACCACCGTGCCCCAGACGCCGCTGTCGCACGTGAACCTAAGGGCCACCCAGGACGCCGTCCCCAACGCTTTCATCCAAGACGCCCTCGACGACACCACCATCGATGGCGCCACCATCGACGACCTCCTCGACAGCTACGTCCGCTACGAGGTGACCGAGAGCGGATGGAGCCTGAGGGCAGCCTCCCCCACCGAGGTCGACGCCCACTACGCCGCGTTGCGTCCCGCTACGGCTCAAGTGCCCCAACGCGATCTGTCGGTCACCGCGATCACCCCCCTGAGCTCCATCGGCTTCGAGGACTGGGACGCCTTCGGGGTCAAGGCCGCCAATGTGGCCGTGCTGGGGACGCTGGGCTTTCCGCCCGGGACCGTGCCCGAGGGGTTCGCGGTGCCGTTCTATTTCTACGACGCGTTCATGACCCACAACGGGTTCTATGACGACATCGAGGAGATGCTGGCCGACGAGGAGTTTCAGACCGACTTCGACGTCCAGGAGGACATGCTCAAGGATCTGCGCAAGGCCATCAAGAAGGGCCAGACGCCTGCCTGGATCCTGGAGGCGCTCACCGCGATGCACGCCACCTACCCCGTGGGGCAGTCGCTTCGCTACCGGTCGAGCACCAACAACGAAGACCTTCCCGGGTTCAGCGGGGCGGGGCTGTACGACTCCAAGACCCAGGATCCCGACGAGACCACCGAAGACGGCATAGACAAGTCCCTCAAAGGGGTCTATGCCAGCCTGTGGAACTTCCGAGCCTTTGCCGAGCGCGAGTTCCACCGCATCGACCACCTAGCGACCGCGATGGGGGTGCTGGTGCACCCCAACTACACCGACGAGCTCGCCAACGGCGTCGCGGCCAGCTTCGACCCCATCCGCGGCTACGACGGCTTTTACTACCTCAACACCCAACTCGGCGAGGACCTCGTCACGAACCCCGACGCCTACTCCGAGCCCGAGGAGATCCTGCTGCACCCCAGCGGCAACCAGATCGAGATCCTGGCGACCTCCAACCAGGTGGAGCCCGGAGAACTCCTCCTAACCGACGCCCAACTCCGCCAGCTCGGCGGACACCTCGAAGTGATCCACGACCACTTCAAGGCGCTGTACGACCCCGCACCCGGCGAGCCTTTCGCCATGGAGATCGAATTCAAGATCACCAGCAGCAACATCCTCGCCATCAAACAAGCCCGTCCCTGGGTCTTCAGCCTGACCAATCAGACCGCCACCGGCCAGCCCACCATCACGGGCACACCGCAGGTGGATGAGACACTCAGCGCGGACACCTCTGGGATCAGCGACGCCAACGGGCTCACCAACGTGCAGTTCAACTACCAGTGGATACGCAGTGACGGCAGCTCGGACACGAACATCGTCGGCGCCACCGGCCAGACGCACACCCTGACCCAAGACGACCTGGGGAAGATCATCAAAGTGCAGGTCAGCTTCACCGATGACCAAGGGTTCTCGGAGACACTGACCAGCGCCGCAACGGCCGCGGTCAGCGCAAATCCGCTCGAGACGTTGTGGTCGGGGGAGATGACGGTGGCGGACTATGGCAGCAGCAGCCTGGGCGCCTACAACGACGACACCCTGTTCTCGAACGTAACAAGCAGCATCCAGCTTCAAGTCAAGTGGCTCTGGTACTTGGAGTCGGAGCGGAAGCTCTATCTGGCATTTCGGGCACCGGTTTCCGGCACAGGAGACTGGACACTGCACATTGACGAACAGGCGCTTGACTTCCCGAGCGGGAACTCGAACTTTGTCTTCAGAAACGTCGACGTGTCCTGGACAGCCGGCCAAGTTGTCAACGTGAGAATCGTTCGATAAGAGCTGCCGTCGGCGGAGCTCCAGGATCGAAGTCGAACTTATGGACTAAGTCAGTTCGCCGCTGCCGCTCAGGTGGCTTGGCCTGCGAATTGGGCCGCGTGGAGGCTGGCGTAGGGTCCGCCGCGGGCCAGCAGCTCGTCGTGGGAGCCCTGTTCGGCGATGTGTCCGCCGTCCATGACCACGATGGTGTCGGCGCCGCGGATGGTGGACAGGCGGTGGGCGATCACGAAGCTGGTGCGGTCGGCCCGCAGGGCATTCATGGCTTCTTGGATCAGCACCTCGGTGCGGGTGTCCACCGACGAGGTGGCCTCGTCGAGAATGAGGATCGCCGGGTCGGCGAGGAACGCCCGGGCGATGGTTAGGAGCTGCTTTTGGCCGGCGGAGATGTTGTCTCCCTCGTCGTTGATGACGGTGTCGTAGCCCTCGGGAAGCGAGTGGACGAAGCGGTCCACGTAGGTGACCTGGGCGGCCTCGATGATCTGGGCATCGGTGGCGTCGGGATTGCCGTAGCGGAGGTTCTCCCAGATGGTGTCGCCGAACAGCCAGGTGTCCTGGAGCACCATGCCGAATTTCGACCGCAGCTCCTGGCGGGGAATGGCGGTGATGTCCACCCCGTCGAGGGTGATACGGCCGCCGTCGAGCTCGTAGAACCTCAGCAGCAGGTTCACCAGCGTGGTCTTGCCGGCGCCGGTGGGGCCGACGATGGCCACTGTCTGGCCCGGCTCGGCGGTGAGGTCGAGCCCGGTGATGAGGGCCTTTTCGGGTTCGTAGGAGAAATGGACTTCTTCGAATGCCACCCGTCCTCGGGTAGGCGGATGGTGTGCCGGTTCGGGATCAGCGCTGATCTCGTCGACTTCGAGCAATTCCACCACCCGCTCTAGCGATGCGATGCCTGACTGGAAGGTGGCGGCCATCGAGGCCACCTGCTGAACGGGCATGGCGAACTGCCGGGTGTACTGGATCATGGCCTGCATGTCGCCAATGGTGATCGCCCCGCTGGAGATGCGCAGTCCGCCGACCACGGCGACGGACACGAACTGAAGATTGCCCATCAGCATCATCACCGGCTGCATGGCCGACGACAGGAACTGGGCCGCGCGACTGGAGTCGTAGAGCTTGGCGTTCTCATCGGCGAACCGCTGGCGCTCTTGGTCCTGGCGGCCGAAGGCGGTGACGATGGCGTGTCCGCTAACCACATCCTCGGCTTGGGCGTTGAGCGTGCCGGTGGTGCGCCACTGCCGGAGGAACCGGGGTCGAGCTCGAGTGGCAAAGATCCGGGTGGCGACCACCGAGAGCGGAACGGTTACGAAAGCCACTAGTGCCAGGAGGGGAGAGACCGTGAGCATCATCACGGTTACCCCGACGAGGGTCAACACGGCGGTGAGCATCTGGTTGATGGTCTGCTGGAGGCTCTGGGAGAGGTTGTCGATGTCGTTGGTCACCCGGCTGAGCAGGTCGCCTCGGGCGTGCTGGTCGACGTAGGAGAGTGGCAGGCGATGGAGTTTGGCTTCGATTGTCTCCCGAAGCCGGAACATCGATCGCTGGAGGGCCCCGCTGAGCAGGTAGTTCTGGACGTGGCCCAGCGCCCACGCCAGGGCGAATACCCCGCCGATGGTGAGGAGTCGGTCCCGCAACCGGTCGGTGTCGATGCCGCCTTCGCGCACGCCGGTCACAATGATGTCGGTGGCACCGCCGAGGAGCCAGGGGCCGATCACCGTCAAGCTCACGCTCATCACCGCCAGCACCATCACCAGGATCAGAATCGGGGTCTCCCTTCCAGTGATCTTGGCTAGTTGGCGGACGGTGCCCCGGAAGTTGCGGCTGGTCTCTGCGGGCATCGGCGCGCTCATGCGGCCGGAGTAACGCAGCGCTTCGCGGCCATATGTCTGTAGGGCTTCTTGGTCTTCGTCGTCTTGACTGTCGTCGTCGGGTACATCGTCACCCGATTGGTGGCGCTTCGGCTGGTCGTCGCCCGGGGTGCGTTGGTTCATGCCGTCTCACCTCCTCTCTGGGAGGAGACGATCTCGGCGTAGGTGGCGCAAGTGTCCACCAACTCGTGATGGCGCCCTTGGCCGACCACGACTCCACCTTCGAGCACGATGATTTGATTGGCGGTCTCGATGGTGGAGATCCGCTGGGCCACCACCAAAACGGCAGCATCACGGGTGCGAGGTTCGAGGGCTTGGCGCAGCCGGGCCTCGGTGGCGAGGTCAAGGGCGGAGAAGGAGTCGTCGAACAGGTAGACCGCCGGTTGGGCGATCAGGGCCCGGGCGATGGACAGCCGTTGGCGCTGGCCGCCCGACACATTGGTGCCTCCTTGGGCAATGCGGCTCTTGAGCCCGTCGGGCATCGACTGCACGAATCCCGCCCCCTGGGCCACCTCCAAGGCTTCCCAGAGCTCCTCGTCGGTGGCGTCGGGGCGCCCATAGCGGAGGTTGGAGGCCACCGTGCCGCTGAACAGATAGGCCCTCTGGGGCACGTAGCCAATGGCGCCCCACAGCAGAGCCTGGTCGAGTCGGCGGACATCAATGCCGCCCACGGAGACCCGGCCGGAGCTGGCGTCGGCCAAGCGGGCGGCCAGCGTCAACAGCGTGGTCTTGCCGGCGCCCGTCGACCCGATGATGGCGGTTGTCTGGCCGGGCACGGCAGTGAACGAGACGCCCTCGAGCACGGGATGGTCAGCACCGGGATATCGAAAGCCCACTTCTTGGAACTCCACCGTTCCCGGCCGGGTGAATTCCTGCACCGGGACGGACGGGGGCTCCACCGACGACTCGGTGTCGAGCACTTCGACAATGCGCTCGGCGGCGACCGTCGCTCGGGGGATCATCGACACCATGAACGCAGCCATGGTCACGGCGAGAAGAATCTGGAGCAGGTAGGTGAGATAGGCCACCAGCGACCCGATTTGGGTGGATCCGTCTTCGATCCGATCGGCCCCGATCCACAACAGGGCCACGCTGGACAGGTTCACCAGCAGGGTGACCGCAGGGAACACCGCGGCCATGAGCCGAGCCGCCCGCAAAGAAGATTCGGTGAGGCGGTGGTTGGCCTCGGCGAACCGAGCGCTCTCGGTTGGCTCCCGGGTGAAGGCCCGCACCACCCGGACACCAGTGATCTGCTCGCGCAGCACGGCGTTGATCCGGTCGATGCGCTCCTGCATCTGCTGGAACGCCGGGTTCATGGCGACGATGATCGCCCCTGCCACCACGATTTCGAGGGGCACCACCACCAACAACAGCACCGACAAGCCAGCGTCCTCGCGGATGGCCAGCACTGTGCCGGCGATCATGGTGAGCGGAGCGGTGATCATCATGATCGTCACCAGCGCGGTCAACGTCTGGATCTGGTGGGTGTCGTTGGTGATGCGGGTAATGAGCGATGGAGTGCCGAATCGTCCGATCTCTCGGGTGGAGTAGCGGGTTACCCGGTCGAACACATCGCGTCGGATGTCTCGGCCGAACGACATGGCCACCTCCGACCCGTACCAAACCGCCACAGTGAGCAGCACCACTTGGATGAACGACACCAACAGCATGATTCCGCCCATTCGCCAGATCACCGACTGGTCGCCAAGGAGCACACCGTCGTCGATCAGGGTGGCGTTCAGCCCCGGCAGCAGCAGTCCGGTGGTGGTCTGGCCAGCCTGGAGGATGAGCACTAGCACGATGGCCCGACGGTGGGGGGCCAGATGGCTCTTGAGGAGTCGTCGAAGGCTCATGGGTAGGAGTGCGGGCGGCTGGATGCCGCAGGCTTCAGGTTAATGCCCGATGTGGATGCGGGATCAGACGATTACCCGCCCGCCGTTGACCCCGAGCACCTGTCCGGTGATGTAGCCGGCGTCGTCGCGGCACAGAAAGGCGCAGGCCGCCGCGATGTCGTCAGGCTGGCCCACTCGTCGCACGGGGGTGGTGGGGATGTGCTCTTGGATCCCGCTACCGAGCTGGCCTTCTTCAGCCGCCCGGTGAAGCGAGGGAGTCTCGATGAAGCTGGGGGGGACGGCGTTGACGGTGATGCCCTTGCGGCCAAACTCCTTGGCCAGCGACCTGGAAAGCCCGATCACCGCTGCTTTGGAGGCTGAGTAGTGGGTGTGGCCGAAGTTGCCGGTTTGGGCGCTCGACGACGAGATGTTGACGATCCGCCCCCAGCCCTCTTCCACCATGTGGGGAATTACCACCTGGCAGCAGTCGAATGTGCCTCGCAGGTTGACGGCAATCACCTGGTCGAAGGTCTCTCGGGAGATATCCAGGAACCGCCCGAATGGGGTGATGCCAGCGTTGTTTATGAGAATTGTCGGGCGGCCGAGTCGCTCGACGGTCTCGGCGACCCCCGCCTCGATGGCCGTCCGATCGGCCACGTCGCAAACCACCGCAATGGCGGCACCCCCCGCCGCCTCGATGGCCGATGCGGTTACCGCCGCCGAGTCGCCGTCGAGGTCGAATACCGCCACCGCAGCCCCATCAGCAGCCAATCGCTGGCTGACTGCCTCACCTATGCCGGAGCCGCCGCCGGTCACGATGGCGACGCGCGGTTGGGACCAGGCAGAAACGGCCATTTTTTTATCTTACGGTTCTTCGCAGGTTTGTAGCTGTGGCAGGGGGCTTTCGGTCAGATGATTCCGTCTGCTCTGAGAGCGTCCAATTCTGTGCCGGACAGTCCGAGCACGCTCGACAGCAACTCGTCGGTGTGTTCGCCTACGCGGGGCGCGCCCGATGGAGCGGTGGGCGTTTCGCCCAGCAGACGGGGGAAAGGCGCCTGCTGGCGGACCGGTCCGACGACTGGGTCCTGAACAGTGCAGATGTCGCCTCGAGCCAAGACGTGCTCGTCGGCGGTGAGGTCGGCCACGTCGTAGATCTTGCCGGCGGGCACGTCGCAGGCAACGCAGCGGGCCTCTATGTCGTCGGCATCTCCCTTTGAGACCCACTGGGAGACGATGGCGTTGATCTCGACCCGGTTGCGGGCTCGGGCCGCCGCGGTAGCGGAGCGCTCGTCGTCGGCCAAATCGGGACGGTCCATTGCCCGGCACAGCCGTTCGAAGAAGACCTGGCTGCCGCCGACGATGTACACGTAGCGAGAGTCGCGGCTGGCATAGTTGCCGATCGGCGCGGCGATATCGAGGCTGTCGGCCGAACGGTTGCGGACCATGCCGAGGCGGTCGTAGGCGGCGATTGTCCACTCCATGATGCGCAGCACTGAGCCGTACATATACACGTCGATGACCCCGCCGGTTCCGGTGCCGCGGGCGTCGCGGTCATAGAGCACGCTGGTGATGGCCTGAGCCGCAAACAAGCCGGTCAGGTAGCCGGCGATGTTCACTCCCGGCCGTGCCGGAGGCCGGTCGGGATAACCGGTGAGGTGCATCAGCCCGCTGAAGGCCAGAGCGTTGCCGTTGAGGCCCGGTTGTAGCGACTTGGGGCCATCTTGGCCGAACACACTGAAGCGGGCCGTCACCACCCGCGACGGAAGACGAGAGGGGTCGATTTCCCAGCGTTCGAGAGTGCCAGGTCGGAAGCTCTCGCATACCACGTCGCTGGAGGCGGCCAGGGCACGGAAGATCTCCTGGCCCCGCGGGCGGCGCAAGTCGAGGGTCACCGACTTGCGGCCTCGGCCCTCCACCGACCAATAGAGGGAGTAGAGCTCACCGTCATCGTCGACGTAGGGGCCGAGTTCGCGCAGCCGGTCTCCTCGCCCGGGTTCCTCGATCTTGATGACTTCGGCACCTTGCTCGCCCAGGATCCCGGCGCAGAAAGGTGCCGAGACTCGGGATCCCAAGTCGATCACCCGCAGTCCTTCCAGAGGGCGCCTCATAGATTCTCCGATCTGCTCATATCACGTTTCGCTTTCTCAGAGCAGCGATCTCGGCTCCTGAGAGTCCCAGCAGGTTCGAAAGTACTTCGTCGGTGTGCTCGCCCAACCGAGGAGCACCTCCGGGGACTGGAGGCGAGTCGCCGTCGAAGCGGGGGTAGGGGGCTTGTTGGCGAACCGGGCCTATGACGGGATCGTCGACGGTGCACACGTCACCCCGAGCGCTCACATGGTCGTCGGCAATCATGTCGGCCACGTCGTAGACGACGCTGGCGGGCACGCCGTGGCTACCGCAGCGCTCTTCGATGGCGGCCGCGTCCAGACCCGATGCCCACTCGGCAACGGCCTGGTTAACAACGTCCCGATTGCGACGTCGTGCCTTTGGCGTGGTGAATCGCCCGTCGTCCAGCAGCTCAGGCCGGCCCATCGCGTCACACAGGCGTTCGAACACTGCCTGGCGCACGGCCACGATGCACACAAAGCGGCCGTCGCGGCTTTGAAAGTTGTCGAGCGGCGCAGCGTTGTCTGACCGGTTGCCGGTGCGCTGGCGCACCGAACCCAGGCGGTCGTAGGCCGCGATCGTCCACTCCATGATCCGCAGCACCGACCCGTACAGGTAGGCGTCTACCACGCCTCCGGTTCCGGTACCCCTGGCGTCTCGCTCATAAAGCAGGCTGGTCACAGCCTGAGCCGCGAACACCCCGGTCAGGTAATCGGAAACCGAAAGGCCCGGCCGCGTCGGGGGCTGGTCGCCATGTCCGGTGAGATGCGTCAGCCCGGCGAACGCGACCGCGTTGTGGTCGAAGCCGCTAATCAGAGATTTGGGCCCCAGCTGGCCGTAGAGGCTGATCCGGGCAGTGACCAGCTTCGGATCGAGCCGGGATGGGTCGATATTCCAGCGCTCCAGGGTTCCGGGCCGGAAATTCTCGCACACCACGTCAGATACCGAAGCCAGACGCCGAAACAGTTTCTGGCCCTCAGAGCTTCGAAGGTTGATGGTCACCGACTTGCGGCCCCGGCCCTCCACCGACCAATAGAGGGAGTAGTGGTTGCCGTCGTCATCGGTAGTGAAGGGCCCATTCGTGCGGGTACCGTCGCCGCCGATGGGATCCTCGATCTTGATTACCTCCGCCCCCTGCTCACCCAGGATCCCGGCGCAGAATGGGGCCGCGATCCGAGTGCCCAAATCGAGCACCCTGACACCGGCTAGAGGCTGCCTCACCGCCACTTCATTAAAATAACAATCACAATCATCGGCGGCCCATCTGGCTCGCCCCGGCTGGAGTCCTTCTATTTTGGTGAGGTGCTATTGGGTGGGTGGTGTGGCCAGGCTGTGAAAGAGGCTTCTGATGAGAGCTTCCCAATCCGAGTCGGTAGGCAGGTGTTGGTCGTCCCGGCTGGCGGAAAGAAGCAGATGTGTGCCGACGCCGACGGCCTGGATCAGCAAGGCGACGGCGGCGGTGCTGTAACCGGGGTCGAAGCCCGCCTCGCCTCGGCCCCGATCGACGATGCGGCCAATTTGGTGGGCCTGCTCGTCGAGGAACCACCGGAGGCGCTCTTGCACCGCGTCGTTGTTGCGGGCGCTAGCGAACACCTGCACCATCACGTCTTGGGTGTCGTCGCCGGACAGGATGTTGGCGGCCCACGCCGAAAAGATGTCAATCACCGGCCACTCGTCGATCCCCAGCTGTTTGATCCTCTGGTCGGGCAGAATCTGGTCGAAGATGTGGTCGGCGGCCGCAGCCATCAACTCGCTCTTATTGGCCCATCGACTGAACACCGCGCCGGTGGTCACCCCGGCGCGGCGCGCGATGTCGGCGATCACGGACCTGTCATAGCCGCGCTCTACAAACACCTCAGCCGCAGCATCCAACAACCGCGTTGTGGTTTCATCCGAATCCCTGCGCCGCGTGTCATCGCCGGTCACGCTCACCCCCTTAGAGCAGAAGGCTCATAGGAGTACAAACTATCCGATGTATAAGCCCAGAGCCGACCGAACTTGCAGGCAATTTGTATCGGCTTGTAGTTTGTGCTATTATTTGGAATTCTGGCGCCCGCAGGACAGAACGCGGGCCGGTTGCGGCTATCGTGGATTTGCCATGCCGTCCACGCCAGCGTCCCACTCCCGATCTCCAGGTAGAGGGAGCAGTGCTGAGGAATCAACCGAGCGCCTCTTGGATGCTGCCGCAAGTGTCTTTGGCGAGAGCGGCTTCGAAGGCGCTCGAGTCGCCCACATCGCACGGCGATGCGGGCTGACAACAGGGGCTGTCTACTCCCGATGGCTGACCAAACAAGAGTTGTTCCTGGCCGCGGTCGAAAATCGGGCGTCAAGGGGCACTGAGAAAGTGGCAGGCCGCTCCGATTTGTCGACGCTTGAGAAACTCGCAGCCATGGGCAGTGCGTTGGCCGCGACCAGCGACAACGAGGCGGGCAACCTCCTGCTCGAAGCCTGCGTCATCGCACGACGCGATGACGAGATGATCGAAGGTGTGGCGAGATCGCTCGACGAAGAGGCAGCCGTGATCGCCGGCATGATCGAAGAGGGCAAGGCCGCAGGGGAAGTAGATCCGGCGCTGAGCACCGAGGCGATCGTGTTTGCATGCCAGTCGCTCAGCCTCGGAGTGCGACTGGCCGCAGCCGCGGCACCCCGTCGGGGAGGGCAGCCCTCAGCCGACGATTGGAATGAGCTGCTGGCCCGATTCGTAACTTCCATCGGCCCGCGTGCCGGAGGAGCCGATTCCTCCAGCGACTGAGGATCCCGGCGGCAACACCGGGACCGACACCTACGCCTTTGTTGCCATGACTCCCGGTATCTAGAGGCCTGCCGAGCGCGTTTTTCCTGTCCGAATCAATGGGCCGGAGCATCCCCTATTGGAAATGTAGTCACTACTACGATATATGCTCTCCGGCTGTTAGTAGCACGAGCTCCAATGATTGGGAGGCACAATGAAGGCACCTACGACAGGGCGCGCCCGCGGCAGGTATCTGGTGGCGGTGGCGTGTGTGTTGGCTCTGTTTGCCACATTGTTGCCACCGACTGTGGCCAGCGCGCAGAGCAATACCGGCAAGGTGACCGAATTGAAGCTCTACATGTGGAACTGGCGTCAGGGTGTGCAGCCGGGCGACTACCTCAGGTGGGAGAGGCCGACGACGGGCCGCAGCGACATCGTCGACTACACCGTTGAGTGGCAGAGCCGTACTGACAACAACTGGGGTTCTTGGTCGGCATTGGGGTCGGTGGGCACCTCCGTGGACCCGAAGGTCTGGGAGTTCACCGGCTCGCAGCCCGCATGCACCGACTGGAACTTCCGGGTTCGCGCCAATTACGAAAACGGCACTTCAGGCCCGTGGTCGAAGGCGTGGTCGATCATAACGGCGCGCCGGTATCCGGCCAGGCCGAACCTGGACACCACCCACAGCGGGACAGTCAACGTGCTCAACACAGACACCAATTTGGTCGAGTTGACCGCCAAGTGGGATCTGGCCTACTGCCAGACGGACTACCAGGTGTGGTACCGCACCCGCACTGGGGGCAAGACCTGGAACATCAACGCCAACTGGTCGGATTGGCAGCTGCTCGAGGGCGGACCCTCCTCCGCCTGGAGCCCCGACGGAGGCAAGCCGGGGACGGCATCCAGCGTATCCGACTTCTACAACTTCAAAAGACGGGGAGTCGGCGTAGAGATGGCGGTCACGGTCAAGAACCGGGTGGGCTGGAGCTACTGGAGCTATATGCGATGGACCTGGGGATTCCGGGTCCCTTGTTCTGATTGCGGTTGGGTGGCAATCACCAGAGGCGACCTCGACGACTAGCAGACCCCCTGAACGCCGCTATATCGGAGGAGATACGAGTCCATGAAGTTGGTCAAACCCTGCGCGATCCGTCTTGTGTACCGCTGGCTGCTGGTGCTGGTCGTTGCCGCTTTGGTGGTGCACGGGTGCAGCAACGACGATGCCGCACCAGATGATGTCGGGTTGGCAGACGCTGCCGGCGTTGAGCCAGGACCCGATCCGGCCGAGTACACCCAGCAGGTGGTGCAGGCTGCCATCGACATGTACGAGTCCTCGGGACTCGACGCCGCGGTGGCCCACTACAGCGACCCCGCCAGCATCGACGGCCAGTGGTATGTGTTCATAATCGACGGCGACGGCGCGTTGTTGGCCCACTACCAGCCCGAGCGAGTGGGCCAGAGCCTCCACGGGTGGATCGGCACCGACATCAACGGATACGAGTTTGGGCCCGAGATGATGTCGGCCGACCACAACGGCAAGTGGGTTCCCTACGTGTTCACGAATCCCGCCGAAGGGGTGCTGGACGACACTGCGGAACTTGCCTTCGAGCTGAAGAACGCCTGGGTGGTCCGCCACGATGGCCTGTTGTTCGGCTCTGGCTGGTACATCAGCGCGGAGGAATTCCTGCCCGAGCTCATCGCCGAGGCCGCAAAGCATTACCGCTCCGGCGGGCTCGAGGCGACTCTGGCCTTCTACAACAACCCCCAGGGCATCTCGGCGGGACTGGAGACGGCGGTGAGGTATTACAACAGCACCGACACGGTCGACGGCTACTTCACGGGGATCATCGCTGCCGACGATGGCGAGATTGTCTCCCACATCGATCCTGCAATCATCGGTACCGCCATTGAGGATCTGCTGGGGCCGGCGGTGAGCAAGGCGACGCCTGAGGGCACGTGGATCACCGCCGAAGACAACGACCCCGGTGCCGGCGGCCCCGACACGATGCGCGTCTGGCTCGTGGACGTCGACGGAACCCTGATCGGCGGCGGCTGGTACACCCCCAACGGCACCCCATAAGTACACGGACCTGGGTGTTCGTTGTGTAATTGTAGTAACAACGACTATTCTCTAGGGTATGACAAGACTTCTTCCGCGCTGGGCAGTTCTCGTTGCCGTAATGGCACTACTGGCGGCGGCGACCAGCTTTGTTCCGGCCGCGGCCCAAGGGGTGAATTCAGGGGATTCGACCGAGCAGTTCGGGCGCACTCCTTCCAAAGACATCACCGTCAACCTGGACAGTTCCCTGAGCCTGTGGGGCACCGTCGACGACGCCGGACTCGGCGAAAAGCTGTGGGTCCTGGGACACACCTTTTTGCTTGACGATGGCGGCTGGGTTGAAGCGAGCAGCCGCTATTCGTATGACCTGACCTCAGGCACCCAATTCGGCAGAACCCTCAGCGGTAATGCCTTCAATGACCCCGGGGTAGACCGGTCCGGCCTGTGGTCGAACGGCACCACCGCCTGGTTGCTCCGGGACGATACCGCTCCAGACGGCGCACCGATATCAGGCCGCAACAAGATATTCGCCTACACGTTGAGCGACTGGGCCCGCGACTCCAGCAAGGACATCACGCTCCAAGCGCAGAACGACGACCCGATGGGCCTGTGGTCAGACGGCACGACCATCTACACAGCCGACACCGTGGACAAGAAGGTGTACGCGTACACGCTGGACACTGGTACCAACGACAGCACCAAGGAGTTCAACCTCTTCGACGGCGGCGACTCGGCGCTTTCCGACGGCAACGCCCTGCCCGGCGGACTGTGGTCCAACGGCACCACCATGTGGGTTACCGACGGAGACCGCAGCGTGTACGCCTACACCCTGGCCACCGGCGCCTACGACTCCGCCAAGACGTTCAGTGCAGTGATTTCCATCACCATACCGCCGAGCCCAACGCGACCTCTGGGCGCTCAGACACACGTCACACCCCACGGCATCTGGTCCGACGGCACAACCGTGTGGATCAGCGACTACACAGACGGCGACGTCTACGCCTTCAACCTGACCGGGAACGCACCAGTAGGCGGCGTGTAAAACCTCAGTCGCTTGCCGCACGCTGCCTCCCCAACAGGGCCAGCCACAGGCCGAGCCGCCCCTCTGAAGACCGCTCAGGCCGTATTGCCGGTCATGTGGCTGCACGGGCTTGTGCGAGCCATTCGTCGACGTCGCCGCGGTGGGCGGCGACCCATTCGGCGGCGTGGCGGTTCACATCGTCGGTGGTGTCCTCCCCGCTGTCGTAGAGCAAATTCTGCAAGGCGACGTCGACCACGTCGATCTTCACCAGCTCCAAGAGTTTTGCCGCCGCCGGATTGTCGGCCAAGAAGTCGTTGTTGGCCGTGACAACGATGTCGGCTGGGTTGCGGAACAGATAGCACGGGTCGTTGGTGCACACGTGGGGGCCGAGCGCAGCCGGGCCGGTCACAGCGAAACCCGGGTTGCCGGTCGATCCGTCGTGCACCTTGTCGGCGTCATGGGCCAGCCACATTATGTTCACCCCTGGAATGAGCCTGGCGATGTACCCACTGGGCATCCAAATGTAGGAAATGAACGGTGTGCCGTCCTCGGCCCGCGACAAAATCTCGGCGAACACCGGGTCATAGCCAGCGACCTCGACCTGTTCCACTCGCCCGCCGTAGCCGGCTAGCTCCAAAGTTTCGTCTAGCACCAGGCGGCAGCCCCAGCCCAAAACGCAGCCGAAGATCTGGAGGACGCCGTCGCCGGGGTTCGTGTCGGCCGACTCGTACAGCTCGAATAAGACTTCGTCGTTGACGATCTGGTCGAACGTTTCGATGCCGTGTTCGTCGACAAGCGATTTATTGGTAGTGAGCCCCTCAAGGCCGCCGCCGAGCATCTCCTCGCCCACTACCGACACATGGTCTTGGACCAGCGAACCGTCGGGCAGCTCGAGCACCATGAATGGATCGTGGTTCGAAAACCACGAGTTCGCCCAGAAATCCACAGTCCCTTCGGCCATCCCCAGATACGCGGTCGCCGGCGACAGCTCGAGGTGGGTGGGCTCGCTGACGTCGTAGCCGAGCTCCTCGAGCAGGTGGTGGTAGATCGCGGCCTGCATGTAGCCCGTGCTGAAATCCCCTCGGGCCATCGTCACGATGACACCCTCGCCAGGCGTTATGGACACCCCTTGAGCCGCCGCCGGTCCGTCGTCGTTGCCGCAGGCCGCGGCGAACAGCCCGAGGAGCAGGATAACGGCCAGAGAGTTACGCCAAAGGTTCCGCAGCGTCATTGGCGATCCTCTCTGAGCGGAGGGAGGGGGATTCGAACCCCCGGGACCCCGGAAGGCCCTACGGCTTTCAAGGCCGTTGCAATCGTCCGCTCTGCCATCCCTCCGAGGGGGAGATTACTTGTCTGAGAGCAGCGCTGAAGAGGTGGATTACGCCCAAGAGTTCCAGGCGATGATCTCGTCGGGATCCCTGCGGGCGGGGGGTTTGAGGTCGTCGCCTTGCAGGTAGGCCACCGGTATGAGACACATTTGGAGATAGTCGTCGGGGATGGCCAGCAACTCGGCCACCTCGCCAGCGGCCAGCAGGTGGGCGGTGGTGAAGGTGGAGGCCAGGCCCCGGCTGTGGAGGGCGAGCTGGAAGCTCCACACCGCGGGCAGGATGGAGCCGAACAGGCTGGCCGTCCAGGCGAAATCCAGGTCGGGATCGAGCTGACCTCGGATACAGGGGATGACCAATGCGGGCACCTCGTGGAAGCGCTCGGCCAGATACAGCACCGCCTCGGAGTGGCGGACTCCGGCGGAATCCCCGGCGGCCCGCCGCCGGTCCAAGTTCTCCTGCATTGGTGGGACGATGCCCGCCAGATAGTGATCGGCGATGGCCGCCCGGAGCTCGGGATCGGTCACGATCACCCAGCGCCAGTCTTGGGCGTTGGAGGCGTTGGGTGCGTACGCGGCCAGTCGCACGCACTCCCGCAAGATGTCGGGATCCACCGGCCGGTCGAAGTCCAACCGCCGCCTCACCGAGCGAGTGGTGGCCAGCAGCCGATCGGTGTTGTCGGTGTCGAAGGGTGTCATGCATCGGATGGTAGGGGTTTGCCCTGCAATCCGTGAGGCCAGGTCAAAGGAAGGACGCTAGGGTGGGAGGGCCTGGAGAGGTGGCCGAGTCCGGTTGAAGGCGCTTCCCTGCTAAGGAAGTAACTGCCGCAAGGTGGTTCGTGGGTTCGAATCCCACCCTCTCCGCTCATCGCTGGTCGCCCGTGGTTTGCCCGACTCGCCGGGATAGTGTTCGACGCCATGGGAATGCTTGACGGAAAGACGGCCATCGTGACCGGCGGGGGCCAGGGAGTGGGTCGGGGTATCGCCTTGGCGCTGGCAGCCGAGGGGGCCGGAGTCACGGTAGCGGCTCGCACCGAGTCGAAAGTGCAGGCGGTAGCGGCCGAGATAACCGAGCGGGGCGGTTCGGCGCTGGCGCTGGTGTGCGACGTGAACGAGCCCGACGACATTCAGGCTTGCGTGGACCGAACCGTGGAGCACTTCGGCACCATCGACATCCTGGTGAACAACGCCCAGCAGGTGCCCCACGGGCACTTGCTGGACGTGTCCGACGAGGCCTGCATGGCGGCGTGGACGTCGGGCCCGCTGGCCTCCATCCGGTTCATGCGGCTGTGCCATCCGTACCTCAAGGACGGCGGGGTGATCATCAATCAGGGTTCGGGCTCGAGCCTCAAGACCGATCCCAGCGGCATGGGGGTGTATGCCGGCGTGAAGTCGGCCATCCAGTCGATCACCCGGGCCGCGGCCATGGAGTGGGGCGCCGACGGCATCCGGGCCATCACCTTGATGCCGGTGGCCATGTCGCCGGCCATGGAGGACTGGAAGGGATTCAACCCCGACGGCTTCGCCGCCCTACAAGAACGCTTCGCCCTCAAGCGGGTGGGCGACGCCGAGGTCGACATTGGCCGGGTGGTCGCTTTCCTTTGCAGCGACACCGCCAGCTACATCACCGGCACCACCATCAACATCGACGGCGGGGACGCCTACCTGCGCTAGCTCTCCAGAGGATATTTCAGAATCCGATGCTCTTGACTTATACCCTGCATGCTCGGCACGTCATGGAGGAGCGGAATATCTCCTCGGAGTGGGTGGAGCGAGCTGTGGCTACGCCGTAGAGGCGGACACGACACCCCCACGATGAGTCCGTGGAGCGGTTCTATATTCGGGTTCCCGAACGCGATGGTAGAGTCTTACGTGTAGCCGTGAATACGGATGCAGACCCTTGGCGCGTAGTGAGTGCGTTTTTTGATCGGTCAATGCGAGGCGAGCTATGAGACTTCAGGTTGACAAGGAAGCTGATGCCCTGCATCTCCGCCTGGATGACTCGGCCATAGTCGAATCAATTGAGGTAGTTCCCGGAGTGGTATTGGACTTCAATGAGGCCCAAGAGGTCGTTGGTATTGAAATGCTCCGTCTTTCGATGCGATCAGCCGATCTAGACCTCTCAGCATTGCAGTTCGAATCGGTCTAGATCCTCTTCTACGCCTACCTGCGCTAGCTGCCAGGCCGACAGCGCCGGCGCTCAGAATCTCTCAGCTCAGTTGGATGTGATGGACGGTGACATCGAGGCCGGTTGACCGCGCCAGCCGGCCGTCGGCGGTCAACAGCGGGACTCCCAATGCGCGGGCCGCGGCGACGTAGAAGGCGTCGTACGCGCTGATGTTGCGGTAGTGCTCCCAGGCCAACAGCGCCAGAGCCCGATGGGAGACACGATCAATCGGCCATAGGGCCAGATCGCTCAGAGCCATCACTGCTCGGGCTTCATCGAGGCGTCCGGTGAGCACCGCCCGGCGCAGCACCGACATCACCTCGGCATCGAGCATCTCGGGGGCGGCCAACGACGCTTCTTCCACAGTGCCGGCAAGCGTTATCCCCAGCGGGGTCCGAAGGAGATATTCCACCGCCACCGAGGCGTCAACCACGTAGCCGGTCATTTAAGCTCTGCGTCGCGGGCTTGTCGCACTTCGATCAGAAGCGAGGCCGCGTCGATGCCCAAATCTGCTGTCGGACGCTGGGAGAGGTGCTTGCTCCACTCCCAGCGGGCCAGCTCCCGCTCGATGGCATCGAGCACCGCCGCACTCATCGAGCAGTTGCGCTCGCGGGCGTGCTCCCGCAACCGCTCATGGAGCACGTCGGGCATGTTGCGCACCTGAAGATTGGCCATTGCATGAGCATAGCATGAATATCTCATGCAGTTTTGCTGCTGCTGGGGTTAGGCCCCTTCAGATCGTCACGACGTCGATGAGGTCGTGCAGGCCGTCGAAATCGCTGGGGTTGCGGGTGTAGAGGGGCAGTTGGGCGGCGAGCGCCGTAGCGGCGATCATCAGGTCGACAGCTCGTGCGCCCCGGGGTTTGCGCTGGGTGGCGGCAACCGCAGAGAAAACTCGCCCGTAGGCCCGGGCGACGTTGGCATCGAAGGGGAGCGGGTCGAATACCGCTTCTGTGCGTTGCAGGCGGTCTTGGCGTCGGCCCCGCTCAGTTGGGGTGGTTGCGGCGTGCGGGCCGGCGGCGAGCTCGGCCAGCGTCAGGGCGCTGATGGCGACCTCATGGGGAAGAGCCACCGCTTCGATCTGCTCGAGGTCGATGATCACCGAGGTGTCCAGCAGGCCACGGGGCGGTCTTTGCAATTCAGCCACGAGGGGTTGGGTCTTGTTCGGCTACGGCATCGAGATCGGCCCGAAGGTCCCAGTAGTCGAGGCTGGGGGCAGTACGGAAGAGCTCTACGGCAGCCTCCGCGGCAACGAATCGGTGGCGGCGCAGCGGGGCGAGCTCGCCCACGGGAACGCCGTTGCGAGTCACGGTGAACGTTTTGCCCTCGTCGAGTTCGAGCATGATCTTCCCGCTGTTGTTCCGCAGCTCCCGTTGGCTGATCTCCCGGCTCACAACCCAATCGTAGCACGCAGTGCTACGAATTTTATGACGGGATATAGCCGACAGGTTTTCGCCCAAAAGACGGCAGATAGAGGGCAAGTTACAGGGCTGATGGGGGGTCCGGCTCGGTGCTGCTCACTGGTAGACGGGCTCCATGTTGGAGTAGTGGTCGTCGGGTTGCCACACCCGGATGTAGTCGACTTTCATCCGGGTGAGGATGTGGGAATGCCTCTCGCCCAGCCAGCCCCATACCCCTAGGCCGATCGGAAGGGGCATGTGGGAGACGGCGACCTGCTCGAGCAGTGTGTCGGGGTCTGTGGGGTCGGTGTACCCGAAGTACCTGTCCTTGGCGCTGCCAGTCAATGTCCGCTCGGTGCCCGCCTGATTTTTGATCTGGACCTGGATCTTGTCCTTGGGAACCAAGGTCAGGCTGTTGTGGATTCCGTCTACTTTGATGAAAGTGCGGTAGCCGCCGGGAGTCCACTCGACCCCTCTCGTCAAAGTGAAGGTGTCGGAGGTGCGGCAGGAGGGATTCGAAATGATCGACATCGGCTTGGAACGGCAGTAGCTCACTTGCTTGTTGCTGCGGGTCGGCACAAACCCCCGGCCGAGTTCAAAGCCCCAGTTGGCGTACTGATGCGAGAAATCCTCCAGGCTGTTGGGGATGTACTCGAAGATATCAACCTCGATTTCCGTGTTCTGGAGAAGGTCTTCCCAGTCCTCGATCGTGACTCCGTATCGATCTTTGAGGTACCGCAGGCTCGTCCCGCGGGTGAACATGACCATGTTGAAGTTGTTGTATACGTTTCTCCAGCGCGACACGTCGAAGGTGTACTTGATCTCGACATAGCCGTACTTGGCGTGGATCCTGCCGAAGGTGGCGAGATTGAACGAGGTGTAGACGTCCATCATCGGCGATGAGCAGAGCCCGGAGTCGCCCATGACGAGCGCGTCGTCCACGACGTTGCCGCAGGGCTCGCCCCGGGAGTCCACGATGTCGCAGGCGTCGTAGTAGACCCACGCCGTTGTGTCCAGCGTGGACAGGCCGTCGCGGCACCCCGCGTCGTTGGCCGCTGGCGGGGTACCGTCGAACTCCTCGGCGAACACGAGGCTGTAGTTGGCGGCGGGCTGCACCAGGTCGGGCAGGCCGGCCCGCAGGGTCGACTCGCTGACGCCGGCGGGTGCCTCAGAGGGCAGCAGTTCCCGCAGGAACAGGCATGTGTAGGCGTCGGGGTTGAACTCGCCGTAGTCCTCGCATCCCGTCACGGCGGTCGGGGGCGTCACCAGCACCTCCCGGTACACCTTCAGCTCGGTGTCGTCGTCCGAGGCCGACAGTTCCACGGGCAGGGTGGGGAAGTCCCCCAGATGCAGGTGGAGGTAGTGGAAGGTCCAAGGCACGTACAGGTAGAGCAGGCCCTCGTCGGTGATGCGCACGCTGACAGGGCTGCATTCGGTCGCGGTGTGGCAGAACCGGTGGCCCGACGGGACGGGCTGGCCCTCGACCTTGAACGACAGGTCCATGCCGTCGGTCCGCGTGTCGGTGGCCACCTCTCCGAAGAACGTCGTGGAGTAGGTGGCCGTCGCTTCCGGTGCGTCAGGATTGTCATTCGCGTCGTTGGTGAACAGGCGGCCGTAGAACGGCACCGGATACTCAAGAGCGGTGAAGCTCACCGCGGGGAGGTAGCTGCCCGACGACTTAGGCCCCGCAGAGGGCGAGGCCTCGGCGGCCGAGGCGGCGCCCAGTGAGTCGAGGGGGTCCCCGCTGGGCGCCGCCACTACGACCAGCGCCGCCAACACTGCTGTAGCCAGCAGCGCGCCCCGCATCCGGCCGGCCGGCCTGGGACTGCTCACTGGTAGACGGGCTCCATGTTGGAGTAGTGGTCGTCGGGCTGCCACACCCGGATGTAGTCGATCTTCATCCGGGTGCGGATATAGGGGTGGTTTTCCCTGTTCAGGTATCCCCATGCGCCCATGGCGAGCGGCGCGGGGACGTGGGAGACGGCGACTTGCTCCAGCACTGTGTCGGGGTCGTCGGGGTCGACGAGTTCGAAGTACTGGTCCCTCGCGCTGCCGTTCACCTTGTACCAGCGGTCGCCCGGCGCTAGTGCCGTTGTGGGCTTGTTCTCGATGACGATCTTGTCCTTGTGCAGGACGAACATCTCGTCGTGCCAGCCGTGCACCTTTATGAAGGTGCGGTAGCCGCGGGGAGTCCACTCGACCCCTCTGGTGATGGTGAAGGTGTCGCTGTTGCGGCAGGGGAGTTTGGGATTCAGGACGATCGGGTTGTGTGTCCTTCCGCAGTAGTAGCTCCACTTGACCGTGCGTATCGGGAGGATGTCGGCATCGCGGACTGCCCAGTTCGAGTTGCCGTACTGGTGCGCGACGTCCTGGCTGCCGTTGACTTCCCATTCGAAGATGTCGATCTCGACGGCGATATTGCTGAGGTAGTCCTCCCAGTCCTCGATTTCGACGCCGTACCGGTCTAGGAGGAACAGCTGCTTCTTGCCCCCCCACAGGATGAAGTTGTAGTTGGCGTATGCGGGCCACCTGGCCCGATTGATCGTGTACTTGACCTCGAAGTAGCCGTACTTGGCGTAGAGCTTGTTGGAGGAGTTGAGCCCGGCACCGGGGCAGAAACCCGAGTCGGCGAGCACCAGTGCGCCGTTGGCGACGGTGCCGCAAGGCTCGCCCCGGGAGTCCAGCCGGGAGCTATGGCAGTTGTCCCCGTAGGTCCACACGTCGTTGTCCAGCGTGGATATGCCGTCGATGCAGCCAGCGGCGTTGGGCTCTGGCGGGGCGTTGTCGAACTCCTCGGAGAACACGAGACTGTAGTTGCCGGCATCTTGCACCAGGCCGGGAAGGCTGGCTCGAAGGGTCGATTCGTCGACGCCGGTGGGTGCCTCGGAGGGCAGCAATTCCCGCAAGAACAGGCATGTGAAGGCGTCGGGGTTGTCCTCACCGTAATCCTCGCATCCCGTTGCGACGGGTGGGGGCGTCACCAGCACCTCCCGGTACACCTTGAGCGGTGTGTCGGCGTCGGTTGCCGACAGTTCCACCGTTCGTACCGGGAAGTCCGAAAAGAACCCCGACTGGAAGGTTGTGCGTTGCTCCTTGTGCAGATACAGCAGGCCCTCCGGCGTGACCCGGACGTTCACGTAGTCGCAGGTGGTCGGCGTCTCGCAGAACTGGTATCCGGATGGGTCGTGCTGGCCTTCAATGGCGAACGTCAGACTCAGGTCCCCCGACTGCGCGTCGGCGGTGACCGCGCCGAACCACGTTCGGGTGTCGCTCGCCGTCGGCCCCCATCGGTCGGTTGGCTCCCAGGCGTTGAAGATGCGGTTGAAAAACCCTACGGGGTACTCCAAAGCGGTGAAGCTCACCGCGGGGCTGTAGCTGGCCGACGATACCGGTCCCGGCGACGCTATGGCCGGGGCGGCCGGGGCGGCGCCCAGTGAATTCAAGGAGGCTCCACCAGAAGCCGGCAAAACGAGAGTCGACGCCACCACCGACAGTGCGACGATCGCGTTGACCCAACCCCTGGGCCGCATCTACTCGATGCCTCCGCGGATCCTCGGGGAAAGGGTGTCGTTTCGACACCCTGACAATGTGCTGATATTGCGCATATAGTGAATGCTCAGAATTATATGCATATGGGGAAGGCTCTGAATCAAATGAGGTCAGCACTAGGTCAGAGGCTCCGCAGGGGTCGAGTGCACATCGGGCTGTGGGCCGCAATCGCTGTGGTGGCGGCCGGGGTCGGCTTCGTGCTCTCGGGCGGCCTGGCCAGCACCGACTCGTCGATCACGGTGACCCAGGGCGACTTCGAGCTGACGTGCCCTACCGGCACTGTGGCGGAGAACGCCACGCTGGCGTGCACGCTGGCGAACACCGCCGAGGAGGCGAAGCCGTGGCCGGTGGTGGCGATTCTGCACCTGTCCACCGACGAAGACCGGGCGCTGGTGCGGGGGATCGATATCGACGTGACCCTGGGCACTCCGAGCCCCTCGGCTGATATCGACGGCGGCGTCATCTGGATCGGCGACACCCTCGTGGGCTACTCGCGCTTCGACTGGTCGGGCAACGCCTCGGCCGAAAGCAGCCGCACGGTGAACATCGTGGCCGCATCAGACAGCCTCGACGAGGACAGCGAGAAGTTCTACGTGGCGCTCGGCCCCGACGCCAGCAGGGGTGTCGGCCTCCTCTACAACAACAAGGCGAGCGTGGCCCTCACCGACGACGACGCCCCGAGCACCGATACGTCGCTGAGCAGCTTGACGCTGTTCGCCGGGCAGAGCCACACGCTTTCTCCCACCCAGGCCTCGCAGTCGCGAACCGTGGCCTACGAGGTGACGGAGGCGACGCTGACGGCGGCGTCGGCCCGCGGGACGACCATGGCCATGGGCGCGTCATCCGGCGGCAACAGCCTGGACCTCGACGGCCGGGGCGCCACCAGCATCGAGGTGATCAGCGAACAGGAGAGCGCGGAGGTGCCCCTCGCTGTTGGCACCACCACGGTGACGCTGACCGTGACGGCCGAGGACGGCACCACCACCGGCACTTATGCGGTGAGCATCGTTCGGTCGGCGCTGGGAGCCGGCGTCGACACGGTTGCGGTGTCGGTCCCGAGTTTCACGCTCACCTGTCCGGCGGAGGTCGTCAAGGCCACGAATGCGCAATGCACGCTGCGAGCTTCCGGCTCGGCCGATTGGCCGGTGGTCGCCGTCATCCACAGCTCGGTCGACGGTGACTCCCGGGCGCTGGTGGCCGAGGACCCGATCATCCCCGACACCGACCCCGCCTACAGCAAGGACGTCTCGCTGGGCAACCAGCAGCCGGCGCGCACGGACTTCAACCGCGGCTACGGGGAACTGTTCTCGGGCGGTTCGCACACGCTGTACCGCACCTACGGGTTCGAGAAGTTCGACTGGTCGGGCACCGCCTCGGCTGGGAACACCCGCACGGTCACCATCCAGATCCACGACAGCGGAACGAGCAGCGGCGTAGCGGCCGAGGTCTTCTACGTGGCCCTGGCGCCCAGCGGCTACACGGGCCTCTCTGAGCTCGTCGACAACAGGGTGCCGATTCTCATCAGGTCGCTCACGTCGGTGACCGGGGTGGCTGTGCAGAACGTCGCGTCGGGCTCTGCGGAGGTGGTTGTTGAGGCCAGCAACCCCTCGGGAACGCTCTATGTGCGCTACCGCACCGGAACTTCGGGGCCCTGGACGGAGACCGAGGAGGAGGTGACGTCGTCACCGGCGCGGTTCCCGATCACCGGTCTCGCCGCGGCTACCGAGTACCAGGTGCAGGCATCCTTCGACGACGGCTTCTCCACCGACGTGATGTCCGGGTCGTTCACCACCCTTGCAGCCCCGATGGTGACCGATGTGGAGGTGGTGTCTGACGCCGGTGCCGACAACACCTATGTTTTGGGCGAGGTTATCTCGGTGCAGGTCACGTTCAGCGAGGCGGTGGACGTTGTCGGCTCGCCGACCTTGGGCATCGACATGGACCCGGCTGAATGGGGCCGCAAGGACGCCGTCTATGCGAGCGGCAGCGGCACCGCCGAACTGGTGTTTACCCACACCGTGATAGAGCCCAACTACTCGAAGCGGGGCATCGCCGTGCTGGCCGACACGCTCGCCTTGGCCGGCGGCACGATCGCGGCGGCAGCGTCGCAGATCGACGCGGACCTGGCTCACAGCGGCCTCGACCACAATCCCAGCCACAAGGTGAACTGGCAGCGGTTGCCGTCCGATCCCAACGGCAACTGGGCGCCGGTGTTCGATGGCACTGCGGGGAGGTCGGTCAATGCGGTGCCGGGGATTCTGGTGAGCTTGCCGTTGGCCAAGGCCGATTTCTGGGATCCCGACGGCGATGAGCTGACCTTTGAGATGACTGCGAGCCGCGACGACATCTACGCGGCGGGCGACCTGACCTACAACGAGCGGATCGGGCGGGTGTTCTTCGTGGCGAAGACGACGTGCGCGCTGGCCGACCTGGACCCGGCGCCCGGCGAGGTGTACGAGACGGTGATCACCATGACCGCCACCGACCCCGACGGCGAGACCGCGCAGGCCTGGGTGGTGTTCCGCACTGATCCCGTGCTGACGTGGAGTAGCCAGCCTCTTCCCGGGGGTCCGTGCCCGTCGTTCTCGGGCGCTGAAGTGGACGGCTCGACCCTGGTGATCAACCTCGGCGGGTCGGTGGCGCGGAGCATCAACCGGCCTGCCGCGGCGGAGTTCACAGTGAAGGTGGACGGCGCTGAGGTGGGCGTGGCCAGCGTCGATGAGCGTTCGCAGCATGCGGCGATCATCCTTGAGTTGGAGTCGCCGGTGTTTTGGGGCCAGGTGGCGACGGTGAGCTACGCGTCCGGCGACAGCGCGGTGGCGGAGGCGTTCGCCGACCAGCCGGTGGCCAACAAAGCCCCCTTGCCGGACCCGATGGTGTTGATCTGCGGTCCTGTTGAACCCTATGACGCCGTGAACAAGCGGTGGACGCGCGTCGAGCCGCCGTTGGGCTCCACCGGCAATCCCTATGTTCCCGGCAGTCTGGTTGTGGGGCACTGTTCTACCAGCGGTCATGCGGGCGCCCCGACGTATTCGCTGTCGGGCGCTGATGCCGACATGTTTGAGATCAGCGCCGAGGGGGAGTTGAGCTTTGCTGTGGCGACGGACTACGAGGCGCCTGCCGACAGCAACGGCGACAATGTCTACGAGGTCTCCGTGACCGCCACTGTCGGCATCCTCGGGCCCACGGTGGACTTGGCCGTGGCCGTCACCGATGGCCAAGAGGCAGAGGTGATCAATATCGTGATTGCCGCGCCGGTGTGCGTCCCCGCCCCCGAAGGGGCCACCGCGCCGACCTGCGCGGCGGTGAGCGGCAACAACCTCATCGTGACCTTCAGCGGCGACCTGGCCGCCATCGACCGCGCCACCGCCAACGCACTGCGGTTCGCATTCTTCGTCGACGGCGCCTTCCACAACGGGGAGCCGGTGAAAAACCAATCGGCCGCCCTGGTCGTCGTCGACGGCGCCACGCTGACCCTCACACTCGGCACCGCCATCAGCGCCGGCGACGAGGCCACCATCCGCTATTCCGGCTCAGCAGCCGACAACGGCCTCACCGCCGCCGACGGCACCGCCATAGCCGACTTCACCCTCACCGTAACCACCACCGCGCAGAACTGACTTCCACTGTCCGCTCTGCTATCCGCCGGCGGGACGGACAGTGGAAGTCGAGTGAAGGGCCTGGTCGAGGTTGACTATGGCCGGTTGCTCTCGCCATGGGCTGCATACGGAGCCCAAGCACACAATGCGTCTCTATGTTGTCCGATGTGCTGGGTTGAGTAGCCTGATCCGAAGTGGGTGAACAAGAAAGCGGTCAGAAGCCAGATGGCAGAGGGAATCGCGTAGAGACAACCCATAAGCTGCTGGAAGCTGCCGCCGCGGAGTTTGTGCAACGCGGCTATGACGGAGCCCGGGTTTCCGACATCGCCCGTAACGCCGGGGTGACCGTCGGCTCGATCTACGCTCGGTGGCCCAGCAAGACCGAAATGTTGGTGGCGGCCCTCGATCACGTATTGGACCCGCTTCTCCCTGAGGAAAGACTCAGAGGCCTCGGCCTCTACGATTTCCCGCTGCCCGACATCATGGCGTTGTGGGGATCAAGACTGTTGGAACCCGAGCCAACGCAAGAGGTACTTACCCAGGTATTCGGCAGCGCCCGCAACAACCCCGAAATGCAAGCGCGCTTGGGGAAATATATGAACGAGCAGTTCGACCAGATGGCGCGTCTGGTTGAGCGGGGCAAAGATGAGGGGCATACTGACCCCGAACTCAGCACGGCCTCCATTGCGCTGTTCATGCAGGCGCTTGGTATTGGCGCCCACTTGGTTATGGCTGGAGGTCTCGACAAGGACCGGGCACCATCCACCAGCGACTGGCAGGCGTTCTTGGAGAGAATGTTCGACGCCTCCCGCCCCTCTTCAACGGACTAGGTGACGTTCGGAGTTTTGGGATTGCTCGGCGGGAAAATGCCCGTCGTCGCCTAGTTCAACCCCAGTACTGCGGTATTGAAGCACGTTGAAGGGCGGGTTATTGCGCCTTAGAGGATAGCTGGTGGAGCCGATTGGTCTACGCGAAGCCTGTAATGGTTTGATATATAGTGAAGATTCACTATATAAAATCGTTCTTGGTCCTATTTCTGAGGAGGCGGTGACGCTGTGGATGATGATCTGTCCTTGTCCGACTTCGTGATGTTGTGGGGAGCAGATCTGATGGAATCCAGCTCTCGGCGAGAGGCGTTCACTCAAGCATTCAGCGGAGCCCAAGGCAACGCTGAAGTGCAGGCCCGCCTGGGGGAATATCTCAATGACTCGTTTGCCCACACATTGCATCTGGTTGAGCGGGCCAAGGACGAGGGCCATGTCGATCCCGAGATCAGCACCGCTGCTGTAGCACTCGCGTTGCAGGCGGTGGAAATCGGCGTCCACATGATCAGGTCTGGTGGATTGGACGAAGACCTAATCCCTCCCACAAGCGACTGGATCGCCTGCATAGAGAGGTATTTCGGAGGCGTGCGCCCCCTTCCAGCCGATTGAGTGGTATTCGACTAGGGAGGCAAAACATGCTGCTATCGAAAAAGCGATTCCTGCCATTGCTTTTCGTGAAGGCGGTGTTGACAGCGGGGGTGGTGCTATCAGCTCCCGCCGCGGCTCAAGATGAAGCGGGCAACGGTTTGCCCACGTACGACGCCCCGTATATCCCAGGCGATAGTGGGGTTTCCTGTGGCCAGTATGCGAGATTCAACTATGGGGGCTATGTCTGGTTTGGACAAGCCTGCGGTGGCGTTGCCGATCTCGTGGTGGATGGCAATGGGAGTCCCATTGCCTCAGATGCTCCCGCTCCAGGAGTTGTCCCCAATCCGGGGTGGACCTACCGGTCCGGCGTCGGCTACTCCGGTTGCCGCTATATCGGTGTCTACGAGGGCGACCGGGTCGTGGCACCCTCTTGTCGCACCGGCTCCTCCGGCGGCAGCAGTTCGTCCAGCGGGAGCGGCCCATCCGGCATGAGCGACCGGTCCGACAACAGCAGCCCGTCCGATCAAGGCGGTGACGATGAGCGCAATCAGTGCGAGAACGAGTTCAGTGACCTGCCGCCGCAAGAGCGCGACTTCCTCTGCTCTGGAGTCTCAGGATGAAGCACACCAAGTGGATCTCCATGCTTTTCGTAGCGGCGGTTGTATCGGCCGGCGGAGTGGGTTTCGCGCTGTCGCAAACCATTTCCGTGCCTGCGGAGGTGAGAGTCGTCGCCTACAAGCACGCCAACGGATGGATTGAATTCGGATTGGAACACGGCGGGGAGCGCGTCCTTCCCGATTCCCGCTTTGTGTCGCCAAACGCAGACGCGGGTCGGTGGTACCAATCCTCGCCGATGACCATAGAGGTGGAAGTCCCCGAATCCGAGCCGATTGTGACTGAGGATCCTGTTGCAGAGCCACAGAGCCCGCTGTCTGTTCGTCCCAGCGACCATTCAGACGGGCTGGTGTGCTTGGAGGAGGCCGATGATGCGGGGAGCACGTGGACTTGGACCGATGACGGGGGCGAGGTGACGGGCTTCGACACCGCCTTCGGCGTCTATACGTCGGGGATCCAGCGCGGCTGGGCTGCCGCGCTCCGCCTGGAGGGATTCCCTCAGGGCGCGTATCGGGACAGGCAGCTTAAGGCCGCATGGCACGCCCAATGCGCCTCATACCACGGAATAGATCTCCGCCTCGAGGGCGAGCAAGAAACCGATCCCGACGACTGGAAGAACCCGTAGTCGAGGTTGACTGCATAGTCATGCTGTCTTAAAGGCTTCGATGACGGGGTTGAAGGCGGTGCCGTCGGCCAGGCGGTAGGTGTTGAAGCCCCTGCGGTCTAGCGTGAGGACGTCTGGCACCGCCAGCCGCTCGGCTAGCAGCACCAGGGTGGCATCGGCGAAGTCCATGGGGGTGTCGGCGTAGCGCTGCATCAACTCGGAGGCGGCTCGGATATCGGCAGGCTCGCACATCCCGTGCACCTGCATGCCGCTGTGGGAGATGAACTCGCTGATGGCAATGGCGCCGTATCGGGCACGGCTTACGAAGTGCATGGTTTCGGTTACCACTGCGGCTGTTGTGGCCAGCACGCCGGTGAAGCCGTCGATGATGTCACCGACATGGTGGTGTTCGGTCTCGCTGGAATCGAGATAGGCGACCAGGGGCCCGGTGTCGACCAGCCAGATGCTCACGAGCGCCAGTTGTGGGCGCGTATCTCCGATAGCCAGTCGTGTTGGGGGGCGTCGGAGGTGTCGGCATGGATCGAGCCTCGGAGAAGGCCCACGCGGTCGCCCAGCGGACGGGCTGTTACTGCCTCGCGCAGCGCCTCCCGCACGACTTCTGAGACCGACGTGCCCAATACCTCGGCTCGGCGGGCGGCAGCGTCCCACAGCTCGGTCTCGACCCGCACGGCCATCAACTTCATACCCATGCTCGTCCAGTGTACAACATATGTATAACAACACCCTCGGGAGTGAGGTCGTTGTTCTTCACGCCCCCGCTGCGGCTGGTGTCCTTCATGAAGCACAGACTATATCTATATTTTCTGTTCTTTGTCGAAGAATGTTATGTAATATTAGTGCCTTCAGATAGGCTGTCGCCCCAAAAGCCGGGCTCTGAGGTAATCGCTTCTAGCTCGGGGGAGCTATGTGGCCTTCTAGGCCGTAGGGGCGGTAGGGGCCGTAAATGGATTGCTCTAGGACTCCTATGCCTTGGCGGTCGCCCATGCGGACCTTCATCAGGTGCTGGACGTGTTGGTTCTCGAAGGCGGTCTCGTCGACGTCGGCCAGCTTCCAGCGCTCCGACTCCATGGCCATTTCGCCCTTCCAGTCGCCGTGCGACCAGGTGGGGTGGCTGTAGCCGATGCCCTTCATGCGGTAGGTGAACTGCTTTTCGAAGGTGATCTCGTGGCGGGTGTCGTCTTCCAGCGAGGTCATGGCCAGGGTGGCGCCTTTTATCATGCGGCTGCCGGACTCGAACTCCAATTGGTGCTCTAAGCGGTGCATGGGCTCGACGCCGGGGTCCTCCACGCCGGGGTTGTCGGCCAGGGAGTCATAGGCGGGCAGGAAAGCGCCCACGTGGAATCGGGGCCGGCCCAGGGTGTCCTCGAAGAGCTGATAGTGGCTGCACATGTCGTCCCAGTGCAGCGGGGCCCACAAGAAGAACAGCCCCATGGCCCGCGGCGCCTGGGGGGCGCCCCGGTTGTCGCCGCCGGCCACCGGTCGGACGCCCCAAGAGCGGTCTTTGGTGCCGTAGGTCTCGGTGCGGTCGATCTCCATGCGCTGGCCGTCGTATTCGATCCAGCCGTGCCAACGGCCGAACTGGGTGAATCGGGTGGTGTCCATGATCCGGCGGCTGCCATCGGACCAGTGGTGGCGGGGCTCCTCTATGGCTGCGGTGCGGGCTTCGAAGGTGAGGTCGGCGGCGAAGTCGGTGTCGTTGGGCTCTAACACCACCCGACAGGCCTTCATGGGCTCGGTGATCTCCAGGTTGAACGGCCCCACGCTGAGGTCGGAGGGCTCGGGGTTGGCCCGGGCCGAGGCGTGGAAGGCGTGCTGCACCCCGTTGTGGACGATGCTGATGCCGCAATCCTGGATACCGAGGTGAGGATAGCGGGCGGTGCCCACGCCGAGGTACATGTCGCCGGCCTTGGAGTAGCCGTTGAACCAGTAGCGCTCGTAGAAGTCCTTCTCCCCAGTGGAAGGGGTGGAGATGGGATCGGGGGTCTGGTGGATGGGGAAATCGTCGAATTTGGTCAGCACCCGACCATGGTGGCAGACGAGGCTCCCCTGTTGATTGTCGGAGAGGCTGGTACCATCGGAGGAGTCCCTGACACCCAAGGAACAATCAACAGGGAGGCACCCACCATGAGTACTGGCAACGGCGAACAGCACACCTTCCGCACCTTCCAGCTCCGCAACCTGGAGGACACCCCTGGATTCGACCGGCTGAGCGACCACCAGAAGATGGTGACCCGCGTGGTGGGCTCGGTGCTTCCGTTCAAGACCAACAACTACGTGTGCGAGGAGCTGATCAACTGGGACAACGTGCCCGACGATCCCATGTTCCAGCTCACCTTCCCCCAGGAGGGGATGTTGGACCCCGAGCATTTCACCCGCATCGCCGACATGATCAAAGCCGAGGCGCCGCAAGCCGAGATCAAGGCCGCCGCCCGCGAGATCCAGCTCAGCCTCAACCCGCACCCCGCCGGGCAGGTGGAGATGAACGCCGGGTACCTGGAGGAAGAGGTGGTGCAGGGCGTACAGCACAAGTACCGGGAGACGGTGCTGTTCTTCCCCACCCAGGGCCAGACCTGCCACGCCTACTGCACCTACTGCTTCCGGTGGCCGCAGTTCGTGCAGCTTGACGACCTCAAGTTCGCCAGCAAGGAGATCGACCGGCTGGTGGCCTACCTCAAGCTCAACCCGACGGTGTCGGATGTGCTGTTCACCGGGGGCGACCCGATGATCATGCGCACCGAGCTCATCCGCCGCTACGCCGAGCCGCTGATGGACGACGACCTGGAGATCAGCACCATCCGGTTCGGCACCAAGGCGCCGGCCTATTGGCCTTACAAGTTCACCGAGGGCGAGGAGGCAGACGATCTGCTGCGGCTGTTCGAGGAGATCGTGGCCTCGGGCCGCCACCTGGCCATCATGGCCCACTATTCACATCCGGTGGAGCTGGCCACCGACGCGTCCCGGGAGGCGCTGCGGCGCATCATCGAGACCGGTGCGGTGGTGCGCTGCCAAGCCCCGCTGATCCGCCATGTGAACGACAGCGCCCGGGCCTGGGCCGACATGATCACCACCGAGGTGCAGCTGGGTGCCGTGCCCTACTACATGTTCGTGGAGCGCGACACCGGGGCCAAGCGCTACTTCGAGGTGCCGTTGGTGGAGGCGTACCAGATCTACACCGACGCCTATAAGCAGGTGTCGGGTTTGGCCCGCACCTGGCGGGGGCCGTCGATGTCGGCCACCCCGGGCAAAGTGCTGGTGGACGGCATAACCGAGATCGGCGGTGAGAAGGTGATGGCTCTCAAGTTCGTGCAGGGCCGCGATCCCGACTGGGTGAACAAGCTGTTCTTTGCCGCCTACGACGAAAAGGCTTCGTGGCTCGACGAACTGCGCCCGGCGTTCGGCGAGGAGAAGTTCTTCTGGTCCGACGAGCTGGACAACATGAAGACCGACACCCCTCAGCGGGTGCAGCTCATCACCACCAGAGCGGCCTGACCTGCTAGCTGCCCGCCGGGCTCACTCCCATTCGATGGTGCCGGGGGGCTTCGAGGTGATGTCGTAAGCCACCCGGTTGATGCCGTCCACCTCGTTGATAATGCGGCTCGACATCTTTTCCAACAGCTCATAAGGCAGCCGGGCCCAGTCAGCGGTCATGGCGTCCTCGCTGGTCACCGCTCGAATCACCACCACCTGGCCGTAGGTGCGCTCGTCGCCCATAACACCCACGGTGCGGATGTCGGGCAGAACGGCGAAGGCCTGCCACACCTCCCGCTCCAGCCCCGCGGCGTGGATTTCGGCCCTCACGACGGCGTCGGCCTTGGCCAAAAGGGCCGCCTTGTCGGGGGTGACCTCGCCGATCACCCGAACTCCGAGGCCGGGTCCGGGGAAGGGCTGGCGCCAGACGATCTCATCGGGTAGTCCCAGCTCGTGGCCGACGGCCCGCACCTCGTCCTTGAACAGGTCGCGCAGCGGCTCGACCAGCTCGAAGTCCATCTCCTCGGGGATGCCGCCCACGTTGTGGTGGCTCTTGATCTTGGCCGCCGAGTCGGAGCCCGACTCGATCACATCGGGGTACAGCGTGCCCTGCACCAGATAGGCGGCACCGTCGACCTGATTGGCGGCCTCCTCGAATATGCGGATGAACAGCTCGCCGATGATCTTGCGCTTCTCCTCAGGGTCGATCACCCCGACTAGGGCATCGAAGAATCGGTCGGCGGCGTCCACCGCGATCAGCTCGATGCCCTGGGAGCGGCGAAAGGCGTCGATAACCTGTTGGCCCTCGTCTTGGCGCATCAGGCCGGTGTCGACGAACACGCAGGTGAGCTGATGCCCCACCGCTCGATGGACCAGGGCCGCGGCCACCGCCGAATCCACACCGCCGGAGAGGCCGCACACCGCTCGGCCGTCACCGATCTGGGCCCGTATGGCGGCCACCGCCTCGTCGATGAACGACTCGGTGGTCCACGACGGAGCCAAGCCGGCGCCCCGGTACAAGAACCGCTCCAACACCGCCTGTCCCCCTGGGGTGTGGGCCACCTCGGGGTGGAACTGGACGCCGAAAATGCGCTGCTCGGGGTTCTCCAAGGCGGCCACCGGAGCCTGGGGGGTAGAGGCGGTGACCACGAAACCATCGGGCGGGGTGGAGATGGAGTCGAAGTGGCTCATCCACACCGGGCGCTCGGTGTCTTCATCGGGTCCGAAGAGGGTGCCGGGGTCGCTCACGCTCATAGCGGTGCGGCCGTACTCGCCGATGCCGGTGCGGGACACCTCCCCGCCGAGTTGGGCGGCGATGAGCTGGGCGCCGTAGCAGATGCCCAGGATGGGAATGCCCAGTTCGTAGATGTCGGGATCGATGCGGGGCGATCCCTCGACGTGGACCGACTTGGGGCCGCCGGAGAAGATCACTGCGCCGGGTTGGCGCTCGGTGATCTCATCGGCGCTGATGGAATGGGGGACGATCTCGCTGTAGATGTGGGCCTCGCGCACCCGCCGGGCGATGAGCTGGGCGTATTGGGCGCCGAAATCCACCACGAGGACGGGGTGAACTCGGGTTGTACTGTCGGTGGGACTCAATGGCCCATTCCGATGCCCTGGGCCCGCTGGAGGGATTTGCCCTCGGTTTGCAGGGAGGGGGCGATCATGATGTCGGCCTTCTGGAACTCCTTGAGCGACTCGTAGCCGCAGGTGGCCATGGAGGTGCGCAGACCGCCGAACAGGTTGAGGCGGCCGTCGTTCTCCCGGGCCGGGCCGACCAATATCTCCTCCAGGGTGCCTCGCGGGCTGGTCTGCACCCGTGCGCCTCGGGGCAGGGTGGGATGGAAGGTGGCCATGCCCCAGTGGTAGCCCCGGCCGGGAGCCTCATGGGCGGCGGCCAGCGGGGAGCCGATCATCACCGCGTCGGCACCGCACACGATTGCCTTGGCGATGTCACCGCCAGTGGACATGCCCCCGTCGGCGATGATGTGCACGTAGACCCCAGTTTCGTCGAGGTGGCGCATCCGGGCAGCCCGGGCGTCGGCGATGGCGGTGGCCTGGGGGACGCCGATGCCCAGCACGCCCCGAGTGGTACAGGCCTGGCCTGGTCCTACGCCCACCAGGATGCCGGCGGCCCCAGTGCGCATCAGGTGCAGGGCGGCGTCGTAGCTGGCGCAGCCCCCCACGATCACTGGGATCTCCAAGCGACGCACGAATTGCTTGAGGTTCAGCGGTTCATGGTTTTTGGACTTGTGCTCGGCGGTGACCACCGTCCCCTGGATGACCATGAGGTCGAGCTCAGCGGCCAGCAGGTGTGGGGCGAGCTGCTCGGTGCGCTGGGGAGTGACCGAGGCACAGGAGATCACCCCGGCGTCCTTGATTTGGCGGATACGCTCGCCGATCAGCTCGGGTTTGATGGGCTCGGCGTACAGTTCCTGCATCCGCAGCGTGGCCTTCTCAGGAGGCTGGGCGGCGATCTCGTCGAGAATCGGGTCGGGATCGTCAAAGCGGGTCCACAGCCCTTCCAAGTTGAGCACCCCTACGCCGCCGAGTTGACCGATGGCAATGGCAGTCTCGGGGCTGACCACACCGTCCATGGCCGCGGCCATGAGGGGCAAGTCGAAGCGGTAGGCGTCGATCTCCCAGGCGATGCTTACATCCTCGGGGTCGCGGGTCCGGCGGGTGGGGACGATGGCGATGTCGTCGAATCCGTACGCCCGCCGTCCGGTCTTGCCCAGCCCGATCTCCACCTCGGCCATCGCGACGCCCCTTTTGTGTTGGAAACTACGGATTCTAAAGCTTTGAAACCGCCTACAGGGGGATTTACACCCCGTTCAGCACAGAGGAGAAATCAAGCGGCCGATTGAATGAGATTCCAGAGTTCCTCGATGTGGTGGCGCTCAGTTTGGGGGCTCCCGATGGCCACCCGCAAGATGAGCTGGCCGTCGATGGTGGTGGGGGTGAGGTAGGCCCGGCCGGATTGGTTCACTGCCTCCAATACCCGGCTCGTGGCCTTGTTGCCGTCTGTGTGGCAAAAGCACACCAGGCTGACCACGGTGGGGGCAGCCAACTCGTACCGGTCGTCGGCCTCCACCCACTCGGTTAGCTCGGCAGCCCAGGCGATATGGCGGCGAATGTGAGCCCGCAGGCCTTCCAGTCCGTAGTGGCGAAGCACGAACCAGAGTTTCAGAGCTCGGAACCGCCGCCCCAGAGGCACTTGCCAGTCGCGGTAGTCCACCACTGCCCCTGATTCGCTGGCCGGATTGCGCAAATACTCCGGGGTGATGGACAGCGCCTCGTTGAGGCTGGACCGATCGGCCACATAGAACGCCGAGCAGTCGAAGTTGGTGAGCAGCCATTTGTGGGGGTTGAACACATAGCTGTCGGCGGTTTCCAATCCCGCATTGAGGAACCGCATCTCAGGGCAGAGTGCAGCAGCGCCGGCGAAGGCGGCGTCTACGTGCAGCCAGGAGTCAAAGTTGTTGGCCACCCAGCCCACCTCGGTCACCGGATCGATGGCGGTGGTGGAGGTCGTGCCCACGGTGGCGGCTACGAAGAACGGGGTCAAACCGTTCTTCTGGTCGTTGACGATCTCGTAGGCCAGTTGGTCGGCCCGCATGGCATAGCTCGGTGTGGTGGCAATTGATCGGATCCGTCCATCGGGAACACCAGCTACCCGCAGTCCTTTGGCCACCGAGGAGTGGGCTTGCTCGGAGCTGTAGGCCACCAGATTGGGGAGGGCTTCGATGCCACCGGCCCGATGCCGGGCGGCGAGGATTGCGCACAGCGTGCTGCTTGATGCGCTGTCTTGGATAACGCCATTACCCCGGAACTTCTCGGGCAGGTCCATCTCAACGGCCAGCCAGTCGAGGATGTGTTGCTCCAGTTCGGTGACCGCAGGGCCGGTATCCCACAACATGCCTTGAGCGCCGAGGCCCGACGACACTAGGTCGGCCAGCGCAGACGGTCCGCTGGCGTTAGCCGGAAAGTAGGCAAAAAAGCCCGGGGCCTGCCAGTGGGTGATCCCCGGCACGATCACCCGATCGAGATCGGCCAGCACGTCGGCGAAGTCCTCGCCTTGCTCAGGCGCCTCGGCGGGCAGCATGGCCCGGATGTCGCCCGGCTCCACCGGAGACTTGACCGGGAATTCGCCGAGTCGCACCATGTAGTCGGCCACCCAGTCAACCGCCTGGTAACCCCGCTGCCGGAACTCCTCCGGGGTCATGTGGTTCGGTCGCTCAACCATGGCAGCCATTGTTGCCGACAGGCCGCGGCAACCTGCTGGTGGAGCCGGAAGTGATGCTTGGGTTGTTGATGCAGCCGGATGGCTACATCATGCCGCCCATTCCTCCCATACCACCCATGCCGCCCATGGGGTCGCCACCAGGGGGCATCGGAGGGGCAGGGGGCTCGGGCTTGTCGGCTACCAGGGCCTCGGTAGTGAGCAGCATGGCGGCGATGGAGGCCGCGTTCTGCAATCCGGCCCGGGTCACTTTGGCCGGGTCGATTACGCCGGCAGACACCAAGTCTTCGGTGGTGCCGGTGGCAGCGTTGAATCCGATGGTGCCAGAGGTGTCCTCAATGTCGCGCACCACGATGGAGCCCTCGAATCCGGCGTTGGAGGCGATGAGAGAGCACGGCACGGTCAGCGCGTCGAGCACGATCTTGGCACCGGTAGCCTCGTCCCCGCTCAGGTTCTCGACCACCTTGGCCACCGACGGCCGGGCCCGCAGCAGGGCGGTTCCGCCCCCGGCGACCACACCCTCCTCGATGGCAGCCCGAGTAGCCGACAGCGCATCCTCGATCCGGTGCTTCTTCTCCTTGAGCTCCACTTCGGTGGCGGCGCCCACCTGCACGACGGCTACGCCGCCGGCCAGCTTGGCCAAGCGCTCTTGGAGCTTCTCCCGATCCCAGTCGGAGTCGGTGTTCTCGATCTCCTGGCGGATCTGGGCCACTCGGCCGTCAACGTCAGCCTTGGCACCTGCGCCCTCCACGATGGTGGTGTCGTCCTTTGTGACGATCACCTTGCGGGCAGTGCCCAGCAGATCGAGGGTGACACCCTCCAGATTGAGCCCGACCTCCTCGGCCACCACCTGGCCGCCGGTGAGGATGGCCATGTCTTGAAGCATGGCCTTGCGGCGCTCGCCGAACCCGGGAGCCTTGACGCCCACCGAATTGAACGTGCCCCTGATCTTGTTGACCACCAGAGTGGCTAGGGCCTCGCCCTCCACGTCCTCGGCGATGATCAACAGCGGCTTGCCGGTCTGCATGACCTTCTCCAGCACGGGCAGCAGATCCTGCACCGAGCTGATCTTGCCCTGGTTGAACAGGATGTAGGGCTCGTCCAGCACGGCCTCTTGGCGCTCGGCGTCGGTCACGAAGTAGGGGGACAAGAAGCCCTTGTCGAACTGCATGCCCTCCACGAAGTCGAGTTCCATGCCGAAGGTGTTGGACTCCTCCACGGTCACCACGCCGTCTTTGCCCACCTTGTCAATGGCGTCGGCAATGACGTCGCCGATGGCAGTATCAGCGGCCGAGATGGAAGCCACCTGGGAGATCTCCTCCTTTTGGGAGATGTCCTGGGCCTGGTCGACCAGAGATTCCACCGCAGCGGCCACCGCCTGCTCGATGCCCCGCTTGAGGCTCATCGGATTGGCCCCGGCAGCCACATTGCGTAGTCCGTTGTGGACCATGGCCTGGGCCAGCACGGTGGCAGTAGTGGTGCCGTCGCCGGCGATGTCGTTGGTCTTGGTGGCCACCTCTTTCATGAGCTGGGCACCCATGTTCTCGAACTTGTCGTCCAGATCCACCTCGCGGGCGATGGACACGCCGTCGTTGGTGATGGTGGGCGCACCGAACTTTTTGTCGAGGACCACGTTGCGACCCTTGGGTCCCAGGGTCACCTTGACCGCGTCAGCCAGCTGGTTGACGCCGGCCTCGAGGCCGTGGCGGGCCTCTTCTCGGAACTTGAGAATCTTGGTCATTTGACGGTGGCTAGGACGTCGCGGGCCGACAGGATCAACAGATCCTCGCCGTCCACGGTAATTTCGGTGCCGCCGAACTTGCTGTACACCACGGTGTCGCCGACGGAGACATCCATCGGGATCAGCTCGCCGGTGTTGTCGGACCGCTTGCCCGGTCCCACGGCAATGACCTCGCCCTGCTGGGGCTTCTCTTTGGCGGTGTCTGGGATGACCAGGCCGCTGGCGGTCATCTCTTCAGACTCGCCGGGGCGGACAACGATTCGGTCATCAAGGGGCTGTAGCGCCATCTTGGCCTCCAAATGGTTGGTTGACTTGAGCTTTAGCACTCTCAATAGGCGAGTGCTAAGAGTAGGGCTTCAGCCGCCCTGAGGCCAACTCAGATCGTCGGTTCGATGAAGGGGAAGGGATTCAAACTGCCGGTTCCCCCGACAACAGGAAGGGGAGGGGGAGGTTGGGGTCGGCGCCGGTGTCCAGTGGAGAGGGGCCGTCTAGCTGAAGCCTTTGCCATCCGGCGGCGGCCACCATGGCGGCGTTGTCGGTGCACATGGAACGGCTGGGCAAGAACCCGCTGATACCGGCGGCCACGCAGGCATCCAGCAGGCGCTCCCGCAGGGAGGAGTTGGCCGCCACCCCGCCGGCCAGACACAGGCCCTTGGCCCCGTACTCCTCGGCGGCCTTGCGGGCCTTGTGCACCAGTACGTCCACCACCGCCTCCTGGAACGAAGCGGCAATGTCGGCCACCACCAAATCGGGGTGGTTTCGCACGTGGTTGACCACTGCGGTCTTTAGGCCGCTGAAGGAGAAGTCGTAGCCGTCGTCGTACATGGGGCGGGGGAAGGCCACGGCCTCTGGGTCTCCCTCCATGGCCAATCGGTCGATAACCGGGCCGCCGGGATAGCCCAGATCCATGAAGCGGGCCACCTTGTCGAATGCTTCTCCGGCAGCGTCGTCCAGGGTCTGGCCGATGAGCCGGTAGCGGCCGAATGCCTCCATCAGAACCAGCAAGGTATGGCCGCCCGACACCAGCAGCACCACAACGGGCAGATCTAGGTCGGGCTCCTCGAGGAACGAGGAGTACAGATGAGCCTCCAGATGGTTCACCGCCACAAACGGGACGCCCCAGACCAAGGCCAAGGACTTTGCGGCGCTGACCCCCACGAGGAGTGAGCCGATCAGGCCGGGGCCGGCGGTGGCGGCGACGGCTTCTATCTCGTGATCGCCGAGGCCGGCCTCGATGACGGCTTGAGCGACCACCGGGGTGAGCAGCTCCACATGGGCCCGGCTGGCGATCTCGGGAACCACCCCGCCGTAGCGAGCGTGCAGGTCTACCTGGCTGCTGATCACCGACGACAGAACGTCGGAGGGGCCGGAGACCACGGCGGCGGCAGTCTCGTCACAGGAGGTCTCGATGCCCAAGACAATGGCGGGAGCCTCTTGAAGGGAATCCAGAGCAGTCATGCGCGGTCCAGTTCTACCGCGATCTGGACCAGTCGATCGGCATAGTCGGGCTGGTGGATGTTGTCGGCTCGCATAACCACCGCGTCGGGAGACAGGCCCATATTGGCGTAGTACCCCCGCTGAATGCCCACCGGGGCCAGGCCGAAGCGCCGGTACAGAGACTGGGCAGAGGGGTTGTCGGCAGCCACTTCCAGGGCCAGGCTGGTGTTGTGGCGGCGGGCAGCCAAGGCGAGGGCCAAGAAAAGTCGGGCGCCGATGCCCTGGCCTCGGTAATCGGGGGCCACCGTCACGGTAGTGATGTGGGCTTCGTTTTCCTCGAAGGCCACCCCGGCATGGCCGGCCACTCGATCGGGATGAGCAATGAGGTAGAGCCGATCGTCAGTGCGGGCCAATTCCGATTCGTAGACTTCCCTCGACCAAGGGATGGGGTAGCACTGGGCGTCGATGGCCATGACCTCTCTGAGGTGAGCTCGTTTCATGGGCTCGATCATCGGGTGCTCCAGTTGATGTCGGCGTCGGGAACTCGAAGGTATATCGGCTTCAGCTCCCACGGCTTGACAAATTCTTCTCGCAGCGCCCGGGCGTGGGCCAGCTGAACCAGTGAGGCGGCCGAGGGGTGGGCCAGATCCTGCTCGGCGATCTCGGTCTTCTGAAGCCGGTCGAACACCTCCGCATATCGGCGGGCGCCGTCGCCCACCAACAGCACCTCTTCGCTGGTAGCCAGCAACTGGTGGGCCAGATCGTCGGGTGTGCCCACTTGGGCATCTGACACCCGTTGAACCCCGCCGGGCACTTGGCGGTAGAAGGCGTAGAACAACTCACTGCGCCGAGCGTCGATGGCAGCCACTATCACCCGGTTGGTATGGCGCACGGCGAAGGCCAGCAAATCGAGGCTGGATACGCCGATCATCGGCACCCCTAGGGCGTAGGCCATGGCCATGGCGCTGGATATGCCCACTCGCAGGCCGGTGTACAGGCCCGGACCTAGGTCCACGGCCACGCAGCCCACATCTCGCAGTTCGACCCGAGCTTGGTGGGTGACGAACTGGACTTGCGGGGCGATGGTCTCGGCGTGGCGGCGGCCCCGAGCGCTATGGGCCGAAGCCAGTACCCCTTCGTGCCCGCCAAGGGCGCATCCCACCTGCTGGGTGGCCGATTCGATGCCCAAGATCAACACGGCGGACCCTCCCGCCATTGCCCGGTGGCGGCCGCAAAGTCGTCGGCTCGGGCTTGCCATCTGGGTCCCACCGGGGTCAAGACCACGATCCGCTCGTCGGGCGGGCTGGGCTGGCCCTCGATGAAAGTCAGCGCGACCTCGAGATAGTCATTGGGCAGGGCCTGGCGGATGGCGTCACCCCACTCGATAAGGATGACCCCGTCGCTGTCCAGCAGTTCGGGCAGGCCCAAGTCGAGCACTTCGGCGATCTGGTCGAGGCGGAAGACGTCGAGGTGATGGAGGAGCAACCTTCCGTGGTATTCCCGGGCCAGGGTGAAGGTGGGGCTGGTGACCGGCTCGCTGATGCCCAAGGCGGCGGCGAACCCCTGGGTGAAGGTGGTCTTTCCAGCACCCAGGTCGCCCACCAGCAGTAGCAGGTCGCCGGGTTGGGCCAGTTCGGCCATAGCAGCAGCCAGATTCTTCGTTTCTTCTGGGGAGCGGGTGCGGACTCGGATCATGGTGGCGTCCGGGCGGGTTTGGACCAAAGGGCTGGTATGGACCAAAGGGCGGAGTTCATCTCGACATCGCCATGCGGGCTCGGACCAAATCAGAGCGCATCTGGGCCTCTTGGAGACCTCCGCCCCGCAACACCGCCGCTGGGTGGTAGGTGGGGATAATCACTGCGTCGGCGTTGGGCATCGGGTAGCTCTGGCCTCGCAGCTTGGTGATCCCGGTTTTGGTGTCCAGCAGCAGCTTGGAAGAGAAATTACCCAGGGTGACCACCACCTTTGGAGCGATGAGTTCGACTTGCTGCTCCAGCCACGGGCGACAGGCGGCGATCTCGTCAGGTTTGGGATCTCGATTGCCGGGAGGACGGCACTTGACGACGTTGGCGATGTAGCAACTGTCGCGGTTCAGCCCGATTTCCTCAGCCATAAGTCGGTCGAGCAGCTTGCCCGAGCGGCCCACAAAGGGAAGGCCCTGCTTGTCTTCCTCGGCGCCGGGTCCTTCGCCTACGAACATGAGGTCGGCGCTGGGGTTGCCCATACCGAACACCACCTGCGTCCGGCCCTGGGCCAGCCTGCACTTGGTGCAGTCGGCCGCCTCAGCGGCAACCTCGGCCAACGTCAACGTCACAGGCCAAGAATACGCCCCCCACCAGCAGATTCGATAGGGGAGTTGCAAGTTATGGACTTGGGCGGGCGCTGCGCCGCCGGAGCGCCTCGGTCCCAAGCCGCTGACGGCAATACTGGTATTCTGCGCAGGCAAGAGCGAGGAAGGGCGCAGGTCATGATCGACTGGCTTGGCATCGACCATCTGTTCAAATTGTCCGGCGGCGAGGTGGTGCTGGGATTCCTCACACCGCTGTTCGTCTGCGCCGCGGTCTTCGTGGCGCACATGATCCTGCCCGCGCGGCGCGTGCCCGGCTACGCCACCGACCGCGAGACCGGCGAGCCCCGCAAATACCGACTCAACGGATTGGCGGTGTTCGTGCTTGCGCACATCGTGTGGGCATTCGCGCTGCCACGCGACTGGTTCTACCGGTCGACCATGTATGCGATAGCGGGCGGCGTGGTGATTGCAATCATCGCGAACACCATCGTGGTGTTCTCCCAGCCCGAAGGCGCACAGAAGAACCGCTTGCTGGCCTGGTGGTTCGGACGTGCGCAAGAGATGCAATTCTTCAACAACCGCTTCGACCTGAAGATGTACTTCTACATCGTGGGCGGCACGATGCTGTCGCTCAATGCATGGTCCGCAGCCGCATGGCACAACGACAACGTTGCCGATGCCAACCCCGGCTTGTTCCTCTACGCAGCCATCAACTGCTTCTACATCTTCGACTACTTCGTCTGGGAACGGGTGCAGCTCTACACCTACGACCTCATCCACGAGAACGTCGGATTCAAGCTCGTCTGGGGCGGGCCGTTCGTGTGGGGCTGGATGTTCGTGCTGCCGCTGTGGGGCTTGGCGCCACTCGCCGACCCAGGCATCTCAGGCGGTTGGATGTATTTCTGGCTGATCGGCAGTGCAGCACTGTTCTTGGCGGGCTGGACGATCTCCCGCGGCTCCAACATGCAGAAGTACACGTTCAAGCGCTGGCCCGAACGCAAGTTCCTCGGCATCATCGAGCCGGAGTACATCCAGGCCGGCGACCGCAAGATTCTGTGCAGCGGGTTCTGGGGGAAAGCACGGCACTTCGGCTATCTCGGCGAAGGCCTGTACGGGATTGCCGTGGCGCTGACCTTTGGGCTCTTCTCCAATCTGTGGGCTTGGACGTACGTGGTGTTCATCGTTGCGTTCTTCGTTCCTCGTCAGTTCGAGGATGACAAGGTCTGCGCCGAGAAGTACGGCGAAGAGAAATGGGCCGAATACCAGGCTCGAGTTCCGTACCGGATCATCCCCGGCATCTTCTAGCGCCGACCGGCTGAAGCGGTACCGGAGAGGAGGCCAACGATGTTCGAGTGGCTCGGGGTCGGGCACCTGACTGAGTTGACTGCGGGCGAGGCGGTGCTGGGATTCCTCACACCGCTGTTCGTGATGGCCGCCTTCGTCGTGCTCCAGATGATCCTGCCCGGCAAGCGCGTAACCGGCTACGTGGTCGACGCGGCCACGGGTCAGCCCCGCAGCTATCGCCTCAACGGCCTGCTGGTGTTTGCGGTGGCCCAGCTTCTGTGGTGGTTCGAGCTCACCGGCATGCCGCGCGACTGGTTCTACCGGTCATCGCTGTACGCCGTGGCCGGCGGAACGGTGCTCGCCTTCGTCTTGACCTCGATAGCGGTGTTCACTCAGCCCGAAGGCGAGGTCAAGAACCGTTTGCTTGCCTGGTGGTTCGGGCGGGTCCCCGAAATGCAGTTCTTCAACGGCCGCCTCGACCTCAAGATGTACTTCTACGTGGTCGGCGGAACCATGCTGTCGCTCAACGCGTGGTCCGGCGCAGTGTGGCACCACGACAACATTGCAGATCTCAATCCGGGCGTTTTCGCGTTCGCAGCATTCGTCACTTTCTACGTCTTGGATTACTTCATCTTCGAACGGACGATGCTCTACACGTACGACATCATTCACGAGCGGCTTGGCTTCAAGCTGTTCTGGGGCGGGCTCTTCGTCTACGGCTGGGTGTTCATCATTCCGATGTGGGGGCTGGCGGCCCATCCCGACCCGGGGCTCTCAGGCGGCTGGCGCGTGGTGTGGCTGATCGGTGCCCCTGCGCTGTACGCCCTTGGATGGGTTATCACCCGCGGCGCCAGCTTGCAGAAATACACGTTCAAGCGCTGGCCCGACCGCACGTTTCTCGGGGTGTTCGCGCCACAGGTCATCGAGGCTGGCGACCGCAAGATCCTGTGCAGCGGCTTCTGGGGCGCCGCCCGGCATTTCAACTACATGGGCGAATGGTGCTTCGGCCTCGCCATCGCCCTGGTCTGGGGTCACTTTGGCAACCTCTGGGCATGGATCTACTTCGTCTACGTCATCGCGTTGTTCCTCCTTCGCCAGAACCAGGACGACCGGCATTGCGCCGTCAAGTACGGCCCCGAGAAGTGGGCCGAGTACCGGCAGCGAGTTCCCTATCGGATCGTTCCCGGCATCTACTGATCCGGCTCGCGAGTCGATGCGCGGTTCAGTGAGGGTGCGGTACCGTCGGCGGTGATGTTGGGAGTTGGAGGGGGCGTGCTGGTAGGGCACTGGACCGACGAGGCAGCCCGTACAGGCTGCACGGTGGTGGTGTTTCCTGAAGGGACCACGGCCTCAGGGGAGATTCGCGGCGGCGCGCCGGCGACCAGGGATTTTGCCCTGTTGGCTCCGGAGCGGACGGTGAGCCAAGTCGACGCGGTGGTGCTCTCGGGGGGCTCGGCGTTTGGTTTGGCGGCAGCCGACGGGGTGATGCAGTGGTGCGAGGATCAAGGCCGAGGGTTTGAAACCCGGGGTGGCCGGGTGCCCATCGTGGTGGGCATGTCGCTCTACGACCTGACTGAAGGCGACAGATCGGTGCGCCCCGGGCCCGATGCCGGTTACGCCGCCGCCCACGCGGCCCGCGATGAGTTTCCCGCGCTGGGGCGGGTTGGAGCGGGCACCGGGGCGACCATGAACAAGTGGCGGGGAGCGGAGAACCGCGTGAACGGCGGGCTGGGTGGCGCCCTGCTCCGAGTAGACAATGTGGTGGTGGGAGCGCTGGTGGCGGTGAACGCAGCGGGGGAAATCGACGACGGAGCCGTACAACGTGCGCTGATCGACGGAACCTACGAGCACCAGTCTGCCGATCCGTTCGCTGACAGCAACGGCAACGAGGCGCACACCAACACCACCATCGGGGTCATCGCCACCAATGCGATGCTTGATAAGGCGGATTGCTTCCGGGTGGCTCGCAGCGGCCACAGCGGGATGGCCCGAGCGCTGCTGCCGGCTCACACCGACGGCGATGGGGACGCATTGGTGGTGGGGGCCACCGGCCAAGAAGAAGCTGATGTTGGACTGGTTCGCCTGATGGCCGCCACCGCGGTGGAGACAGCCATCCGCTCGGTGGGCCATGATGTTGGCGCTTGAATACAACCACGAAGGGGGTTGACATGAAGGAATTGGCTGGGAAGGTGGCGGTGATCACCGGAGCGGCCAGCGGCATGGGACGGGCCATGGTGCGCAAGGCGGCCTCTGAGGGTATGCACGTTCTCGCTGGCGACATCGACGAAGCCGGGCTGGCCGAGACCGTCGGCGGATTGGAGAACGCCCAGCTCATGCTGACTGATGTGACCAGCCCCGATGCCAACGAGGCCCTGGCCAACGCCGCTCTGGAGCGCTTCGGTGGCATTCACCTGGTGCATCTCAACGCTGGAGTGCTCACCGGTGGTTTCACCTGGGAGAACACGGTGGACGACTGGCGCTGGGTGCTGGACGTGAACCTGTGGGGGGTGATCCATGGTGTGCGCAGCTTCGTGCCCCGGATGCTGGAGAAGGGCGAAGACGGCCATGTGGTGATCACCGCCTCGGTGGGCGGCCTCACCGCCGGAGGGCTGCTCGGCCCTTACTCCACCTCGAAGTACGGGGCGGTGGCCATTGCTGAGTCGCTCCATCGGGAGCTCGACATGATCGGAGCACCGATCGGCGTATCGTGTTTGTGTCCTGGCCCCGTGGCCACCGGCATCTTTCGGGCCGAGCGCAACCGCCCCGACACCTACGACGACACCTGCGGTCCGATGTCGGCCGACGCCGAAGCCGCCGCCTTCCACAAGGCTCTGATCAACGCCATCGATGAGGGTACCGACCCGACGATGATCCCAGAGATGGTGTTCGACGCGGTACGCGACGACAAGTTCTGGATCTTCCCGCATCCCGATTTCAAGGAGAGGATCGCAGCCCGCACCGAGTCGATGCTGAACGAGACCAATCCCGAGTACACCGTGGGGCTGCCTCAAGCGATACCGCCGTCTCGGTAGGGCTTGACCAGGCGGCGGGTTACGTAAAGCGGAGAGGGACTCGTCGGCCGAATTGGCAGACGATTTCGTAAGCGATGGTGTCGAGGCGCTGGGCTGTCTCGGTGGCAGTGATCTCTTCGTCGCCCTGGCGACCCAGCAGGATCACCTCGTCGCCGGGCGACACAGGGTGATCGAGACCGCAGTCCACCATGGTTTGGTCCATCGTCACGACGCCGGCGATGGGCCGTCGACGACCGCCGATCAGCACTTCGCCGCCACTAGTTCCCAATCGTCGGGTCCAGCCGTCGGCGTAGCCGATGGGGATGGTGGCCAGTTGGGTGTCGGAAGGGGCGAAGTAGTGGTGGCCGTAGGACACCGGTGTGCCGGCGGCGATGGTCTTGACCATGGCCACCTCGGTGCGCACTGTCATGGCCGGTTGAAGCGGAAGGCAGTCAGCCAAGGCGGGCGACGGAGGGATCCCGTAGAGAGCGATGCCACAGCGCACCATGTCGAACCGGCCGGCGGGGTGGGCCATGGCCACCGCAGAGTTGGCCAGGTGGCGGCAGAAGTCCTGGTGGCCACCGAGTCTGAGCCGGGACAGCAAATGGTTGAACTGCTCGACCTGATAGGCGGTAAATGGGTTGTCGGGCTCATCGGCCACCGCGCAGTGCGTCCACACCCCAGCCAACTCCAGGGTGTCGCGCTCGGCGATGGCGTCGGCCAGCATCAGCACCTCGGCGGGCGGGGCGCCGACCCGGGCCATGCCGGTGTCGACCTTGAGATGGACGGGCAGGCGCTGTTTGGCGGCGGCTGCGGCGGCGGCTGCGGCGGCCAAACCCTCGCCTTGATACACGGTAGGGATGAGCCGGTGCTCGACTACTTCGGCAAACTCGTAGGGGCGGGGCTCGGACAGCAAGAGGATGGGGACCTCTATGCCGTCTTCACGCAGCCGCTGGCCTTCGTCTACCAGGGCCACCGCCAGTGTGGTGGCACCGGCGTCGACTGCGGTTCGTGCCACGGGAATCATGCCGTGCCCGTAGGCGTCGGCTTTGACCACAGCGCACAGCCCGGCGGGATGGACCAGCTCGGCCAACAGCCCGGTGTTGTGGGCGATGGCCTCCAGATTGATGTCGGCCCAGGTCGGTCTCATGGCGCGGCTTTCTGCTGGGTCGCAGCCTCCCAAGCTTGGGGCAGGGCCAGGAGCAGGTCGGAAGCCGCCATTCCTCCGGAGGGACGGATGGTGGCTGCTTGCCCGTGAAGCCAGGCCGCACTGGCCGCGGCCTTCATCGGCTCGACACCGGCGCTGAGCAGTCCGCAGATGAGCCCGGCCAGCACATCGCCGGTCCCGGCGGTGGCCAGCCGGGCGTCGCCATTGGCAACGGCCACGGCGGTCCCTTCGGGATCGGCCACTACTGTGGTGGGGCCTTTGAGCAGGACGTGGACCCCGGTGACCGCGGCCAGTGAACGGGCGGCGGCAAAGCGGTCGGGATTGGGGGCTTCCCCGGTGAGGATGCGGTATTCGCCGTCGTGGGGGGTGAGCACGGTGGGAGCGGTTCGGTCGGCCAGAACTCTCTCGGCCTCAAGACCGAGAGCGAACAGGCCATCGCCATCGATAACCAGGGGAAGCGGCGTGCGGCCGACCAGTTCACGTACGGATTGGACGGTCGTCGATTGCCGTCCCAGCCCGGGTCCCACCACCATGGCTTTGAATCGGGACTGCTCGTCGGCCTCTATGGCATCGGCCCAGTTGTCAGCGGGAAGGGGGTGGCCGACGGCTTCCGTGGGGGCGGTGCCGCCAGCCAGAACCTCGGCCGCGTCTAGACCGGGCGTGCTCAATCGGACATATCCCGATCCGCTTCTCATTGCCGCGGCGGCGGCCAAATGGGCGGCACCGGTCATGCCGGGTGATCCAGCGATGACCCAGCAGGCGGTCTGCCACTTGTGAGCCTCGGTGGGTCGAACGGGGAGCCAGCAGCTGACATCGTGCGCCGTCATCAGGTGGGTGCGGGCCGAAGAGGTGTCGAGCCCTATGGGGGCCACCGTGACCTGGCCGCAGTGCTGAGCTCCGGGATGGAGGACGAGGCCGGGCTTGAGGGCGCCGAAGGCAACCGTTTGGTCGGCGATCCAGGGTTCGCCGAGGATCTCGCCGGTCAATCCGTTGACTCCAGAAGGGATGTCGGCGGCCAGGATCGGAGCAGCCCGTTGGGGAGCGTCGGGCACGGACGCGGGTGGAGGCGGAACATAGGGCCGCCGCAGGCCGGTGCCGTAAGCGGCGTCGATGGACAGGTGGGCGGGAGGCAGCGACTCGGGTGTATCGGAGGCGTCGATCAAGGCGACACGGACACCACGGCGCCGCAGCCACTGGGCGGCGGCTCGTCCGTCGGCGCCGTTGTTGCCCTTGCCGGCGAGCACAGTCACCCGGCGGCCGTAACCACCTCCCAGCATGCCTAGCGCGGTTCGGGCCAGTGCCGTACCAGCCCGTTCGATCAGCACTTCGACCGGCTCAGGAGCGGCCGCGTCGATGGCGGCCATCTCATCCGGGGTGACGATGGGGATCATGGACGCCAGCGGTCGGCCAGCTCGGTTACCGGTTCCAGGAGGAGGTCTTCGGTGGTGATGTCGCCCAGTCGGTCGAGGCGGAAGTCGGGTTCGGTCTCGGTGACCTCGTCACGCAAGGCGGCGAACCGGTTTCGGTAGCCCTCTAACACCTGCTGAGCCGTCTCTGGGCTGAGACTGGGCTGGAATCGCACATGCAGCAGGGTGAGCCCGGTGGTCTGGCGGTCTTTGACTTCGGGGATCAGCACGATGGTTCGACCGTCGGATCGGCCCCGGGTTGCCCGAACTTGCCGCTCGATCGCCACCAGGTGCTTGCTGCCTCTGAGGGTGGGATCGCGTTCGGTGCGGGAGGCCAGCCCCACGGTGATGCCGCCCCGGTCGATGACGTGAATGGTGGTGCTGGGCGATTCCGGATCGCCGTTGATGCCATAGCGGATATAGCCGGTGACCTCGGCAACGGCGGGATCGAGTGCGGTGAGGGTGCGCAGGGTTTGATAGCTGAGCTGGTGGCGGGGGGCACCGGCGTCGAGGGCCGCCCGGACCAGCGGTAGCTCGAGCAGCGACTCCTCGGCCCGGGAAATGCCGACGGTGACGGTCTTGGCCTGGTGGCGGATGGCATCCACCGGTCGGGTCAGCTCGCCGACGGCCACGGTGAGCATGGCGGTGAGGTCTTCCAACACCACCGCGGGGGTGCCGACCAGTCCCCGCTCTAGTTGGTAGGCGTCGAGAGGGGCGATGCCCAGCGCATAGCGGTACATCGAGGCCATCTCAGCGGCGGTGCCGGCTTCGAGGCATCCGTTGTAGCGGCCTTGGCGCAGATCCTGGAAGAACTGCTGGGCGGCGGGGGTGAACTGTGAGCGGAGCTTCTCCAGCATGCGTTGGCTGTCTATGTCGGCATCGCTGGCCGCCACCTCGGCCTCGATAGCGGCTCGGGTCTCCCGCAGCGGTTGGGCCAGTTCGTCGATGGCCAGAGCCGATTCATAGCCGAACAGGTGGCCCACCATGGTGGCCAGTACGAAGGCCAACTCGGGTGAGGCGGTTGTAGGAGTGGCGATCACTTCCGCAGCGGCGTCGAATCGGGCTTCAGTGCCGCTGGTGATCACGATGGGAGCGGCTTTGTGGGCTCGGAAGATGGCCACCTCTTTGGCCACGTCGTCGGCGGTGGAATCGAACAGCCCCGCCGCGCACACCAGAATGAGCGGTTCTGAGGACAGATCGATGTGCTTCTTGTCCTCAGTGGTGTCGCAGGCGATGGACTTGTAGCACAGCTCGGAGAGCTTGATGCGGACTTCCTCGGCAGCCACCCGGTTGAGCCCATTGCCCACCACCGCCCAATAGGTCCGCCCCAAGGCATGGCGGCGAACGATGTCGGCAATGCGGTCTTGCAGGCCCAGCACGTCGGCCATCGCTTCGGGAAGATCGCGCAACGACGCGAGCAGTTGCTGGCGCCGCCCGTGCTGTCGGGAGTCGGCGGGCTGATCCCCGTTGGCAGCGTCGGCCAGGGCCACAGCTAACAGCACGCCCGCGGCCACCTGGGCGTAGAACGCCTTGGTGGAGGCCACGCTCATCTCCACGTCTCGGCCATCGGAGGTGTACAGCACGCCATCGGCCTTGTCGCACAGGTCGCTGTTGCGCCGGTTGACGATGGCGATGACGCTTGCCCCTCGCCGGCGCACCAGATCGACGGTGCGGTTGGTGTCGGTGGTGGTCCCCGACTGGCTGATGGCGATGACCAGGGTGTCGCTCATGTCGGCCTGCATCCCAAACCCCGATAGCTCAGTGGCCAAAACGGAGCTGACCTGCCGATCGGGCAACTCATTGCGGAGGAAGTGAGCCAGACTGTGGCCAGCCACCGCGGCGGTGCCTTGGCCGATGACAATGATGTCGGAAATGCTTCGGTCGGCCAGCCGTTGGCGGAGTTGGTCGGGCAGGGTCTCGGGTCCCAGCTTCACCGCCAAGCTCGGGGAGAGGTGGTCTCCTTCAGTGCTGACTATCCGGCCGCGAAGGGTCTTGCGGAACGACTCGGGCGACTCGGTGATCTCTTTGAGCAGATAGTGGCGGAAGCCTCGGCGGTCGACGTCTCGTGTGGTCATCTCCGCGTTGACGATGTCGGAGTCCGCCACTAGCAGCGGGGTTCCGTCGTAGGAGAATCGACCAATGGCGCTGAGATCTCCAGCATGGTCGCGGTCTAGGGCTACGACTTGGCCCCGGCTGGCCGCGGCGTTTTCCGGGTCGGACGGGGTCTCACCGTCCATGCGCAGGTAGCGGTTGGACTGCTCTACCAGGCCATAGGGCTCACTGGCCACGACGTAAGCGTCTTCGGCGGCGCCGATGTACATTGCCTGGCCGCTGCCCCGCAGGGCCAGTAGAAGTTGGCCGGGATTGGCGGCAGATTGCCCGGCTATGGCGACCGAGCCGTTGAGGTCGGTCATTGTGCGCCGGAAGGCGTCGACGGTGGCGTCGGCGCTGGCCGAGGGGTCCAAGCGAGAGGACCACAGGGCGGGGATGACCTTGGCGTCGGTGGTGATGCCGGGGTCCAAGGCCAGGTTGTGGTGGGCGACCAGATCGGTGTGATTGTCGACATCGCCGTTCAGTACGCCGATGGCGTAGGGCTGTACCGAGTCAGCGGACAGCTCGGAGTTGAGCGGATGGGCATTGGCTTCGTTGATCATGCCCACGCTGGCCCAGCGGGTGTGGCCGATGACCGCCGCATTTGCCCCCTCATCTTCCAGAGCGGCGGCCAGGAGCTCGTCTGCGGCGATGGCGGCTCGCAGGGCCGCAGTGTTATCACCAAGTTCGCCGATCTCTGCCGCTGCTTTGTAGACAAAGCTCAGGCAGTCATCGGCCCATCGCACCGATCCTGAGCGAAACAGCGGATCGGCTGCTCGCTCGGCCAAAGCGGCGGACACCGCCGGTGCCGCTGGGTCAAGCCCGTGGTCGCTAACCAGCAAATGGAGGCCAGCCGAGTCTCGGCCTCGGACCTCCAGGCGGTCAAGTGCCGACAGGGCGATCTGCACCGAAGAGAACACGCCCAGGGCGGACTGGGCGGGGGAGGGGCCGGCCAACTCAGCCACCGCGTCGGCGGTGTTCAAACGATCGTTGCCGATGGCCCACACTGCGTCCTTCATTTGGATCAGGGCGGCGTTGACTGCCTCAGAAGCTCGGTCGCCGGCCGACTGATCGAGATCGGCTTCCAGTGCGCCGATCAATCGGTCGATTTCGCTCAGCGTTGCCCGAATGGTGGCCCGCAGCGGCCTTTCCCCCAGCAACGCTTGGAGCCCGGCAGTCCCCTGGAGCAGGCGATCCGCCTGAATCAGCTTCCCGGCGGATTCACCGATGCGCGTCGCCAGATCGTGGTTGCCACCCAAATCGCGCAAGGAAACAACCACCGGACTCAAGAGGTCGAGAACCTCGTCCGAGGTCGGGGGAACACGCGGTGAGTAGCGCCGTACTACCGCGACTATGCCGCACATCTCCCCCAAGGCTAGTTGGCAGTTCGCGAAATGACCTGCCGGGTACTGATCGAGTCAAATGCCGCAGCCTGAGTTGTAGGCAATAGGTGCTGCCTGGCTACTTTCAGCCATTGCTTGCGAACACTTTGGGATGCACTACATCGTTACGTCAGCGAATATAGGCTGCACATAATGGCTAAAGCGTGGCGGACGGCGCTCGTCGTTGCTCTGGTTTTGGCCGCCTCCATGGTGGCCGTGCCTCAAGCAGCTTCCGCCTCTCCCGGGTCTTTTTTGGACATCGATGAGCTAGACAATCTGATTGTTGAACAAGAGGGATTGCTGCACGGCTATCGATGCCGATTCGCTGTTGACCTCCAACTCGTGCCTGGAGGGTGCAGGAATGGGATGCCCGCCCGACCGGTCGAGAGTCCACCCCCATTTGACGGTACCCCCACCGTGGAGGACGTAGTTCATCGCATTCGCGTCTTGGAGAGCCAACTCTCGCTGCTCAATGCCTATCGCTGTCGATTCGAAATCGACATGGAGGTCGTATTCGGCGGGTGCGCCAACCGTACAGTGCTCGATGATGTTGATGAGCCCGACGAACCCGACGAACCCGATCAGCCCGACGAACCCGA
>VYEX01000034.1:0-40965 GCA_009842675.1 Acidimicrobiia bacterium | reverse complement strand
CCCGACGAACCCGATCAGCCCGACGAACCCGACGAAATCGCTGACTCGGAATCTCAACGTGGCTGGGTCTCATTTGATGAGGCGAGGCGCAACCACCCCGGTCTGACTCGACCTCGTCAAATGGGTGTCCTCACCGAGTCGATTGCGTCAACAAGGGTGCCCCACGGATTGAAAGCCGAGTTGGTGGTGGCGTGCCTCATCTACGGCGACGAACGGGAAGACTCTCTGAGGGCCTATATCAACTGGAACAGCTTCATAACCTCGCGGATCGGCATCTACAACCTGACAGTGGAGTACTCCGATGGAGGGAGCAGGTCCTTTCAAGCGATCAACAGCACCGCCAACGAAGCTTCTTTCTTGTTGAACACAGAGGAGTCAAACCGATTCGCCCAGTCGATCATCGACTCCGACGGAGATACGGTGACCGCGTCTGTCTTCATCCCCTTCGGCGGTTGGACAATCTCGGCGACATTCGACTTGAACGGTTCAACTGCGGCCATCCAACCAATCCTCCGCAGTTGTTGAGAAGAGGTGGCTTAGTGAAAGGTCCAAGGTTGTCTGGCAGACTGGGTCCGTGGCCCAGAGCGTGCTAGGCGAAGAACTTCAGCCCTGCTCCTACGATCCTCTAACTGGTTGGTTTCGGGATGGATGCTGCAACACCGACGCTCAAGATTTCGGCGTGCATACGGTATGCGCGGTGCTGACCGAAGAGTTCTTGGAGTTCTCAGCCTCGGTCGGCAATGACCTAGCCGCACCTCAACCAGAGATCGGCTTTGACGGACTCAAGCCGGGTGATCGCTGGTGTCTGTGTGCCTCCCGCTGGGCCGAGGCGCTCGAAGCGGGCGTGGCTCCCCCCGTTGTCTTGGAGGCCACCCACGCCCGCACCCTCGAATGGGTCAGCCGCCGCGATCTCGAAGCCCACCGCGCAACTATTGGCTGATTGCCTCGGCCACGTCGGCGGCAGCCGATTCGGCGGCCTCTAGGGTTTCGGCTTCGACCATGATTCGGAGGACGGGTTCGGTGCCGGAGGGGCGGACCAGGATTCGGCCGCTTTCGCCTAGGGCTTGCTCGGCTGCGGCCACGGCGGCCAACAGGCGGTCTTCGTCGATGGAGTCGGGACCGATAGCCACGTTGTGGAGCACCTGGGGCATCTTGGTCATGGCCTCAGCGGCCAAGTCCCTCAGCGGCAGTCCCCGGCGGGCAACCACCTCAAGGAGCTGCAAAGCGGTGATCAGGCCATCACCGGTGGTGGCCAGAGCGGGGAAGATCACATGTCCCGACTGCTCACCGCCCAGCGCCCAGTTGCCTTCTTGGAGCGCAGACCACACGTGGCGGTCGCCCACGGGGGTGGTGACCACGTTGATGCCCCGCTGAGCCATAGCCCGGTGGAACCCCAGATTGGTCATCACCGTCACCACCACGGTGTCACCCGGTAGCCGTCCCTCTTGATGACGGTCGGCGGCGCAAATGGCAATGATCTGGTCGCCGTCTACCAGTCCGCCGGTGTGGTCAACGGCCAGCACCCGGTCGGCATCGCCATCGAAGGTGAGACCCAAGTCGGCGCCTCGACCGCTAACCGCGTAAGCGACCGCTTCGGGGTAGGTGGACCCGCATCGATGATTGATGTTCCGGCCATCGGGGTCAGCGTTGATCACCGTGACGGCCACCCCGTGGGCGCGGATCGGATCGGGAAGGGCGGCGGTGGCCGACCCGTGGGCGGCGTCCACTACAACGCTGAGCTCGTCTCCATGGAATCCAACGGTGCCGGTCACTGCATCCTGGTATTCCTGCAACAGCTCAGACCCATCGGAAGTTCGCTGGGGCGTTCCAAGGGTGGGCACCGTCTGGCGACCGGGATCGGCCAGAGCGGACTCCAAGGCGGCCTGGACCTCGTCGTCGAGCTTTCGGCCCTCTGGGCTGAAGAGCTTTATGCCGTTGTCGTACCAAGGATTATGCGATGCCGAGATCATCGCCCCTGGATTGCGGGTTCGCTCCGAAGCCCAGGCCACCGCCGGTGTGGGGGCCACCCCCAAGTCGATGGTGGAGACTCCGACCGCGCTGAAGCCAGCAGCCAATGCCGCGGCAAATTCGGGACTGGAATTCCGGGTATCGCGCCCGATGACTACCGGGCCGTTGGGAGCGAGGACTTCAGCGGCCGCTTGGGCCAGTCGGATGACGTCGTCGGGAAAGAGATCGTCGTAGGCTCGACCCCGAACCCCGTCGGTTCCAAAACGCAGCACTGGACTCAGGCTCCGGGCAGCAGGCCCAGGGAAATCCGGATCAGCGCTTGGAGTACTGAGGCGCCTTGCGGGCCTTCTTGAGGCCGTACTTCTTGGATTCCTTCTTGCGATCGTCGCGGGAGAGAAAACCCGCCTGCTTGAGGATTTCTCGCAGCTCCGGGTCCAGGGACACCAGGCCACGAGCTATGCCCAGACGCAGAGCGCCGGCCTGGCCATTGGCCCCGCCGCCGTGCATGTTCACGTCGATGTCGTACGCCTCGGCGGTGTTGGTGATCCGAAGCGGCTCCATGAATGCCATGCGATGGCTCCGGGATGGGAAGTAGTCCTTGGCTTCGCGGCCATTGACGGTCACCTGGCCGGAGCCGTGGCTGAACCGGACACGGGCAACGGCGCGCTTGCGCCGCCCGGTGGCTTGGGTGAGAGGGGCGGGCATTATGAGTCCTCAGTGCGGGGTCGGGCCCCGGCAATTTCCAGGGGCTGGGGTTGCTGGGCTTCATGGGGATGCACCGGGCCGGCGTAGACCTTGAGTTTGCGGAGCATCTGTCGCCCCAATCGGTTCTTGGGAAGCATCCCTTTAACGGTTCGGCGCACGGCTTCGGCGGGCTGGGTCTTCAAGAGGTGGCCGTAGCTGGTCTGCCGCAAGCCGCCGGGATAGCCGGAATGGCGGTAGACCTGCTTGCCTGCGGCCTTGTTGCCGGTGAGAACCACCTTGTCGGCGTTGACGATGATCACGTGGTCACCGCTGTCGAGATGGGGGGTGAAGCTGGGCTTGTGCTTGCCACGCAGCACGCGGGCCACCTCGGTGGCCATGCGGCCGAGGACGAGGCCCTCGGCGTCGACAATGTGCCACGCGCGTTCGATGTCTTTGATTTTTGGGCTGTAGGTGGGCATCGGCTTTCCTTCAGACGCGATACCGGGAAAGACAATGATACGGCCCGAATCGGGGGAGTGACAACTGCCCCAGAGAGTGTGAGGGTAACTGTCTCACGAGTAGGAAACCGACCAGAGGCAGAGGCCGTGGGGTGGGGCGAGATTGGGAACGCGGGAGCGGTCTTTGGCGGCCAAGATGGCGACAATGGTCTCGGGAGGCCGCCGTTGGGCACCGATATCCACCAGAGTGCCGGTGATCGAGCGAACCATCTGATGGCAGAAGGAGGAAGACTCGATCTCGAAGCGCAGGAGGCTGTCGTCTTCAGCATTCCACTCGGCCCGCAAGACCCTGCGGACTCGTGACTTCTCAGTCCCGTCGGCATTGTGTTGTCGGCGGCAGAACGAGGAGAAGTCGTGTTCTCCTACCAGAAATGCCGCCGCGCCGTTCATGGCATCGATGTCCAGCAGTTGGGGGTAATGCCATGTAGTCGCGGCCAAGAAGGGATCGGGCACATCTCGGTTCAAAACCGTGTAGCGGTAAGTGCGGCTGGTGGCATCGAATCGCGCGTCGAAACCGTCGGGAGCGGACTCGATGGCCCGGACCGCGATTGCCGGGGCCAGCATGCGGTTCACGGCGGTGTGGATGCTCAACAGGTCGATGTCGTCGGGGGCCTCAAAGGTCACCACCTGCCCCCAGGCATGGACGCCGGCGTCGGTGCGGCCGGCGCAGGTCAGCTCAGTGGACTGCCGCAGGCACTTGGTGAGCGCTTCGGTGAGGTCGCCTCCGACGGTGCGTACTCCCTCGTTGACGGCGAAGCCATGGAATGGCCCACCGTCATAGGCGACCGTTGCTCGAACCCGCACGGCTGCCTTGGGCGGCGGTACCTGTCGCCGGCTGGTCTAGACCAGCTCGATACGGGCCATGGGGGCGTTGTCGCCGTAGCGGGGCCCGAGCTTCAGGATGCGGGTATAGCCGCCAGGTCTATTGGCGTAGCGGGGACCTATGTCCACCATGAGCTTGTCGGTGATTTCGGGGTCGCCCAGTTGGGCCAGGATCTGGCGGTGGTTGTGCCGCCCGCCCTTCTTGGCCTTGGTGATGAGCTTTTCGGCCACCGGACGCATGGCTTTGGCCTTGGCCTCGGTAGTGGTGATGCCCTCGGCGGCGATCAGCGATGCGACCAGATTGGCCATCATCAGCTTCTGGTGCTGCGAACTTCCGCCGAAGCGGCGTCCCTTGCGTGGTCGTCCGGGCATGGCGTTCCCTCTTCTAGGAGCGGGGGCCGGCCAGGGCGAGGCCGCGCTCGTCCAGCTTCTCGTTGACTTCGTCCAGAGACTTTTGGCCGAAGTTGGTGATGGCCAGTAACTCGTCTTCGGTACGGGCCAGCAGCTCGCCGATCATGTTGATCTGCGCCCGCTTGAGGCAGTTTCGGGGCCGCTCGGACAACTCGAGGTCTTCGATGGGCAGGTCGAGGTCGGGGGCCCCGGCCGGAGCGCTGCCCGCCTCGGCCATGCTCAGACCCTGCGGCTCGTCGCTCATCTCCTCGACAAGCTGAACCAGGGTCCGCAGTGTGGCACCTGCTGAGGCCAGCGCTTCTTGCGGGGTGATGGAGCTGTCGGTCTCGATATCCAGCACGAGGCGGTCGAACTCGGTGGACTGCTCCACTCGGGTGGGCTCGACGTTGTAGGCCACCCGGCGAACGGGAGAGAAGATCGAGTCGATGGGGATCACTCCAATGGTGGAGTCGACCTTATTGGTCTCGGCAGAGACATACCCCCGGCCCTGGGAGACGGTGATGTCCATGGCCAGGCGGGCTTTGTCGTTCAGGCGGGTGATGACCAAGTCGGGGTTGAGCACTTCGACGTCGGGGTTGACGGCCAAGCTTTCACCGGTGACCTCACCGGGTCCCCGCTGGTCGATGCGAAGCTCGACCGGTTCCTCGCTGTGGCACCGCAGGACGAGGTCCTTCAGGTTCAAGATGATGTCGGTTACGTCCTCGGCCACACCGGTAATGGTGTCGAATTCGTGGAGGGCGTCGTCGAAGCGGACCCGGATGACCGCGGCACCAGGGATCGACGACAGCAGGGCTCGGCGCAGGGAGTTGCCGAGTGTGTGGCCGAAGCCGGGCTCCAGCGGACCAATGGCGAATTTCTGGCGGTTGTCTTCGAGCTCGGTAACTGTCTCGACGGTGGGTCGTTGCATTACCAGCATGTTCCGGCTCCCTCAGTTCTTGAAGTGGTGGTGGTCAACTTGTTCGGATGGTCGTCTTGGGATGAAAGTGGCCGCGTGGCCTACTTGCTGTAGAGCTCGACGATGAGCTGTTCTCTAACCGGCACGTCGATCTGCTCTCTCAGGGGCGCGTCTCGCACAGTGGCCTCGAAGCCGTCGTCGGCTCGGGTCAACCAGGCCGGCGGGGTGCGGTCGAGTACGTCCAGGTTCCACCCCACCACGATCATCTCCCGGGCCTTGTCTCTCAGGGCCACAACGTCGCCCTTGCGGAGTCGGTAGCTGGGGATGTTCACCCGGCTTCCGTTCACGTTGATGTGGCCGTGGGAGACGAGCTGGCGGGCCTGGGGACGGGTGGCGCCCCACCCGAGGCGGTACACCACATTGTCGAGGCGCAGCTCCAAGAACCGCAGCATGTTCTCACCGGTGACCCCCTTGTGGCGGGCCGCTTCCTTGAAAACGTTGCGGAACTGGCGTTCGTTGAGCCCGTAGGTGTAGCGGGCTTTCTGCTTCTCCTGAAGCTGGAGCAGGTATTCCGAGACGTTGCCCCGGCGCCGGGACCGGCCGTGCTCGCCCGGGGGGTAGGGGCGGCGTTCCAGGGCAATGGTCTCGCCCTTGGTTCCCCAGACGTTTACGCCGAGGCGACGGGAAACCCGTGATCGCGGACCGGTGTATCGAGACATGTCAGACCCTCCGCCGCTTTGCCGGGCGGCACCCGTTGTGGGGGATGGGGGTGACGTCTTTGATGCCGGTTATCTCGATGCCTACCCCCTGGAGCGAGCGGATGGCCGTCTCGCGCCCCGAGCCCGGTCCGCGGACGTGCACGTCCACTTTGCGGATGCCGTGCTCCATGGCCTTGCGTCCAGCCTGCTCGGCAGCCATCTGGGCCGCGAACGGGGTGGACTTGCGCGATCCCTTGAAGCCGACGTTGCCAGCCGATGCCCAGGAGATGACGTTTCCCTGCTGGTCGGCAATGGTCACGATGGTGTTGTTGAAGGAGCTCTTGATGTGGGCCACTCCGTAGGAGATGTTCTTGCGCTCCCGACGGCGGGGCCGACGGCCTCCGGCTGATGGCTTGGCCATTAGCGGCTAATCCTTTCCTGCTTCACTTCTTCACCTAGCTGCGGTGGGGCCAATAGGGCCGGACACTTCTCCGGCATCATTTCTTCATCACCTTCTTCTTGCCGGCCACGGTCTTCTTCGGCCCCTTGCGGGTGCGGGCGTTGGTGTGGGTGCGTTGGCCGCGTACTGGAAGGCCCCGACGGTGGCGCAGGCCCTGGTAGCAGCCGATCTCCATCTTGCGCTTGACGTCCTGGCTGGTCTCCCGGCGGAGGTCACCCTCCACCCGGAGACTGCTCTCAATGAAATTGCGCAATCGGGCAACCTCTTCATCGGTGAGGTCGCGCAACCGGGTGCTCTCGTCAACTCCGGCCTCCGCGCAAACTTGGCGGGCCAGAGTCGGTCCAATGCCGTAGATGTAGGTGAGGGAGACAACGGTGCGCTTCTCCCGGGGTATGTCGACGCCAGCGATACGAGCCATAACTCAGCCCTGCCTCTGCTTGTGTCGAGGGTTGGAGCAGATCACCCGCACGCGCCCGTGCCTGCGAATGACCCTGCACTTGTCGCAGATTTTCTTCACGCTGGGACGGACTTTCACGGTGTGCCTTTCGATGATCCGTTGTGTCTTGTGGCTATTTGTACCGGTAAGTGATCCGGCCCCGTTGAAGGTCGTAGGGAGTCAATTCCACTTGGACCCGGTCGCCGGGGAGAATCCTGATGTAGTGCATCCGCATCTTTCCGGAGATGTGGGTAAGCACCTTGTGCCCGTTCTCAAGTTCGACTCGGAACATGGCGTTGGGAAGAGACTCGGTAACCGTCCCTTCCATGATGATGGCGTCTTCCTTGTTTTTCGCCAAGGGCGACCTCTCCTGACGTCTTGGCAAGTTGGTGCGGCGAACCGCGCGAATAGCGGCCCACTAGGTGAGCCGAATCGCCATGCTATCTGGCATCGACGACCTGGGACAAACGGGCGAACACTTCGTCTTCGGTTCCCAGGCCATCAACGACGGTCAGACGACCCCGCTCTTCGAACCAGGCGAGCAGCGGTGCGGTCTCAGCCTCATAGAGCTCAAGTCGGCGAGAAATGGTCTCTTCGGTGTCATCGTCTCGACCTCGGGCCAGCATTCGCTCGGTGACCTCGGCGATGGGAAGGTCCAGATTTATGGCCAAATCGGGGCCGGTGCCCCCCAGGATCTCGGCGAGAGCGTCGGCTTGGGCGGTGGTTCGGGGGAATCCGTCCAACAGCACTCCGTGGGCCTGAATGTCGTCGTCGGCCAGCCGCTCGCCCACGATCCCGATCATGATGTCGTCGCCCACCAGGTTGCCGACGTCCATCACGGCCTTGGCCCTAAGCCCCAGCTCGGTGCCCGCGGCCACCGCGGCCCGCAGCATGTCGCCGGTGGATACGTGGACCACCCCATAGCGCTCGGCCAAGAGCGTAGCCTGGGTACCCTTGCCTGAACCCTGGCGGCCCAGTATGACCAGCACCAAGGGCATTACTTCAAGAAGCCCTCGTAGTTTCTCATCATGAGCTGGCTGTCGATCTGCTTCATGGTTTCCAGGGCCACACCCACGGCGATGAGCACGGAGATGCCGCTGAAGCTATAGGCCGCCGCGCTCCGGCTGTCGATGTACTGGGACAGGGCGATGGCGGGGATGACGGCCACCGCGGCGATGAACAGCGCTCCCGGCAGTGTGATGCGAGACAGAATGCGGCCCAGGTAGCGCTCGGTTTGGCGGCCGGGTCGGATTCCGGGGATGAACCCACCCTGCTTGCGGATCTGGTCGGCCTGCTTGACCGGGTCGAATGTAATGGCGGTGTAGAAGTAGGCGAAGCCCACGATCATCAGGGCGAAGACGATCAGATACACGGTGTCGGCCGGGTCGCCCAAGTGGGTGTTCACCCAGTTTTGGACGCTCTCCCCCCAGGTGTTTTGGTCGGGGTTTGAGTCCGACGGCAGCACGGCGGAGAGCAGGATGGGCAGGTACAGAACCGAACTGGCGAAGATGATGGGAATCACGCCGGACTGGTTCACCTTCAACGGGATGTAGGTGCTTTGTCCGCCGGCCATGCGGCGGCCCACCACCCGCTTGGCGAACTGAACAGGAATCTGGCGCTGGCCGCTCTCCACGAACACGATTGCCACCAGCAGAGCCAGGTACATGAAAGCGATAACGAATACCGCTCCCCAACCCTCAGAAGCTTTCACCAACGAGAACTGGTTGGGAATGGTGGACACCACCGAGGCGAAGATGATCAGCGACATGCCGTTGCCGATGCCCTTTTGGGTGATGAGCTCCCCCATCCACATCAATAGCGCAGTGCCGGCGGTGAGGGTGAGCACCACCAGGAATACCCGGGGGGCAGTGAAGTTGGGCAGCAAGTCGATGGCTTGGTTGGCATTGCCGCCCGTGAGGCTGAATCCGCCGCCGCCGTTGTGGAACAGGAAGGAGAACGAGGTCGCCTGGATAATGGCGATCGCAATTGTCAGGTACCGGGTCCACTGGGTGATCTTGCGCTGACCCACCGCACCCTGGTTCTGCCATTGCTCGATGCGGGGAATCACCACCCCCAGCACCTGCATGATGATGGACGCGGTGATGTAGGGGAAGATTCCCAGGGCGAAGATGGCGAACTGCGACAAGGCGCCGCCGGAGAAGAAATTCAACAGCCCGGTAACCCCGCCGGCGTCGGCCTGATTGCGGAGCTGGTCCACGGCGTCGAGGTCGACGCCGGGGGAGGGGATGGCTACGCCCAGGCGGAATATCACCAGCATTGACAGAGTGAACAGGATTTTGTTCCGCAGGTCGGCGACCCGGAACATATTTGTAATCCTGGTGAGCACGGCGACTCCTACTCCTTCGACCCTGTCGAGCTTGGGCTATCGGTTGGTAAGGGCGTTGCCCTTGGCCGGAGGGCGCCCGGTGAAGGGCTTGGGCAACACCTCTACGCTACCGCCTGCGGCAAGTATGGCCGCCTTCGCCGATTCAGAGAAGCCGTGGGCCTTGACGGTGACGGCTCGGCTCAACTCGCCGCGGGCAAGAACTTTGGCCATGGCGCCCTTGTGCAAGAGCCCCTGCTGGTGAAGCACTTCTGGGGTGATCTCGTCCAGCCCGGTGGCCTCGATGACATCGAGGTTGATGGCCTGGTACTCCATGCGAAATGGGTTCTTGAATCCCCGCAGCTTGGGCACCCGGCGGGCCAACGGCATCTGACCGCCTTCGAACCCGACGGGGATCTTGCTCCGGGCCCGCTGCCCTTTTGTGCCTCGGCCTGCGGTCTTGCCGCCCTTGCCGGCAATGCCGCGGGCCTTGCGCTGCGGACGCTTGCGGGATCCCGGGGCCGGCTTCAGATCGTGAACCTTCATGACTCGTCGGTCTCCTCCCAAGAGATCAGGTGGGACACCTTGTCGATCATCCCCCTGATCTCGGGGGCATCCGGCAAAGTGTTGGTCTGGCCGATGCCACGTAGGCCCAAGGCCCGCAGTGTGCCCCGCTGCTTGGGCCGGGTGCCGATCTGAGACCGGATTTGGGTGACCTTGATCGCCATGGCGGCTACTCCTCGTCGTCGGTCGGCGCAGCAGCTGACAGGCGCTCCGACTCCCGGTAGGCCGCCAGCATCCCAGCGGGCACGAACTCATCGGCGGGGATTCCCCGATGGCGGGCCACCTCGTCGGGGCGCTTGAGGGCTTTGAGCCCGGCGATGGTGGCCCGAGCCACGTTGATGTGGTTGGGGGAGCCCAGCGACTTGCACAGCACATCGCCGATGCCGGCCTCTTCCAGAATGGCCCGGGCGGCGCCCCCGGCGATCACGCCGGTACCGGGCGCGGCCGGCTTCAGGAGCACCCGCCCCGCGCCCATCTCGCCGATAACCGGGTGGGTGATGGTGGATGCGGCCAGCGGAACCCGGAACAGATTGCGCCGGGCCTCCTCGGTGCCCTTTTGGATGGCCAGGGGCACCTCCTTGGCCTTGCCATAGCCCAATCCGACCCGTCCCGCGCCGTCGCCGATTACCACCAGCGCGGTGAAGGAGAAGCGGCGGCCGCCCTTGACCACCTTGGCCACCCGGTTGATGTTGATCACCCGGGAATCGCGCAGTTGGCCGTCAGGGGTCGGCGTAGGGGTAGAAGTCGAAGTATCGGTCATCAGAACTCCAGTCCAGCTTCTCGGGCCGAGTCGGCCAGAGCGGCGATCCGACCGTGGTAGCGGAATCCGCCCCGGTCGAATACGACCGTGGTTATGTCTTTCTCCTTGGCCCGCTCGGCGATGAGTTTGCCCACCGCCGCCGCGCCGGCCACGTTCCCGGTAGGGCCGGACCGCAAATCGGACTCGGTGGTGGAGGCTGACGCGATGGTGTGGCCCGCGGCATCGTCAATGACCTGGGCGATGATGTGGCGGTTGGACCGATAGACGGCCAGGCGAGGGCGCTCTGCGGTGCCCTGGATCTTCTTGCGAACCCGGCGATGACGCCGGACCCGGCTTTGGTGCTTGTGCTTGACGCTGCTCATGGCGATTCCCAGCTCTACTTCGCGGCCTTGCCAGCTTTTCGAATGATCCGCTCGCCGGCGTAGCGGATGCCCTTGCCCCGGTAGGGCTCAGGCTTGCGGATGGCTCGGATGTCGGCGGCCACTTGGCCCACCGCCTGCTTGTCGATTCCCAGCACATGGATGCTCGTTTGATTGGGGACCTCGAAGGTCACACCGTCGGGGGCTTCCACGTGCACTGGATGGCTGAATCCCAGTTGAAGCTCGATTTTGCTGTTGCCCTGGGCGATCGCTCGGTAGCCAACTCCCACGATCTCCAGTTCTTTGCGATAGCCCTCGCTGACGCCCGTGACCATGTTGGCTACGAGCGAGCGGCTCAATCCATGCAGCGCCTTGGTATTGCGCTGCTCGTCGGCCCGCTCGACAACGACGAAGCCGTCTTCGATCCGAGCCGAGATGGCGTCGGGGAGGTCGTGCTCCAGTGAGCCGCGGCTGCCAGAAACGGTGACATGGGCGCCGTTGATGGCCACGTCCACGCCGTCAGGCACCGGGATCGGGTTCATTCCGACTCGTGACACCGCCAGCCTCCTACCAAACCACGCAGACGACCTCGCCGCCCATGCGGCGGCGGCGCGCTTCGCGGTCGCTCATCAAGCCCTTGCTGGTGGACACGATGGCCACTCCCAGCCCGCCCAGCACCCGGGGGATGTTCTCCGACTTGGAGTAAACCCGCAGGCCCGGCTTGGACACTCGGGTGATGCCAGAGATGACCCGCTCTCGCTGGTCGGAATACTTCATATCGATGGTCAGGGTCTGTCCCGGGCCGGATGTGTCTTCGGCCACGGCGAAGTTGTTGATGTAGCCCTCTTGCTTGAGGACGTCGGCCAGCGCCACCTTCATCTTGGATGACGGCATCCTCACCTCGTCGCGCATGGCGGTGTTGGCGTTGCGGATCCGGGTCAACATGTCGGCGATGGGATCGGTCATGGTCACAGCAGCATCACCTCACCAGCTCTTTGGTGTAGATCATCATTTCGGACACCTCACCAGCTCGCCTTGGTCAGGCCGGGAATCTCCCCGGCGTGGGCCAGTTCTCTCAGACATACTCGACACAATCCGAACTTGCGGTATACGGCTCGGGGCCGGCCGCAGCGGCGGCAGCGGGTGTAGGCCCGCACCTTGAACTTCGGAGTTCGCTGTTGCTTTTGGACAAGCGCCTTTTTTGCCATTGAGTTACTGTCCCTCGGCTTGGAATGGGAACGAGAAGGCCTCGAGCAGAGCTCGGCCCTCCTCGTCGGTGGTTGCGGTGGTAACGATTGTGATGTCCATGCCCCTGATGGTGTCGATGGAGTCATAGTCGACCTCGGGAAAGATCAGCTGCTCGGTGACTCCGAAGGAGTAGTTGCCCTGCCCGTCGAAGGAGCGGGGCGATAGGCCCCGAAAGTCCCGAATGCGGGGAATGGCCAGGTTGATCAGCCTGTCTAGGAACTCCCACATGCGGGCCCCCCTCAATGTGACTTTGGCCCCGATGGGATTTCCCTCCCGGATCTTGAAATTGGCGATGGACTTCTTGGCCCGAGTGATGACCGGGCGCTGGCCGGCGATGGTGGTCAGATCGGCCACGGCGCCGTCGAGCAGTTTGGCCTGAGCCACGGCCTCGCCAACCCCCATGTTCACCACGATCTTCTCGAAGCGGGGTACCTGCATGACGTTGTCCAGCCCCAAGTGCTCCTTGAGCTGGTCACGGATTTCTTCCCGGTACAGGGATTGCAGTCGGGGGGTGGTCGCGGTAGCAGCCATTACAGATCAACTCCCGTGCGCCGGCAGACGCGGATCTTTCGTCCATCGGTGTCGAACCGGTATCCCACCCGGGTGGGTTGGCCATCGGCCGGGCTGATCACGGCCACGTTGGACACCCTGATGGGCATCTCCTTGTCGATGATGCCGGTCTGCATGATCCCCTGGCGAGGCCCCTGGTGCTTGGTGGCGATGTTCACGCCTTCGACGATCACCGTTCCCTTGGCCGGATAGGCGAACACAACCTCGCCCTCTTTGCCCCGGTCCTTTCCGCTGAGCACTCGGACTCGATCTCCTTTGCGGACTTTCATGGCGGCTACAACACCTCCGGTGCGAGCGACACGATGCGCATAAAGCGCTTGTCCCTCAGTTCCCGGCCCACCGGGCCAAAGATGCGGGTTCCGCGAGGCTGCTGCTGGTCGTTTATGAGCACGGCAGCGTTCTCGTCGAAGCGGATGTAGGAGCCGTCTTTGCGGCGCTTCTCCTTTTTTGCCCGGACCAGAACGCAGCGCACCACTTCGCCCTTGCGGACGGCGGCACCGGGCATGGCGTCTTTGACAGTGGCCACGAAGACGTCGCCGATGGTGGCATAGCGCTTGCGGGACGAGCCCAGCACCCGGATGCACAACACCTCTTTGGCGCCGGAGTTGTCGGCCACTTTGACGCGGGTTTCTTGCTGGATCATCGGGCACGCTCCACAATCTCAACCAGTCGCCACCGCTTGGTCTTGGACAGTGGGCGGGTTTCCTGCACTCGCACCCGGTCACCCACCGCGAGCTGGTTTGACTCGTCGTGGACATACAGGCGTGTGTTGCGCTGCACGGTCTTGTTGTACCGGCGATGCCGGACGCGGTCGGTGGACACCACCACCGCGGTCTTGTCCATGGATACCGATGTCACCATGCCCTCCCGCACCTTGCGGCGGTTGGGTCGGGCGGCCGACGGCGTCTCGGTTGTGGGATCGATCGTTGGATCGGGTGTGGGATCAGCCATTGCCGGCCTCCTGCAATTCGGCTTCCAGCGCCTCGGCGGCTTGGATCTCCCGCATCCTCAGCTCGGTCATGGCCCGGGCCACTTCCTTCTTGGCCTGCTTCAGGCGGGCGGTGTTGTCCAAGCGGCCGGTGACGATCTGGAAGCGGAGCTTGAACACCTCTTCTTTGGCCTCGTCCAGTTGTTCGATGAGGTCGGAGTCGCTCAAGGTCTGCCAGTTGGTAGTGCGGGCCATAGAAATCACCCTTCCTGGCGCTCGACGAATCGAGCCTTGATCGGGAGCTTTTGGATTCCCCGTTCGATGGCCGTCCGAGCAACCTCTCGGTCGTGGTAGGACAGCTCGAACAGGATGCGACCGGGTTTGACCACGGCTACCCAACGTTCTGGATTGCCTTTGCCCGAGCCCATGCGGGTCTCCGCCGGCTTCTCGGTCACCGGCTTGTCGGGGAAGATGTTGATCCAAACCTTGCCGCCCCGGCGAATGTGCCGTGTGATGGCGATACGGGTGGCCTCGATCTGGCGGGCGGTGATCCATCCCGGCTCAAGGGCCTTAATCCCGTACTCGCCGAAGTTCACGGTGGTGCCGCCCTTGGCGATGCCCTTAGTCCGGCCTCGATGGTGCTTGCGGTGTTTGACCTTCTTGGGCATCAACATGGCTGGACCTGGCCTTTGCGGGGTTCGGGGGTCGCGGACGTCAACATGGCAATCAGTCGGCGTCGCCCGGACGGAAGTGCGGAGTCTCGCTGTGCTCGCGGGTTGAGCGGAGGATGTCCTCTTCCTCCTCGAGCAGCTTCTCGAACTCTGGATCGGCTTCTTTGATGAGGGGGGCGGGCTCTTCGGTTTCGTCGACGCGCTCATGATCGCCCTGGCGCGGCGCCGCGGCCGACGAAACCACGGCCCTCGGCTTTTGGGTCCCGGAAGCCTCGCCCACTGCCATGGCCGCCTCGCGGCTGATCTTGTCCTCGGCCTGGGTCTTGTAGGGGAGAATGTCGCCCTTGTAGATCCACACCTTTACGCCGATGCGTCCATAAGTGGTGTGGGCCTCCCGGAATCCATAGTCGATATCGGCTCGAAGAGTGTGCAGGGGAACCCGTCCCTCTCGGTACCACTCCGTGCGAGCCATCTCTGAGCCGCCCAAACGACCCGAGCACTGCACCCGGATGCCAAGGGCCCCGGCCTTCTGAGCGTTCTGCACCGCTCGCTTCATGGCCCGGCGGAAAGCCACCCGGTTGGCCAACTGGTCGGCCACACCCTGGGAGATGAGCGCGGCATCCAACTCGGGCTGCTTTATCTCTTGGATGTTGAGCTGCACCCGGTTGTTGCCGGTGATCTTGGCCAGGCCGTTGCGAAGACGGTCGGCCTCGCTGCCCCGGCGCCCGATGACGATTCCCGGCCGGGCGGTGTGGACGTCGACACGGAGTCGGTCGCGGGTGCGCTCGATCTCGATGCGGCTGATGGCTGCGTGAGGCAGCTCTGACATCAGGTAGTCGCGCACCTTCCAGTCCTCGATGATGAAGTCACCGTATTCACGGCGGTTGGCGAACCAGCGCGACTTCCAGTCGGTGGTGACTCCCAGGCGGAACCCGTAGGGGTTGATCTTCTGGCCCATCAGGATTCCTTCTCTTCGTCTTCGTCGGCGGCGTCTTCGGCCACTGGCTCGTCTTGTTCGTCTTCGTCGGCGGCGTCTTCGGCCACTGGCTCGTCTTGTTCGTCTTCGTCGGCGGCGTCTTCGAAGTCCGCCTCCAGGGCTTCGTCGTCGAGGTCTCCCTCTAGAGCCTCCAAATCGTCCTCGTCTTGGTCGCGTTCCTGCTCTGCAGCCCGTTCTGCGTCGCGTTCCCGGCTGGCTGCCACTCTCCGACGGCGAGCCTCGGCAGCCGAGCTGCGCCGTCCGGTGCCCTTGAGGGCCAGGCGGGCATCGATGGCGGCCAGCTCTTCGTCGGTGTAGCGGGCCACCACCACGGTGATGTGACAAGTCCGCTTGCGAATGCGAGTGGCTCGGCCTCGGGCCCGGGGCCGCCAGCGCTTCAGCGTGGGGCCCTCGTCGGCGTAGCAGGCAGCCACGAAGAGCTCTTCGCCGTCGAGTTCGTCATTATGCTCGGCATTGGCCACCGCGGAGTCGAGGCACTTAGCGATCGTGTCGGAGATGCGCCGCTCGGAAAAGGTCAGGATCTCCCGGGCCTCGGAATACGACTTGCCCCGTACCAAGTCGAGCACCTCCCGAGCCTTGAAGGCCGAGGAGCGCACGTACTTGGCCACGGCCCGGCTGCCCGGGCGGGTTTCGCTGCCCACGGTGACCGCAGCCATCAGCGCTGGGCTCCCCGCTCTTGGCCGGCGTGGGCCCGGAACGTACGTGTGGGGGCGAATTCACCCAGCTTGTGGCCCACCATCGACTCGGTGATGTACACCGGAACGTGCTTGCGCCCGTCATGGACCGCAATGGTGTGGCCCACCATGTCAGGAATGATGGTGGAGCGGCGGGACCACGTCCGGATGACCTGCTTGGTGTTCTGGTCGTTGAGCTCGTCGACCTTGCGCAACAGGTGGCCGTCGACGAACGGGTCTTTCTTCAAGCTTCTGGGCATTTGCGGACCCCCTAGCGACGCCCGCCGCGGGTACGGCGCCGTCGGACGATCATCTGCTGAGACTTCTTCTTCTTGTTGCGGGTGCGTCCCTCGGCCTTGCCCCAGGGCGATACCGGGTGGCGGCCACCGGAGGACTTGCCCTCGCCGCCGCCTAAGGGGTGGTCCACCGGATTCATGGCCACGCCGCGGGTTTGGGGGCGAACTCCCTTCCAGCGGGATCGCCCGGCTTTGCCCAGCTTGATGAGCTCGGCTTCGGCGTTGCCCACCGATCCAACCGTGGCCCGGCAGTCGATGGGCACCCGGCGCATCTCGGTGCTGGGCAGGCGAATGGTGGCGAAGGTTCCCTCCTTGGCCACGAGTTGGGCGCTGGCCCCAGCCGAGCGGGCCATGCGGGCACCGCCGCCGGGCTTGAGCTCCACGGCATGGACGGTGGTGCCTACTGGGATATACCTCAGCGGCAGGGCGTTGCCCGGCCTGATCTCTGACCCCGGCCCGTTTTGCAGGATATCGCCCACGCCCACGCCTTCGGGGGCCAAGATGTAGCGCTTCTCGCCGTCGTGGAAGTGCAGCAGCAGGATGCGGCAGTTGCGGTTGGGGTCGTACTCCACCGACGCCACCGTGGCAGGTACGCCGTCTTTGGCTCGCCTGAAATCGATGACCCGGTAGCGCTGCTTGTGGCCTCCGCCCCGATGCCGGGAGGTCTTGCGCCCGTGATTGTTTCGTCCGCCAGTTCCAGTCTTCTTGGCGACCAGCGACCGTTCCGGCTTTGTGGCGGTGATGCCGGAGAAGTCCGACACTGTCTGAAAGCGCCGGCCGGGGCTGGTGGGATTTCGTCTGCGTACTGCCATGGCGTTCCCTAAACGTCGAACAACTCGATCTCGTCACCCTCAGCCAGCGTGACCAGGGCCCGCTTGGTGTCGGGTTTGCGGCCGTAGGAGAGGCTGCGGCGGTTTCGGCGGCGCTTGCCCTTGCGGTTCATGGTGTTCACCTTGAGAACGGTGACGTCGAATAGGGTCTCGATGGCGTCCTTGATCTCGGGCTTGGACGCGGTGGGGTGGACCCGGAAGGTGTAGACGTTGGACTCCAGCAGCTCGTAGGACTTCTCTGAGACGATTGGGGCCAAGACCACGTCGCGGGGATCCTTCATCAGATTTCCCCCTCATCGGCGGCTTCGCCGGGCCCCTCGTCATTGGCGGCTTCGCCAGTGACCTGATCAGCGGCTTCATCCTCGGACTCGGCCGAGGCCGAGGTGGGCAGGGTGTCCAAGGTGAACACCACCGAGTCGGACACCAGCACGTCGTAGGCGTTCAGCTCTCCGGGGCTGATGAGGTGAACCTGCTGTAGGTTGCGGAAGCTCTTCCACACCTCCGACTGGTCGCGGTCGGCCACCACCAGCACCTTGCCGTCCAGCTTCAGGGCGCTGAGGGCAGCGATGGCCTCCTTGGTGCGGGGGGCCTCGAATCTCCAGCGGTCGACCACGATGACCTTTTCGTCGCGGGCCTGATCGGACAGCGCCGATCGCAGGGCCAGGCGAATCATCTTCCTGGGAGTGCGCTGGCGGTAGCTCCGGGGCTTGGGACCCAGGGCCACGCCCCCGCCCCGCCATTGGGGATTGCGGGTTGAGCCGTGGCGGGCTCGGCCGGTGCCCTTCTGCCGCCACGGTTTGCCGCCACCGCCTCTGACCTCGGCTCTGGTCTTGGTGTTCTGGGTTCCCCGGCGTCGAGCGGCCAGTTGGGCAGTGACCACCTGGTGCAGGACGGCGACGTTGGGTTCGATCCCAAACACCTCAGGATCCAAGTCCACTGATCCGGTCTTCCTACCGGATGACGGGTTGCGAACGGTGACGGTGTGCACTTGCAGAACCGGAGCCTCATCGACTGGGGCGGTCGCCATGGTCACTTCGCTCCGTTCTTGACCGCGCTGCGAATCAGCACGGTGGATCCTCGCCGGCCTGGCACAGAGCCCTTCAACAGAATCAGATCGTTTTCGGTGTCCACCCTCACCACCTGGAGGTTCAGCGTGGTGACCCTCTCAGCCCCTGTTCGTCCCGGCATCTTCTTGCCGCGGAAAATCCTTGATGGCGTGGCGCACTGGCCCACGGCGCCGGGCTTGCGGTGGACCTTATGGGCTCCGTGGCTGGCCTTCTGGCCGCTGAAGTTGTGCCGCTTCATGACCCCAGAGAATCCCTTGCCCTTGCTGACACCGGTAACGTCCACTCGCTCGCCGCCGTCGAACACGTCGACGCCGATCTCCTGGCCAGCTTCGTAGGCACCCACATCGTCGAGGCGCAATTCAACCAGCTTGCGACCGGGAGCGACGCCAGCCTTGTCCAAATGCCCCCGCTCCGGCTGGGTAATCCGATCGGGACTCTGAGTTCCGTAGGTCACCTGGAGAGCTGAATAGCCGTCGGTCTCCGGTCTCTTGACCTGCACAATGCGACAGGGTTCCACCCGCAGCACGGTGACGGGGACGACGCGGTCGTCCTCATCCCATACCTGGGTCATTCCTAGTTTTTCGCCGACAATCGCCTTGGCAACCATCGCGACCCTGCCTTCACGCGAACGCTCCGCACGGGTGCTGACCCAGTTGGCGGGTCATTCCGGCGGAGCGGGTTTCGGTTGTGCCGTCTGGTTCCCGGAGCAGGGTTATTGCCCCTTGTGGGCCTTGACGGACGTCGTTTGACACGAACAGTGCCGACCGGAGCCGGCACGAAGTACAAATGATAGCGGTTGAGAGGGGTTGGACCAAATCCCCGATTGGGCAAAAGGCGAGGGTTAGCGTGAAACCGTGGACGAAGTTTCGCCTGAAGAGACGCCGTCCCAGAAGGTGCCGCCTTGGCTGTTTCGGGCCATTCTGACCGGTGCGGTCGCTCTCGGCGGGCTGTACGTGCTGGGGTGGCTGATCGCGGAGCTGAAGATGCTCATCGTGATCGTGTTGGTGTCGTTCTTCCTGTCATTCGCACTGGAGCCCGCGGTGAACCGCATGGAGAGGTTGGGCATTCGCCGGGGAGTGGGCACCGGGATCATGTTCCTGGCATTGCTGGCGGCAGTGGGGTTGTTTCTATGGGCCATTGGCACGGTTCTGGCTGACCAGATCGGCGATTTCGCCGACGACGCCCCCGGTTACATCAACGACATAGAGGATTGGCTGGAGGACACATTCGACATTGAAGTCGACGCGCAAGGGCTGCTTGATGAGTTTCAGGAGGGTGGAGCAGTCGCCAACTTGGCGACCCGGTTGGCCGACAATCTGATCAACCTGGGCGCCACCGTGCTGCAAGTGCTGTTCCAGATCCTGACCATCGCGTTGTTTACGTTCTATCTGGTTGCCGAAGGGCCCAAGCTGCGCCGCAACATCTGCTCTCTGCTGCCGGCTGAACGACAGCGCCAGGTACTGAGCATCTGGAATCTGGCAATCGACAAGACCGGGGGATACATCTACAGCCGGCTGATCCTGGCGGTGATCTCGTTTTTGGTGCACTGGCTGGTGTTTTGGCTGGTCGGGGCGCCGTTCCCAGTGCCGATGGCCATGTGGGTGGGCTTGATATCGCAGTTCGTACCGGTCATCGGCACCTACATAGCTGGGGCGCTGCCGGTGATCATCGGGTTGCTGGACCAGCCTTCGACCGGGCTGGCCATGCTGATCGCCATAGTGGTGTACCAGCAGGTGGAGAACTACCTGCTCCAGCCCAAGGTGACTGCCCACACCATGGAGATACACGTGACCGTGGCCTTCGGATCGGTGATAGTCGGAAGCCTGCTACTAGGGGCGGTGGGGGCAGTGTTGGCCCTCCCCGCGGCCGCCACCATCCAGGCCTTTTTGGCCAGCTACCTCGAACGCCATGAGGTGGTACAGGAGCTCGAAGACGCCGAAGCGGCCCAGCATCCTGAACGCGAACCCTTAGGAGACCGCCTCCGCCAAATGTTGGGCCGGGTGTTCACTCCCAAATGACGGGTTAAACCCGGTCAGGAGCAGGCGGCCAGGGCGGCGTCGTAGTTTGGCTCGTCGGCGATGGCGGCTGCCAGCTCGCTGTGGGCCACGGTGCCGTCGGGGCCAACGACCACCACAGCTCGGGCGGTGAGACCGGACAGGGGGCCGTCGACCATCTCCACGCCGTAGTCGTCCAAGAACTCCCGGTTGCGGAAGATGGAGCCAATGGTGACGTTTTCGATGCCCTCGGCACCGCAGAAGCGGGAACCGGCGAAGGGCAGGTCCATCGAAGCGCAGATCACGGTGGTGTTGTCGAGACCGGCAGCCCGCTCGTTGAAGGCCCGCACGCTGTTGGCGCACACGCCGGTGTCGATGCTGGGGAAGATGTTGAGCACCACGTTGCGGCCGGCCAGGCCCTCAAGCGTGACGGGGGACAGGTCGCCGCCGGTGAGCGTGAATGCCGGTGCTGCTGATCCCACCGCAGGGAGGTCGCCGCCGGTGTTGATGGTTGTGTCGCCGAATGTGGTCTGTGCCATAGCAGTGTTGTAGCAGCCTGGTAGTTGGTTTGTGCTGCCGTAGAGCGAATTGCCACCCCCCAGCCTGCCTCCGTTGGGGGCCACCTTCTCTCGTTAGATGAGACCTAGTTTGGAAGCGCGGGAGAGGTTCTGTTGGGCGGTTAGGAGATGGGCGTGGTCGATGAGGCGGCCTTCGTAGCGGAAGGCGCCTATGCCCTGGGCTTCGGCTTCTTCGATGGCGGCAATGAGTCGGCGCCAGCCTTCTATCTCTTCGGGAGTGGGGGAGAACGCCTGGTTGACGATGGGAATGTGGGTGGGGTGGATGATCATCATCCCCTCGTAACCGAGCTGCCGAGTTTGGTGGGCGAACCGAGTAAGGCCGTCGAGGTCGTCGACGGTTCCCCAGAGTCCGGACAGTGGGTTGGGCACTCCGGCCGAACGCACGTCGATGAGTACCTTTTGCCGCAGGTAGAGGGTCTCTGTGCCTTCGGGCGTCCACTGGAATCCCACCGAGCGGCCCAAGTCACCATGGCGGCCAGTGGCGCCCCCCATGTAAGCCACCCGCTCGGAGGCGGTAGCCAATTCGTAGGCCTGACGTACGGCCGATGCGGTTTCCACCAACGGCATAATGCGGATCTCTGTCCCTTCCAGAGCGGAATTGGTGATGATTACCTCTTCTGGGTCGGTGACTTGAGGCAGCATCACCGCGGTCAGCGATGGATGGAGGCAGGCTTCCAGATCGGGAGCGAAGTCGGCCGTGCCAACCGCTGAGACCCGGACGAATATTGCCGCTTGATCCGGTGTGTGGGCTTCCAAAGCCTGGCGGACGCAGTCTCGGGATTCGGCGGCTGTTCCGCGGGGAATGGCGCTCTCCAAGTCGAACACAACCCCGTCGGCTTCCGATCTCAGCGCCTTCTGCATCCGATCCGGTCGGTTTGCGGGGACAAACAACAGGCTGCGTATGGGCGTGGGGTCAGGCTGCATGGGGCAGGATCAAATCCCCTCGGCCTCGACCTCTTCGCGGCTGACGCCCAGCACAAACAGTACGGCGTCCAAGTAGGGCACGCTGACGGCAGTCTCAACCGCCTGGCGAACCTTGGGCTTGGCGTTGAAGGCGATGCCCAGTCCGGCCGCGGTGAGCATGTCGATGTCGTTGGCGCCGTCTCCCACTGCTACCACCTGCTCGGGCGACACGCCTTCGGCGGCGGCGATCTCGTGCAGAATCTCTGCCTTGCGGGCTCGATCCACGATCGGGCCCTCCAAATTGCCGGTCAGCTTGCCGTCGACCATCTCCAAGGTGTTGGCGTACGCGTAGTCGAGGTCGAAGTCCTGCTTGAGCCGGTTGCAGAACCGGGTGAAGCCGCCGCTCACGATGGCGATGGCGAAACCCAGTCGCTGAAGGGTGGTCAGAAACGTCCGGGCCCCTGGGGTGAGGCTGACTTGGTCCCATGCCCGCTCCAGCGCAGCCTCGTCCAACCCGGCCAGGAGGCGAACCCGGTCTCGCAGGGCGGTCTCGAAGCCGATCTCTCCTCGCATCGCCTGTTCGGTCAGCTTCTGGCATACCTCCACACACCCCGCTTCAGCGGCCAGCAGATCGATCATCTCGTCCTGAATGAGGGTGGAGTCCACATCCAGCAAGGCCACGCGCTTGGCCCTCCGCGCCAGGCCTTCCCGTTGGATGGCCACGTCGAATTCGGGGTTGGCCCCGGCTACTGACAGCAGATTGCGCCGGATGGCCTCGGCAGCGCCCCCCTCCACGAGCAGCTCGTAGCTGTAGATGGGATAGCGGGAGAGGCGCACGATGCGGTTGATGTTGCCGCCTCCTTCGGCGATGGCAGTGGCGGTGGTGGCCAACATCGCTGGGGTTAGCTCCCGGCCCAGAACGGTGACGGCGTATGCACCGGAGTGCACCGAGGGCGTGGGATCCACCACGTCGAATTCCACGGTCACCTTCTGCTCCCAGCCGAACAGCAGCAGGTCTTTGAGCAGGTCTTGACCGGGAGGAACCTCCATCACGATGCCCAAGGTGAGCTGGCGGCGGATCACCACCTGCTCCACGTCTTGAATCTGGGCCCCGCCGGCGGTGAGCACATTGAGCAGGGCTGCGAACAGCCCGGGGCGGTCGGGTCCGGAGACCCGGAGCAGGATTACCTGGAAGGCCACACCACTAAGGGTTGGTCGATGGAGCCCTCGGGGAATTCGATCGGGCACATCCGGCCGTAGTGGGGAAGACCGTCAGCCGTGCTGGAGCTTGATCTCGATGTCGACGCCCGCAGGCAGGTCCAGCCGTTGAAGGGAGTCCACGGTCTTGGGTCCGGGATCGACGATGTCGAGCAAGCGCTTGTGGATGCGAATCTCGAAGTGCTCGCGGCTGTCCTTGTCCTTGTGGGGTGACCGGATCACGGTGAAGCGGTGCTTTTCGGTGGGCAGTGGGACAGGACCTCGCAAATCGGCCTGGGTGCGCTTGACCGTCTCCACGATTTTCTTGGTGGATTGGTCGATGATCTCGTGATCGTAGGCCTTTAGCCGAATGCGGATTTTCTGTCCTGATGCCATGAGAGCTACTTGATGATCTTGGTGACTGTGCCCGCACCCACGGTGCGGCCGCCCTCGCGGATGGCGAAACGCAGCCCCTCGTCCATGGCAATCGGGGCGATGAGCTCTACGACCATTTCGGTGTTGTCGCCGGGCATGCACATCTCGGTGCCCTCGGGCAGGGCGATGGTGCCGGTGACATCGGTGGTCCGGAAGTAGAACTGGGGCCGGTAGTTGCTGAAGAACGGCTTGTGGCGACCGCCCTCTTCCTTGGTCAGCACGTAGACCTGGGCTTCGAAGTTGGTATGGGGGGTGATGGAGCCGGGCTTGGCCAACACCTGGCCGCGCTGGACTTCGTCTTTGTCGGTGCCCCGTAGCAGGGCGCCGATGTTGTCGCCGGCGCGACCCTCGTCGAGCAGCTTGCGGAACATCTCAACCCCGGTGCACACCGTCTCGGCCGTGTCTTTAATGCCGACGATCTCTACCTTGTCGCCGGTGTTGACGATGCCCTGCTCCACCCGACCGGTGACCACGGTTCCCCGTCCGGTGATGGAGAACACGTCTTCAATGGGCATCAGGAACGGCTTGTCCACGTCGCGCTCGGGCTCCTCGATGTAAGAGTCCACCTGCTCCATCAGGTCGATCACCTGCTGGGCGGCGTCGCCGTCGCCGTCGAGAGCCTTGAGGGCCGAAACCGGGATCACCGGGATGTCGTCGCCGGGGAAGTCGTACTCGCTGAGCAGCTCCCTAACCTCGAGCTCCACCAGCTCCAACAGCTCCTCATCGTCCACCATGTCGACCTTGTTCAAGGCGACCACGATGGCGGGCACGCCCACCTGGCGGGCCAAGAGAACGTGCTCTCGGGTCTGGGGCATGGGGCCGTCGGCGGCCGACACCACCAGAATGGCGCCATCTACCTGGGCCGCGCCGGTGATCATGTTCTTGATGTAGTCGGCGTGGCCGGGCATGTCGACGTGGGCGTAGTGGCGGTTCCCTGTCTCGTACTCCACGTGGGCCACGTTGATGGTGATTCCCCGCTCCCGCTCCTCGGGGGCCTTGTCGATGTTGTCGAACTCGGTGAATTGCGTGGTGGTGGGATCGGCCTCCGACAGCACCTTGGTGATTGCCGCAGTCAGGGTGGTCTTGCCGTGGTCGATGTGGCCCATCGTGCCCACGTTCAAGTGCGGCTTGGTGCGCTCAAATGTTTCCTTAGCCATTTTCTATCCTCCGAAAACGGGCTCTTTGTCCCTGATTATTCGCCCCGAATGCGGGCGACTATCTCCTCTTGCACCTTGGCAGGCGCCTGCCGGTAGGTGTCGAACTGCATGGTGTGCGTAGCACGCCCCTGTGTCCGCGACCGGAGTTCGGTAGCGTACCCGAACATTTCCGAGAGTGGCACATGGGCCTTGACAATTTGTTCGCGGCCCCGCTGTTCCATGCTGTCGATCTTGCCCCGGCGACCGTTCAAATCGCCGATCACGTCGCCCATGTACTCCTCGGGAGTCACTACGTCGACGGCCATGATCGGCTCCAACAAAACGGGCTTGGCCCGTCGGGCGGCGTCGCGGAAGGCGGCGGTGGCCGCGATCTTGAAGGCCATGTCGGATGAGTCCACCTCGTGGTGCTTGCCGTCGGTGAGGGTCACCTTGATATCGACTACCGGGAATCCGGCCAGCGGCCCGGTGGTCATGGCATCTTGCATTCCGCTGTCTACCGCGGGGATGTACTCCTTGGGGATGCGCCCCCCGCTGACCTGGCTGGCGAACTCATAGCCTTTGCCGGGGTCATTCGGCTCAAGGTCGAAGGTGATCTCGGCGTATTGGCCCGAGCCTCCCGTCTGCTTCTTGTGGGTGTAGGTGAACTTGCCCACCGGCGTGGAGACGGTCTCCCGGTAGGCCACCTGCGGCTTGCCGACCGAGGCGTCCACATTGAACTCCCGCAGCATCCGCTCCACCAGCACCTCCAGGTGCAGCTCGCCCATTCCGGCGATGAGGGTCTGCGCCGTTTCCTCGTCGGTGCGGACCTGGAACGTGGGATCCTCTTCGGCCAGGGCGGACATCGCCTTGCCCAGTTTGTCCTGGTCGGCCTTGGTACGGGGCTCCACCGCAACCTGGATCACCGGGTCGGGGAAGTCCATCTGCTCCAGTTCGATGGGGTGGTTGGGATGGGTCAGGGTGTCGCCGGTGCGCACGTCTTTGAGGCCGATTCCGGCCACGATGTCGCCGGCCCGGACAACGTCGAGATCTTCGCGGTCGTTGGCGTGCATCTCCAAGATGCGGCCGATCCGCTCCTTGCGCCCGGTGCGGGTGTTGATCACCTGGCTGCCCTTGTCCAGTTGACCGCTGTAGACCCGGAAGTAGGTGAGCTTGCCGACGTGGGGGTCGCTCATGATCTTGAACGCCAACGCGCTGAACGGGGCCTCGTCGTCGGCAGGCCGCTCGCACTCCTCGCCCTTGTAGATGCCGCTGACCGGGGGGATGTCCAGCGGGGAGGGCAGGTACTCGATGATGGCGTCCAGAAGCGGTTGCACGCCCTTGTTCTTGAAGGCCGATCCGCACAGCACGGGCACGATGTCCAGCGACAGGGTGCAGGCTCGCAGAGCGGCCCGCAGGTCGGCCGGAGTGATCGAGTCCTCATCCTCGATGTACTTCTCCAGCAGGCTCTCGTCGAACTGGGTGAGCAGGTCGATGAGCTCGAGGCGGGCTTCCTCGGCCTTTTCTTTGAGATCCTCGGGAATCTCGGTGACGTCCCAGGTGGCGCCCAAGTCGTCGCCCCGCCATACCAGGCCCTGCATCTCCACCAGGTCGACCACGCCGAGCAGGTCGGCTTCGATGCCGATGGGCAGCTGCACCACGGCAGTGGTGGCCCGCAAGCGCTCGGAAATGGTGAGCACGGCCCGCTCGAAATTGGCCCCGGTGCGGTCGAGCTTGTTGATGAAGCAAATGCGGGGGACTTCGTACTTGTTGGCCTGTCGCCACACGGTCTCTGACTGGGGTTCCACGCCGGCGACGCCGTCGAACAGGGCCACCGCCCCGTCGAGCACCCGCAAAGAGCGCTCCACCTCCATGGTGAAGTCCACGTGGCCGGGCGTGTCGATGATGTTGATGCGGTGGCCGGCCCACTCGGCGGTGGTGGCGGCCGAGGTGATGGTGATGCCCCGCTCCTGTTCCTGTTCCATCCAGTCCATGGTGGCGGCGCCGTCGTGGACCTCACCGAGTTTGTAAGCCTTGCCGGTGTAATAGAGGATGCGCTCGGTACAGGTGGTTTTGCCCGCGTCGATGTGGGCCATGATGCCAATGTTGCGGGTCTTCTCCAGCGGGTGACGAGACATGACGCTCAGGAAGTAGGACCGCTTACCAGCGGTAGTGGGCGAAGGCCCGGTTCGACTCAGCCATCTTGTGCAAGTCGTCGCGCCGTTTCACCGACGCACCCAGGCCATTAGAGGCGTCCAGGATTTCGTTGGCCAGCCGATCGGTCATGGTGCGCTCACGCCGTTCTCGGGCGTGATTGACAATCCAACGGATGGCCAGGGTGTTCGCCCGTCGAGGGCGCACGTCTACAGGGACCTGATAGGTGGCCCCACCGACCCGCCGGCTGCGGACCTCGAGTTGGGGGCGCACATTGTCCACCGCCCGCTTCAGGGTGCCCAGCGGCTCGGCACTGGTCTTCTGCTCCACGATGTCGAGCGCGCCGTACATGATGCGCTCGGCGGTGGAGCGCTTGCCCCGTTGCAGGATCTTGTTCACGAACTGGGTGACGAGCAAAGAGTCGTACACCGGGTCGTTGGGGAGGTCGCGTCGCCCCGCTGGGCCCTTGCGAGGCATCTTCAGGCCTCTTTTCCAGCGCTTGCGAAGTTGCGAGGCATGGTTAGCCTTCCTTCTTGGCGCCGTAGCGGCTGCGGGCCTGTCGGCGATCGGTCACTCCGGCAGTGTCCAAGGTGCCTCGGATGATCTTGTAGCGCACGCCAGGCAGGTCGCGCACTCGACCGCCGCGCACCAACACAATGGAGTGCTCTTGGAGGTTGTGCCCCTCGCCGGGGATATAGGCGGTTATCTCCATTCCGCTGGTCAGCCGCACGCGGGCTACCCGTCGGAGCGCGGAATTCGGCTTTTTCGGAGTGGTTGTGTAAACCCGAGTACATACCCCTCGCCGCTGGGGCGCGCCTTTGAGGGCTGGCGTCTTCTCCTTGCGGAACTTTGACTGGCGACCCTTGCGCACCAGTTGCTGAATCGTGGGCACAGCACTTCCTAGGGCTGATTGGAAAAAGATTGAGGGCGCAGCGAAGGCCGCGCTCCAGTTCTAAGTTTACGCCCCTAAGTTCCCCATCGGCAACACGTCGGCCTCGGCGGCATCGGCCGCTGAAGCCCACTGGGCAAACTGATCTGCCAGGTCAACGTCTTCATCTGCGGAGGTGTAGTACTCCATCGGAGTGAAGTCGGGAGCGTGGGTGGCGATCTCCCGGTACATCTCCATGCCGGTCCCGGCTGGGATCAGCTTGCCTATGATGATGTTCTCCTTGAGGCCGACGAGTTCGTCTTGGCGAGACTCGATGGCCGCTTCGGTGAGCACCCGGGTGGTTTCCTGGAACGACGCGGCCGACAGCCAGGAATCGGTGGCCAAGGAGGCCTTGGTGATCCCCATGAGCTCAGGCCGTCCCTCGGCAGGGCGCTTGCCCTCTTGGGCTAGTGAGCGGTTCACGTTGGTGAATTTCTGGGAGTCCACCCGCTCGCCGGGCAGGAAGTCGGAGTCGCCCGGTTCCTGAATGGCCACTCGACGGGTCATCTGGCGAACGATCAGCTCGATGTGCTTGTCGTGGATGGACACGCCCTGGTCTCGGTACACCCTCTGCACCTCGTCCACGAGGTACTGCTGGGTCTCTCGCACACCGCGAATTTCCAGCAGTTCCTTGGGGTCGCGGGGCCCGTCGGCCTGGGCCACCGAATCACCGGCGGACACCTCTTGGTCCTCGATCACCGCCAGCTTCCATGCAGGGTCGATGACAAGGGACCATTCGGCGCCGTCGTCGCCTACCACGGTCATCCTGCTGGCTTTGCCGTCCTCATCTTCGATGCGAACGACCCCGGAGATCCGGGTGAGCTCGGCTTTGCCCTTGGGAGTGCGGGCCTCGAACAGTTCCACGACGCGGGGAAGACCGCCAGCGATGTCCTTGCCGGCCACGCCGCCGGTGTGGAAGGTCCGCATGGTGAGCTGTGTTCCCGGCTCGCCGATGGACTGAGCCGCGATCACGCCCACGGCTTCGCCCACCTCGATGGGCTGGCCGGTGGCGAGGGAGAGCCCGTAGGACGCTCGGCTGATCCCCACCTCGGAGTCGTCGGTGAGGGGGGACAGCACGCGGACCCGGGTTACGGTGGGATCGTCGCGCAACAGGGCCATCTCCTCATCGCCGACGATGGAGCCCCGTTCCAACACGGTGCCATCGCCCAGGGTCACGTCGTCAGTCAAAGTGCGGCTGAACAGACGGGTCTCCAGGTAGGTCCGCTTGCCCGGCTCATCAGGCATGACGTCGTTGATCCAGATGCCCCGAACCGGCCCTCCCGATTCGAACGGGTCCCGGTCGTTGATGATGACCTCTTGGGCCACGTCGACCAGGCGGCGGGTGAGATAGCCGGAGTCGGCGGTGCGAAGGGCGGTGTCCACCAGGCCCTTGCGGGCGCCGGGGGTGGCGATGAAGTATTCGAGCATCGCCAGGCCCTCGCGGAAGTTGCTCTTGATGGGACGGGGTATCATGTCGCCGCGGGGGTTGGCCACCAGGCCGCGCATACCCGCGATCTGACGGACCTGCATCATGTTCCCCCGGGCGCCGGAGCCCACCATCATGTCGATGGGGTTGAACTGCTCTGACCGGAGCACCGCCTCCATGCTCTGGCGCACCTTCTCGGTGGCCTCGGTCCAGATCTCAACCTCTTTCTGGCGGCGCTCACCGTCGGTGATGATGCCCCGCCGGAACTGGTTTTCGACCTTGTCGGCCTCTTTCTCGTAGCCGTCCAAGATGGTCTTCTTGTCGCGGGGGACCTTGATGTCGTCCACCGAGACGGTGAGTCCGGACTGGCTGGCGAACTCGAAGCTCAGGTTCTTCAGGGCGTCGAGGCTGCGGGCCACGACCTCCTTGGTGTACTGCTGGGCCAGCTTGTCCACGATGGTGGTGATGTCCCGTTTGGTGGCCACCTGGTTCACATAGGGAAAGTCGTCGGGCAGGGTGCTGTTGAACAGCACTCGTCCCACCGTGGTCGGGGTGTAGGTGGCGGCGTCGCCGTTGGCCGGCGTTTCTACCAACTGGGGAATGCGGTACTCGATGCGGGCGTGAAGCTCGACCTCGCCGGCTTCGTAGGCCCGCTCGATTTGGTGCTGGTGGCGGAACACCCGTCCCTCGCCTACCGCGCCATCCACTTCCTCGGTGAGGTAGTAGGCCCCGATGATCATGTCCTGGCCAGGAGTGACCAGAGGACGCCCGTGAGCAGGGCTGAGCACGTTGTTGGCCGACAGCATGAGCACTCGCGCCTCGGCCTGAGCCTGGGCCGACAGGGGCAGGTGGACAGCCATCTGGTCGCCGTCGAAATCGGCATTGAAGGCGGTGCACACCAGCGGGTGGATCTGGATGGCCTTGCCCTCCACGAGCACGGGCTCGAACGCCTGGATGCCCAGCCGGTGCAGGGTCGGCGCCCGGTTCAACAGCACGGGGTGCTCTTGGATGACCTCGTCGAGCACGTCCCACACCTGGGGACGGCGCCGTTCCACCATCCGCTTGGCCGACTTGATGTTCTGGGCCAGGTCCTCTTCCACCAGCTTCTTCATAACGAAGGGCTTGAACAGCTCCAAGGCCATGAGCTTGGGGAGGCCGCACTGGTGCAGCTTGAGAGTGGGTCCGACCACGATGACCGAGCGGCCTGAATAGTCGACCCGCTTGCCCAAGAGGTTCTGGCGGAAGCGCCCTTGCTTGCCCTTGAGCATGTCGGATAGCGACTTGAGGGGCCGGTTGCCCGGACCGGTCACCGGACGTCCCCGGCGGCCGTTGTCGAAAAGGGCGTCGACTGCCTCTTGCAGCATCCGCTTCTCGTTGTTGACGATGATCTCGGGTGCGCCCAAATCCAGCAGCCTCTTGAGGCGGTTGTTGCGGTTGATGACCCGGCGGTAGAGATCGTTCAAGTCGGAGGTGGCGAAGCGACCGCCGTCCAGTTGCACCATGGGACGCAGTTCAGGGGGGATGACCGGGACGGCGTCCAGGATCATGGCCCGGGGGTCGTTGATGCGGCGGCCGTGCTGGTCGCGCCGGTTGAACGCCGACACGATCTTCAGCCGCTTGATGGCCTTCTGCTCCCGCTGTTGGGAGAGTCTCTTCTGGCCCTCGGGGGGATCGAGTTGCTCCCGGAGCTTGCGCTCCTCCTCGTCGAGGTCGACACTGTCTATAAGCGTGGCGATGACCGCCGCGCCCATGCCACCGGTGAAGAGGTCGCCGTAGCGGTCCTCCATCTCCCGCCACAGCTCTTCGTCCTCGACGATCTTGCGGGGGAACAGGCTGGAGAACTCCTCGAAGGCCCGCTCAACCATCTCGATTTCTTCGTCGTACTCCTCTTCGAGGGCCAAGATGTCCTTCTCCGCCGCCTTTTGGCGCTTGTCCAGGTCTTTGGCGTCGGCGGTCTCGAGGTCTTCCTCCAGCTCGGCCAATCGCTCGTTCTTGCGCTCCTGAAGCTCCTCGCGGATGGCCTCTATCTCCTCGATCTTCTCCCGTTCGAGTTCGGGGAGCCGCCGGTGGCGCTCCTCCTCGTCGACCTCGATTACCAGGTTGGCTGCGAAGTAGATGACCTTCTCCAGCTGCTTGGCCTTCAACTCCTCTTTGGGCTCGGTGCCCATAAGCAGGTAGGCCAGCCACGACCTTGTGCCCCGCAAGTACCAGATGTGGACCGCAGGAGCGGCCAACTCGATGTGGCCCATCCGATCGCGGCGCACCTTGGAACGGGTGACCTCAACGCCGCATCGCTCACAGATGATGCCCTTGAAGCGGATGCGCTTGTACTTGCCGCAGTAGCACTCCCAATCCTTGGTGGGACCGAAGATCTTCTCGCAGAACAAGCCGTCCTTCTCGGGGCGGAGCGTGCGGTAGTTGATGGTCTCGGGCTTCTTCACCTCGCCGTTGGACCAGGTCCGAATGGCATCGGCTGTGGCCAGTCCGATGGAGAGTTGGTCGAATGCATTTACGTCCAACATCTAGAAGCTCCTCCCCATGACACGGCGGTCGTCTTCGTCGTCTGAGCCCCGCTCAGGCCGGGAAATGTCGATGCCCAGCTCCTCGGAGGTGCGGAAGGCATCGTCGTCCAACTCGGTGATCTCCACCTGCTGGCCGGCGGTGTCCCTCACCTCCACGTTCAAGCAAAGGGCCTGCATTTCCTTGATGAGCACCTTGAAGCTCTCCGGGATGCCTGGCTCGGGGATGTTGTCGCCCTTGACGATGGCCTCGTACACCCGCACCCGGCCCAACACGTCGTCGGATTTGATGGTGAGCAGCTCCTGGAGGCAGTAGGCCGCGCCGTAAGCCTCCAGTGCCCAAACCTCCATCTCGCCGAAGCGCTGGCCGCCGAACTGGGCCTTGCCACCCAGCGGCTGCTGGGTGATCATCGAGTAGGGACCAGTGGAGCGGGCGTGGATCTTGTCGTCCACCAGGTGGGCCAGCTTCAGCATGTACATGTAGCCGACCATGATCCGGTTGTCGTAGGGCTCTCCGGTACGGCCGTTGAAGAGCACGGCCTTGCCGTCTTCTCCGATCAGGCGCTCGCCGTCAACGGTCTTCGGTTTGATGCTCCCCAAGAGCTGTTGGATGGTGGGGTGTTGGCCGGAGTGCCCAGCCTCGTCCCAGTGGGCGCCGTCGAACACCGGCGTCGCCACCAGGGTGGAAGCCCGGGTGGTGGGCCTGGTCTTGCGACCGTCGCCCCGCTCGGGCTCCGGGCCGACCTCGCCGTTTGAATCCCAGCCCCAGCGGGCGGCGTAGCCCAAATGGGCCTCCAGCACCTGGCCCACGTTCATGCGGGAGGGAACCCCCAGCGGGTTCAAGATGATGTCCACCGGAGTCCCGTCGGCCAGATGGGGCATGTCCTCCATTGGGAGGATCCTGGAGATGACACCCTTGTTGCCGTGCCGTCCGGCCAGCTTGTCGCCCACGGAGATCTTCCGCTTTTGGGCCACATACACCCGAACCAATTGGTTCACACCGGGGGGCAGTTCGTCGCCGGCAAAGCGATTGAACTTCTTGACGTCGATAACCTTGCCGTTCTCTCCGTGAGGGACTTTGAGGCTGGTATCGCGCACCTCTCGGGCCTTCTCCCCGAATATGGCCCGCAACAGGCGCTCCTCGGGAGTCAGCTCGGTCTCGCCCTTGGGGGTCACCTTGCCTACCAGCACGTCGCCGGGGCCGACCTCGGCACCGGGGCGGATAATCCCCTCTTCGTCGAGATCGGCCAGGATTTCCTCCGACAGATTGGGGATGTCCCGGGTGATTTCCTCGGGGCCGAGCTTGGTATCTCGGGCATCTATCTCGTGCTCGTGGATGTGAATGGAGGTGAGCACGTCGTCCCGGACGAGCCGATCGCTCAGGATGATGGCGTCCTCGAAGTTGTATCCCTCCCAGGCCATGAAGGCCACCAGTAGGTTCTTGCCCAAGGCAATCTCGCCGTTGTCGGTGGAGGGGCCGTCGGCCAGGATGCGGCCCTTGCGGAACTTTTCGCCCACATTCAGGAGCGGCTTCTGGTTGATGCAGGTGTCCTGGTTGGACCGCTCGAACTTCATCAGCTTGTAGCTGGTGGATCCGGCGTTCTTGTAGTCCACCGTGATGCTGTCGCCAGCCACGTCGGTGACGGTGCCGTCTTCTTGGGCGATGATCATGTCGGCGGCGTCGCGGGCGGCCTTGCCCTCAATGCCGGTTCCCACATATGGCGCCTCAGGCCGGACCAGAGGTACCGCCTGGCGCTGCATGTTGGCTCCCATGAGGGCCCGGTTGGCGTCGTCGTGCTCGAGGAAGGGGATCAGCGCGGTGGCAACCGAGACGATCTGCTTGGGGGAGACGTCCATGAGCTGGACCTCGTCGGGGGGCACTGAGGAGATCTCAGTGGTGGCCCCGAAGAACACCTCCTGCTCTAGCTGAGCCTGCAACCCCTTCATGGTCGCGGCCTGGGGAGAGCGCCGAACCAGCACGCGGTCGTTGACGAACCGGTTCTGGTCGTCGAGGGGGGCGTTGGCCTGGGCGACCACATACTCCTCCTCGTCGTCGGCAGCCAGCCAGATGATCTCGTCGGTGACCTGGCCGTCGATGACCTTGCGGTAGGGGGATTCGATGAACCCGAACTCGTTGACCCGCCCGTAGGAGGCCAAAGCGCCGATCAGGCCGATGTTGGGGCCCTCGGGGGTCTCAATGGGGCACATCCGCCCGTAGTGGGAGAAGTGGACGTCTCGTACTTCGAACCCGGCTCGCTCCCGCGACAGGCCACCCGGTCCCAGCGCCGAAAGCCGGCGGCGGTGGGTGAGGCCCGACAGGGGATTCACCTGGTCCATGAACTGCGAGAGCTGGCTGGTTCCGAAGAACTCCTTGATGGCGGCGGCCACCGGCCGGTTGTTGATGAGCGAGGTGGGGGTGATGGCCTCCACGTCTTGAGTGGTCATGCGCTCGCGCACCACCCGCTCCATACGGGAAAGACCTATGCGCACCTGGTTCTGGATCAGCTCTCCCACCGAGCGGATGCGGCGGTTGGCGAAGTGGTCTTGGTCGTCCAGGCGGTAGCCCGCCTCGAACTTCACCAAGTGCAGAAGATAGGTGCAGGTGGCCAGCACCTCAACCGGTGACAGCACCGGCTGATCGGCCTCGGGACGCAAGAATTGCTGCGGAAGATCGGCGGGCGCCGACTTGGCTTGGTGCAGCGGCAGGTCGAAGAGCTCCTCGATGCGGTCCAGTTCTGGGCCCAGTTTGCGATCGAGCTTGTAGCGGCCCACCCGGGACAGGTCGTAGCGACGGCTCTCGAAGAAGGCGTTGCGGAAGTAGTTGCGGGCCGCTTCCACAGACTGGGGCTCGCCGGGACGGGCTCGCTTATAAATCTCTAGAAGGGCTTCGTCTTGGGTGGCGTGCTGATGCTTGTCGCTCTCCCACTGGTCGGCCAGGAAGTCGAAGTGGCCCACGAACCGGTCCAAGAAACCGGGGGCCCTTTCCTCGTCGTAGCCCAGAGCCCGCAGCAGGGTGAACAGGCTCATCCGGCGCTTGCGGGCCACCCGGGCCCCTGCGGTGGGGTTGCGGCCCGGCTTGTGCTCGACGTCGAACTCGATCCACTCGCCTCGGTAGGGGTGGATGGTGCCGGTCACGAGCTGGTGCTTGCTGAGGTTGCGGAGTCGGAAGCGCTCGCCGGGTTGGAAGATCACGCCGGGGGAGCGCACGAGCTGGGACACCACGACGCGCTCGGTGCCGTTGACAATGAACGTGCCCTTGTCGGTCATGACCGGGAAATCGCCCAAAAAGACGATCTGCTCGATGATCTCGCCGGTGTTGCGATTGGAGAACCGAGCCTGCACCAGGATGGGTGCCGAGTAGGTCATGTCCTTCTCTTTGCACTCTTCCACCGAGGTGCCCCAGCGGGGGCCGGGGTTCAGGTCTTCATCGTCGGGGTCGAACTCAAGCTCGAGTTGCAGGGTCTCCGAGAAGTCCTTGATGGGGCTGATGTCGCGGAAGGCATCAGCCAGTCCCTGCCGGATGAACCATTGGAAGGAGTCCTTCTGCACCGCAATGAGGTCGGGCAGAGGCAGCACCTCCTCCAGGTTTCCGAAGGAGTAGCGGTCGCGGGTCGCCGAACGTGCGGACAAGGTGAGCTCCATGTGTATAGACGGGCAACGCCGGTTGGCTGCTCGAATCCCTGAACGTCAATGGGAGGGGGAATCCCTAAACGCGGCCGCGTCAAAAGAAAAGGCGTGGCCGGGGAGACAAGCGAGCGGGTATCCGGGAATGATACGCGGTGCGGACATGGTTTACAAGCCATGCCCGCCAGGATTTCGCTGGTTGTGTGTTATTTGAGCTCTACAGCCCCGCCGGCGGCCTCAATGAGTTCCTTGGCCTTCTCGGCGTCCTCCTTAGAGGCCTTCTCCAAGATCGGCTTGGGAGCGTTGTCCACCAGTTCTTTGGCGTCCTTCAGGCCCAGGTTGGTGAGGGTGCGCACCTCTTTGATGACCTGGATCTTCTTCTCGCCCGCGCTGGTCAAAACCACGTCGAACTCGCTCTGCTCTTCAGCGGCACCGCCGTCGCCGCCGCCGTCGCCGGGAGCCGCCATCATCATGGGCATGGCTGCGGCCGGGGCTGCGGCCTCTACGTTGAAGCGCTCTTTGAACGCCTCTTTGAGCTCGGATAACTCAAGCACGGTCATGGACCCGATGGAGTCCAGAATCTCATCTACCTTGGACATTGCTGTTCCTCATTCCTTTGTTGGTTGATTGTTGTCAGTTCTTCGAGTTTGAGCAGGTCAGGCCCCGGCGTCGCCTCTTGCACTGAGGGACTCCAGCAAGCCGGCTGTCTCGACCAGAGGAGCATCGAGGAGCCCGGCCATCTCGACCATGGGGGCCTCAAGCAATCCGGCCATCTCAGACAAGGGGGCTTCCAGCAGACCGAGAATCTCAGCGAGGATTTCGGTCCGGGTGCCAAGCTTGGACAAGGCGCTCACTTCGTCGGCCGAGATCACCTGGCCATCGAGCACCCCGCCCTTGATCGACAAGAAGTTGGAGTCTTCGGCGTATTTGCACAAGGCCTTGGCCAGCGAGACGGCATCGCCGGGGGAACCGTCATCGCGGGAGCCAACGAAAGCCAGCGCGGTCGGGCCCACTAGGACTTCGTCCAAGTCCAGGTTGAGGTCACGGGCCGCGAAGCGGGTCAGGGTGTTCTTGTAGACCTTGTAGTCGCCGCCGGCTTCGCGCAGCTGACGGCGCAAGTCGGCCAGGGCAGGCACGTCGAGGCCGCGGTAGTCGGTGATGACCACGGCCTCAGTGGCGGAGATGCGCTCGCGCACCTCGTCGACGACGGCCACTTTTTCGGGGCGGGGATTTTCCATCAGATTGCTAATCCCTCCATGAGAACGAAACTCTCCTTCAAAAGGAAAAGGGGGGCGCCGCTGAGTGCGAACGCCCCACGAGTTTCGGGAGGGTTCACCTCGTCAGGCCAGTCGGCGCCTCGGTCTGTTACGGACAGAGTGCCGGCCGATTAAGCGGTGCTGGGCAGTGCGCCTGATGTCTGCGGCAAATCGATAAATTGTGAGCGCCAAAAGGTACCAGATCAGTTACTGGCTCCCAAGTCGGCGGGATCCAGCCGAATTCCGGGACCCATGGTGGAAGAGATTGTGACCTTGCGGACATAGCGGCCCTTGAGAGCGGCGGGCTTGGCCCGGGTGATCTCGTCCATTACCGCTCGGATGTTGGCCACGAGGGCATCGGCTTCGAAGCTGACCTTGCCCACCGGCACGTGGACGTTCCCCTGGCGGTCGGTGCGGAATTCCACCTTGCCGCTCTTGAACTCGCTCACTGCTCGAGCCACGTCATCGGTAACCGTGCCGGTCTTCGGATTGGGCATCAGCCCCCGGGGACCGAGGACCTTTCCGAGCTTTCCCACCACCGACATCATGTCGGGGGTGGCGATGGCCACGTCGAAGTCCATCTTGCCCCCCTGCACTTGCTCGGCGAGGTCGTCGGCGCCCACCACGTCGGCGCCAGCCTCGCTCGCCTGCGTGGCTGCCTCGCCCTGGGCGAACACGGCCACCCGAACGTCGGTGCCGGTGCCCGAGGGCAAAGAAACCGTTCCCCGGATCATCTGCTCGGCCTTGCGAGGATCGACGCCCAGTCGGGCCGCCAGCTCCAAAGTCTCGTCGAATTTCGCGGCCGACAGGCTCTTCACCAGTTCGACCCCCTCTTGGGCGGTGTGCGGGTGCTGCTTGTCGTATCGCTGGGTGGAATCGCTGTAACGCTTGCCTTGTTTCGCCATGTCGGCTCCCTCAGTGTTTTGGGCCCGTCGAGCGAGGTCGTCTCGTCGGGTGGTTGGATATGACTGTTGGTTTGCTGGGCTACTCGACCGTTATCCCCATGCTGCGGGCGGTTCCGGCCACCTGAAGCTTGGCCTGTTCAAGATCGTCAGTGTTGAGGTCGGGCATCTTGACCTTGGCGATTTCGGCGCACTGGGCGTCGGTGATGGCGCCGACTACTTCTCGGCCCGGCTCCATTGATCCTTTCTCCAGTCCGGCTGCCTCCCGGATGAGGAAGGAGGTGGGAGGGGTCTTGGTGATGAATGAGAACGTCCGGTCTTCGTAGATGGTGATCTCCACCGGGATGATCTGTCCCCGCTTGTCCTCGGTTCTGGCGTTGTAGTCCCGGCAGAAGTCCATGATGGCCACACCATGGGGGCCCAGCGCGGTGCCCACGGGGGGCGCCGGGGTGGCCTGGCCGGCGGGTATCTGGATCTTGATGGTGGTGGCTACCTTTTTTTGAGCCATGACTCTGCCCCTTCTGGCTTGGTCTTGTTGCCGCTTGGCGACTTGGGGGAATTCGAATCTTCCTACAATTTCGCCACTTGGGAGAACTCGAGCTCCACCGGCGTCTCTCGGCCGAAGATGTTGACGAGGACCTTCATCTTGAGCTGGTCTTCGTTGATCTCGGCCACTTCACCGGAGAAATCGGCGAACGGACCCTCTTTGACACGGATGGTTTCGCCCACTTCGTAGAGCAGGCGGGGTTTGGTGCGGCGGACCGTCTGTTCGCCGTCGGTCTTGACCTGTAGGAAGTTCTCCACGTCTTTGCGCTTCAGGGCCGACGGCTTGCTGCCCCTTCGACCATGTCCCACAAAGCCGGTCACGCCGGGGGTGTTGCGGATCACATCCCAGGAAATATCGTTCATCTCGGCTCGAACCAGCAGGTAACCGGGGAACATCTTTTTCTTGGTGGTGACTTTCTTGCCGCCTTTGAACTCCACCACGTCTTCCATGGGAATCACGGTTTCGTGGATGTGGCTCTCCATGCCCATGGTCTTGCGGCGGGCTTCGATGTTCTGCTGGACCTTGTTCTCATAGCCCGACTGGGTGTGGACCACGTACCACTTCCCGGGCATGTCATAGGGGCTGATGGTCTCGGTCTGATCTTCTTCCTTCTCGTAGACCAGTTCTTCGGCATCGATTACCTCGACCGGATCCTCGCCTAGCGCCGTGTCTTCGAGAAGAGCGGTGCCTTCGAGGTCGGGGACCTCGATTACTGGTTCGGCGACCGGGCCGGTGGGCAGCAATGCCGCGGCAGCCTCGGCGGCGTCAACCGGTGTGACGTCAGCTTCGACGTCGCCAGCCTCGACGGAGTCAGTCGCTTCAGATTCCGGTTCGGCTGTGTCGGTGGTGGGGAATAGATCGGTCATCGCGGTTTCGTCTACCTCAGGGTTCATCGATCGAACAATTTCAAGATGGCCTCACTGAAGCCCCAGTCGAGCAGGCCGATGGCGGTGGTTAGCAGCACCAGAACCACCAGCACCACGATGGAGTAGTTGACGACTTCCTCGCGACGGGGCCACGAAACCTTGCGGAGTTCGCCGCGAACCTCGCGCATGAACTGCGCCGGACCCACCCGCTCCTCGCCGGGCCGAGGTTGATTCCTGGCCTGGCGGCGATCGCGAACCGGGGTGCCTTCTTCATCGACGAAGCCCTGCCGCTTGGCCATCCTCTTCTGTTGTCTGTTCAGGTCGGTCATATTGACTCCAGTGCGCCCGGCACTACGGAGACGGGATCGCTTGCGCAGGGCAGGAGGGACTCGAACCCCCAACCGCCGGTTTTGGAGACCGGTGCTCTACCAATTGAGCCACTGCCCTTCGTTCGTTAGGGGCAAGACAAGGCTACCGTGCCGACACCGGCCATCCGCAATACAAAACTGCGGCGCGGGGCTGGTTAGCGGCGTGAGCGTCGGCGGAAGAAGACGGTAATCACCGCCAGGGTGGTCGCGGCCAAAAAGCGCCTTATGAGCTGACGGCGGCGGTCGTATTGATCGAGCCGGGCCATGACCTTCCACACCAGGGTGGGGGGTGCCTCGGTTGGGGAGCGGTGGTTTAGTGATCGGAAGGCATCTTTGATCATGAGGCCTCCTCGTCTTGTTCTTCTCGGGCGGTTGGCGCTGTTGTTCGGCCTGTCCCCATCTCGGTTGTGCGCTGAAGCACGGTGCGCATCCGCTGTCGGGCCCGGTGGAGCCGGACTTTGGCCGCCGAGGTGGTTATGCCCAATTCGGCGGCAATCTCGCTGTGGGAGAGATCGTGCAGATCCCGCAGCACCACCACTTGGCGCAGGCGCTCGGGCAGGGTCCGGATGGCCCGGTCGATGTGGTGGCGCAGAATGGCCGCCTCGGCTCGCAGGCTCGGGTCCTGTTCGGGTCGCAGGTCGGCAATGGGGACGTCGTCGCTCAGCTCCTCAGTGCGCTGGCGGGACCGGCGGCTCAGATGGGTTGACGCGCAGTTGCTGGTGATGCGGTACATCCAGGTGGAGAAGCTGGAGTCGCCCCGGAAGCGGCGGATCGCCCGATAGGCCCGGACATAGGCGTCTTGCACCACGTCACCGGCGTCGTCGGGATTGCCGGTGAGCCGGTAGGCCAGGGCGTAGATGTCCCGATACGTGGAACGGACCAGCTCGTTGAACGCGTCGCGGTCGCCCCGGCGGGCGGCTTCCACCAGCGCGGCGTCTTCGGGGACCGGATCACGAGAAGCTACGGGTTCGATGGGGCCAGATTATCCCTGACCCCCAATGGGGCGTAGATAATCCTGGTCGCCCGCTGGGCGAGGGGGGAGAGTGGTAGCGGCGGCCAGACTCGAACTGGCGACCTCTCGATTATGAGTCGAGCGCTCTTACCGACTGAGCTACGCCGCCCCGGAGCTCCCCAGCGGCTGGATGCCGCGAAAGAGACCCTGAGCCTCCTGAGAGAATCGAACTCTCGACCTTTTCCTTACCATGGAAACGCTCTGCCGACTGAGCTAAGGAGGCGGGCTGGGAACTCTATCCCTATGCGCCGCCAATATTGCCACTCTGTGCCTGCGGCGGGAAAGCCAGAATTGGGAGGTGACGGACAGTACGGTGCAGCCCGTGGCCATTCGAGCAGCCCGACTGGCTGATGCCGAAGGCATCCGTGAGATTTACAACTACGAGGTGCTGAACGGGACCAGCACTTTCGACATTGAGCCCCGGTCGTTGGCTGCGCAGCGGTCGTGGTTGCAGGATCGCAGCGGCGTTCACGCCGTGCTGGTGGCTACTCCCGACGGAGACGACGACACTGTGATCGGATATGCCTCCCTGTCGCCCTTCCACACTCGACCGGCCTACAACACCACGGTAGAGAACTCGGTGTATGTCCATGTCGACCACCGAGGCAGAGGCGTCGGGCGGGCCTTGCTGGCCGAGATAATCGGACTGGCCCAGAGCCACGGATTCCACACCGTGATCGCCCGCATCTCCGGGAAGAACGAGGCATCAGTGGCCGTCCATCGCTCCGCGGGTTTCGATGTAGTCGGCATCGAACGCGAAGTCGGACGCAAGTTCGGCCACTGGCTCGACGTGACCGTGATGCAGCTCATGCTGCGAGATTGGAGTGGGCCGTAGGAGAGTTGATCGACGGTGGCTTGGGGGCGTGGGCTCAGGCGGCGGCCTGGTGTTGGCGGGGCGTGGGCTCAGGCGGCGGCCTGGTGCTCAGCGGGCGGTGGGTGGGCTG
>VYEX01000011.1 GCA_009842675.1 Acidimicrobiia bacterium | reverse complement strand
CATCAGCCCAAACCATCTACAATGAACTCTGTCGCGACCACCGATAGAGCTTGCCAACCCATCGGACTTCAACTTGAAGCCCACGGCTTGCCCGATGCAGCCACCGCCGCCTTTGCCGAATTGGCGTCTTCGGCCAAAGACACCGAGGGAGTGGCTCTGACTGTTCCGACAGAACCGCAATTGATCGAAGTCAAGCACGACGCATCCGCCGTAGGTCTTTTGGCTGTCGACATTGAAGTCCGGGTGCTGGGAACCATAGAAGTATTGGGGGCTGCACAGCCGTTTACTTCGCGCCGAGCGCTGGACCTGGTCACCTATCTGGCCTTTCATCCTGAAGGAGCTGATCGAGACCAGTTGCGAACCCACATTTGGCCCTCCGACGAACCTCCTTCTGAGTCCACTCTGGCCAACACGGTGAGTCGAGCTCGCAAGGCCCTTGGAACTAATGAAAACGGTGATTTGTATTTGCCCAGAGTGAGCGCCAAGGGGATTTACCAGCTTCAGGCAGGTGTGGGGACTGACGTCGGCAGGTTTGAAGCGCTCATTTCCGCCGCCCGCAAGGATGTTGGCGAGCGCGGTCGGGAGCAGCTTCAATCTGCTCTTGACTTGGTACGGGGCACTCCCTTTACCGGCAGCGCCGGCGACATGTTCCGATGGGCTGACTTCGGGCTGCGTACCCAAATCGATTGTCTGGTGGATACTGCGGCCCACGAATTGGCCGCCAGGTGTTTGGAGGTTGGTGATACCGACAGCGCCAAGAAGGCGGCCTTGACCAGCCTCCGGCTGGTAGGGGTTTGCGAGCAGTGCTACCGCCTACGGCTGTTGGCCGCCGCCGAGAACCCCACTGAAGTGCGCCAGATCATGGCGGAGCTAGTGCATTTGCTGAAGCGGGAGAGCAACCAGCCCGAATCTGACGACCTCATCGGTCCCGAATTGCTGGAGCTCTACGAGCAGTTGATGTCAACTGGTTCGTTGTTCAGGTAGCTGGCGGCGGAGGCGACTCCGTCTTGCGACGGCGGCGGCGGATCCACCAGATGAGGGCGGCGATGGCTGCGATTATGGGGAGGAAGGGCAGCAGCACCCCGACCACGATCAGGATCACGCTGAACACGGCCACCACGCCGCTGGCGCCGTCGGAGACGGAGTCGCCGAACCCGGGCAGGGCATCGTCGGTGTCCACCTGCACCCACACCACCGACTCGCCCCACACCTCGTCGAGGGCGGTGCCGTCGAAGTTGACCGGGGTGGCGGTCACTTCGAGTTCGATGGGCAGTCCCCTGGTGGCCACTCGGCCGGCCAGCCGACCGTCTTCGATGGGCAGCTCCAGCACCGCTGCCATGAGCTCGTTGGGCTCGATGCGGTTGAAGTTGCCCTGGACGGGTCGGAAGTTGTCCAGGTTGAGACGCAGGTTGCGGGTACTCACCTCCACGTCGGTGAGCGCCGAGGTGCCCGAGTTCTCCACCTCCAAGCAGAGGTAGACATCGGTTTCGGGCTCCACGGTTATGTTCTGCACGCCCAGGCACGGGTCGTCGGCGCTTTCGGACACCCAAGCGGTGACCAGGATGCCGGTATCGGGCAGCACGGTGGGCGACTGGGTGATGGTGAGCGTGATGGTGGCCAGATCAACCTGGTTTTCCAGGGTGCGAAGTTGACCCCGCAGCCGCTCCAAGGTGGTCTCCCGATCGAGCAGCTCTCGCTCGAGCTCGGCAACGTCTTCGAGGTCGGTGGCCTGCTGGAGGAAGTTCCGTAGGCGGTCCACGCTGGCCTCGGCGGTGATGATGCGGCTTCTCAGATCAACGATGATCTCGGTCACGTCGTCGGAAGTGATGGACTGGTCGACCAGCTTTCCCACCCCCGACAGCCGTTCGAGAGCGGTGGAGAAGTCCTGGGGCAGCACCTTGAAGGTGATGTTGGTACGGGGACTGGGTTCAGTTCGCGTGTTCTGGGAGAACACGATGCCGCCCAGCCTCTGCACGATGGCCACCGCCTCCCGGCTGGCCGCCTCCACGTCTTCGGCCTGCACGGAGATCTCGGCGGTGTAGATGATGTCTCGGCCCAGATCAGCGGGGGTGAGGGCAGTGGGAACAGCCAGGCCGCCGTCGTCGCTGACGGTTTCGACGATTGCGACTTCCTCGCTGGCAGCCTCTTCCATAGGCGCATCATCCGACGCCGGCCTATCGAGCCCCTCAGATGTGCTTTCGACGGAAGCCGCGGGCATGTCGTAGTCGGCCGGAGCGGCCGCACCGGCGTCGTCATCGCCATTGGCACCGCAGGCGGCAAACAGCACGAAGAAAGCGCTGAGCACCGCCAGCAGAACGAAGATGAGCCGACGACGTCGTGATTCGGCTGGAGTGCGATTGGTGTCGGGCATGGTGTTTCTCCCCCGTGTGTGTTGTCAGATATGACGAAGGCCAAGCCCGCTGGGTTCCCCGAGCGATCAACTAGTGCTGTGTTACCGGTGGGTACCCTCAGAGCATCAGGGGCGCAGCTGACGACACAGATCTGGTGAAGAAAGCCCAAAAGGGCGACCAGGCCGCGTTCGATGCCCTGCTGCGTCGGCACTACAACCAGATCTATGCCGTCTGCCGGCGGTTGGCCGGCAACGAGGCCGATGCCCTGGATGCCACCCAGGAGGCCCTCATTACCTTGGTACGGCGCATTGACCGCTTCGACGGGCGCTCAAAGTTCACTACCTGGATGCATCGGGTGGTGGTCAACGCTTGTCTGGACGAATTGCGGCGTCGCGGTCGGCGGCCAGTGCCTACCGCGGTGGAGGAACAGCCCTTGGCGGCTGCCGAGCGGCCGGTAGCTGAGGTGGTGGCCGATCGGCTCGATATTGAATCTGCCCTGGCTCAGCTGCCCGGGTCATTCCGGGTGCCGCTGGTGCTGTGCGACCAGCTGGGCATGAGTTACGAGGAGATCGCCCAGGAGATGGACATTCCCCCGGGAACGGTGAGATCTCGCATTTCCCGGGGGCGTCGACGCTTGGCCGAGGTGCTGAGCGGGAACCCAGAGGGCCCTGGCCAACGTCACACTGGGGAGAAACCATGAGCGACGAACGCGGCGATCTGACCCCACAGGAAATGGACGAGCTGGCCTCCGCCTATCTGGACGGGGAGGCCACGCCAGAAGAGGTCGCCCTAGTGGAGGGCGATCCCCACATTCAGGCTCTGGTGGAGGAGCTCCGGGCGGTGCAGGATCTGGTGGCCGCACCGGTAGAGGCGCCTTCCGACGAAGTGCGGGACCAGATGATCGCCCGGGCCCTGGATCACCGGGCCCCGGTGGTGTCGTTGGATACAGCCCGGCGGCGGCTGCGGGCCGTTCCCCCCCAGGCCAGGGTGATTCTGGCGGCGGCTGCGGTGATTGCAGCCATTGCATTGGTCGGTGTGACCATTTTTGAGAGGCAGGGTGACGAATTCGCTGATGACGACGGCATGGCGTCAGCTCCGGCAATGGCCGACGCGCCGGCCGACGCTGAGCCTGAAGCACCGGCGCCCGTTGCTGCGGCCGAAGCCGAGAGCTTGGAAGTTCCCGAAGAGTCGGCACCCATGGATGATTCAGACGACTCGGGAGAAGCCTTCGCAGCCGAAACCCCCGCCGAGCAGGCGGGAGATGAAGAAATGGCCATTGAACTCAGCGAAGCCCCCATGGACGACGGCTACGCCGCCGACGCCCCGGCGGAAGACTCAGGCGAACCCGAGCCGATGATGGCCGATGAGCCAGAAACCGCACCGACCTCGGGCGAAGCCCTGTTGGTATTCGAAACCACGGCTGATCTTGCCGACTACGCGCTGCTACTCACCGAAGAGCTCATTTACGTTCGGGAAACCGAAAGACTTGACGACGCCACCGAAGTGGACCTCTTGGGCTGCCCGCTGTTCCCAGACGAGGGTCTCGAACTGCTGGCCCGATTTGATGCATTGGTGGACGAAGTCGACGTCCAGGTTTCCGTGTACCTCGCCGATATCGACTTGCAACTCATAGAGACAACTCCGCCCCCCGAATGCGCACCGCACAACGAGAGCATCTTCCTCGGCTCGCTGGAATAGCCCCCGCGCCCCGTCCACAACATCGGAAATGACATGCCTCGGCGGTAGTCTGAGGATCTATGGCTAAAGCCTCTGAGCCTAAGGAAGACCCAACCACCGCTTCGATGCTGGGGCTGTCGGAGGACTGGCCAGAACAGGCAACCGATGCCGTTGTCAACACCGTGGACAAGGTCCGCGATGTGACCACCGGGCCGGTCGTCAACTTCACCCGCCTATTGGGTTATCTCGTCTTTGGGGTATTTCCCCTGATCATCGTGCTGGTGCTGGGCATTATCGCCGCGGTGCGAGGGCTTGAGGTAGCCACTGGGAGGGCTTGGGCCGCCCACGGAATCCTCGGTCTGGTGTTTGTGTCGCTCGGGGCCTTTGCCTGGTCGAGGCGGCCCGCATGACCGAGCAGGGCATCCGCAATGTGATCATCGTCGGCTCGGGTCCGGCTGGACTGACGGCGGCCATCTACTCGGCCCGCGCCAACCTTGCTCCCTTGGTCATCGAAGGCGAGCCGTCCTCCACCAGCGACCAGCCCGGCGGCCAATTGATGCTCACCACCGACGTGGAGAACTACCCCGGGTTCCCCGACGGAGTGATGGGCCCGGAGCTGATGATCAAGTTCCGAGAGCAAGCCCAGCGATTCGGCGCCGAGATGCTTACCGACAAGGTCACCCGGGTCGATTTTTCAGGCCCACCCCACGGCGTGTGGGTCGGCGACCCGACTGCCCCCGAGCCCACTTACCGGGCCTGGGCGGTGATCGTGTCCACCGGAGCTCAGTCGCTCATGCTCGGCCTCGAGGCCGAGGAGAGGTTGATCGGCCACGGCTTGTCCACCTGCGCCACCTGCGACGGCTTTTTCTTCCGGGATCAGCACATCGCTGTGGTGGGCGGGGGCGACTCCGCCATGGAGGAAGCCACCTTTTTGACACGGTTTGCATCGAAAGTGACGGTCATACACCGACGAGACGAGTTGCGGGCCTCGAAGATCATGCAAGACCGGGCGTTCACCAACGACCGCATCGAATTCTTGTGGAACAACGTGGTAACCGATATTCGGGGCGACGAAAAGCTGGCCGGCATCGAGGTGCAGAACACAGTCACCGGAGAGGCTTCCGTGCTCGACGTGACCGGGCTCTTCATCGCCATCGGCCACCGACCCAATACCGACTTGTTCGAGGGGCAACTAAAACGCAAAGAGAACGGGTATTTGGTTACCGAGCCCGACTCCAGCTGCACCGAGATCGAGGGGGTATTCGCCTGCGGCGATGTGCAGGATGACTACTACCGCCAGGCGGTTACCGCAGCGGGGTCGGGCTGCATGGCGGCAATCGACGCCGAGCGCTGGCTGGAGTCCGCCGGACACGGCTAATCCCAAGAACCGCTGATAGGCTGACCGTTCCCCGACCGAATCGAACGAAGGGACGCCCAAAGATGGCAGAGAGCATCACCACGCTCACCAACGAAACATTCGACGAGGTCATCGGCAGCGCTGAACTGCCGGTCGTGGTCGATTTCTGGGCTGAGTGGTGCGGCCCTTGCAAGATGATCGCCCCGATCCTCGATGAGATCGCGGTGGAGAAGGCTGGCGTGATCAGCGTGGCCAAGCTCAACGTGGACGACGCCCAAGACGTTGCGCTGCGTTATCAAGTTATGAGCATTCCCACGTTGATCGTGTTCAAAGACGGAGAACCGGCCAAGCGGATCGTCGGTGCCAAGGGCAAGCAGCAGCTGCTCCAGGAGATCGGCGAAGTCGCCTTTTGATTGTCCACCCACGCTCGTAATCTGCGGGGGGCGCAGCAGGAGCGCACAAATTGGCCGATTACCACCCCCCTACCCTCAAGCGAGGAGACGAGAGCGACGACGTCGTTGCCTTGCAGCAGAAGCTGGCGACTGCGGGCTTTGCCCTGGCCCTTTCTGCAAACGGGATCTTCGATGCCTCTACCGCAGCCGCTGTAGCCGACTTCCAAGCCAGCCGCGGTCTTAGCGTCGACGGAATCTGCGGACCGCACACCTGGACCGCCCTGCAGGAAGCCAGCTGGGCCCTCGGCGACCGCAACCTCTTCTTGAGCCAGCCCATGCTGAGGGGTGACGATGTGGCCGAGCTGCAGCTTCGGCTCGGTTCCATGGGATTCGATGCGGGCCGGGTGGACGGGATATTCGGACCCGATACCTCCAGTGCGGTTGAGGAATTCCAGCTCAACAGCGGATTGGTGGCCGATGCGGTGTGCGGACCGGACACCACCGCGGCGTTGCTGCGCATGTCCGCCAGAGTTACCCCGGCCACAGTGGCGACGGTTCGGGAACGGGCCAAACTCCAGCGGGCCCCTCGGCGGCTGACTGAGCAGCACATCATGATCGCGTCATCGAACACGATGGCCGCGGTGGCCGGAGAATTGGCCACCGGTCTGCGGCGGTCGGGGGCAACCGTCAGCGAGGTTTGCGACTGGCCTGAATCCCAACGAGTGGACGAGGCCAATCGGCTTGAAGTGGACGTGTATTTGGGTTTGCTCCCATCAGAGGAAACAGCATGCCGAGTGGCCTACTTTGCCACCGAGGGGTTCGTCTCCCCCGGCGGCCAGCGCCTGGCCAGCATTCTGGGCCAACGGCTCCCGGCGGCATTAGGTATCGAGAGCGCTGACGTGAGGGGGATGCGGTTGCCCGTACTGCGCCACACCCGCATGACCGCTGTCCAGTGCCTCGTCGGACCCCCTGGCCTGGTCCAAGCCCGCCTCTCCCCCCTCGCTCGCTCTATCGAAGGTGGCCTGGCCTCTTGGGCAACCAGACCGGCCTAATCAAGCCTGGAGCATTACCCGGTAGATCCGCTCCAAATCATCCAGGTCAGCAAACTGAATCACCAATTTTCCCTGACCCTTGCCGAGCGTCACATCCACCTTGGTGTCGAGATGATCGCTCAACAGGCTCTCCAACTCCAGTACCGCCGCTCCCCTGTCCGCGCCGCTGGGCCGCTTCGCCGGCCGTTGGGCCTTCTGGGTCGCTGGTGCGATACCCCGGGCTGCTTCCTCTACCATCCGCACCGTCAGCCCATCTGATACTGCCTTCTTCGCCAGCGTGACCAAGCGCTTCTCGTTGGCGATGCCAAGCAGGGCACGAGCGTGGCCGGCCGACAGCGAGCCGATGATCACCATGGCCTTTACTTCGTCGGGGAGCTGCAAGAGACGCACCGTGTTGGCCACCGCCGAGCGGCTGCGTCCCAGCCGCTTGGCCACGGTCTCCTGGGTGAACCCGAACTCATCCATCAACTGCTGGCAGGCAGCCGCTTCTTCGATGGCATTCAGGTCCTCCCGGTGCAAGTTCTCCAACAGGGCCTGTTCCAGGGTGTCGGCATCCTCTGCGGTGCGGACCACCGCGGGAATCCGGTCCAGCCCCGCCTGTCGGGCCGCCCGGCAACGCCGCTCTCCGGCGATCAGCTCATATCTTCCGTCTGCGCTGGGGCGAACCAGCACGGGCTGTAGAACGCCGACTTCTCGGATTGACTCTGTCAGCACATTCAATGAAGCCTGATCAAACTTGTCTCGAGGCTGATAGGGATTCACCGCTATCGCATCTAGGGGTAGCTCCAAATAAGACGCCGAGCGCACCCCTTCGGTTGGCGACGCGGAGTCGGATATTAGAGCGCTGAGACCCCTACCCAACCCGGGCGAGCGCGCCATCAGCCACCTCCTTGGCCAGCTCGCGGTAAGCCAGTGCTCCCCGAGACCGGGGATGAGTGACGGTCACCGGAGCTCCGTACGATGGAGCCTCTGCCAAGCGGATGTTCCGGGGAATTATCTGATGGCAAACCTTGTCGCCGAAGTAGCTGCGGATCTCCGAGGCCACTTGGGCAGAAAGCTTGGTGCGGCCGTCGTACATGACCAACACGATGAGGGAAATCTCCAGATCGCTGTTCAGGCTGCTTCGAACCAAGTCGATGTTCCGCATGAGCTGCCCAAGGCCTTCCAGGGCGTAGTACTCGCACTGGATTGGAACCATCACCTCACGGGCGGCGGCCATGGCGTTGACGGTGAGCAAACCGAGTGAAGGGGGACAGTCCACGAATACGAAGTCAAATTCTCCGTACACCGTAGAGATCGCGTTGTCGAGCCTTCGTTCGCGGTTGAAAGCCGGTACCAGTTCTATCTCGGCGCCGGCCAGATCCAACGTGGACGGCGATACCCAGAGATTCTTGATCTGGGTGGCGACGATGCTGTCCCTCATGCTCCCGTTTTGCAGCAAGACGTTGTAGGTGGAAACACCGCCGGAAAACGGATCTATGCCCAATCCGGTCGTGGCGTTGGCCTGCGGGTCCAAGTCGACCACGAGCACTCGATGGCCATTCTCGGCGAGGCAGGCCGAAAGGTTGACGGCGGTCGTGGTCTTGCCAACGCCGCCCTTTTGGTTGGCGACCGCTATTACGCGGCATGGCCCAGACTGAGTTGATTCCTGTAGGGACATCCAGGCAATTGTCCCTCACCCTCAACCTCGTATCAAGCACCCCTCGCTCAATGTTTCACATGAAACATCCCTGTTCGGGTGGATCGGTGGAATCTTGGGGATGTGGAGGTGAGGTTGTCGGGGAATAGGCCGTGGTCAGAGAGAAGTTGAGAGGGCCAAGGGGTGGCGTTGGGGGCGGCGCTTACGATGAGCTCGCCACCGGGGCGTAGCAGGGGAGCGGCCGCTTTGATCACCTCCAATGGCGGGCCGAAGCTGCGGGCTGTCACAAGATCAGCCTGGGCCAGATACTCCTTGTCTTGACCGAGGCTTTCAGCGGTGGCATGGACCACAGCAACACGCTCGGACCACCCCAGCCGAGCGCAGTGCAGCTCCAAGAAGGCGGCTCTGGGGAGGGAGGATTCCACCAGAATCCATCGGGAATGAGGCCAGGCCGCGGCAAGAATCAGGGCAGGCAGCCCGCCTCCGCTCCCCAAGTCCACCGCATGGTCGGGGGGACCTGCGGCTGCTGCGGCAAAGCCCAGGGAGTGGTCGATTTGCCGGTCGATTGCCTGAGGGCCGACCCACCCCCGCTCCTGGGCTTGGTCGAGAACCGCAGTCAGTCTCGTCCGGTCGGCGCTATCCAAGGGCACGGATCAATCGGGAATGATCACGACCCAGCGACGAGGCTCTTGGCCCTCCGAAACGGTGCTAACTCCATCGATGTCGGCGACAACGTCGTGAACCACCTTGCGGTCCGCTGCATTCATGGGCTCGAGGGGCTTCTCTGTACCATTGTCCCGAACCTCAAGGGCGATCTTCTCGCAAAATGATTCGAGTGCGGCCCGGCGGCGTTCGCGATACCCGCCGATGTCGACCCGGATGCGACCTTCACAGTTGCCGTCCGACTTGCGTTGCACCAGCATCCGAGAAAGGTCCTCCACCGCCCGGAGCGTGTTGCCCTTGGGCCCAATGAGCAAACCCACCCCCTGAACATTTTCAACCCGCATTTCCATAGTCTCATCGTCGACGCGCTCGGCATAGACGTCGGCATCAAGCTCAAAGGCTTCTAACAGCCCATCGAGAAACTCAATCACCAGAGTGCTCTGCTCTTGCAAGCTCATCGCGTCTTCCATTGGTTTGCTCTCCCTCGCTTTTTTCCCCTCTGGGGCTTTTGGTGAACGATTCTTGCCAGCTCCGTCGTTGCTCTTGCCGGCGTTGTCAGACTTCTTCTGTTCGCGTGGAGTCCTCTCTCCACCTTTTGGCTTCGAACTGCGATTCTGGCCCTTGCCGCCCTGGTTTCTGGCACCCTGGTTTCTGGCACCCTGGTTTCTGGCACCCTGGCTGGTCCGATTCTTATCTTGCTGCAGATTACCCCGATCAGACTTGCGGTTTCTGCTCCGATCTCTGTTGTTGGAGCCACGCCGATTTCGGTCCCGCCTTTCCCGGGGCATGACCGGCCGTACTCGAGCCCTGATCCGGGCTTCGGATTTCCGAAGGCCCAAGAGCGCTGACTTGGGTTCATCCACAACAGAGAACTCGGCTTCGCTGCGGTCTACTCCAAGGCGGTCGAGAGCCGCCTCCTCGGCTTGGGCAATAGTCTTGCCGGTGACTTCTAGCCACTCCATGGCTACCTTCTCCTCTTCTTTCGCCGGCGCCGGCGATCCGTGGGATGTGACTGATGACCCTTTTGGGTAGTCCTGCTCGACTGGCGCTGGGCCGGCGATTGATTTGACGATTCAGCGCTGCCCGACTTCGACCCTGAATCCTTCGTTCCTCTGGTTCCTGTGTCTCTGCCTCTCGTGCCTTTGGCCCGTGTTTCCTTCGTCTCTGGTTGTTTGGCGGTCCGCGGTGACGTTCGCGGCCCGGAAGATGGGCCAGCAGATGCAGTCGCGGTGCGGCGGCTGTCCGTACGCCGCTTCGGCGGCGTACGCGACGTGGGCCGACGGGAGCCATGATCGGTTGCCGGGGCCCGTGATCGGGCTAGTGGACGAGGCTCTTCCTCGACTGGTTCGGGAGGCTCTTCTTCCTCTTCGTCCTCCAAGGTGCTTTCGATCAAGGCCTGCCGTTCCCGGTGTGGGTTGTAGATCCGATGGGTAATCACCGCCTGTTGGCCCACTCGAACGATGTTCGAACTCACGAAGTACAGGTTCAGACCAGCGGGGAACCCAATGGAGATGATCGGCAAAAACCAAGGCATGACCTTCATGATCATCTGCTGCTGGGGGTTGATCGGAGTATCAGGATCACGTCGCCCCGCTATCTGACGCTGCTGGATGTAGCTGGACACTCCAATCAAGATGATCAGCAACAAGAAGGGCAGCGCGGTTGAAAACGAGTCTCGGAATGCATCAGTGAGGCTGGCCGACAGATCCATACCCAGAAAATTCATCTCTGTGTCGTTTTCGAGCGCCTGCCGCAGTTCAGAATCAGCCGCCAAATACTGGGGATTGAAGGTCCGCTCGTCAAACTCAGGCGCAGAGGTAACCCCGCGATTGCGGGGCAGCACGCCCCAGCCCGCGTATGCCCCTAAATCACTGACCCGCCGTGTCAATCCCTGGATTAGGCGGAAAAGGACGAAAAACACGGGAAGCTGAGCGAGGATGGGGAGGCAACTCCCCAGAGGATTCACGTTGTTGGCCTGATACAGGCGCATCATCTCTTCGTTCATCCGCTGGCGGTCGCCTTGATACTTCGCTTGGATTTTCTTGACCTGGGGCTGAAGAGTCTGCATTCGCAGCATGGATCGCGTCGTATAGAACGTCAGGGGGGTGAGAACCAGCATCACCGTGAGCGTGAAAAGCATGATGGCGATGCCGTAGTTGTGGCCCAGGGTGTAGTAAACGCCCAAAAGCCACGCGAGACCGTCGAACAGACCGTCGAATACCGAGTCAAACACCCGACACCGCCTCGCTTGCTGTCGGGTCCGGAGCCAGGCAGCCGTTGGTGTCAGGCACCGGGTCCCACCCAGACGGGCCCCCGGGGCGGCACCGCAGCAGTCGGCGCACGCTCAGCCAGACGCCTTTGGCCGCGCCATGAACCTCTACCGCCTCCAATGCATAGTAAGAGCAACTCGGGACGTACCGACAGGGGCTCGGGCGATGATCGGTAACCCGCTGATAGCCGATGATCAGACCTCGCATGGCCCGGGCCGCCGTGCCCAGCGTCGGCGTATCGCCCTGGTGGATCACGGAATTCATCTCGCTTTCCGATCCAGCTCAGAAAGGCACGCGGCTAGAGAAAACCGCAGGTCAGCAAAGTTGGACCGCCCAATACCCCGTCGAGTGCCGATAAGGTAGAGGCCAGCGGCAAGTCCGCTCGGTGTCTCGCGATCCAATTCCCGCACCGCCTCGCGCAAGCGCCGGCGGATTTTGTTCCGAATCACCGCAGAACCAAGCTGTCGAGGCACCGCGTACGCCACTCGGGCCGCGACCGCAGAGGGGTCGGGCAAATGCCGGACCCAGAGCAATCCGTCTTCCGCGCGATCTCCATCGGCACGCAGCCGAGCGAACGTCGAACGTCCCCGAAGCCGCTCGATCAGGCCGACAGCCTTTTGCGGCCGCGGCGCCGACGAGCATTGATGATCGCCCGTCCGCCTCTTGTCGTCATCCGATGCCGAAATCCGTGACGCCGAGCCCGGCGTAGCACATTCGGCTGATACGTGCGCTTCACAACTTCCTCCAAGGCCGAGGTGGCATCCTTTGGGACTGCCCTACAGGCAGCTCCCGTCTCCCGGCGTCCCCTCTACGCTACGGCCTGGCCCAGCACCACGACAACCAGTTGCCCACGGAGCCGGTTCACGTCCCACAACTACCACCTGAACGACAATGGCAACACCATCAACACAAGCCTCTGACCTGCGACTATCGTCCGACCCGCCCGTGCACGAACGCAGAAGAGGTGCTACAGTCCTGAATTCCAGTCGAGGCGGTGCCAACTTGGTTGGGCATAGATAATAGATCGCGCGTTATCCACAACTTATACACATATGTGGATACCACACATTATTATTTTGGAGTTACCACCAAAATGGTGTCAGCAACTGTTCTCTGGTCCTCATGCGCCAACAGCATTCGCACTCAAGTCCCAGACGCCGTCTGGCAGTCGACATTCAATCCAGCAAAACCAACGTCCCTTGAAGAAGATGTTCTTGAACTAACGGTCCCGAATACAATCATCAAGGACCGCCTAGAAGGTGAATATTTCGAGGTCTTGAGAAACGCTCTTGCCAGTTCAAACGCCACACATATCACCCTAAAGATTTCCACTGAACAAGACACTGCTAGCGAAGATTTGCATGTTGCCGTCTCTTCCCCATCGGTAGCGCTTCCCGAAGTCGATAGTCCCAAGCAAGTAAGCCGAACCAACAATGCCCTCCATCCCAACTATGTTTTTGACAAATTCGTTACCGGTCCATCCAACCGTTTTGCCTTGGCAGCCGCTTTATCCGTAGCCGAAACTCCTGGTAAGTCGTATAATCCTCTGTTCATTCATGGTCATGCCGGCCTCGGCAAAACCCACCTTCTCCAAGCCATCGGTCACTACGTGAAGAGCCACTACGTTGATGATCATAGGCACCCAATTAAGCGCATTGTTTATGTATCAACGGAGACCTTTCTAAATCAGTTCGTTGACGCGATTAGGACGAACACCCGTAGCGATTTCAAAAAGATCTACAGAGAAGTTGACGTTTTACTTGTTGACGACATTCAATTTCTCGAAGGAAAAGAAGGACTGCAGGAGGAATTCTTTCATACTTTCAACTCATTGCATGAAGTAAACAAGCAGATAGTTCTAACCAGTGATCGTCCACCAGACGCTATTCCAACTCTAGAAGATCGCATGACCAGTCGCTTCAAGATGGGGCTCTTGACTGACATCCAACCTCCAGATATTGAGACTCGGCTGGCAATCCTGCGAAAAAAGGCCGAACAATCGAATTTCGTGCTCGAAGATGAAGTGCTTACGTTTATCGCAAGCAATATCAAAGACAACATCAGAGAACTAGAGGGAGCTCTAACACGAGTTACTGCATATGCCAGCTTCAACGACAGGTACTTAGATCTTGAATTGGCCAAGTACGTCCTCCGAGACATAACCGCCCGTCGAGAGCCGCAACCGGTCACTGCCGATGTCATCTTGAATGCCACGGCCGATCTCTTCGGCTTCCACGTCGAAGACATAGTGGGGCCGCGGCGGCAGCGACCTCTGGTGAAGGCCCGCCAAGTATCCATGTACGTCTTTCGGGAGCTGACAGAACTGAGCTACCCGGACATCGCTCGGGCCTTCGGGGGGCGGGATCACACCACGGCGATACACGCGGTACAGAAAATCACGAAGCAAATGGCCGAGCAGCCCGAGACCTTCAACCAAATCACCGAGCTGATCCAGAGAATCAAGAATGCTTGAGTCACCGTCCTGGGGATCGGTGGGGGATCCGCGTGGGGACAGACCCTGGTCTGCTGGGGACGGATGGGGCTCCATCCACAGCAAAACGGCGAAGACCGCGTACAATCCACTTGCCTGGGGAAAGCACGGGAGCAAGTAATTATGGGCTGACCAGGGGAAATGCCATGTTTCCACATTTCCACTGCCCTACTGCTAACAGCAGTTAATTTAATTAACTACTACAGGTAAGAAAGCGAGAACCCTGTGAAATTCCGATGCGAGCGAGACGCCCTCCTCGAAGCTTTGTCGGCAACCGGTAGAGCAGCGGGTACTCGCGGCGGATTCCAGCTGGTGCTCTCCGGGGTGCACATGGCGCTGGCTGGCGACGAATTGACATTGACGGCGACCGATCGAGAACTGACCATCACTGTGCAATTGACGGTGGCGGGAGGCGGCGACGGCGACGCGGTGGTGACTGCCCGGCTGGCCGGCGATGTCGTTCGGTCTCTTGACGCCGGAGCAGTGAATGTGGAGGTGGATGAGGAAGGCATTCATATCGACTCCGCTCGCTCCAAGTTCTCCCTGCAAACCATGGGAGTAGAGGACTTCCCCCAGATTGCATCTCTGGAAGGGGATCCTGTGGTGTTGGAGGCGGAGGCCTTGCTGACCGCGCTGCGCCAGGTTGTGAGGGCGGCATCGGCTGACGAGTCCCGGCCGGTATTGACGGGAGTGCTGTTGTCGGCGGAACAAGAGGGCCTTCGCCTGGTTACAACGGATTCCTACCGCTTGGCGCTGTGTGATTTGCCTGGCTTGGAGGTACTCGGCTCCGACCAGAGCGTGCTGGTCCCCTCTAGAGCGCTACATGAGGTGATTCGACTGCTTGGGGACGTTGAGCAAGTGAGCGTCCGCTTCAGTGAGCGGGAAGCATCCTTCACACTGGGGACGGTGACGGTTACCACTCGGCTGATTGAAGGGGAGTTCCCTAGCTATCAGGGATTGATCCCAAGCCATCAGCCGAACCGGCTCACGGTAAGCACCGAAGCCTTCATCAGCGCAGTGAAGAGGGTTCGCCTGATGGCCCAAGACTCGACCCCGATTCGATTGGACATGTCAAGTGCTGGGCTTGAGCTGTCGGCTACGACGCAAGACGTGGGTGAGGCCAGAGAACAGTTAGACGCGGCGTTCGAGGGCGAAGACCTGACTGTCGCCTTCAATCCCGAGTACTTGCTCGACGGTGCCGAGGCCGCACCTGGCGAGGAGATCGTGCTGAACACGGTTGACGCGTTGAAGCCGGCGGTAATCCGAACACCCGATTCCGAGGAGTTCCTGTACTTGTTGATGCCCGTGCGCATCAACTGAGCAGGGTGTGCGGCTTCAACGCCTCTGGCTAGCGGATTTTCGCAATTATTCGCAGCTCGAATTGGAGTTTCCCGCTGGCACCAGCCTGATCGTGGGGTCCAACGGAGAGGGCAAGACCAACCTGTTGGAAGCGGTGTTCTACCTCGCGACGATGACGTCGTTTCGCGTCACCCCCACCGAAGCGCTGATCCGTACCGGCGCCGAGGCCTCCGGCGCCGTGGCGAGAGGGGAGATGAAGGTGGATGAAAGGGAAATTCTCTTTGAGGCCGCGTTGAGGTCGACAGGGCGCTCGCAGTTCCAGGTGAACCGCCAGAGGGTTCGCCGGCGAGACCTCCTGGGCCTGGCCCCAGTGTCGATCTTCATGCCAGACGACCTAGTCCTGCTCAAGGGGGGGCCCGGAGAGCGGCGCCGCTTCCTCGATAGCGCTCTGAGCCAGATCGACCCCCGGCTCGACATCGCGAGGTCGGACACCGAGAGCATCCTGCGCCAGCGAAATGCCCTGCTTCGCCAAACCGGCGGACACCTCAGCTCCGACACAGCCGTGACGCTGGATGTCTGGGACGCGAAGCTCGCCGAGGTCGGCGAGCGCCTGGCCGCGGCCCGCAGGAGCCTGGTAGCAGAGCTCAGTGTCGGAGCGGCTGCGGCCTACGGTGAGATCGCCGGCCAGGCGACCCCGTTGGATCTGGTGTACGAGTCAACCTGGCCAGCGGGCGAACTGAAGGAAATGCTGGGTCAAGTCCGCAGAGAGGACCTGCGTCGGGGGGCGACGACAGTGGGGCCCCATCGTGACGATATGTCTGTGGTTCTGGATGGAAGGCCGGCCCGCACCCACGCCTCTCAGGGCGAGCAGCGATCGCTGGCTCTGGCTTTGCGCCTGGCCGTACACCGTGAGTTGGAGAGGGCTACCGGCCAGTCTCCGTTGCTGCTGTTGGACGACGTTTTCTCCGAGTTGGATCCCCAGCGGTCACGCGGCGTGCTGGGGGCACTGCAATCCGAGCAGACCCTGCTCACCACGGCGGGCGCGCTTCCCGGGGACATCGACTACTCCGCCCGATTTCGGGTGACGGCCGGGCGGGTCGTCCGCGAAGAGTGACTTGCTAGTGCTCGGGGCCGCCCTGTCGAGGCAAACTGGGAAGATGGGGTGGGAACCGCTGAGCAAGTCATCGGGACCGAAGCGGCTGAAAGAAGCTCTCGACCGGTTGGCATCGGGGCTGAAGGCCCCGCGGGCCCAAGTCTTGAGCATGGTCTTCGACTCTTGGGAAGGGCTGGTTGGCTCGGTTATGGCTGCCCATTCTTCGCCGGTGAGACTGGTTGACGGTGAATTGGTAGTGGCGGTGGACGATCCCGCTTGGGCCACCGAGATGAGGTTTTTCAGCGCCGAGCTCATCAGCCGGATCAACGCCGCCGCTGAGGAGGAGGCCGTCACCTCACTGACGGTAAGAGTCCGCCCCCGATGATGGTTGCCGGAGGCCGGTAAACACCTCTCCGGTGAGTCAATTGGGACCAAAAAACTGGTAGAATTTCACTATCGGAGGCAGCGCATTTGGCCGACTTGCCCGCGAGGCGAACAGTTCGGCCGGAGCGTCTGCCCAACCCCCCACAAGGCCCGTCTACCAGGGCAGAAAAGCCAGGTCGTGACTAACACGTCTGAGTCTTACAGAGCCGAAGACATAACCGTTTTGGAAGGCCTCGACGCCGTCCGAACGCGTCCGGGAATGTATATCGGATCTACCTCGGTGACCGGGCTGCATCACCTGGTGTATGAAGTGGTGGACAACGCCGTGGACGAGGCCATGGCCGGCTTCTGCACGACCATCGAGGTGACGCTGCTGGCCGACGGTGGCTGCGAGGTTCGCGACAACGGGCGGGGCATCCCCGTCGACCCCCACCCCCAGCACCCCGACATGAGTGCGGTGGCAGTGGTGCTCACCCTCTTGCACGCGGGGGGCAAGTTCGGCGGCAATGGCTACAAGGTGTCGGGCGGCTTGCACGGTGTGGGCGTATCGGTGGTGAACGCTCTCTCGACCCGTCTAGAGGTGGAGATCGATCGGGGCGGCCGTCTTCACACGATGTCGTTTGCCAATGGCGGGGAGATAACCGATGACCTACGGGTCACCGGCGACAGTCCCGAGGATCGCACCGGGACAACGGTTCGCTTCTGGCCCGATGAGAGCATTTTCGACGACGTCCGGTTCAGGGCCCAGGGCTTGTTGGAGCGGCTTCAAATGATGGCGTTCTTGAACCGCAACCTGGAGATCAAGTTCCGCGATCTGCGTACCGACGGCACGGTAGGAGCCGACTGGACGGTGTACTGCTACCAGGACGGCATCAGCGATTTCGTTCGGGAGGTGAACAGCTCCAAGGACGCGCTGTTCGATGAGGTCGGCTTCTTCTCTCAGCAAGAAGACGGCGACGAGGTGGAGGTGGCCTTTCAGTGGAACACCGGCTACAACTCCGACGGGCTGCACTCCTTCGCCAACGGAATCAACACCGTTGAGGGGGGCATGCATGAGGAGGGCTTCCGCAAGGGGCTCACTCGAGTGGTCAACGACTACTGCCGGGCGAAGGGGCACCTGAAGGAGAAGGACGACAATCTGGCTGGCGAGGACATCCGCGAAGGGCTTACGGCCATCGTGAGCGTGAGGCTCAGAGAGCCGCAATTCGAAGGCCAGACCAAGGCAAAGCTGGGGAATGCGTCCATGCGCTCGCTGGTGGAACGAGCCACCAACGAGAAGTTGGCGGAGTGGCTGGAAGAGAACCCCTCCGATGCCCGCAAGATCGTGACCAAGTGCCTCCAGGCCCAAAAGGCCCGACTAGCGGCGCGCCAGGCCCGCGACGCCACCAGGCGCAAGTCAGCTCTCGACGGAGCGGGGCTACCGGGCAAGTTGGTGGACTGCACCTCCACCGACCGGTATGAATGCGAGTTGTTCATTGTGGAGGGGAACTCAGCGGGCGGATCGGCCAAGGATGCCCGAGACCCCAAGACCATGGCCATCCTCCCCATCCGGGGGAAGATCCTCAATGTGGAGCGGGTCCAAGTTGACCGGATGCTCCGCAACACGGAAATCCAGGCACTGGTGGCGGCGATCGGCGCGGGTTTTGGTGAGGAATTCGACGGAGGTATCGAAAACGGAAACGGCAACGGAAGCGGAGAGGACAGCGAAGGAACTCCTCCGGCTAAGTCTCGGATCCGCTATGGCAAGGTGATCCTGCTGGCCGATGCCGACGTGGACGGCAGCCACATTCGCACGCTTTTGCTTACATTTTTCTATCGGCAGATGCACAAGCTGGTGGAGGAAGGCCTGGTGTACATCGCCCAGCCGCCTCTGTATTCCACTGAAGTGGGCCGGTCAAAGATCTACCTCAAAGACGACCATGCCAAAGAGGCCTTTCTGGCCGAGAATCCCAAGCACAGTGCAGAGTTCCAAAGGCTTAAGGGCCTCGGTGAGATGGACGCCGAGGAGCTGTGGGCGACCACAATGGATCCGGAGCGACGCACCTTGTTGCGGGTCTCTGTGGAACAAGCCGCGATAGCCGATGGGGTGTTCTCCAAGCTGATGGGAGAAGACGTGCAGGCTCGCAAGCAGTTCATCCAAACCAACGCCAAAGACGTCCGCTTTCTGGATATATGAACGCCAAGGGATCCCGTGTCCGACGAGCCTGACATCCTGCCCGAGCCAGAGGAAGCGCGAAGCGGCGCAATTCAGGACATCGACATCCAGACCGAGATGGAACAGTCGTTCTTGGACTACGCCATGTCGGTCATCACCGCACGGGCTCTTCCGGATGTGCGAGACGGCCTCAAACCAGTCCACCGCCGCATCCTCTGGGGGATGTACGACCAGGGGACCCGGCCCAACCGCCCCTACGTGAAGTGTGCGCGGGTGGTGGGGGATGTAATGGGCAAGTACCACCCACACGGAGACCAGGCGATCTACGACGCCTTGGTGCGCTTGGGCCAAGGTTTCTCGCTGCGCCACCCGCTGATCGACCCCCATGGCAATTTCGGGTCCCCTAATGATCCGCCCGCGGCCATGAGGTACACCGAGTGCCGCCTTGACGAACTGGCCATGAGGCTGTTGGATGGCATCGACGAGCAGACCGTCGATTTCACCGACAATTTCGACTCCACCGAGCAGGAGCCGGAGGTGCTGCCGTCTCGCTTCCCCAACTTGCTGGTGAACGGCAGCCAGGGCATTGCGGTGGGCATGGCCACCAACATCCCGCCTCACAACTTGGGTGAGGTGATCGATGCGGTCAACCATTTGCTGGAAAACCCTGAGGCCACTGACGAGAGTCTGATGGAATTTGTCAAGGGCCCGGACTTCCCCACCCGAGGCTGCATCATGGGCTTCCAAGGTATCCGAGACGCCTATACCACCGGTCAAGGGGCCATCAAGGTTCGGGCCTCCGCAGAGATCGTGGAGAGTGACTCCAAGACCCGGATCGTGGTCACCGAGATTCCGTATCAGACCAGTGCTGAGATCATTGAGGAGAAAGTGGCCGACTTGGTGAATCGGCAGGTGATCGACGGCATCCGCCAGATCCACAACGAGTCGGCCAAGGGCCAAACCAGGCTGGTATTCGAGTTGAAGAAGGACGCCCCGGCGCTGGTGGTACTCAACAACCTCTACAAGCACTCTCCACTGCAAACCACCTTCACGGTGAACATGGTGGCACTGGCTGATGGGGTGCCCCGGACGATGACGCTGCGCGACTGTCTGGCCGCCTATGCCCGCCACCAGCAGGAAGTGGTGAGCCGCCGAACGCAGTTCCGCTTGGACGAGGCTCAGCGACGAGAGCACATCCTCGAGGGCCTGGTGCGGGCGGTGGACATGATCGACGAGATCATTTCCGCCATACGGGCGTCGGAGAATCGGGCTGCCGCCCGGGCCACGCTGATGGGCGAGCAGTTCGAGTTCAGCGAGATCCAAGCCAACCACATCCTGGACCTTCCCCTAGGCCGGCTCACCCAGCTCGGCCGCCAGGAGCTGAACGACGAGCTCATCGAGAAGCGGGCGCTCATTGTGGAGCTGGAGGCCATTCTGGCCGACGACGCCAAGCTGCGAGCCGTGATCCGGGAGGAGTTGCTGGAGGTGCGGGAGGCCCACGCCACCGACCGGCGCACGCTGGTAATGGCCGATGAGGGCGAGATCGACATTGAAGCCCTCATTGACGATGAGGAATTGATGTTCAGCTTGAGCGCAGCCGGGTATGTGAAGACAGTGACCCCTGACGAATTTAAGACTCAGGGGAGAGGCGGCAAAGGGGTCATTGGCGCCAACCTGAAGGACGGCGACTACATAGCCTCGCTCATTCACACCACCGCCCACGCCTACTTGATGTTCTTCACCAACATGGGAAGGGTGTATCGAATCAAGGCTCACGAGGTACCCCGTACCAGCCGAACTGCCCGGGGCATGGCCATCGTGAACTTGTTGCACCTGGCTCCTGACGAGACCATCTCCGCGGTGATCGACACCCGGGACTACGAGACAATGCGGTACCTGCTGTTCGTGACCCGCCGGGGGACAGTGAAGCGAACCCGGTTCTTGGAATACGACAAGACCCGAACCAAAGGGCTGATCGCCATCAATCTGAGAGAGGGCGATGAGCTGGTTCGGGTGCTTCCCACCAGGGGAAACGATGATATCTGCTTGGTGAGCGCGTCCGGCCAGCTCATGCGGTTTTCGGAGGACGAGGTCCGGGCAATGGGCCGGCAAGCAGCTGGCGTATGGGGAATGCGGTTACGAGGCGACGACGTAGTAGTGGCCGCCAGTGCGGTGCAACCCGGCGACGAGATGCTGCTGGTTACCGACCAGGGATTCGGAAAGCGGATGCCGCTCGATGAGTTTCGGGCCAAGCACCGCGGCGGCATGGGAATGCGGGCCATGAGGATGATGGATGGCCGAGGCACAGTGGTGGCCGCACGGGTAGTGGCCCCGGAGGACGAATTATTCGTGGTGGCGTCCAACGGGGTGACCATCCGAATTTCGGTGTCGTCGGTATCGGTAAAGGGGCGACAGGCCTCAGGAGTACGGATTATGAGCTTGGACGAGGATCAATTGGTGGCTGCGGTGGCCCCGGTCTTATCCAGCTCAGAAGACGAGGAATAGCCTCCTTCTCGCCGAAGCTTCCCCTCAGACAGAACAGCGGAGATACGCGATGGATGAGCAGGGATCGATCTCGGTGTTGGGCGTGGGAATCTTGGCGGTGATCGGGATGGCAATCCTGTTGATGGGCCAGCTCGGTGCAGACGTGGTTCACCGAGCCCGGGCGGCCTCGGTCGCCGATGCAGTGGCGATGGCCGCAGCAGCCGACCCACAAGCGGCTGCAACGACGGCGGCAGCCAACCGGGCGACGCTGATTTCAATGGTGCAAGAAGGATTCGAGACAGAGGTGGTTGTGGGCCGCGGCGGCGCGCTGGCGACGGCAAGAGCGGAGCTGCGCCCAATCGGGTGGTGGCGGTGTCAATCATTTGCGTCCAGTGATCCCATACACTTCGGGGCGTGTCCATCGACCCCGGTCGGGTGAGCGACCCCTCTGCCGCGCCGTTGCCCAGCCAGGCAGTGGCGCGCCAGCCGGTCAAGGTAACCCCGAGGGAGTACCGGCGGGCGGTGCGATTGCAGGCGCGCAAGGTGCGCCGCGTGATCCGCCACATCGAGCCATGGTCGGTGTTGAAGATTTCATTGATCTTCTACCTGTGCCTTTGGGTGATCGTGATGTTGGCTGGCGTAATGCTGTGGAGCATCGCGGTGGGATCGGGCACCGTGGACGACACCGAGTCGTTTATCGAGGAGCTGTTCGCTCTGCAAGAGTTCAAATTCAACGCCAGCCAGATCTTCCGCGGGTTTGCCATTGGAGGGTTGGTACTGGTGGTGGCGGGCACGTTTTTCAATGTTCTGCTTTGTGTGCTGTTCAACCTCATCAGTGATCTGACCGGTGGAATGAGGGTCACGGTCATCGAGGAGGAGACAGCCCGGCAGCGGCCTCGCGCTCGGCCTCGCCGATTTCGTTGGCCTGCCTGGAATCCCCGAAAGTAGGCTCTCCACTCGGTTTGGCATTGGGGCTATAGCTCAGTTGGTTAGAGCGCACCCCTGATAAGGGTGAGGTCGCTGGTTCGAATCCAGCTAGCCCCACGTTGGCAGTTTTGTCCCGGTTGCACCGCTGACGGGGTTCGTTAGGATGGGTTTTGTGAAACTTCTGCGAAGGGCGCTGGTTGCTCTGGCAGGGGCAGCCGCCATAGCTGCCATTTTGCGTGCCCGGGGAACCGGGGGCGTACCGCCTCAGTCGGGCGGTTGGCGCCAGATCAGCGGCAGCAACTGATTCTGAACTGCTCCATCTGAGACGCATGGACATCTTGGTTGTCGGCGCGGGCGTGGTCGGCGCCGGAGTGGTGAAGCAGCTGGTCGGCTCGTCGTCCATCTCGGTCAGCCGAGTTGCTGTGATCGACCGAAGTCCAGATCGGGCCTGGCACTTGGCCGAGAAGCATGGTCCTCCGGTGACCGTAGGAAGCCTGGAGGATCCCGCCGATGTGGTGATACTGGCCACCGCGTCAGGCAGCCAGGCCCGACTGGCGCGTCGGCTACTCGACGATGGGCGGGTGGTGCTGGCCTCGTCTGACTCGGTGTCTGATGTGAGGCGGATGCTGGGTATGAACGGCGCAGTTCGACAACTGAACTCGCTTGTGGTTGCCGGGGCTGGAATGGCACCCGGATTGAGCGACGTTCTGGCGGTTCGGGCAGCCGAGGAATTGGACCAGGTGACGGAAGTACACGTGGCTAAATTCGGCACTGGGGGGCCGGATTGCGCACGTCAGCACCACCGGGCCTTGAGCTCTCTGGCTTTGGAATGGCGAGGCGGTTGGAAGCAGAGGCCGGGTGGCTCGGGGCGGGAGCTGTGCTGGTTCCCGAGTCCAGTGGACGCGGCGGACTGCTACCGGGCGGCGTTGCCCGACCCCATGCTGTTGGTTCGGCAGTTCAGTAGGGCGGATCGGATTACGGCACGCATGGCGGCCACTCGCAGGGATCGGTTTTCTTCCTGGTTGCCGATGCTGCGGCCCCCTCATCCGGAGGGGAAGCTGGGCGCCGTCAGAGTAGAGGTGCGGGGGCAGCGAGATGGCGCTTGGGCGGGGCGGATAC
>VYEX01000081.1 GCA_009842675.1 Acidimicrobiia bacterium | reverse complement strand
TTGGACGAACGGATAGAAGAATTGGGACGGACTCGCTCGCAGGTTGAGGGGTTGTTGGCTGAGGCATTGGCAGAGCGCGCCCGACAGAGCACCCCTAGAGCCGCAGTGAGTGTGTTGAGGGAGCGGGTGTTGGAATCGGGGGGCAAGGCTGGCTCAGATGTGAAGCTGGCGGTTTCGCTGGCGGAGAACTTTCCGACGACGTTGGAGGCTTTGGCCGCAGGGGAGATCAACGCCAGCCAGGCTCGGGTGATCGAGCGTGTCGCTGGCAAGCCCGACTATCGCAGCGAGGAAGCCATACTGGCCTGCACCAAGGAGGCCCCCGCGGACCTGCTGTCAAGGCATGCGCTGCGCCGGGAACCGATCGAGGAACGGGGCTACACGAAGTACCAGCAGCAGCGCCAAGACCGCCGGGCGTTTATGACCCAGGAGCCCGACGGCTCTTGGAAGCTGTACGCCCACCTCGACTACATGGCCGGGCGGCGGGTCAGTCTGGCTTGGGCCAAGATGGCCGAGGTATTTCGCCGCGAGGAGAAGCCCGACAGCAAGATCACGTACTTGCAGCGGAATGCCGATGCCCTGGTGCAGCTGGTCACACGGGACGGCCCTCAGCGGGCCACTCCAGCATCGCTGCTCATGATTACCGAGTACGACGCCGAGACTGGCGAGCTCAGCCCGCCCCGGCTTGACGACGGCCAACCGGTGCCCTCCGAGGTGCTGGAGGGGCTCCTTGAAAACGCCGATGTCTATACCGCTTTCGCCGATGCTGACGGCCAACCACTGTGGCTGGGCCGGTCGCAGCGGTCGGCCTCGCTGGCCCAGCGCATCATGCTCGCAGCCCGAGACGGCGGGTGCATCGGCTGCATAGCCCCCTCAGAGCGCTGCGAGTCGCACCATATCCAGCACTGGCAAGACGACGGGCTAACCGACATCCCCAACCTCGCCCAGCTGTGCCCCGGATGTCACCACCTCGTCCATGATTGCAACTGGCAGGTATGCAAAGACCACCAAGGCCGCCGCCGAATCAACGCTCCGCCCGATCCATTCCCCGATAGCGGAACCACCACCTACCAACTTGCCCAGCACAGCCCGGTTCTTCGGAACTGACCCTGTTCTCCACCCCATTTGAATCTGCCGCATCAAGTTGAAGGGCGATAGGAAAGAGTAAACGGCTACCCCGAGCGGTCGGGGCCGGCGTGTTGGATGTGGAACTTCACCAGACAGCGCTGGTCGGTGACCATGGCCTGGCGGTACTCGTCCCAGTCGGGGTGCTCGCCCCGCAGGGTGCGGTAGTACTCCACCAGCGGCTCTATTGCATCGGGGCCGGAGACGATCTCGGCCTGGCACTCGATCTGCACCCAGTCGCCGAAGAAGTTGCGGGGGAACACGCACAGCCAGCTTCGGGGGTCGCGCCGCAGGTTCTTGGTTTTGTAGGCCGTCTCCCGAGTGCTCATCACCACGGTGCCATCTACCACCGCCAGGGTGACGGGCGACATCTGGGGGGTGCCGTCTTGTCGAAGGGTAGCCAGCACCGCGTTGGTGTTCTCCCGGATGTAGTCCAAGGCCTTCACAGGATCCATGTCGGCATCCTATGGGGCTGTTTGCCGTTCTGGCCGGGTCGGCAAAATCAGCCAGGCGGTACTCGCAGCGGTTGCCACCTGCGGTAGGTGGCGCAGCGCCACAGCCATTCGGCGGGGCCGAAGCGGAAGCGGCTGAGCCAAGCAGGCGACCACCAGAGCTGTATGGCCCATACCCCGAGTATGAACAGGGCGATCTGGCTGCGGCTGAGATCCACATCGCCGAGCAGTTCCCGCAGCACGATGACGCCCAACACGCTTTGGGCGAGATAGTTGGTGAGCGCCATGCGCCCCGTGGCCCGCACCCGAATCCTCAGGCCGGACTCGGCCCGCTGATTCCACAGGGTGATGAGGCTGAGATAGCCGAGGCTGAGGGGGATGGTGGCCAGCGTGTTGGGGGCGGCCCCGGCCAGCGCCCAGTTGGGGGAGAACCCGCTTGCCGCCATGATGGTTAGGCCGGTCGCCGACAGCGGCAAGCCCACGCCCAGACCCCACCGGGCGGTCCGCACGTAGAAGTCCCCGGGGCGTTCGCCGGTGACCACGCCGGTGCGGTACAGCGCCACGCCGATCAGCATCATGCCCAGCGCCCGAGCCCCAAAGTCGCCCACGAACCACAGCTCGATCCCGGCGGACTTCTCGCCCTCGAGCCAGTAGCCGCTGAGCTGGCCGACTGGGTCGTCGATGGCCGCCTGCACCGCCACGGCAACCACCGCCACCGCCAGCATCAGGGCGGTGCCGATGGTTGCCAGTACCGCCGGGCGCAGTTGCCGCGCCGCGATGATCAGCGGCGAGCAGATGGCGTACAGCACCAGCACGTCGCCCTCCCACAGCGCCAAGTGGGCGATGCCGATGCCCAACAGCAGCGCGTTGCGCCACAGGCTGAACCACACCGGCCGCCGCTGTCTGGCCGCGGCCCGGTCGGCGAACATGGTGATCCCGGCGCCGAACAACAGTGAGAACAGCCCCATGAACTTCTGGTCGAAGAGCACCTCGCCCATGCCGCCGATGGCCCAGTCGAGCCAGGTGCGCGAGCCGCCGGCGTCGAGGTTGAAGTAGGCGGGCATGTCCACCAGCCCGTAGGACACCGCGTTCATGGTCAGGATCCCCAGCACCGCCACTCCCCGGACGGCGTCCAGGGTGGTGTTGCGGCCCTCCGACGAGATCGGCGCCGAGCGGGGCTCCTCGCGGGTCATGTCGGCCTACCAGCGGTTCCAGCGGGTAACCAGCTCCAAGGGCTCTCGGCGGGCGGGACGGAAGTCGGTGCCGACGGTGTGGGCGAAGGGGATGAGGGCCAGCTGCATGACCTCGTCGTAGGGGATGCCCAGCAGCTCGGCCGCCTCCTGCTCGTAGCAGAGGTGGATGGTGGTCCACACCGTGCCGATGCCCCGCTCTCGGGCGGCCAGCATGAACGACCACGCCGCCTGGATCACCGATCCAACATGGGAGGCCACGGTTACCGGAGGCTGGCCCCACACCCGCCCGACAAGGCAGGGAATCAGCATGCCCGGAACCTCGTGAAGGTGCTCGAACAGATGGCCGGTGGAGGCATACATCTTCTCGTTGGTCGCTTCCATCTGGGTGCTGTCAGGAGGCACGAGGCGGGGGAGCACCCCCAGGTAGTCGCCGGCCACCTCGCCGCCCCGGCGGTACAGGTCGGCCAAACCCGCAATGATGTCGGGCTCGGTGATCACCATGAACCGCCAGTTCTGACGGTTCGACCCGGTGGGGGCCTGCACGGCTATGTCCAAGCACTCGGTGATCAACTCCGGTGCTACCGGCCGAGACGTGTCCAGGCGCCGGCGTACCGCTCTGGTGGTGGTGAGCACCTCATCGGCGCTCAGGTTCAGATGGGCCATCCTCTTGTTCTAGCGGGTTGTCAGGTCAAAGTGCCTTCAACAGCCGACAAAGAGAACTCAGGCAACTCAGGGTCGTACAGCCACGACTCGACTAGGGATACGGCGCTGGCTCCGGCCAGGTCACCGACGATGCCGAGAAAGCCCTCTGTGCTGGCGTTGCTTCCCGCGGTCTGTTCATAGTGGGTGCGCACGATGTCGAAGAACAGCTCATCACCAACCAGGGTGCGAAGTGCGTGCAGAGTTTGGGCGCCCCGGCGGTACACGGTATTGGGGTCGAACAACTCGTGGGCCTCAATGTCGCCCGGGGGCGAGGTTTCCGTCAGAGAAAGATGGAGGTGTTCTTCGGCCATGACGGTATCGATGTCCTGGCCATAGAGGTCGGTAGAGAATAGAAGCCCCAGGTAATGGGCGAAGCCCTCATGCACCCAGATGTCGCTCCAGTCGGCAACGGTTGATGAGTTGCCGATCCACTGGTGCAACACCTCATGGGCGATGACATACGGGTTGATGGTATTGGCATCGTGAATCGACAGCGTTTGGTTCTCCAGGGCGAAGCCGAGCCGGAACGGCATCACTATGGTGCCGTAGGCGTCGAACGGGTACGGACCTAGGATCTCCTCGAAGAAGCGGATGGCCTCGGGGGCCACCGCCAGTTGTTCGAAAATCGAAACACTAGAGCCGCGGGGAATGTAGTCACGGATTAACAGGCCGTCGTCCAACCGCTGCTCATGGCGTTCGAAGTCGCCGATGTACACCGCGGCCAAATAGGTGGCCATGGGGTCATCCATCTGCCAAGTTGTGGTGGTCAATCCATCGGCGGAGGTCTCGTCGCTGAGCAGGCCGGTGGCGGCAGCGGTCACGTCGTCGGGCACAGTGAGTTGGAACGTGAAGGTGGCCTTGTCGGTGGGGTGGTTGTTGTTGGGGTACCACGTCATCGCCCCCGACGGCTGACTGACCGTATAGATCACATCGCCCTCCGCATGCCACCCCAGTTGTTTGAACGGCACTCCGGGGTCATCGACGGGCTGAGGGGTTCCCGAATAGGAGACGGCCACCGTGAACTGCACTCCTGATAAGACCGGCTCGATGGGCTCGATCGTCATCTCCTGGCCGTTGCGGGAGAACTCTGCGTCCACCCCATCAACCGCTACGACACGCACCTCCAGCCCGAGAAAGTCAAGGTTGAACTCGTCTAGGTCCTCGGTGGCGACCGCCGTGATTGTGGTCACTGCGTCGATGGTGTTCTCCGAGGGCTCCACATCGAGATCGATGTGGTAATGGAGGACGTCGTACCCGCCATTGCCCAGTAGCGGGTAGAAGCTGTCGCCCACCCCGGCGGAGGGGTCTGCAGGGTCGGGGAGATCGGCGCCAGGGGTAGGGGATGGCATGGTCTGAACGGTCGGCATCGGCGTCGGAGCGGGAGTGGACGATGGGGTGGTCTGAACGGTCGGCATCGGCGTCGGAGCGGGAGATGCAATGAGCGCTGGAGTTGTGGATTGGCTGGGGCTGTCGCTGCAACCAGCTGCAATCGAGGCCAAAATGGCGACGCAGGCAAGCAGCTTTCTGGCAATCACCGGATCAGCCTACGGGTATCATTTGGTGATGGGGTTGCTGCTGGACCGCTATCCCGAGGTCACCTACGACGGCTCTCCGCCGGAGGTCACCGATCTCGAGGAACTGCGCCTGCTGCGCAAGTGGGAGGCGGCCATCGGCTATCGCATATTTGCCGCCATGCGCTGGGGGCAAACCGGCGACGGCCATATCACCGCTCGCGATCCGATCCTCACCGACCACTTCTGGGTGTTGGGCTACGGCATCCGCTTCGGCGATGCCACCATCGACAACCTCACCCTGGTGGGCCCCGACGGCCAGGGCGTGGACGGTCCCCTGGACATGGGCGTGAACTTCGCGGCCTACTACATCCACTGGCCGATTCTGAACGCCCGTCCCGACCTGGCCTCGGCCGCCCACACCCACACTCCCTACGGCACCCCGTGGTCGGCCAACGTCGAGCTGTTTCGGCCCATCAGCCAAGAGTCGTGCGCCTTCGTATTCGACCAGTCGCTCTACGACGGTGACAACCTCGAGGTGAATGACGTCGATGGCGGCGAGGCCATCGCCCAGGCCATGGGCGGCAGCCGGGTGTGCATCCTCCGCAACCACGGCCTGCTCACCGGTGGACGCTCGCCCGGCGAGGCTGTGGGGTGGTTCGTGGCTGCTGAGCGCGTGGCTGAGGTGCATGTGAAGGCCCCCAATGCCAAACCCATCAGCGAGGAAGCGGCCAAAGAAGTCGAGGCCTCACTGTTCTCGGCAGACAATGGCTGGCGGATGTTCCAGTGGTTGGCCCGCGATCTGGTGCCCGACCCCTCTGTAGTGCTGGGCTGAGCGTCAGTCAGTTCTCCATTTCGGGATCGGAGCGGGCCGCGAAGGCGGTCTCCAGAGCCAGCATGGCGGCTTGTTGTCCGGCCCCCAATCGGTCGGCTTCGGCAGCGAACGCCTCGGCGGCATCGGCCAGTTGGCGCTCCACGACCGAGAACGCCACCGGGGGCTCGTCCACCACGAACGTGCCGGCCCGGCCTCGGCCTTCCACGATGCTGGCCCATTCCAATTCCCGGTAGGCCCGGGCCACTGTCCCCGGGGCCAAGCGCAGCTCGGCGGCCAGCGTCCGAATGGGTGGCAGACGCTCTCGGGGCTTGAGCTGGCCGGACGAGACCATCAGTCGAAGCTGGGCCCGCAGCTGTTCATAGGGCGGGATGCGAGCGTTCTCGTCAATCCAGATCCGCACAGCAAGATTGTACCAATGTACTGACTCATAAAGCACAAAACTTGCTGAGAAACCCAGTTTTTTGCGGTAGTTGTCAGTTTTGTATTGACCTGATAGTGTCCCCATCAGCGACCAGAAAGGACGGCTCCCATGAAGCTCATCACTGCGGTGGTAAAGCCCCATCAAGTTGAAGACATCAAGGAGGCGCTGGCCGAGGTCGGCGTCCAGGGCATGACCGTGAGCGAAGCTCAGGGCTTCGGCCGACAGGGCGGCCACACTGAGACCTACCGGGGCACCGAGTACAAGGTGTCGTTCACGCCCAAGTCCCGCATCGAGGTCGTGGTGGACGACTCCTCGCTGGCCGCGGCCACTGAGGCCATCGCCGGCGCGGCCCGTACCGGCAAGATCGGCGACGGCAAGATCTGGACCTCCTCGGTAGAGGGACTCACCCGCATCCGCACCGGTGAGCAGGGTTCCGACGCCCTCTAGTTACCGAAGCATCTGAAGACTGACCGGCGCCGTATTGATAGCGTCGCGGGCCGGTGTATCTCGACTACACAGACGAACAGCGGCTGCTGCGCGATGAGCTGAGGAGTTACTTCGCTGGCCTGATGACCGACGAGGTCCGTGAAGCTCTCATGGGGGCCCACGAGACCAGCCCGGTCCGGCGGGAGATCTTCCGCCAACTAGGGCGTGACGGGATGCTGGGCATCGGCTGGCCCCAGGCCTATGGCGGCCAGGGCCGATCAGCCATCGACCAGTTCATCTTCTTCGACGAGGCCCAGCGGTCGGGCTGCCCCATGCCGTTTGTGACCCTCAACACCGTGGGGCCGACGCTCATGGCGCACGGCTCCGAAGAGCACAAGTCCAAGTATCTGCCGGGCATTCTCACCGGCGACATCCAGTTCGCCATCGGCTACAGCGAACCGGGAGCAGGCACCGACTTGGCGTCGCTCACCACTCGAGCGGTGCGAGACGGCGACGAATGGGTGATCAACGGCCAGAAGGTGTTCACCTCGGGAGCCAACGAGGCGGACTACGTCTGGCTGGCCTGCCGCACCAATCCCGATGCCCCCAAGCACAAGGGCATCTCCATCATCATCGTGCCCACCGACAGCCCGGGGTTTTCCTTTACGCCCATCGTTACCGTGGGCAACTCCACCACCACCGCCACGTACTACGACGAGGTGCGGGTGCCGGCCGCCAATTTGGTGGGGGCAGAGAACGAGGGATGGAAGCTCATCACTAGCCAGCTCAACCACGAGCGGGTGGGGCTAGCTGCGGTGGGGGCGTTGTCATTCCAGCTCTACGAAGAGGTGCAGGCCTGGGCGGTCGACACCCCGGCTGCCGACGGGGCCGAGGCCACGGTGCAGGACCAGGGATGGGTGCAGATGGACCTGGCCCGGTGTCACGCCAAGCTGGAGGCCATGAAGCTGCTGAACTGGCAGATGGCCGCCGCGGTGGCCGCCGACTCGCTGCTCCCGGCCCGAGCGTCGGCGGTAAAGGTGTACGGCACCGAGGCGGTGAGCGACATCTACCACCTGCTCTTGGGAGTGCTGGGGGCGGGCGCCCACCTGCGGGAGGGCAGCCCAGGAGCGCTGCTGGCCGGCCGGGTGGAGGCTGCGGCCCGCACCGCCCAGATCAACACTTTCGGAGGCGGCGTGAACGAGGTCCAGCGGGAGATCGTGGCCTGGACAGGACTCAAGATGACCAGAGGCGGTCGGCGGTGAATTTCGAATTCAGCGAATCGCAGGAGTCGGTGGCCGCGCTGGCCGAGCAGGTGTTTTCCGGCTCGGCGGGTGCTGACCGGGTGGCTGAAGTGGAGCGCACCGCTGATCGGTTCGACCGGGAGCTGTGGGCCGCGCTGGCTGCCTCTGATTTGCTGGGGGTGGCCATTAGAGACGAACACGGCGGCCTCGGCCTCGGCATGATCGAGACCACTTTGGTGCTGAGGGAGCAGGGCCGGAGGGTGGCGCCGGTGCCGCTCTGGCCCACGCTGGTGCTGGGGGCCATGCCCATCGCCGAATTCGGCTCTCAGCCGCTGAAGGATCGCTGGCTCGGATCCGTGATTTCCGGGCAGGCGGTGATCACCGGGGCGCTGTCGGAGTGGGGAGCCGACGACGCACTGTCGCCATCGGTGAGCGCGGTCCGCCTTCCCGATGGGAGCTGGGAGTTGAACGGGTCGAAGCCCGCGGTTCCTGCCGCTGGAGTGGCCGACGCTGTGGTGGTGCCCGCCCGAGTAGTGGGCGGCGACGACATGGCTGTGTTCGTCGTCGGCCTCGACACCGATGGGGTAGAGGTGTCGCTCAGTGAGACCACCAGTCGGGAGTTCCATGGCGAACTGACCTTGCGGTCGGTGGTCGTCGGCGAAGATGCGATGCTGGGCGGGGCCGACGGGCGGACCATTGTGGAGTGGATGCTGGTTCGGGCCCAAGTGGCGGTGGCCGCGGTGGCGCTGGGGTGCTGCGAGGAGGCTACCGCCATGGCCGCGGCCTACACCTCACAACGGGAGCAGTTCGGGCGCCCCCTCTCCACCAACCAGGGGGTCGCCATGAGGGCGGCAGACTGCTATATCGACACCGATTGCATGCGGGTCACCCTGCTCCAGGCCGCCTGGCTCATCGACGAGGGCCGGTCGGCGGACGAGATCGCCGATGCTGCCGCGGTCGCCAAGTGGTGGTCGGCCGATGCCGGCCAGCGGGTGGTGCATGCCACCCAGCACCTACACGGAGGGATGGGGGCCGACGTCGACTACCCCGTCCACCGCTACTTTCTGTGGGTCAAACAGCTGGAGAACACCCTCGGCGGCGGCAGCCGCCAGCTGGCCGCCATCGGCCGCGCCCTGGTGGGGTAGCCACTACCAGCCCTTCCAGTTCGGGTCGCGCCGCTCCTTGAAGGCTTGGACCCCCTCGTTGGCATCCTCGCCGGCCATCAAAACTTCCTGGGCCCAAGACTCCATCTCGAACATGGTCTGGCGGCTGGTCTCAAAGCTGCGGTTCACCAGCAGCTTGCTCATGGTCAGGCTCTTGGTGGGCTGGGCGGCCAGCCGCTCGGCCCAAGCTTGAGCGGTGGTCATCAGCTCGTCGGGGGGCACCACCCGATTTATCAGGCCCATGGCCGCCGCGTCGGCGGCGCTCACGTCGTCGCCGAAGAACATAAGCTCTTTGGCCTTCTGCGGGCCGATCAGCCGGGGCAACAGGTACACCCCGCCGGCGTCGGGCACCAGGCCCCGGCGCACAAAAACCTCGATGAAGCGGACCCCCTCGGCGGCAACTACCAGGTCGCAAGCCACCGCCATGTGCACCCCCATGCCCGCCGCGGTGCCGTTCACGGCGGCGATCACTGGCTTCTCGCAGTCCAAGATGGCCGATATCAGCTTCTGGGCCCCGACCTTGATGCCCCGGGCCACCTCCATGATGGCCCGGTCGGGGGCTCCGGGTGGCCGCACCTGGTCGGGTCGGGCCACCCGCAGGTCGGCCCCGGTGCAGAACCCCTTGCCAGTGGCGGTGAAGATCACCGCCCGCACCGACAGGTCCTCGCTGATGCGGGCGAATTCGTCGGCCAAGAAATTCCGCTGGTCAGGGGTGATGGCGTTGTGGGCGTCGGGCCGGTTCAGGGTGAGGGTAAGCACCCCGCCGTCCTGGGCCACCAAGATGTCGCCGTCGAGGACTTCGGTGACCGTTCCGTCTGTGCTCTCACTGCTCATGCTGCTGGTACCTCGTCTAGCGTGGCCTTTCATGCGGAGGAAATCATCGCCGTACTTCCTGAACACAAACGCTAGGTGACCGCAGCGGCCACGCCCCAACCGGTCACTCGCCACCCGGCGGTCGGGCTGACGGTGTTGATCTTGTCCGCTGCGCTCTCCGGCATTGGCTTATCGATCATGACCGTGGGTTACCCGGCCCTCGGGGAGGCGTTTCCCGGCGTGTCCGACCCGACGCTGTCGTGGGTCACCAACATCTTCACCATTGTCGCAGCCGCCACCCTGGTGATCGGCGGGGTGCTGGCCGACCGGATGGGTCGGCGGCGGATGCTCTTGGCCGGCGTAGGGCTGTTTCTTGCCGGCTCGGTGCTTGGTGGGCTGGCTCCCTCGGTGGGGATGTTGATCGGGGCGCGGGCAGTGATGGCCGCGGGTGCCTCAGCCATCCATCCTGCGGCGGTGGCGCTGCTCTTGGCCTCGCTGCCCTCCAACCGCTTGCCTCTGGCTGTAGGTATCTGGGCGGTGGCCGGCGGCACATCCTCGGCGTTCGGGCCTCCGGTCGGCGGTCTGGTCATTGAGTGGCTGGGGTGGGAGTGGATGTTCTGGCTGAACGTCCCGTTCTGTCTCATCATTCTGATTGTGGTGCCTGCGGTGTTTCGGGAGTCCCGGAGTGGTGAGTCTCGGGCGCTGCCCGACCCGCTGGGTGGAGTGATGGTGGCCGCAGCCACGGCATTGGTCACCCTGGGCATCGTGCAAAGCGATCCGTGGGGCTGGACCGACGCGAGGGTGATCGGCAGCATCATCGGGGGATTGGCCGTTTTCGGCTTGTTTGTGCAGCGGTCGCTGCACCACCCCAATCCATTGGTGGAGCTTCGATTGTTTCAAATCCCCAACGTGCGACGGAGCAACCTGGCCATGCTGATCTTCGCCTCGTCGTGGTTCGGGATGTTCTTCGGCTTCACCGTGATCGTTATCCGGTCGTGGGGGTGGACTCCCTTGGAGGGTGGGTTCGCAGTGGCGCCCCTGCCGCTGTTCGCCGGAGTGCTAGGGGTGCTCATCGGTCGAATAGCCCACCGCACCGGCCATCGCTTGTTCATCCTGCCCGGCACCGCGATCTATGTCGGCACCACCATCGTGCTGTGGCTGGTGCTGGGAGACGAGCCCAACGCCGCAGTCTTCATAACCGGCATGACCGTGATCGGCGTCGCCACCGGCATGGTGTTCCCGTCGCTGATGGCCGCCTCCATCAGCGACGTGTCTCCCGAACAGCACTCCCTGGCCACGGGCATCAACTTCACCGCCCAGCGGGTGGCGACGACCATCGGCGTGGCCTTGGGGCTCACGTTTGTGACATCCGCCGCCTCCACCTCCGATGCCATCGACCTGCTCATGGGCATGGTGGTGGTCACCGCCCTGGTGTCGCTGCCGTTCAGTGCCCGGATCGACACCCGCCCCCGTGGGAGGCAAAGCTGAGCCCATGTTCATCGCCATCGCCGACACGATCACCCTCGAGGACATAGGCAACTTCCGGGAGTTCCACGTGGCAATCGACGGCGACGTGGCCTCCGCAGTGGCCGCCTTCGATGGCCGGGCCGCAGCGTCAGAGCGGGACAACCACCTGTGGATCGACATCGCATTCGTGCAAGAACTGGCCGGCCACGCCGCCGACGCCGAGTGGCAGGCTCAGTTCGACGGCATGCTGGCCTACGCCAACTCCAATGGCTGGATCGACGAGGCCGCCAACCGGGTAGAAGCCCACATCCAGCCCCCGGGCTGATTCCTCCTGGCAACCGTCAGGCCAAATCGAATTGTCACTCCCGTCCGTAGATTGTTGTCAAGGCCGGTGATCCACCACTTTTGACGTCTAGACGTCTACGGTAATCACGTGGTTGTAACTTCCCCCTCAAAACGGGACCGCCTCAGGCCTGGCCAAGTACGAGATGCCGTCAGTGATGCTCTGACAAGCGCTGGAGGTCCCATGAGCGTGAAAGAAATCCATGCCGCAGTTGAAGCTCGACTTGGAACCACTGTCGCCGAGTCATCCGTTCGCAGCTATCTCAACCTCAACACAGGACCGGCTAAGCAATTCAGGAGAGTCCAGCGTGGCGTCTACCAGCTCGGCTGAAGCTGCATTCAGTCCGGTATGGTCCCCCACCTTCCAGGTTGGGCAAGCCTCCTTGTTCTATGGCGACTGCTTGGACTGGCTTGCTGACCAACCTGCGAACTCGATCCATGGAGTAGTCACCGACCCTCCCTATGGCCTTGTCGAATATCAGCCAGAGCAGCAGCGCAAGCTCCGTCGAGGGCGAGGTGGCGTTTGGCGCATCCCACCTGCATTTGACGGCCACCGGCGATCGCCAGTCCCAAGGTTCACCACGCTGACAGCATCAGACCTCGAAGCCCTGGATCGCTTTTTCGCAGCTTGGGCTGACGCTCTGGTTCCCGTGTTGGTGCCGGGAGCGCATGTGCTCGTTGCCTCCAATCCCCTGTTGTCACATCGGGTGGCCCTCACTGTGTGCCGATCCGGCTTCGAGAGGCGGGGGGAAGTTGTCAGGTTGGTAATGACAATGCGGGGGGGTGATCGTCCGAAGAATGCTCATAAGGAGTTTCCCGATGTGACGGTCATGCCAAGATCGAAATGGGAGCCGTGGCTCCTGTTCCGCAAGCCGTTGGACGGCCGAGTGCAGGACAACTTGCGCAAGTGGGGCACAGGGGGATTAAGGCGAATCTCATCAGATCGGCCGTTTGCAGATGTGATTGCCTCTGCACCGACCCGGCCTGATGAAAGGCGACTTGCTCCCCACCCCAGCCTAAAACCTCAAGCTTTCCTTCGTCAGGTAGTTCGGGCGATCCTGCCGATCGGGGAGGGGGTTGTACTCGATCCCTTCGCAGGATCAGGGTCGACCATCGCGGCAGCGGAGCACATCGGCTATAAGAGCGTCGGGGTGGAGTCGGATCCTGAGTATCTGCAAATGGCTCAGTCAGCTATCCCGATGCTGATGGACTACGAGCCTTCTTCGGATTCAAGATCAAGGTAGACCCAGTTTTTTCTTATTTTCTCCATACCTTCTTTGTGAGGAGTGGCGGTACGAGTGCCAAGTTCTCCTCGTTCGTTTTTTCTGAAGTCATCTGTCTGTACATGCGAGAGATATACCTCGGTGAACTTCAAGGCTAGGCGGTCTATAGCTGGTTCGGTCTTGTTGTCAACCTTGTAGACGAAAATGCAAAGCCATTGCTCTCTTGCGCCATGTGTATCGACAGCGCCCCCCTTCTTGACCGTAGTCTTGATTTCAACACCCTGATCTCCTGCTTTCACAGAGTCGTTGACATGTATTCCCTTGACAATCAAGTCAGGATGCCCGTTGTGATAGCGGTTCTGGGTGAGGACCCTGGAGTGTTTGGCAAGGCTGGCAGTAGTCATGTCAGAGAGAGTCCCCGACAAGTTGGCCTTTCGCAGAGTGTCTTCTAGGCGACCCAGACCCTTGTTCGTGAGATGGGAGTTCACGTCGAAGAAGAAGTCATACACATCTTGCATCGCGGACGTGAAGTCATGAAGGCGAAGCTCGTAGGGCAAGAAGACATTGGGGTTGAAGCACTGCTCATCGACAATTTGTCTGGTGACTGGCACGGGTGATGACCGTAGCAGCGGACTACCGCCGATTCATGTAGGAGCCGCTCGGCGGCTGACGCTCAGCCCTTGAGGTTGGCGAAGAGTTCGGCAACCAAGGGTTGGGGGGCGCCGTGGAGGGAGAGGTGGACGCGGTCGGCCAGGCCGCCGAAGCGGTTGTGAATCTCTGCGGCAGCCTCGGCGGGGGTGCCCTGGATGCTGAGGGTGTGGACCATCTCGTCGTCCCACACGTCGCCGATGTCGCCCCAGCGGCCCTGTTTGGTGAGTCGGTTGAGCTCGTCTTGCAGCTCGCCCCAGCCGTGGGCGTCGAGCACCACCCGGTAGGCCGGGGTGGAGCCGTAGAAACCCAGGTTGGAACGGCAGAGCTGCTCCACCCGCCAGGCCTCTGACTCGTCGGCGTCTTCTCCGTACAGCCCGACGATCACCCCCACGCCGAATAGAAAGTCGTCCCGGCTGCGCCCGGCAGCCGCCAAGCCCGCCTCCACTGCAGGCAGCGTTTTGGTGCGTAGGAACTTCTCAGAGCAGAACGGGTGGATCAAGATGCCGTCGGCGGTCTCGGCCACCATCTTGGTCATCTTCGGACCCAGCGCCCCGGCCCAGATCGGCGGCGTACCCCACTCCAGCGGCTCGGGCTCGAAAATCGGGGTGGAAAGCGTGAAGGTGTAGTAGTCGCCCCGGAAGTCGAGGGTATCGCCATCCTGCCACCGGGCGAAGATGGCTTTGGTGGCGGCCATCAGCTCCCGCATCTGGGCCACAGGGCGGTCCCATACCGCGCTGTAGCGCTTGGTGATGTGGGGCTTGATCTGCGAACCCAGGCCCAGGGCGAACTTCCCGTCCGACAGTCGGTGCAGGTCGAACGATTGGTAGGCCAGGTGCATCGGGCTTCGGGGCAGGGCGATGGCCACGTTGGTGTAGAGGTCGAGACCGGTGTTCTCGGCCGCACTCAGCAGTGGGAAGAACACGTCGCGTTGGCCCTCGAAGGTGAACACCCCGTCGACTCCCATGGCCTCATAGGCCTGGGCTTGGTCCTGGACCCCCGCCAGATCAGCGGACAGCGGCATATCGAACTTCACAGTCAGGAGCCTTTCAAGCGGGGGAACATCGGGAAGGGGACCTCTTCAGCGTCCTCCTGCTCGGGAAGGCCGCCGGCGAAGACAGGCCACACCGTCTCGGCGGTGTGGGGGTGGGGGATCGACCAGTCGAACTCGTCGTCGATACCCAGCATGTTGGTGAACGGCCACATCAGTCCCCGGAAGTAGACATGGGTGCCGTTGTGGACCTTCTCCTCGAAGGTCCAGGTATTCATCAACCGATAGGCGTCGGCTTGGGCCTTCTTTATCGCGGCCAGGATGTCGGGCATCTCCTCCCGGTCCACTGGCACCAGTTCCCCGCCGGGCCGGGGCTCGAACACCGACATGGCCTCCAGCCAGGCCAGGTTGTCGGCTGGCACTGAGAACGTGGTGGACAGATCGTTCACCCGGTTGTGGATGCCGGGGCGGAAGACCAAGCCCACCACCAGGTTCTGGTAGGGGACATCGGCGGCCACGTGGCTCCACGGGATCCAGCTCTGGGCCAGCGAGGAGAACTCCCGAACGATCATGTGGCGGCCGTTGGGCAGTGGGTAGGGGCCGGTGTCTCCCGTGCCCAGCCGGGTGTCGAGGTACAACAGGAAGAGGTACTGCTGGAGTCCGGCCACGAATCGGCGGGCCGTCCGGTTGTCGCCGTCGCCCGCCACCGGCCAAGCGGCCTGGTACAGGGTGTCAATGATCTCGGGGTCGCAGGTCCGCAGCGTGTCGGCCGCGTCCCAGCACGAGCGGAACCCGTCGCCCCTCCACGGCTCCACCCAGCGGATCCAGTAGTCCATGAGGAACCGCACCCGGTCCTCCACGTCGTCCACCTGGGTGGTGAGCCCCATGGACGACAGCTCCTCCAGTGCTCTCCAGCCGCCGAACGGGATGCAGACGAGGGCGAAGGGGTGGGCGTTGGTGGTCTGGGTCCCCGGCCCCCGCATCTTGGCCCCCAACTCGGACGCTTCGAGCACTTCGTCGCAGCGGGCCAAGATGTCGGGCCACCGCAGCCAGGCCTCCATGCCCGAGTAGCCGGTGTACTCCCGCACCGGAATGAGCCCCGAGGTGAGGCCGGTGCGCCGCTTAGAGTTCTCCGACACAAGGATGTCCCAGAACTCCACCATTCGGTTCAGCTCCTGGGTGTCCAGCGGCATTGTCTGCGGCATGGCTGATGAGACTAGCCAAAGGCGCTTCAACTGCATTCAGTCGGAAACGCGAAGTTCTTGCGTGGTTCGGTTTGGCAGCTAGGTGTGTCGCTGAAGGCAGGCTCGGCCTACGATCCTTCAATGCTTGCGGCGATTTTGCGAGAAATGGGCGACGTCAACCTCGACGTGTGCGACGACGTTGAGTTGGTGGAGATGGGCCCCGACGATGTGGCCATCAAGATCACCCACACCGGAGTGTGCCACTCCGATGTTTCGGCCATGAACGGGACCATTCCCCAAGCCCCTCCAGCGGTGCTCGGCCACGAGGGCGCAGGAATCATCGAGGAGGTCGGTTCCAACGTTGACGAGTTGGCCCCCGGCGACCATGTGATCGTGGTGTGGTCGCCTTCGTGCGGGAATTGCGTGTACTGCACCGGTCGCCACCAGCCGAATCTGTGCCCCAACATCGCATTGGCTTCGATGGCTCGCACGAAGTTCCGCCAGGCAGGCACCGAACTGTTCGGGATGGCCGGGGCGGGCACCTTCGCCGAGAAGCTGATCATGCCCCGCCAGGGCGTCGTGAAAATCGACCCCGACATTCCGCTGGACGTCGCCTCTCTCGTCGGTTGCGGCGTGATGACCGGGGCCGGCGCCTCACTCAACACCGCCAAGGTGAGCCCCGGCTCATCGGTGGTGGTGCTTGGCGCCGGGGGCGTGGGCGTGGCCGCCATCCAAGGCGCCCGGATTGCGGGGGCGGCTGAGATCGTGGCCGTGGACAAGAACCCGGCCAAGCTGGATGAGGCGATCTCCTTTGGTGCTACCCATGCCGTGCTGCCCGAAGATCTAGAGGACGCCAAGAACGAGATCACCGGGGGCGAGGGATTCGACTTCGCCCTGGAATGCGTCGGCATTCCTGCCTTGATGCGCACTGCCTATGACATGACCCGACGGGGCGGCACCTGCTGCATCGTGGGTGTGGGCCGGATGGAGGAGATGGTGTCGTTCAGCGCTTTCGAGCTGTTCTACAACGAGAAGACCTTGATCGGCTCCTACTACGGCGGGACCGATGTGCGCACCGACTTTCACAAGCTGCTGCGGTTGTGGAAGGGCGGCAAGCTCGACCTGGAGCGCATGATCACCCGGCGCATCACCATCGACGAGATCAATCCCGCGCTGGAAGCAGTGCGGAACGGCGAGGTTGTGCGCCAGGTGATCGAGTTCTGATGCATGATGGCAATTGCTCACCGAGTCATCGAGTTTTGATGGGCGTGTCGGCGAAACACCAAGTGTCTGATTTCTGATGAGCAGCGTTGTTGGCCGGGGCAGCCCGGTGTTCTCCGGCATCTCCGGCCACGGTCGGCTGATGCGCTTCGATACGCCCGATGATGTGATTGCCGTACTCGACGCCGGAGATGATGTTGCCTCTGAGACGGTGGCACTGGTGAAAGACGCCGGGGCCACGTTCCTGGCCCCCATTGAGGCCGATCTAGCCGGGATTCTGTGCCGGTCGGGCGACATCGAAAGCCACCTGGCCATCATCAGCCGGGACTTCCAAATCCCCTGTTTGATGGGGGTGGAGTTCGACGGCGACGAGCCAGTCGACGGTGCTCCAGTCATCATCGACACCGACGCGGGCACCATCTCGGTGGACGGGAAGGGCTAGTCAGATGGCCGAGCGACTCCGGGCCGACTTGGTACTGGAGTACCCGTTTACCCGCACCACCGGTCCGGTGATCGGGGCATTCTTGACCGGCCTGCGGGAGGGGATCGTTTTGGGCATCCGCCGCCCCGATGGCACTGTGCTGTGCCCGCCCACCGAGTACGACCCGGAGACCTCGGCCCCGCTGACCGAACTGGTTGAGGTTGGCCCGGGCGGTGAGCTGGTGAGCTGGACTTGGGTGGACCCGCCCCGGTCGCAGTCACCCTGGGACCAGCCCCACGGCCTGGGCATGGTTCGCCTTGATGGGGCCGACACCCCCATGGTCCACGGGCTATTGGTGGATAGCCCCGACGAATTGTCGGTCGGAATGCGGGTAACCGCCCGTTGGCGATCGGAGCGCGAAGGGCACATCGCCGACTTGGAGGGGTTCGTCCCCGAGGGAGCGGGGCAATGAGCGCCGATCCGAGCATTCCCCCCGCGGCGCTGTCGGGCGAGGTGCGCCTGCCCGAGAAGTTGGCCGAGGTGGAGCCGGTGCGGTCGGTGCGCACCCCCATCCGCTTGGAATACGACTTCATTCCCGGATCGGCATCATCGGGGTATCTGAACGCCTTTGCCGACCGCAAGATCCTCGGCCAGCGCTCGCCGGTGGATGGAGCGGTATTCGTGCCCCCCCGGGGGGTTGATCCCCGCCACGGCGCGGCCACGCCCGACTATGTGGAACTGCCCGACACCGGCCATGTGGGGGGCTTTTGCGTTACCCGCCTGCCCATTCCGGGACGAGACGACCTGGAGATCCCCTACGTCAGCGCCTGGATCCACCTCGACGGCGCCGACATCGGCTTCTTGGGCCTGGTGGGCGGAATCGACACCTCTGAGGTGCGCATGGGGATGCGGGTGCGTGCGGTGTGGAAGCCCGACGACCAACTGGGCCGCACCGCGGAGAACATTCTGCACTGGGAGCCCACCGGCGAGCCCGACATCCCGGTAACCGCGGCGGGCACCAATGCCTGGCACGCCAAGCAGGCTGCTGAGTCGGGAGAGCAGGACTGATGCGCGACATCGCTGTGGTGTCGGTGGCCCAGAGCCAGGAAAAGGCCCTCACCCACACCACCGAGGTGGAGCTGATGGTGCCGATCATCAACGAGGCCCGGGGGGCGGTGGGCCTCACCCAAGACGACATCGGCTTCACCTGCTCGGGAAGCAGCGACTTCCTGGCCGGACAGGCGTTCTCGTTCGTTCACACCCTGGACGCGGTGGGCGCGGTCCCGCCCATCAGCGAGAGCCATGTAGAGATGGACGGGGCCTGGGCGCTGTATGAGTCGTGGGTCAAGCTCCAGATCGGCGGCATAGACACCGCGCTGGTGTACAGCTACGGCAAGTCGTCGCCCGGATCGCTGCGCGACGTGCTCTCCACCCAGCTTGACCCCTACTACCTGGGGCCGCTGTGGCCCGATGCCTTCGCCATGGCCGCCCTCCAGGCCCGGATCATGCTGGATTCGGGCACAGTTAGCGAACAGCGCTTGGCTGAGATCGCGGTCCGAAGCCTCAACGGAGCGGCCGACAATCCGCTGGCTGTGCGGTCTTCCGCTGACGCCAACGTCGATTCGGTGCTGGCCGAGGCACCCATCGCCGACCCGCTGCGGCCCAGCGACTGTGCCGCCTCCGCCGACGGAGGCGTGGCCGTGGTGCTCGCGGCTGGCGACCGGGCTCGAGAGTTGTGCGAACGCCCGGCGTGGATCAAGGGCATCGACCACCGCATTGACCCCCACCAGCCGGGCGTGCGCGACCTGACCCGTGCCCCCAGCGCCCACAAGGCGGCCGTGGAGGCCGGAGCGGGCAATGATCGTTTGGACGCGGCTGAGCTGGCCGCTCCCTTCACCACCCAAGAGCACATCTTGGAGGCCGAACTCGGGCTGGGATCCGACACAGCGGTGAATGCCAGCGGCGGGGCATTGGCCGGCCACACCATGATGGCCGCCGGCCTTATGCGCATCGCCGACGCCGCCCGCCAGATCCACGAGGGTCGGGCCAATCGGGTGCTGGGCCATGCCGCGTCGGGGCTGTTTCTCCAGCAGAACCTGGTGTGCGTGATGGAGGGGGAGTGATGGCTGAGCGCACCGCAGTGCTGGGGGTCGGCCAGACCAAGTACCAGACCACCCGAGGGGACGTGTCGCTGCCCGGCCTGGTGCGGGAGGCCGCCTACCGGGCGCTGGAGGACGCCGAGGTGGGCTGGGACGACATCGATGCCGTGGTGGTGGGCAAGGCCCCTGACTTCTTCGAGGGGGTCATGCAGCCCGAGCTGTTCCTGGCCGAGGCGCTGGGGGCGGTGGGCAAGCCATTGCTGCGGGTTCACACCGCAGGATCGGTGGGCGGGTCTACCGCGGTGGTGGCCGCCTCGCTGGTGCAAGCCGGCATCCACCGCCGGGTGCTCACCCTGGGATTTGAGAAGCAGTCGGAGTCCAACGCCACCTGGGCACTGTCGTTGCCCCAGCCGTTCTCGGTTTCGATCAACGCCGGGGCCGGCGGCTACTTCTCGCCCATCATCCGCCAGTACATGGCCCGCAGCAACGCCCCCGAGCTGATTGGCTGCATGGTGGCGTTCAAAGACCGCCAGCACGCGCTGCGCAATCCGTATGCCCACCTGCAACAGCAAGACCTGACCTTCGACCAGGTGGTGGAGTCGCCCATGCTGTGGGAGCCGATTCGGTTTTCTGAGACCTGCCCGTCATCGGACGGGGCCTGCGCGCTGGTGCTGGGCGACGAGGCCGCCGGGGACGCCTCGACCAAGCCGGTGGCCTGGATCCATGGGGCGGCATTGCGCAGCGAGGCCAACAACTTTCCCGGACGCGACGAAGTGAACCCCCAGGCCAGCCGAGACTGTGCCGACGACGTGTTCGCCCAGGCGGGAATCACCGACCGGCGGGCGGAGATCGACGAGGTTGAGATTTACGTGCCGTTCTCGTGGTACGAGCCGATGTGGCTGGAGAGCCTGGGATTCTGCGAGATCGGTGACGGCTGGAAGCTGGTGGAGGAAGGGGCCACCCATCTCGACGGCGGCGATCTGCCGGTGAACTGCTCGGGCGGGGTGCTGTCGTCCAATCCCATCGGGGCGTCGGGCATGATCCGCTTCGCCGAGGCCGCCCTCCAGGTTCGGGGCATGGCCGGTGACCACCAGGTAGACGGTGCCCGCAAGGCCTTTGGGCATGCCTACGGGGGCGGCGCCCAGTATTACGCCATGTGGATCGTGGGCGCCGACAAGCCCACTTCTTGACAACGACTATGCCAACTGAAGGGCGGCGGGTCATGTCACCGAGGCGGCTCTTCGCACCGGCAGGCTGGCGGGTCCTGTCGCTCTACGGCGGCCTGGCGTGCTTCGCGTGCGCCAGGTCCGCCTCCGGCGCCACCCCCCAGCCCGCCTACCCTGTTCTGGCTCCGACACGACCCGCCGCCCTCTAGGGCTACTGTCATTGGCGTATGCGGGGCTTGTCGCTTTTGCTGGTGTTGGTTCTTCTTCTGACGGCCTGTGGCGGTGAGGACAAGGGCGACATTGTGGCGTTTTGCGAGTTAGCCGAAGACGGGGTGGGGATGCGGCCGGCTGAGGGGGAGGGCGAATTGGCCCAGTTGGATGCCCTGGAAGACGCGGCGCCGCCCGACATCCGCGAGGCGGTCACCACCGTGGCCAACGCCTCACGGGAGATCGATGAGATCGAAGACCTCCAAGAGCTATTCGACCGGGCTTTCGCCCTCGAAGAAGCCGTGGCCACCGCCCGCCAAGAAATCCGCACCTACACCCAACACCACTGCCTGTAACGGAGTCGAGGCCCGATGGTGACGGGGTGGGGGTTGGTTGGGTAGGGTCGGGGTGTCTTTTTGGGAGATGGGAGGATCCGATGGGATACCGGGTGGTCGTGGACTACGACCTGTGCGAGAGCAACGCCATTTGCATGCAGGTCGCTCCTGACATTTTCGAGGTACGCGACGACGATTTTCTGTACCTGCTGAACGAGACCCCGGGGGATGAGGCCCGCGATCGGGTGAACGAATCGGTCCAGCGCTGCCCCAAGCAAGCCATCTCGGTGGCCGAGGAGTAGGCGCCCGCTGCGCTCACTAGCCATCGTCGGAGCGTCTCTGGCCGGAACCCGAGCAGCAGAGTCGCTTCGACGAGAAGGATTCGACGGGGCCATCACCATTGTCGGCGATGAGCCCCACCAGCCCTACGACCGACCTCCCCTTTCTAAACAGCTCCTCGCCGGGGAATGGGAACAGGACCGCATCGCGCTTTCCGATGACGAGTCCCTCCAGGAATTAGAGGCCGACTGGCGGCTCGGCCGCCGGGCGTCCGGTCTCGATGTGGCCAGCCGCACCGTAACCCTCGACGACGGCTCAACGGTTACCGCCGACGGCATTCTCATCGCCACCGGGGCCCGGTGCCGGGAACTGCCCACCAACGGACTCGACGGCATCTACACCCTGCGGGATCTGGATGATTGCTTGGCCATACGGGCCGAGCTGGAGGCTTCCCCCCAGCGGGTGGCGGTGGTGGGCGCCGGGTTCATCGGCGCCGAAGTGGCCGCCACCGCCCGAGAGCGGGGCCTGGAGGTCACGGTGATCGAGGCCCTCCCAGTGCCGCTGGGCCGCGTTCTGGGCACCGAGATCGGCACGGTGTGCGCCGACGTCCACCGGGACCACGGGGTAGACCTGCGCCTCGGCGTGGGCGTGGACGGCTTCGACGGCCATGGCCGGGTGGAGCGGGTGAATCTGAGCGACGGCGCTTCGGTGGAAGCCGACGTGGTGGTGGTGGGCATTGGCGTGATGCCCAACACCGAATGGCTGGAGGGCTCGGGCCTGACCTTGGACAACGGGGTGGTGTGCGACGAGACCTGTCTGGCCGCGCCGGGAATTGCCGCCGCCGGTGACGTGGCCCGCTGGCCCAACCCCCTGTTCGGCGAGACCATGAGGGTGGAGCACTGGGACAACGCCATCGCCCAGGGCCAGCACGCGGCGCTTCGCCTGTTGGCCTCCGACGATGAGACCCAGCCCTATGCCCCGGTGCCGTGGTTTTGGAGCGACCAGTACGACCGCAAAATCCAGCTGGCCGGACGAGCGGCCCCTGACGACGAGGTGCGCATCATCACCGGGTCGACCGAGGAGCGGCGGTTTGCCGCCCTGTATGGCCGGGCCGGCCGCCTCGTCGGCGTGCTCGGGTTCAACCGACCCCGCCACGTGATGAAGTACCGCAACCTCATCGAGCAGGGCACCAGCTTCGAAGACGCGATCAAGATTGCCGAGCAGGAATAGTCATTCCCGGGGCAAGATTCGAAGACGCGCTGGCGGTGGCATGGCTATGCGAATAAGAGTGGAGGCATGGGCACTCCCGGGGAGTTCCCCATCAGCGAGCTAGTCGCCCGCACCGGAGTACCGGCTGCCTCCATCCACCATTACCGGCGGCTGGGCCTTCTGCCCGCGCCCCGTCGGGCTGCGGCCAACCGCTTCCTGTATAGCCAGCGCCACGCCGAAGCAATCGATCAGATTCGGGAACTGCGAGAGCGCCACCGCCTGCCGTTGCGCCATATCGCCCAGATCATGAACGCGGAGAACCCCGACCACGCCGAGGTGGCCAATTTGGCCGACAGCGGCGAGCAACTGCGGGACGTGGCCATTCAGGAATTCGCCCTCAGGGGCTACACCGAGGTGAGCGTGGCCGACATCTGCGCCCAGGCCGGCGTGGCCAAGGGGACCTTCTACCGCTACTACCGCTCCAAACAGGACCTGTTCTTCCGAGCGGTGGAAGCGGTGGTGGACAACACCGCGGAAGAATTCGCCGCCTCAGTCGGCGGCCAGGTCGGGTTGAGCCGCCAAGAGCTCACCCGTCGCCTGGCCGAAACGCTCCTGCCCGGCCTGCCCATCATGCTGGAGGTGGCCAAGCGGTCGGTGCAAGGCCAGGTGGAGCATGCCGCCGCCGCCCAGCGAGTGTTCTGGCGGCTAGCCGAGCGACTGGGTGAGGCCCTGTCTGACGATCCTCGAAGGCACCGGCTCGCCGGTGCCCTCATAATGGACGCTATCGCCCACATTTTCGCCGAGAGTCTGATGGGCCGTTTCGCCGATCGCCCCAAGTTCGAAGACCACGAGGCTGCCAATGCCTTGACAGCCTCAGATTGAGCGCGTACAAAAAGGTGACCTGATGGTCACTCTTTTGTTTGCAATTGAGTAACGATTGTCAGAACATTGTCATGGACGGCTAGGTTGGCCCGCTGACCAGCGGGTTAGCTCCGAAAGCAGCGGGGGTGCTGTGCAGGCTGAAGTCGGGTTCGACTTGGACTCGATCATGGATCAGAAGGGAAGCGAGAATTTCCCGGTTGTGCTGAAGGCAGTCCCTGCGGATCATCGCGCCCACCTCCTGGCCATCTACGGGTTCGCTCGGTTTGTCGACGACATCGGAGACGAATACGGCGGCGACCGCCTAGCCGCGCTGGACTGGATCGAAGCGGAGCTCCAACGAGCCCGCACCGGCGACGCCACCCATCCGGTGATGGTCCAGATCACTCCTCTTCTCCACGAACTCGATGTCGACGACGAGCCCTTCTTGGCCCTCATCGAGGCCAACCGAGTCGATCAGCGCAAGCACCGCTACCAGACCCAGGCCGAGTTGGCCGAGTACTGCACGCTGTCGGCCAACCCTGTTGGCCGGCTGGTGCTAGCGGTGTTCGGCGCAGCCACGCCTGAGCGCATTGTCCTCAGCGATGCGGTGTGCACAGGTCTGCAAATCGTGGAGCACCTCCAAGACATCGGCGAGGACTACACCGAGAAGGGCCGCGTCTACTTCCCGGCCGAGGAGATGGCCCGCTTCGGCGTGGGCGAGGAAGACCTGGGGGCGCCTCAGGCGTCGGAATCTCTGCGCCGGCTGGTCGCCCATCAGTGCGACTGCGCCCGCGGTCTTCTGCTCCGGGGTGGGCCGCTGGTGGCCTCGCTCAACGGCTGGGCCAAAGTGACGGTAGCTGGCTATGTGGCCGGCGGTTTGGCGGCGCTGGACGCCATCGCCGGGGCCGACCACGACGTGCTGAAAAAGCTGCGGACCCCTTCCAAGGTCCGCACGGCGTTCCACGTGGCGCGCCTGGCTTCCCCCCGCCAAGTGACCGACGCCAAAGCCGTCAGCGCCGTGCGAGACGCCATGGCGCGCTGGAGGCGAGGATGAGAACGGCCGACGCCTATCAGCGGTGTGAGGAGATCACCCGGACCGAGGCCCGCAACTTCTCCTATGGAATCCGGCTGTTGCCCAAATCCAAGCGCCAGGCCATGTCGGCGCTGTACGCCATGGCCCGGCGGATCGACGATGTGGGCGATGGCCCGCTGCCCCGGGACGAGAAGCTCGCCGGCCTTGCCGAGCTGCGGGCCGACATCGACGCCCTGGCCGACGGCAGGCTCCGCGATCCCGACGATCCGGTGATGGTGGGACTGCACCACGCCATCGGCCGCTTTCCCATCCCTACCGCCGCGCTGAACGAGATCGTCGCCGGCTGCGAGCAAGATGCTGTCGGGAAGGAATACACCACCATTGAGGAAACCGAGGAGTACTGCCGGCTGGTGGCCGGATCGGTAGGCCGTCTATCGCTGGGGGTGTTCGGCACCAGCGGCGACCCCGACGAGGCGGCCGAGCTGGCCGACGTGCTGGGGGTCGCCCTTCAGATCACCAACATTCTGCGAGACATCGTGGAAGACCGGGACATGGGCCGGACCTATCTGCCGACCGCTGACATCGAGCGATTCGGCTGCGCGCCCGACCTGACCGGACCGCCCGACGCCGTGGGCAAGCTAGTGGCCTTCGAAGCCGAGCGAGCCGAGCGGCATTTCGCACAAGGACTGAAACTGCTCGGCATGCTGGATCGCCGCAGCCGGGCCTGTACCGGGGCTATGGCTGGGATCTACCACCGGTTGCTGGCCCGTATTTCCGAGAGGCCCACCGCCGTGCTGGAAGGGCGGCTGTCACTATCCACCAAGGAGAAGGCTTGGGTGGCCCTCCGCAGCTTGGCGGGAGTCACCACATGAGACTGGCCGGTTCTGAGCCTCGCCGCGAACCCGACGCTGCACCGCGAATCGCGGTGGTCGGAGGCGGATTGGCCGGGCTGGCTGCCGCCGTGGCCGCGGCTGATGGCGGAGCGCAGGTGGCGCTGTATGAGCGGGGTCCCCGATTGGGCGGGGCCACCTGGTCGTTTCAGCGCAACGGCCGTTGGTTCGACAATGGCCAGCACGTGTTCATGCGGTGCTGTACCGAATACCGGGCCTTCCTGGATCGCCTGGACGTGGCCGACCAGGTGGCCGAGCAATCCCGGATGTCGGTTTCGGTCATGCGACCGGGCCGTCGACCGGCGCGCATTTTCCGCACTGGTGCACCAGCCCCCCTGCACTTGGCCCGATCGCTGCTGCGCTATAGCCCGCTTTCGGTTGCCGATCGGATCCGGGCCGTGCGCACCGCACTGGCCCTGCGCCGCCTCGATCCCGACGATCCCGCAACCGATGAGACGAGCTTTGGGGAATGGCTCCGATCCCGGGGGGAGTCTGATCGAGCCATTGCCGGAATGTGGGACTTGATCTGCTTGCCCACCGTGAACCTTCGGGCCGACGACGCCTCGCTGAGCCTGGCGGCCAAAGTTTTCCGCACCGGGCTCCTCGACGACGCCGACGCCGGTGATCTGGGCTGGACCCGGGTGCCATTGGGTGCTTTGCATGGCGACGCCGCGACCCGAGCCATCACCGCCCAAGGCGGGGATGTCCACCTGCAAGCCCAGGTGGAGGCCGTGGGCGACGGTCCGCTGGTCATGGCCGATGGGAAGCGGGTCGATGCCGACGCAGTGATATTGGCTGTGCCTCACGATGCCGTGGACGGCTTAGTGCCCGCCGGCACCATATCCGGGCAATCGGAATTAGCCGACCTGGGGATTTCGCCCATCGTCAACGTGCATTTCGTATTCGACCGCCAGATCATGGACGTGCCCTTTACAGCGGCTCTGGACTCCCCAGTGCAGTTCGTGTTCGACCGAACCGAGGCCGCCAACTGGAGCCAAGGAGAGTCGGGGGAGAGCGGTGGAGGCGAACAGGTCGTGGCCGTGTCGCAATCAGCGGCATTTGATGAGATCGGCGACCGCCCAGCCGAGTTGATCGAGCGCTATCAATCGGCCCTCGAGGATCTGTTTCCGCCCGCGGCAGAGGCCGAGGTGATCGACGCCGTGGTGACCCGAGAGCACCGAGCCACCTTTGCCGGCCGTCCCGGAACCCGGCGGCTTCGTCCTGGTCCGACCACTGCCATTGATGGACTGTTCTTGGCGGGGGCGTGGACCGATACCGGATGGCCCGCCACCATGGAGGGCGCAGTGCGTTCCGGCAACCTTGCGGCCCGGCTAGCCCTGAATCACTGCCGGGAACTGGCCGAGTCACCGCCCGACCAATCATCCGACGACATCTCTGAACAACAACACAGCTCAGTGAAATCAGCGGACGAGCGGGAGAGGTTGAGCGCATGAGTGGGGCACCGGACATCCTCGGGCGGGCCAGAGACCTGGTCGACCCGGCCATCGCCGCCGCTCTCGGTGGGCTGTGCGAAGAGCTGAGGGTGCCCGCCGAATACCACTTCAAGGGCCGGGGAAAGGGAACCCGCCCCGCGCTGGCCATCCTGTCGGCCGAGGCCGTCGGCGCTTCACCTGAGACCGCGGTGCCCGGAGCAGTGGCCATCGAGCTCATCCACGACTTCTCGCTCATCCACGACGACATCATCGACAACGATGCCGAGCGCCGGCACCGGCCCACGGTCTGGGCGAAGTTCGGCACCGGCGTGGGCGTGGTGGTGGGAGACGCCCTCCACGCCCTGGCCTTCGAGGTGCTGCTGTCTGATCCCAGCCCGCCCCGGGTCAAAGCAGCCAAGAATCTGGCCGAGGCGGTTTCGGCCATGATCGCCGGCCAGAGCATGGACATGGCTTTCGAGGAAATGCCCACGGTCACCTTGGACCAGTGCCTGGCCATGGAGCAGGGAAAGACCGGAGCGCTGTTGGCCTACGCCTCTTCGGTGGGGGCGATTCTGGCCGGGGCCGATGACACGGTTGTTGAAGTGATGGCCGACTTTGGCGCCCACATGGGGGTGGCGTTCCAGGCAGTGGACGATCTGTTGGGCATATGGGGCGACCCCGAGCGCACCGGGAAGCCCGCGGGCGCCGATCTGCGGGAGCGAAAGAAGTCCGTGCCGGTGGTGATCGCCCTCAACAGCGACACCCCGGCGGCCGAGAAGCTGGCCGGCCTCTATGCCCGCCCCGATTGGGATGCCGGAGGTGTGGATGCCGCCCGGGCCTTGGTGGAGGCGGGGGGCGGCCGAGAGCACACCCAGGCGCTGGCCCGGGCCAACTACGACTTGGCGGTGGCAGCCCTTGATTCCCTGTCAAGTTGCGAGGGGGTCGTCGTCGAGGTGGTCGAGGAAATGCGCTCGCTGGCCGAGTTCATCGTGGGAAGGGACTTCTGATGGGCGTGGAGCAATGTCTGGCCCGAGCCCGAGATCGGCTCTTGAGCCTCCAAGACATTGAGGGGTGGTGGAAGGACGAGCTAGAGACCAACGTGTCCATAGAAGCCGAGGATCTGTTCCTCCGGGAGTTCTTGGGCATCGCCGACCCGGAGGTCACCCGGCAGACCGCCAACTGGATCCGACACAGCCAACGGGCCGACGGTACCTGGGCCACCTTCTACCAGGGACCGGCCGATTTGTCGGTAACTGTGGAGGCCTACTGGGCGCTGCGCTATGCGGGCGATCCCGTCGACGCCGACCACATGACCAAAGCGGCCGACTACATCCGCAGCGAAGGGGGACTAGAGCGCAGCCGGGTGTTCACCCGCATTTGGATGGCGCTGTTCGGCCTGTGGCGCTGGGAGGACCTGCCTGCGCTTCCTCCCGAAGTGATTCTTCTGCCCAAGCAGGTGCCGCTGAACATCTACGACTTTGCCTGCTGGGCTCGCCAAACCGTGGTCTCGTTGACCGTGGTTGGTGCTCACCGTCCAGTGCGCTCCATGGGGATCAGCCTGGACGAGATTCGCACCGGGGCCACCCCGCCGGAGCGAGAGCTCGCCCCGCCCGGCACGGTGGCCCGGCGGTTCCAGCGCCTTGATCAGGCTTTGCACCACTATGAGAATCGCCCACACCGGCGGCTGCGGGAATGGTCGCTACGGAGGGCCGAGCAGTGGATTATCGCCCGCCAGGAAGCCGATGGCTGCTGGGGGGGCATCCAGCCCCCGTGGGTGTATTCGCTGTTGGCCCTCTACGTCCGGGGTTATTCCCTCCACCATCCGATCCTGGCCCAAGGGCTGGCCGGATTCGACGCCTGGACCATTGTCGAGGACGACATGCGGCGGCTGGAGTGCTGTCAGTCGCCGGTGTGGGACACCTGTCTGGCCCTGATCGCGCTGGCCGACGCCGGGGTGGACCCAGACGACTCGCAGATGGAAGCGGGGGCTCGCTGGCTGATGGACCAGGAGGTCCAGGTCGTAGGCGACTGGGCCGAGCAGCGACCCCACTTGGCCCCCGGAGGGTGGGCCTTTGAATTTGAGAACAACTTCTATCCCGACTTAGACGACACCGCCGAAGTGGCCTTGGCCTTGCGCCGAATCAATCACACCGATGCCCGGAAGGTGAATCGGGCACTGGATCGAGCAGTGGAGTGGGTCCAAGGGATGCAGTGCCAAGATGGCGGCTGGGCGGCATTCGACGCCGACAACTGCTCTCCGCTGGTAGCCGAGCTGCCGTTCTGCGACTTCGGCGAAGTCATCGACCCGCCTTCGGCTGACGTAACGGCCCACGTCATCGAGATGCTGTGCGAGTTGGACGGCGACGGGCTGCGTCTGAAGGTGGACCCAGTGGTAGTGGACCGAGGGGTTCAATGGCTGAGCGACGAGCAAGAAGACGACGGGTCTTGGTACGGGAGATGGGGCGCCAACTACATCTACGGCACCGGCGCGGCGATTCCGGCGCTGATCAGCGCGGGGATACCGACCGATGACGCCCGGGTGGTGCGAGCCTGTCGGTGGCTGGAGTCGGTGCAGAACAACGACGGCGGCTGGGGCGAGGACATGCGCTCGTACACCGATCGGGAGTGGCGGGGCCGAGGGGAGTCAACCCCGTCGCAAACCGCGTGGGCCCTGCTGGCGTTGATCGCCGGCGGCCAGGCCAGCGGGGAGGCGGCTCGTCGCGGGGTGGCCTGGTTGGTGGAGAACCAACGTCGAGACGGCGACTGGGACGAGCCCTGGTACACCGGGACCGGATTCTCTGGGGACTTCTATATCCGATACCACCTATACCGCCTGGTTTTTCCGGTTATGGCCCTGGGCCGCTGGGTGCGGGCCATTGAGGACGAGGCATGAGCCTGACCGTCTGGTGCCCGCTAGCCATTGAGGACGAGGCATGAGCCTGACCGTCTGGTGCCCGCTAGCCATGGAGGCCCGTGCTGCCCGGCGTGGTATCCGGGGCGAGGCCAAGGTGGTGTGTACCGGCATGGGGCCCGATCGCAGCCGCCGGGTCGAGCCGGAGAGTGGAGCGGTGGCCGTTGTCGGCATGGGCGGTGCGGTGGTTGACGGCATCGAGCCGGGCGACGTGGTGGTGGCCACCGAGGTGTCGGCCGACGATGTCGTTTCGATCGGTCTGCCCCAGGCCGAAGCAGTGGCCAAGGGCCTGTCAGATGCCGGGTTCACCGTGCACACCGGTCCGGTGGCCAGTGTGTCCAAGTTGGCCGTCGGCCCGCGCCGGCAGGAATTGGCCGACAAGGGGGCGGTGGCGGTCGACATGGAGTCGGCCTGGCTGCTGGAGAATCATCGCGGTCCCGCGGCGGTGGTGCGGGTGGTAACCGACACACCGACCCGCGAGCTGCGGACGGCGGCGGCCCCGGCAAGGATCTATCGAGCGCTGCGCACCATTCGTCGGTTGACGCCAGTGCTGACCAAGGAGGTTGTCTGACATGCCTATTCCGCTGAGACAAGCGGCAAAAGTTGGCACCTACGTGTTCAAGAACAAGCTGCGGCGCCGTGAGAAGTTCCCGCTGATCGTGGAGCTGGAGCCGTTGTTTGCCTGCAATCTGGAGTGTCCGGGCTGCGGCAAGATCCAGTACCCCACCGAAGTGCTGCGCAAGCGGGTCAGCGTGGACGAGGCGGTGGCGGCGATGGAGGAGTGCGGTGCCCCGATGGTGTCCATTGCCGGAGGCGAGCCGCTGCTGCACCCCCAGATCGACGACATGGTGGACGAGCTCATCAAGCGCAAGAAGTTCGTGTACCTGTGCACCAACGCGGTGCTGCTGCGGCGCAAGATTGACAAATTCAAGCCGTCGCCCTACTTCTCGTTCGTAGTCCACGTGGACGGACTCCAAGAGCGCCACGACTTGGCCGTGGCTCGAGAGGGAGTGTTCGACGAGGTCGTGGAGGCCGTCAACGAGGCCAAGAAGAAGGGGTTCCGGGTCACCACCAACAGCACGTTCTTCAGCACCGACAGCCCCGAAGACGTGCGCAGCGTGCTGGATTTCTTGAATGACGACCTGGAAGTCGACTCCATGATGATCTCGCCGGGGTACGCCTACGAGAAAGCCCCCGACCAGGAGCACTTCCTGCCGGTGGAGCAGACCAAGAGCCTGTTCCGAGACGCCTTTTCAGAGGGAAAGCGCAAGAAGTGGAGGCTGAACCACACGCCGCTGTTCTTGGACTTCCTCGAGGGGAAGGTGGAATACGAGTGCACCGCCTGGGGCATTCCCAGCTACTCGGTGTTTGGCTGGCAGCGGCCCTGCTACCTGATGGCCGACGGCTATACCGATACCTACCAGGAGCTGATCGACACCACCGACTGGGACAGCTACGGGCGGGGCAGAGACCCCCGCTGCGACAACTGCATGGCCCACTGCGGCTACGAGCCCACCGCCGTATTCGCCACAATGAAGTCGCTGCGCGAGTCCATTCGGGCCGCAGTCGGAACTAACTAGCGCGTCCGGCGGGCTGCAGTCGGGGCGGACTAGCCCAGGGCCTCCTGGACTCGTCTTCGCAGTTGAACGTTGATCTTTTGGCGTTCGAGGTGTTGGGCGATGATCAACGGTCCTTGAGGAACAGGGTGGGCCTCGAGGAACGCCTCGACCTCGTCGGCCAGCTCGGGGGTGGATAAGGCGCTGATGCCACCGAGCATTCGGGGGACGATGGCCGAGGGGAGGCGTTGGTTGATTTCGTCCCATTGCTCGGCGATATATGCCCAGGCCCGGGGGCCGTGGTTGCGGTTTTCCAAACAGCCCCGGAGCACGAACCCGGCATCCTGGCTGCGCACGGTGCCGTCGAGGGTGGCTGCCAGGGTGCGATCCATCAAAGCGGGGTTGTCGAAAGTGGTGAGCGCCATCAGGTAGCGCAGCTCGAGCTGCGGGGTGGGGGCGTTCTCGTAGCGCTGGTGGATCTCGTCGTAATCGGCCCCGTCACCGGTGGCGGCCACCACGGCGATGGCGGCCGCGGCCAGCGCGGGGTCGACGCCCTCGGCGGCCATCAGCCCTCGGCACCGGGCGATGGCCTCGGCGTCGTTGCCCCCCACGGCCAAGGTGCGCGCCAGCACGCCCCGCAGCTCGCCGATGCGGTCGTTCTCACCGGCCACTGGCTCCCAGCCCACCCGACCCCAGGCCGGGCCGACCATGGCTCTTACTCGGGCCTGGAGCCCAGCCTGCCCAGCATCGGGCACCATGTGGTCGAGTGTGCCCAGTGTGCCGGCCAGTCGGCGCCACACCGCCAGGTCGTCTTCTGCGATGGCCATGCGCTCGGCGAACCCCAGGTAGTCAGCCACGGCCAGCCGATCGGCCACGGTCAAGGCCCACTGGTCGTCCACCAGCACGTACCGCTGGAGCGGGTCTAGATCGGGGCCGCCATCCAGCAGGCGGTCGAGCAGCTCACCTTCATAGGCCACTCGGTAGAAGCCATCGGCACCGGAATTGACCATGACCCAAACGGGGCGGTCACCGCCAAGGGCGACCGGGTCTTCCAAAACCAGCCGATCGGTTCGCTCTCCGGTGTCGGTGCCCACTGCGGCGACTACCGGCACCTGCCAGCGGGCGTCGTCGGTTTGTCCGTCGTAGCGGAACCGGCTTTGGCTGAGGGTCACCGTCCCGTCGTCACCGGCCGCGGCGGTCACCACCGGGTGGCCGCCCTGGAAGATCCACGAGTCCATCACGTCACGGGCGGGCTCACCGGTGGACTCGGCCAGGGCGTCCCACAGATCGTGGGTCTCAGTGTTGGCGTAGGAGTGGTGCCGGAGGTAATGGCGGACCCCGTCGCGGAACTGATCAGCCCCCAGGTATTGCTCCAGCATCCGCACCGCCGCGGCGCCCTTCTCGTAGGTGAGCAGGTCGTACATGCCCTCGGCGTCGGCGGGGGAGACCACCGGGTACTCGATGGCTCGGGTGGCGGCCAGGGCGTCCACGTCGAACGCCGCGGCCCGAGAGAGCCCGAAGGCCAGCCACCGCTTCCAATCGGGGCGGTAGGCGTCTACCGCCAGCATCTCGCAGAAGGTGGCGAAGGCCTCCTTGAGCCAGATGCCGTTCCACCACTTCATGGTCACCAGGTTCCCGAACCACATGTGGGCCAGCTCGTGGGCGATTACGTCCACCGCGGTCTGGCGCTCCTGCTGGGTGGAGGAGTCGGGGTCTAACAGCAGAAGGATCTCTCGAAAGGTGACGCAGCCCATGTTCTCCATGGCCCCGAAGGCGAAGTCGGGAATGGCCACCAGATCGAGCTTGTCGCCGGGATAGTCGATGGCGAAGTAGTCCTCGAAGAAGCTGAGGCAGAACGCCCCGGCATCGAGGGCGTACTCGGTGAGGTGGCCCTTGCCGATGGGATGAACGATGCGCAGCGGCGTGCCGTTCACATCCACCGGTTCGGTTGCCTCGAGCGGTCCGACGATGAAGGCCAGCAGGTAGGTGGACATCTCCATGGTGGAGGCGAACGACACCGCCCGACGGCCGTCGCCGGTGGCCTGGGAGCTGATTTCGGCCCCGGAAGACACCGCCATCAGGTTGTCGGGCACCACCAAGGTCACTTCGAACACTGCCTTGAGATCGGGCTCGTCCCAGCACGGAAACGCCCGCCGGGCGTTGGTGGACTCGAACTGCGTGGTGGCGATCACCCGCTCATCACCATCGTCGTCGGTGAACGTGGAGCGGTAGAACCCCCGAAGCTGGTCATTCAGCGTGCCGGTGAAGCTCAAGTTCAATCGAGCCGGCCCCGGCGACGCCGACCCACCTAGTCGCAGCACCGCACGCTCGTGCTCGTCGTCGTAGTCAACCCCGGCCAGGGCCACTCCGTCTAGGTCGCCCCCGCTGATATCCAACTCAGCCGCATTGAGCACGATCTCGCCCATCGGCTCCAGCACCTCGATGTCCACCCCCACCGTCCCCGCAAACGTGAACGCCTCCAGATCAGGCTCCAACCGCAGCTCATACCGCCGCGGCACCACGCCTCGGGGCAACCGATAAGGGTTCGAGGAGTCCTCAGCCATCGGCTGAGACTAGATGAAGCGGTGGCAGGGTTTGTCGCGGAGAACTCTCTAGGCTTCGCCATTCACTCAGGTCATGGTCCATACATCCGTTATCCGGATTCCGACAAGCGGTTCGCTGTTCAGCAGAGAGTGAATTCTGGGCGGAACATTTGCGGGTCTTCCGTAGTGCAGAAGCGCACGATGATGGATGGCAGCTGCGGCCATTTCCGCTGCCATCCACGAAAGCCCGTATTCCACAGAGATCCGAGCAACGCTGTTCAAGAAGGGTCGCGTGTCGAGAACGACCGCAACTTCGGGATCTGGATCGAGGAGAGCGGCTTGGTCATCGGGGGGTAGGTGTTTCACAAGCTGGCTGATTTGGCCGGGATTGACCTCGATTGGGTGACCCGGATTGTGTAGGCCGCGAAGGAGTCGTCCGTAGGCGGTGGGCGTGACCGCGATCTGGACCTGATCGAATTCTCTAGGGAGCTTGTCTGTGAGGGCTGCGAGGGCCGAATACTCGTCGCAGACAATCACTCCTGTTTCCGTCGTCGAGCATTGGCCTCGTGGATCTGGGCTTCCAGTTCCATTTCGTCGACCTCTCTCAGCGCTTCTTCGAGGGCCCCGCTCTTGATGATTTCCCCAATGATCTCGCGGCCTTCTTCACTTATGCGCGAAGCACCCCGCTTCTTGGTGGGCGATTTTGCGAGATCAGTCATCAATTGCAGCATACACACGCCTCACCCACGGGCCTACTGGCATTTGATTGCCCAGCGTACGTAGGGCTTTTGCTAGTACCGGGGGATGGCGAACTTTGTGCTGGTCCATGGTGCTGTCCATGGGGCGTGGTGTTGGGAGCGGGTAATTCCATTCCTGGAGGCGGGCCCGCAGGTTGAGACGGTGGTGGCCATTGACTTGGTCGGCCACGGTAACCGTCTTGAAGAGAAGCCACTCGACTCCATCTACATCGACGACTATGTCAACGACGTCGTCGCGGAAATTGAGAGCCGCGATCTGCACGATGTCGTGCTGGTAGGGCACTCATTGGCCGGTATCACGATCACTCCGGCTGCATACCGGCTGGAGGGCCGATTACGGCGGCTGGTGTATCTGTCCACGACAAACCCTTCAGTGGGGCAGTCGGTGGAGGATCGGATGAACGACCCGTTGTCGCCCATCTCCCGGGAGGTGGACTTCGAGACCATGTTCTGCAACGACCTGGACAAGGAGACCTCGATCTGGCTCTTGTCCCGGTTGGGTCCCGAGCCCCCCGGTCCAATGGCCGAGAAGGTGACGTTGGCCACCGGCCCGACCGGAGTTCCCTCCAGCTACATCTTGCTGGAAAAGGACGAGGCTCTACCGCCTGCCTACCAGCGGGAACAGGCCCGTACCGCCCAAGTCGACGAGATCGTCAACCTCGACGCTGGCCACAGCGCCTTCGCCTCCCGTCCCCAAGAACTGGCCGAACTGCTGATCCGAGTCTCTCTTTTGTAGGGTCTCTCTATGGTGTTGGCCCTCAGGAACGAACACCCGTTCAAGCTGGTCATCACCCAAAGAGATCTTGTCGGTGTCCGCTGGCGGCACACACTCATGTGGGTTGAGGAATGACCGACTCCAATTTGCCCATCCCCGAGCGGGTGGCTGATCTCCTATCGCGCATGACCCTGGAGGAAAAGGCCGCCCAGGTAGTGGGCGTGTTCCCCGGTATGTTCATGGGGCCAACCGGGCTCGATCCCGACAAGGTGAGCGAGTTGATTCCCCACGGTGTGGGCCACATCTGCATGGGTGGGGGCCTGGCCAGAAGGCCCCGGGAGCTGGCCTTGGTCCTCAACTCCATCCAGGAGTGGTTGCGGGATAACACCCGGCTGGGGATTCCGGCCATGGTCCACAACGAGTCGCTGTGCGGGCTGGCCCAAGACTCCGCTACCGCCTTTCCCACCGCCATCGCCTTGGCGGCCACGTTCCAACCCCAGCTCATCGAGCAGATGGCCGGAGTGGCCAGCCGTGAAGCCCGAGCGGTTGGCATCAACCACGTGCTATCGCCGGTGCTGGACGTGAACCGGGATGCTCGGTGGGGCCGAGTCCACGAGACCTACGGCGAAGATCCCTTTCTGTGCACCGCGATGGGCATCGCCTTCGTCCGCGGCATGCAGACCGACGACCTGGGCGGGGGCGCGATCGCCACCGGCAAGCACTTCCTCGGTTACTCCTATACCGAAGGGGCCCTGAACCAAACGGCCAGCCCCATGGGGCCCCGAGCAGTACACGAGGTCTACGCCCTGCCCTTTGAAGGTGCCATCCGCGACGCCGGACTGGCCTCGGTGATGAATTCATACTCCGAGATCGACGGGGTGCCGGTGGCCGGCTCTCCGGAGATCCTCACCGACCTGCTGCGCGGCCAACTCGGATTCCAGGGCTGCGTGGTGGCCGACTACTCGGCGGTGGCTCGGCTTCGCCGGCCTCACGCCGTGGCCGCCACCGACGCTGAAGCCGGGGTCCTGGCCCTGTCGGCCGGGCTCGACATCGAATTGCCCACCGGCATCGGCTACCCCTCGCTGCCCGATGCCGTCCGAAACGGCGATCTCGACGAATCGGTCCTCGACCTTGCGGTGGAGCGGGCTTTGACCCAGCGCTTCCAGGTCGGCCTCATGGACTCTCCAACTGTCGATCCCGACCGGGCGGCGGTCGCCTTCAATGAGCCAGAGGCGCTGGAGTTGTCCCGAACAATCACCGACGCGTCGCTGGTCTTGCTGGAGAATGACGGGACCTTTCCCCTTGGCTCCGATGCCGGATCGGTGGCGGTGATCGGGCCGATGGCCGACACGCTTCGGGGCCTGTTCGCGGCCTACACCCCGGCCGCCGCCCTCGAACTCTTCATGGCGATGTCTCAGGGCCTCGGCGGGTCGATGGCCGGCGTGTTCGAGCCCTCTGAAGATATCGACGACTCGGTCGATGAGAACTCTCCCGATCCGATGCTGGACGCGGTCTCCCTGATCTTCCACAGCACCGGGGCAATCATCGACCCGATCGAGTTGGATCGGGGGATCGCAGATCTGTACCCCACCATGAGCACTATTGCCGAGGCCATCGGCCAATACGCCCCGGTCACGAGCGTCAAAGGCTGTGACTGGACCCGCCGTGATGAAGACGGCATCGACGAGGCGGTAGCCGCGGCTCTGGATGCCGACGTGGTGGTGATGGCGGTGGGCGAGAAGACCGGCTGGGTGGGCGACGCCACCGGAGGAGAGGGGCGCGATCGCAAGACGCTTGAGCTTCCCGGGGCGCAGCCCCAACTGGTGCGACGAGTGATCGCCACCGGGGTGCCCACAGTTGCGGTCGTGGTCAGCGGCCGGCCGTTGGATATCGCCGGCGACCTGGCCGGAGCCAAGGCCATTATCCAGGCATGGCATCCCGGGCCTGAAGGCTCTCAGGCCATCGCCTCGGCCCTGTTCGGTGAGCTGAACCCAGGGGGCAAGCTTCCCGTTTCGTTTCCTGCCGGGGTGGGGGCGTCGCCGACCTACCACGGGCACAAGCATGGCAGCGGTTCGTCATCCGACCGGGCCTATGTGGACGGACCCAGTGCTCCGGTCTGGGCCTTCGGCTACGGCCGTTCTTACACCTCATTCGAGATCAGCAATCTCGCTTTGTCTGACACCGGCGTCCAGGCTGGAGATGTGGTTGTGATCGGCTGTGATGTGCGCAACACCGGTGATCGCGCTGGAGACGAGGTTGTGCAGCTCTATGTGAGAGATGTGGTGGGGTCGATCACCCGTCCTGTACGGCAGCTGGCTGGCTTCCACCGGGTGTCGCTTGACCCTGGGGAGAGCTGCCGGGTGGAATTCGACTTCGACACCAGCCAACTCGCCTTTCTCGACCACAATTTCGAATTGGTGGTCGAGGAGGGCGATATCGAGGTGATGATCGGGTCGTCGTCGGTCGACCTCCCGCTGAGAGCCAATTTCCGGTTGATAAGCAGCCTCAAGCTCGATCACCGCACGTCGTTCACAACTCCTTCTCGCGTGGACGAGCGAAGATAGCCAGATTGCGGCGGGTTAAACCTGATCAGCGGGTTTGGCCTTCGACGCCGACCTGGTCGAGCACTTCGCCGCTGTCGTTGTGGCTGTGGGTGAAGCCGAGTTGGCGCTCGATCGCCACGGTTTCCTCGGCACGGAAGGCGATGACGTAGGCCCGGCGGAACCCGGCGGTGGAATTGCCGCCCGAGCCGTGCATAACCCGCTCGTTGTGCACGGTCACGTCGCCCCGGCTGATGGGCACAGGGACTGGCTGGTCGCCGACCTGCAGATCGGTGCCCAAGGCGTGGGATTCGCCCCGGTCGCCGTATTGGGGGGTGTGGGGCCGCAGCGTCTCCTCCCGGTTGGTGGCGGGCACGAAGCGCATGCAGCCGTTGGCGATTGTGGAGTCGTCGATGGCCAGCCAAAACGTGGCCGTGCGGGTGTCGGGGGTTTCAGGCCAGTAGGCCATGTCCTGGTGCCAGGCGAACACAGCGTCTTCCTTGTACGGCTGTTTGGCCAAGATCTGGTCGTAGTCGATGGCCATCCCGTCGCCGCACAGTTGGCGAGCCGCTGACGCCGCCCGCCGCTCGAAGATGTTGCCCTGCCAGGCCGGGTAGTAGCGCCGGGGGAGCATGACGTTGATGATCGAGAAGTCCTCGGGGTTCCTGCCGTAGTCGCCGGCCATGTCGCAGTAGTCCTTGCCTGGCACCTCGATCTCTCGGCGCAGGAACCGGTCGTAGGTGGTCTCGAGCTCGCCGACCTCGTCGTCGGTCAAGAGTCCCCGCAGATGCACATAGCCGTACTCGGCGAAGTATGCCTTCTCTTCGTCGGATACTTGGTATTCGTCGCCGTCGATTCGGTCGCTCATGAACGCGGTTCCCTGAAGCGGACTGGACAAAAGCACAGTAGCGGAGGGGTTCTGCCTCAGTAATGCCCTGCCAAATGGTGTCCGTTAGCCTCGGACCTCGCTGGGTTCAAGGAGGCAATGGTGGCCGAGGCAGACGACATTCGGTTTGGCATGGTCGGCCACGGCCACATCTCCGGGCAGTTTCTGTCGGCAATGGAAGTTGTGGAAGGTGCCCATATTGACGCGGTCGCAGGCAGGGACAGCGGTCGGGCCAGCGCTTTCGCCCAAGACCGCGGCATCGCCGCGAGCTACGGGTCGGTGGGCGAGATGCTGGATGCCGAACAGCTCGATGCGGTGTATATATGCACACCCCACCCGTCCCATGTTGAGGCGGCCTTGGCCTGCGTTGATGCAGGAGTGGCGGTGCTGGTGGAGAAGCCGCTCGCGCCCAACCTGGAGGGCGCTACTCGGATTGTGGACGCCGCTCGGGATGCGGGCGTGTTCGCCATGGAGGCGATGTGGACCCGGTTTCTGCCCATCTATGAGGTGGTGCGCCGCTGGGTCGACGACGGGCGCATCGGCCATGTGCAGCTGGTGACGGCTGCATTCGGCTTCGCCGCCCCGGTGATGCCTGAGCACCGGCTGTTCAATCCCGACCTCGCCGGGGGAAGCCTGCTCGACGTCGGGGTTTACCCTTTGACCATCGCCCATTGGCTCTACGGATCCCATCCCTCGGAGTATGGGGTGGTCGGCAGGGTGGGCGAAACCGGCGTGGACGAAATCGTCTCCATTGCCGCGTCGTACCCCGGCGGAGGTCTGGCCCAGTTGGGCTGTGCCACCGTGGCCAACCTTGACTTCAGCGCAATGATCTACGGCACTGCCGGGTCGATTGAGATCCCGGTCTTCTTTGCCGCCGATCGGGCCATCTTGCGGGCCGGGGGCGAAGAGGAAGTCGAGGAGATCCCCCATCGGGCCAATGGGTTCGAATACGAGATCCAAGAGGTGGTCGACGGCGTGCGGGCCGGGCGTACCGAGAGCGAGCACATGCCGCTGTCTTTGACTTTGGAGATGGCCGGCTTGTGCGATGAGATCCGAGGCAAACTCGGAGTCGTCTACCCCTTTGAAGAAGGCGATTCATGATGCAGTACGTCGAACTTCCCGGTGTAGATGCTCCTGTTAGCCGAGTGGTCCAAGGGGCGATCAGCCTGTTCGCTCTCGACGAGGAGACCCGCCTGGAAATGCTCGATGCCGCGGTTGAGGGGGGAATCACTGCATTCGACACCGCAGTCAACTACGCCTTCGGCGACATAAGCGTGGACGCCATGCTCGGCCGGTGGATCAGCCATCGGGGTGGTTGCGAAGACATCGTCGTGATCGCCAAGGGGTGCCATCCTGATATTTCCGACTGGGGATCCCGAGTAAGTCCCGACGCCATCGTCGAAGACATCGACAAGTCGCGCCAGCAGATCGGCATCGATCGGCTCGACCTCTGGATGTTCCACCGCGACGATCCAGATGTCGAGATCGGCATTCTGGTCGAGGCCGTCAACGCCGCCATCGACCGGGGCCACATCGGGGCGTGGGGGGTGTCGAATTGGACGACGGCTCGCATTGGAGCGGCGTTGGACTATGCCGCCACCCATGATTTGAGAGGCCCGGTGGCCAACAGCGCCCACTACAGCCTTGCCGACCAGCTCGATGATCCTTGGCCCGATGTGGTCACCCTCACCGGACCCGAACGGGAAGCCGACCGGCAGTGGCATCGCCAACGAGATGTGGCGGTGGTCGCCTGGTCGTCGCTGGCCGGAGGGTTCTTGAGCGAGCGGATCAGCCGGGCTGAGTTGGAAGCCGCCGAGGGATTCATCGCCGACACCGCCCGCTGCTACTTCAACGACAAAAACTGGGCTCGGCGAGAGCGGGCTGCCGAGGTGGGCCGCCGACTCGGCCTGAGCCTCAGCCAAATAGCGCTGGCCTGGGCCCTCCACGCCGACTTCAATCCTCTGGTCATCGTGGCCAATGCCACGGTGGAAGAAGTGGATGAGAACATTGCCGCTGAGGGCACGGTTCTGGCTGACGCCGACCTCGATTACATCTTCTCCGGCTAGTGGTTGGGAAAAGCGGAGTGGGCGAGTTGGCCGTAGTCGGGATCGGCAACGCCATGGTCGATGTGATCAGCACCGAGGAGCACGATTTCATTGACGCTCATGGCCTGGTCAAAGGAGCGATGACGTTGATCGACGCTGACCGGGCTGAACAGCTCTATGGTGCCATGGCTCCGGCCATTGAGACATCGGGGGGCTCGGCGGCCAACACGGTGGCCGGGGTGGCCTCGTTCGGGGGGCAGGTGGGCTACATCGGCAAGGTGCGCGACGACCAGCTCGGCGAGGTGTTCGCCCACGACATACGGGCGCTGGGGGTGCGCTTCGAGGTGGCCCCAGCCACCGCGGGGCCGCCCACCGCCCGATGCTTGATCATCGTCACCCCCGATGCGGCCCGGACCATGAACACCTACCTGGGGGCCAGCACCGAGCTGCACCCCGACGACATCGACCCCGACCTGGTGGGGGCGGCCCAGGTGCTGTATTGCGAGGGCTACATATGGGACGTGGACATCACCAAGGAGGCCATCCGCAAGGCCATCTCGATCTGCTCGGCCTCCGGGGGGACCATCTCGTTCACGTTGTCGGACAGCTTCTGTGTGGAGCGCCACCACCAGGAGTGGCTCGACTTGGTGGACGGCCCCATCGACCTGCTGTTCGGAAACGAGCATGAGATCTGCACCCTGTACGAGACGGGCGACGATTTCGAAGCCGCGATAGCCGCGGTGCAGGGGCGGTGCGCGGTGGCCGCTCTGACCCGGGGCGAAGGAGGCTCGGTATTGGTCACCCCTGATGAGATCATCGAGGTGCCGCCTTCTTCGCCGCCCAAGGTGGTGGACACCACCGGGGCGGGGGACCTGTATGCCTCTGGATTTCTCTACGGCTGGACCCAGGGAATGGACCTGGCCCAGTGCGGATGGCTGGGCTCTCTGGCCGCCACCGAGACCATCAGCCAGTTCGGCGCCCGCCCCACTGGATCGCTGGCCCATTTGGCTGGCTAGCGCCTCCCCTCGATGGTGGTGCGGGAAGTGTCACCGGCGCCACCTACCATCAGGACATGAACCCATTCGAGCGAGCTGAGCAGGCCGGAGCCCAGCTCATTGAGCAGTTGGGGAGCCACTTCGACGCTGCGGTGGTATTGGGCTCGGGCTGGGCCGAGGTTGCCCAAGATCTGGGCACCGTTGATGCCGCGGTGGCTGCTGAGACCATCTCCGGCTTCCATCCGCCGTCGGTGCCCGGCCACGGAGGCACACTCAGCGCGGTGAATGTGGCCAACCGGCGCGTGCTGGTAATGGCGGGCCGGGTCCATCTCTATGAGGGCCATTCGCCCGCCGATGTGGTCCACGGCGTGCGGGCCGCGGTGGCCGCGGGATGCTCCACGGTGGTTCTCACCAATGCGGCCGGTTGTATGAACCCGGCGTTCGGCGTGGGCCAACCGGTGCTGATCAGCGACCACATCAACCTCACCGGACAGTCCCCACTGTTCGGCCCGGCACCGCCCGAGGGCTACGCCATCCGATTCACCGACCTGACCGACCTGTACTCATCGCGCATCCGCGAGGCGGTGCGTGTCATCGACCCGTCGGTGGGCGAGGGGGTGTACGCCGGACTGGTGGGACCGCACTTCGAGACCCCGGCGGAAATAACCATGCTGGCCCGCATGGGCGCCGACTTGGTGGGCATGTCCACGGTGCTAGAGGCCATTGCCGTGCGCCATCTGGGGGCCGAGGTGGCTGGCGTATCGCTGGTAACCAACGCGGCCGCGGGCATGGGGGGTGAGCTCGACCACCAGGAAGTGTTGGACGCGGGCCAAGCCGCTCAGGGCCGGGTTACCGAAGTGTTGAGCACCGTCATCAAGGTGCTGTGAACGCCCAGGTCCCCACCCCCGAGGAGTGGCTGGCCGCCGATCCCGACCCAGTTACTCGGACCGAACTGGAGCTGCTCATCAAGACCGGCGACCAAGCGGGTATCGACGACCGCTTCGGCGACCGGCTCCGCTTCGGCACCGCCGGCATCCGAGGCCCGATGGGTGCGGGCCCCAACCGCATGAACCGGGTGGTGGTCCGCCAGACTGCGGCGGCCTTGGCTGGCCATATTGGCTCGGGCGCCAAGGTAGTGGTCGGCTATGACGCCCGCCAGAACTCCGAAGTGTTCGCCGACGACGTGGCTTCGGTGCTTGCGGCTGCCGGTTGCCACCCCGTGATGCTGACCCCGAAGGCACCCACCCCGGTACTGGCCTTTGCCGTGGACCATCTCGGGGCCGACGCCGGCGTGATGGTCACCGCCAGTCACAACCCTGCTGGCGACAACGGCGTCAAGGTGTATCTGGGCGACGGAGCCCAGATCATTCCGCCTCATGACCAAGCCATCGAAGAGGACATGGCCTCCCAGCCGCTGCCCCCTCGGGAATTGCCGTCGGCAACGAGGGAGGAGGCCGATGTGAGCGTCGAATACTTGACCGCCATCTTGTCCAATGTGGCCATCCGTGGGCCGTTTCACCCTCTGGCCTACACCCCGCTCCAAGGAGTCGGTCTGCCCCTATTGAGCCGGGCCCTCGATTCCATCAACAATGGGCGCCCGTTTGTGGTGGAAGACGAGGCCGAGCCCGACCCGCTGTTTCGCAACGTGGTATCGCCCAACCCGGAGGATCACGACACCCTGGCCAAGCTCATCCGCCGGGCTGAGCAGATCGACACGCCGCTGGCGTTGGCCACAGACCCTGACGCCGATCGCCTGGCTGCCGTCGTCTGGGCCTACGGCAACGAATGGCGCATCTTGACCGGTGATGAGATCGGTGCCCTGCTGTGCGACTGGATGCTTCGGACCAATCCCGGCGGAACCGAGCGAGTGGTGGCCAACAGCATCGTGTCAGGCCGGCTGGTGGGTCGGATCGCGGAGGCCCGGGGGGCCACCCACGTGGAGACGCTGACCGGGTTCAAGTGGATCGCCCGGGCGGCCGACAATCTCGAGCCCCGCGACGACGGCCTGGATTGGAGGCTGGTATTCGGGTACGAAGAGGCGCTGGGCTTCGCCTGCAGCGATCAAGTACGGGACAAAGACGGCATCAGCGCGGCGGTGCAGTTTGTGGCTTTGTGCCGTGCGCTGGCGATGGAGGATGGGCGAACTCCTATTGAGCGGCTTGGTGAGCTGATGGACGAATTCGGCCTCCACCGCACAGATCAGGTGAGTGTGGAGCTGGACGGGCGGGCAGGCTCAGAGGTGATGGGGGTGATTCGGGACAGGCTGCCCCACCGGTTCGGCAGCGTCGAGGTCGTCGAGACAACCGACTTTCGACACGGGGTCGGCGGGCTGTACCCGGCCGATGTGCTCCGGTTCGATCTGGCCGACGGCAGCCGGGTTTCGCTGCGCCCTAGCGGCACCGAGCCCCAGATCAAGGGCTATATCGAAGTGGTCGGCGACATTACATTCCCCGACCCCCTCATTACTTTGAGCGAGGCGGTTCGAGAGTTGATCTATGAGGCCAGCGCGGCGATCTCGGATCGCTGAGCAGGTGACATTGCCCAGTTGGCGGCAGCAACGTTGGAGGCCACCTGAGAGGGCTTGGTAGCGCCGCAGATAACCGTGGCCACCGCCGGGTTGGACACCAGCCACCCGATGGCCAGTTCCAGAATGCTGTGGCCCGAGTCGGCGGCATAGCTGGTGAGCCGATCCACCGCGGCCAGGTTGTCTTCGCTCAAGAACATGTCCCGCATCTCGCCCTTCCACATTGACAGGCGTGTTCCCTCAGGGGGGCTCATCCCCGAGTACTTGCCGGTGAGCAGCCCGGACTCCAGGGGGAAGTAGGGAACCACCGTCATCCCGGTGCGCTCGCAGGCATCGGCCACGCCTTCATCCTCTACGTCGCGGGTCAACACCGAGTAGTGGTTCTGCACGCTGGCGTAGTTGCCTGCTTCGGCCTGCGCCGCCGCGAGCTTCGACTCGTCGATCTGCTCGGCACTGAAGTTGGAGCACCCGATCTCCAAGACCTTGCCCTCATCCACCAGTTCTTGCAGGGTGCCCAACGTTTCTGCTTGGGGAGTGTCCGTGTCAGGCATGTGAAGCTGGTAGTGATCGATGCGATCGGTGTTGAGCCGAGCCAAGCTGGCCTCGATGGCTTGGCGGATCCAGGTCGGGTCGCCGCCCTTCTGCCCCTCGGGGAGGGCACCGGGGTGCCCGAACTTGGTGGCCACAATCACCTGGTCGCGCCGGCTGCCCAGAGCAGCACCGAGGAACTCTTCGGACTTGCCCCGACCATACAAATCAGCGGTGTCGAAGTAGTTGATTCCGGCGTCAATTGCGGCATCGACCACGGTCTGGGTGGCATCGGCGTCAATGGTCATACCGAAGTTGTTGCACCCCAGCCCGATCACCGAGGCCGACAGGTTTCCAATGCTGCGCATCTCCATGCGCTGGGACACTACAGGGATGGCCGATCAGGTGACCTCTCGAAAGGGCAATGGCCCCGGGGGCCAACCACTACAACGGGAAGCGGTGGGCGGCCTGTTCGTAGACGTCGGGTGCGAGGTCTCCTTGGGGTTGCCCCGACCGCACGGCCGCCACCTCGTCGACGGCCACCGTGGCGCTCCTCAAACAGCAGGCGATTCCCACGGTGGGGTAATCGCCGGTGGCAATCACCACATGGCCATAGCGGTCGGCAACTCCGAATGAACCGGCGAATCCCGGCTCGAATAGTGCCGGCGGTCGGGGGCTGTCGATCCACAGCAGGCCGATTTCTACCGCGTCGAGCCGGTAGGCCGAGGGGGAGCCAACCGAAGCCAGATGGGCTCGTATGGCATCGGTCTCGCTTTGCGGTCCCTCAATGCGCACCATCCGACCGCCCTCAAAGGTCAAGACCACCGGAGACCGGGCGTACCAGCCCATCGGCAGCCAGATGTCTCCGGGCGAAATGACCACGGTTCCCCTGGCGGTACCCTCAGCAGAAGACGAACCGATCATTCCCCGAGGCCACTCAGCAACTGTGCCGGGGACGGTGGCCAGACCGTCGTGCATCCACCGGCGGGCGCCTCTGAGACCGATCCGCAAATTCGTTCCCTGGTCGTCGCCCACATGCAGTTCCTGCCCGGCATCCAGCAGATCCATGCCCCGCTTTACCCGGCGGCTCAATCCGACATGGGGCACCACTCCTCGCAGCTCGCCCGTGCTGTGAGCGACTACCGACAGCACCCGGGCGTTCGAGGGAACCAAGGACTCCACTTCATCGGAGTAGCCGTTCAAGAGGTTGACAACAATGTCCGGTGTCGTCGGTTCGGCGCTCGGCTCATCAGAAGGCAGTTGGTCGACAAAGACCGATGTGGGAAGGGTGCCGACCTGGTGCAGCGCATGTATGGCGGCGTCGAGCAGGGCAGGTTCAGTGGCATCGTCAGCCAGCACCATCGCTGGGCGGCTTGGCGCGGCCCGGCACAACTCCAGTTGGCGGGCCATGATGTCAACGGACCGGCGGTGTACTGATTCTGGCTTCATCTCCTCACCTATCTACAGCCAGCTAGGGAGACGGCGCAACCGGGGTATCCGTTATTTCAGGCGTGAACGGCGGTATTTTCTTTTGTATGCGGGGAAAATTCTGCGCACGAGTGTGTTGCGACAAACGTGCTACCGCAATCCTGCTGATAAATGCCCAGGATCTGTCGGCCCAGATTGTCGGTATCCAGGAGGACACCGGCATCGCCGGTGTTCCGCTGTGCCGGGCCCATGCCGACGCCATTGTGGTGCCATTGGGATGGACGCTGTCGGATTCGCGCCCGCCGGCCGATGAGACCGAATTCGAGCCCGAATTGGTGTTGATCGACGACGCCTCTACCGATTCGTCTGATGACTTCCGGCTTCCAGAAATGGAGGACGAGGTTGAGGATGATTTGGAAGACGCCGCGGTGGGAGAAGTGCCCTCGCTGCTCAGTCGGGCATTCCGGGCCGCCGGCCTAGACTGAGCCGAAGCCTCCAGCACGAATTCCAAGATTGAGGGGCTGGCTTCTAGCGCAGGTCGCACCCCGAACCGTAGGCTTCTGCCATGACCATCGTCGATATTCACGAGAAGCCCAGTGATCTGCTGCTTCCCGACCCCGAGCCCCAGCGCATCCGCTATACGCTCATCTCGGTTGACGACCACCTAGTGGAGCCGCCCTGGCTGTTCGAGGGCCGGTTGCCTGCTCGGTTCGCCGACCGGGCGCCGAAGGTTGTCGAAGGCGAAGACGGCGGTCAGCACTGGGAGTTCGACGGTGAGATCTACGCCCAGCTGGGCCTGAACGCCCTGGTGGGGCGGGCCGACCGCAATGACTTCACCATAGAGCCGGCCCGCTTCTCCGACATGCGCCGGGGATCCTGGGACATAAAGGCCCGCATTCAGGACATGGACCTGGGCGGCATCTGGGCGTCGATCTGCTTTCCCAGCCAGATAACCGGATTCTGCGGCCGGGTGTATTCGGACTGCTCCGATCCCGAACTTGGCTTGGCGGTGACCCGGGCGTTCAACGACTGGATTTATGAGGAGTGGTGGGGCTCCTATCCCGAGCGCATCATCCCCATGGGAATCACGTGGCTCAAAGACGCCGATCTGGCCGCCGCCGAGATCCGCCGCAATGCGGAGCGGGGTTTCGTGGCCGTCACGCTGCCGGAGATTCCCCACAACATCGATCTGCCGTCCATCCACAGTGAATGGTGGGACCCGGTGTGGAGGGCGTGTGAGGAGACCGACACTGTGATCTGCCTGCACGTGGCGTCATCAGGACACGTTATGCCCACTGATCCTGGCGGACCGCCCATAGGTGTGGGGGCCACCATGTTCCAGATGCACGCCTATGCGGCCGCGGCCGACTGGGTGTGGTCGGGCATCCCGGTGCGCTATCCCAACATCAAGATCGCCATGTCGGAAGGAGGCTGTGGCTGGGTGCCCATCATGTACGACCGGCTCAAGCACCAAATTGAGATCTCAGGTCACGGACGGGGGGTGTGGCCCGGCGGTACCGACATCGGTCCCCACGAAGTGCTGATGCGCAACTTCTACTACTGCACCATCAACGATCCGTCGTCGATCGACGCGGTGATCGCAATGAACCTCGACCACACCATGGTTGAGACCGACTATCCCCACGCCGACTCCACCTGGCCCGAATGCCAGGACACGCTTGAGTCGAAGCTGGGGCATTTGAGCGACGACGTCATCCGCAAGCTCACCCACGAAAATGCGGCTCGCCTGTTCCGCCACCCGCTGCCCGACGACTGCCTGCCCTAGTCCGATTGAGAACCTCGCCTCTGGGATAGAGCGGAGACTGCGGTGAGCCGATTCGGCCACCCGGTGATCGACGCCGACGGCCATGTGCTGGAGATCACCGCGGCACAACAGCCTCACCTGGAGCGGGTGCTGGGGGCTGACTTGTACGGTCGGTACCTGTCGGAGGGCCTTCCGATGCGCAACTCCCAGAAGGCCCGCAGCTTCGAAGAGCGCCGCCGGACCCGCTCGCCGCAGGGGGCCTGGTGGGGGACGCACACCGCCAATGTGCTCGACCGGGCCACGGCCATGCTGCCCGCCCTGCTCTACGAGCGGCTGCCGGAAGTCGGCATCGACTACACGGTGCTGTATCCCACTAACACCCTCACCAGCTGCGCGGTGGAAGACGCCGACTACCGCATGGGCCTATGCCGGGCCTTCAACGAGTTCTATGCCGACGTCTACAACCCCTACGCCGAACGCATGGCAATGGCGGGGATTATCCCGGCTCACACCCCCGATGAGGCCATCGCCGAGTTGGAGCACTGCGCCGCGCTGGGCCTGAAAGTAGTTGTGTTTGCCGAAGGAGTCATGCGGCCCATTGACGAGCCCGACCAACAGACCCGATCTGGCTGGCTATGGCCTGGCCAGCGCCACTGGTTTGACTGCTATGGGCTGGACTCGGCCTACGACTACGACCCGGTGTGGCGCCGCTGCGTTGAACTCGGCTTCGCCGCCACCTTCCACGGCGGCCTTTCCTTCCGCCCGGGCGTACACACCTTCGTGTCCAGCTACACCGCCAATCACATCGGCCAGTTCCAGGCCCTGATGTACGAGCTGTGCAAATCACTGTTCTTGGGCGGGGTCACCCGCCGCATTCCCGAGCTGCCGTTCGTGTTCTTGGAATGTGGCGTGTCGTGGGGAACCCAGCTCTTGTGCGACGTCATCGAGCACTGGGAGAAGCGCAGCTGGGAAGCCATCCAGCGCAACTTCGACCCTGCCCTGCTCGATATCGACGAATTGGGGCGATACTTCGAGCGTTACGGGGACAACTTTCGGGCGACTCTGGGCGACGACCTGGCCGCCTACGCCCACGAAATGCCCATCCACGGGGGCACTCCCGAGGAGCCCGACGAGTGGACCCAGCTCGCAGTGAGCTCGCCCGAGGAGATCGCCGAGTCGTTCGCGTCGTCGCTCTACTTCGGATGTGAGGCCGACGACCGGGGCGTGCATGTGGCCTTCGGGCCGGCGAACCCCTGCGGGGTACAGCTCAATGCGGTGTTCTCCTCCGACATCGGCCACTGGGATGTCACTGATATCGGATCTCTCATGGACGAGGCTCATGGCTTAGTGGAGGAGGGGCTTATCACCGAGGAGGACTTCCGGGCGTTTGTGTTCGAGAATCCGTTTCGGATGTATACGGCTACCAATCCCGAATTTTTTGCCGGTACCGTTATAGCCCGTTATGGCGTTTGAGCTTCCCCCCCTTCCCTACAGCCAGAGCGCGCTCGAACCGTATGTGAGCGCTGACACGATGAGCTACCACTATGGGCGCCATCACGCCGGGTATGTGGCCAACCTAAACCGTCTGACCGCCGGCACCCAGTGGGAGGGGGCCGAGCTCGAAAAGGTGGTCTTGGGCGCCGAGGGCGCGATCTTCAACAACGCAGCCCAGATTTGGAACCACACCTTCTACTGGCACTCGATGAGCCCTGACGGGGGCGGCGCTCCGTCGGGCCCGGTTGGAGCGGCCATCGAGGAGTCGTTCGGCTCGACCGATGAGTTTCGCCGCCAGTTCGCCGACGCGGCGGTGGGGCTTTTCGGCTCGGGCTGGACCTGGCTCGTGGCCGATGGCAGTGGACTCGACATCGTGCAGACCGCAAATGCCGATCTGCCCCTGCTGCAAGATCATCGGGCTCTGCTGGTAGTCGATGTGTGGGAGCACGCCTACTACCTCGATTACCAGAACGCTCGGGCTGCCTACGTCGAGGCGTTCTTGGACCACCTGATCAACTGGGAGTTTGCCGCCGAGAACCTCGCTTCCGACTGAACGAAGCGCGCCCACTACCATCGCCGCTTATGGCGACTGCTCAGGTGACTCAGACCGTCGATCTGCTGGACGGGTACATGTACGCCCGCGACCCGTACCCGGTGTATGCCTGGCTGCGGGAGAACGACCCGTTGTACTGGGACGCCAAAAACGAGATCTGGGGCGTTTCTCGCCACGCTGATGTTCTGGCCGTGGAGAAGAACACCGACCTGTACAGCTCGGCCTCCGGCAGCCGCCCCAAGATCGAGATGTCGGACTCCATGATCAACATGGACGACCCCGACCACCAGCGCCAGCGGATGCTGGTGGCCCGGGAGTTCACCCCCCGGGCCGTTCGCAAGCAAGAAGACAAGATCAAAGCGGTGGTCACCGAATTGATCGACCGGGTGGCCCCCCGGGGATGGTGCGATGTGGTCTACGACCTGGCCGCACCGCTGCCGGCCTACATGATCGGCGAGCGGCTGGGCTATCCCCCCGAGATGTGGTCCCGAGTTATGCACTGGTCGGAGGCCACCATGCAGGGTGGCGGCGGCCCCGCATTCCACACTGTGCAGGGCGACCGGGCCATCGAAGACTGGATGGGCGTCACCTACGAGCTGGTCCAAAAGCGCAAGGCCGACCCCCAAGACGACCTCATCTCCATGTGGTGCCACAAGGAACTGGACGGCAAGCCGCTCAGCGACGAGGACATCATGCACGAGGTGCTCCTGGTGCTGGACGGCGGGGCCGAGACCACCCGCACGGTGATCGGCACCACCTGTTTGGCGCTGATGGAGAACCCCGACCAGCGCCAGATCCTCATTGACGAGCCCCAGGTGATCGGCGAGACCGCGGTGGAGGAGTTCATCCGCTACGTGTCGCCCATCTTGAACATGCGCCGCACGGTGACCACCGCCCATGAGCTGCACGGCAAGACCCTCAACGAGGGCGATCAGGTGCTGTTGATGTATGCCTCGGCCAACCGCGACCCCGAGGTTTTCGAGAATCCCGACGAGCTGGATGTGCGGCGCGATGCCCGCCACCATCTCTCCTTCGGCTTCGGTACCCATTTCTGCCTAGGGGCGTCGATGGCCCGCTTGCAGCTGAAAGTGATGTTCGAAGAGATGACTCGGCGGCTGCCCGATATGAAGTTGGAGCCCTTCTATGAGCCCCAGTACCGGGCCGGAGCATTCACCCGAGGACTGATCGGTCTGAACGCGGAGTTCACCCGCAGCGAGCCCGAGGGCGACGGTGCTCTGGGTATGTTCCCCATCGCGGTGCAGTAATGGGTGCGGCGGCCATCGAGATCCCGCCCATCATCTCGGTAGACGACCACGTCATCGAGCCGCCTCATGTGTGGCAGTCGCGGCTGCCCTCCCGCTACGCCGACATCGGCCCCCGGGTGGTGACCGCCCCATGCGAGATCTCATATGTGGGTGGCGTGTTCTCGTGGACAGAGGGCACAGGCCGGCCCACCGCGTATTGGTACTACGAGGATCTCCACTATCCGATGGTCCGCACCCACTCGGCGGTGACCTTCCCTCGCGATGAGCTCCAGATGGTGGGTATCACCTTCGAGGAGATGCAGCCCGGTGCCTGGCAGGTGGAGCACCGGCTGGCCGACATGGACATCGGCCATGTGGACGCCTCGCTGTGCTTCCCGTCGTTCCCCCGGTTCTGCGGCCAGGCGTTTGCCGAGGCCTCCGACATGGACCTGGCCCTGCTGTGCGTGCAGGCCTACAACGACTGGATGGTGGAGGAGTGGTGCGGCCCCTCCGGAGGCCGGCTGGTCCCGCTTTGTCTCATCCCGCTGTGGGATGTGGAACTGGCCGCAGCCGAAGTTCGGCGCAACGCCGAGCGGGGTGTGCGGGCGGTGTGTTTCTCGGAGATCCCGCCCAATCTGGGCCTGCCGTCGATCCACTCCGGCTACTGGGACCCGTTCTTCGCCGCGTGCGAGGAGACTGCCACCGTGGTGTGCATGCACATCGGTTCGTCTTCGAAGATGGTGTCAACCTCGCCCGACGCCCCCGGTGCGGTGGGCTCGGCGCTGGTGCATTCCAACGCCACCTATTCGCTGGTGGACTTTTTGATGTCGGGCGTGTTCGTTAGGTTCCCCGGGCTCAAGGTGGCCTACTCAGAGGGCCAGATGGGCTGGCTGCCCTACATATTGGACCGGGTGGACGTGGTGTGGAAGGAGAACGCCGCCTGGGGCGGGGTGGCCGACAAGGTGCCCGAGCCGCCGTCCACCTACTACCGGGACCACGTGTTCGTGTGCTTTTTCGACGACAAGGTGGGTTTGGCCAACATCGACGCCATCGGGTTGGAGACCATCACCACCGAGACCGACTACCCCCACTCCGACTCGACCTGGCCGCACTCCAAGAAACTGCTGGCCTCGCAGATGGGGCACCTGACCCAGGCCGAAGTGGACGCCATCTGTCGTGACAACGCCATTCGGATGCTGGGCCTAGACCTGCCGAGCGCGGCTGAGCTGCGGGGCTGAGCCCGGCTGGTGGCCGCAGTCAGCCCGGAATTCGAAGAGCTGGCCGCCGAGCTGGGCCGACGCATCGTTGACGTCGGACTGCGAGGCCTGGTGCTGCGATTTGGCGACCAGACCCGGATCGTCGGAGTGGCCGACCGGATGCCCCCGGCAGCCACGCTGGAGGCGCCTCTTGACGAACTGCACGCCGTGCTATCAGGCCGTCGCAGCACCGAAGAGTTGCGGGCCCTGCGCTGGATCGGCAACCCCGAGCCCTATATCGCTCTGCTGGCCTCAGGCTGAGCCGGACAATTCTCCCAGCAGCGCTTCGGTGCGGGCTCGGGATTGGTTGTCGGTGTCGTAGATGAAGGCCACCAAGTCGGTGACTCCGGCATCTCGAACGCGCTCCAGCTGGGCAGTCACCGCGGCCTCATCGCCGGTGATGGCCAAGTCCTCCACGCCGGGCATGCCCTCCCGGTCGAGCATGCCCCGATACGAGGGGATGTCCTTGTAGTGGGCGAATGTGCGGGCGGCGGCCTCATAGCCAGCCTTGGCGTCGTCGACTACCGAGATCGGGAACCCGGCAGCAACCCTGGGCTGGGGACGGCCGGCGGCTTCGGCTGCCGCGCCGATGGTGGGCACCACGTAGTCGGCCAGCGTGTTGGGGCCAGTGGCCCACACGAAGGTACCCGAGGCCAGGCGCCCGGCGTGGCCCAGCATGATGGGCCCCATGGCGGCCACGATGATGTCGGTAGGGGGCGCGTGCGACAGACCCCGCCATCGGGTGGTGTAGATGTCGCCCTGGTAGTTCATTCCCTCGCCCCGCAGCATGGGACCGGCAATCTCCAGGTACTCCTTCATCTGGCGGGCCGGGCGGGCGTAGGACAGGCCCATCAAGTTCTCCACCATCCCCTGGTGGCAGAGGCCGATGCCCAGGGTGAACCGCCCGCCGCACGCGGCCTGCGCAGTGGCGGCCTGCTGAGCCAAGGCAAAGGGGTGGCGCATGGGGGTGGGGGTCACGCCGGTGGCTATTTCGATGCTGCTGGTAGCGGTGCCGACGACCGCCGATGCGGTGACCGCGTCGATCTCAATGTTGGCGATCCAAGCCGTGTCCAAGCCCAGCGCCTCAAATCGCTGGGCGTTTTCCACTATCTCGGCCAACCCCGGCGGTCCGCTCATCCCCGGAACCGGCGGATCGCCGGTTCCCTCCGCCGCCATCGCCCCGATTCTCATGCCTCTCATCGCCATCTCCTGAATCTGATCGCAGTCAACAGGGGAGTGTTTAGCGGCCGGTGGCTACTGGCGGAAAGCCGCCGTGCAGGCGGGCCACGGTCGCCATCCCTGCATCCCGTATAGGGCGTAGGCCATGCGGTGCTGGTCGGCGGGGGCTGCGTCGCGGGGATCTACTCCCACCAGGCGGGGGTAGTGGATACCGCCTACCCAGTCCCAGGTGCTTTGGAGGAATTGGAAGGCGCCCAAGAACGGCCCGACAGAGCTGTAGGCCCGATAGTTGCCCTGAGACTCGCACCGGATGAGTTGGTCCCACTGGGCCTGGGTGGTGCCTGCCGGTATTGGGGGGAATGAGGTCGGGTCCGCAGGCGTGGTGTCTCCTGGCTGGGACGATGGTCTACAGCTAGGCCACGGTGCCCACCCCCGCTCTTCGTAGAGGGCGTAGGCCATGCGGTCTTGGTCGGCGGGAGCCGCTTCGTTGGGCACGACACCAATGAGGCGGGGGTAATGGCGGCGGGCCAAATCGTTCCAACTGACTCGTCTGAACTCGTAGGCGCCAAAGTTGATCCCGTTGGGGTTGGCGTACTGGTAGTTGCCGTTGGCGTTGCACTGGCGGAGCTGCTCCCACTGTTCCTCGGTGGTGCCCGCGGGGATGGTCGGGTCAGGCAGGGGAGTTGGCGTCGGGGTGGGAGTGGCGGTCGGTGTCGGAGATGCAGTCGCGGTTGGCGTCGGGGTGGCCGTGGGCACGGCGGTTGGTGTGGCGGTCGGAGTGGGCGTTGGCTGGGTTGGTCCTGGGCAACCGTTGGGAACCAGCTGGGTGTCGACGTTGAACAAGCATCGGTACTCGTTGAGCAGCGATTCCTGGGCCGCGATCAGCGTGTCTCTGTCGGCGACGAGCTTTTCCAGCTCGGCGATCTTCGCATCCCGCTCATCGGGGGCTTGTCCGCCGGCCGAAGAGCCCACCAACCCGAAGACAAGGGCGATAGCCACGGCCAACGTCCCATAGCGGAACCAGCGTTGACGAGTGGTCATAGTCTTTTTCCTTCTAGGCGGCCTGGCGGGGGTCGGTGTGGCCGAGGATGTTCACGTGACGGAGTTCACGGATTTGGTCGGGGGGGAAGGCCTCGCGCTGGTGCATGGTCTGGGTGTTGAGCCAGAAGACGGACTCCCCGACGGTCCAATAGTGCTCGTAGACGTAGCGGTCTTGGGTGCAGTGGGCGAACAGCTCGGCCAGAAGGGCGGTGCCTTCATCGGGGCCGTGGCCCTCCACGTCGGCGGCGAAATCGGGGCCGGTGTTGGGCCACACACTGCGGCGGCCGTTGCGGGGGTTGGTCTGCACCAGGGATATGCAGGTGCGGTCAGCCAGCAGTGACTCGCCGTCGCTGGCTTTGAAGTAGCTGCCGAAGTCCAGGCCGTCGCGCAGCCGGTAGACCACGCCTACATCGTCGATACGGGCTCGGATGTCTTCGTCGAGGTCTTGGTAGGCGGCGACCAGGTTCAACCACTTGGTGGTGCCGCCTGATGACGGCAGCATCACCGCGTCCAAGTACAGGAACTCGATGAGCGGCGGGGTGAAGCTGAGATCGGAGTGGAAGGTCACCACGTCGGTGCCCCCGGTGCCGACCACCCCGTCGACGTCCACATTGGACACCCGGTTGATCCCGGGGAAGCCCGGCAGGCGGGACTTGTCGGCCAGCGTGGGCCGAAGAGGACCGAACGACTCGCAGAAATCGGTCACCTGGGCAGGGGTAGGGGGCTCGGGGTTGCGGAACAAAAGGAGCAGGTGCTCGTCCACGGCGGCCAGCAGCTCTTCAGCTGTCTCCGAGTCCGGTGCTGCGGCGAAATCGTATCCGTCAACCTCAGCGCCGAGAACAGCGTCCAGCGGGGTGATCTTGAGGCTCATCGGGGGCTGTCCATCAACTTGGCCCGTTCAACTTGGGGGTAGCCGTCCACCCAGCTGGAGGGATCGTCCCAGCGGCCCAGTGGGGGCGGGTACTCGTCGGGGTCGAGCTTGTCGTAGGGGCCGAGGCTGAAGAACAGGTACTCGCAGCCGTCGGGCCCTGAGCGCTCCGGCCCGTAGGCGAATCCACCCCGTACCCAGCGCAAGTCGCCCTCCTGGTAGGGCTCTTCGCCTTCGACGATGAACTCCCCCTTGGTCACCAGATACACCGTGTCGGACAAATGCCAGTGGGCCGCGGCGTTACGCCCCGCCCACGACTTGACGTGCATGACCCGGTTGCCCGACGCCGGATCCACCAACCAGCGCACAAACGGCCCCGGTTCCCGGTCGGGCTCATCAGGGTCGGTGAAATCCTCCCATTCGATTTCGGCGATGCGAATAGGGCGCCGCTCGCCGATGGGGTTGTCGCTCACGGCCACAACGCTAGTTGCCAGCCGTATCTGGCTCTGCGGCGGGGGAAATGAACTGAAGGATGCGGCTGGGAGGGAGATATTGCTCGGTGATCGCGACGCCCCAGGGGGCGAGGGCGTCTTCAATGGCGTTGCACACTGCGGCGGGAGCGCCGATGGCCCCGCCTTCGCCCACCCCCCGCCAGGGCACGTCGCCCTGGGACGGACCCTCGAGATGCTCGATGTCGATGCGGGGGATCTCCGCTGCGGTGGGGAGCAGATAGTCCATGAACGTGGATGTGGTGCACTGCCCGCTGTCGTCGTAGATGATGCGCTCCAGCAGCACGCTGCCAATCCCCTGGGCCACTCCGCCTCTGATCTGGCCCTCCACCACCGCGGGGTTGATCATCTCTCCGCAGTCCTCAACCACCAGATAGCGGGGCACGGTTACCAGCCCGGTGCCAGGGTCCAGTTCCACCCAGCAAACGTGGGTTGACTGGGTCCACCCGCCGGCGGGGGTCTCAAAGTCGAACGATGCATCGAACCCGTCGCCCAGTGCCTCGTCCAGGGTGAACGGTGCCATGTAGGACAGTCGGGCCACTTCGGCCACCGTCTTGGAGCGGTCGGGGGAACCCCGTACCGCCACCACCCCATCGATGATCTCCAGGTCGTCGGGGTTGGCCTCCAGCAAGTTGGCCACCACCGACAGCAGCTTGTTGCGCACGATGCGGGCCGCGCCTTGGGCAGCACCGGCTCCCAGGGTGGCGGCCCGGCTCCCCCCGGTGCTGACCATGTTGAACGGCACCTGATCGGTGTCGCCGCACACCACCCGCACGTCGTTGATGCCCACCCCCAGCTCGTCGGCTACCACTTGGGACAAGGTGGTCTCATGGCTCTGGCCGTGGGGCTGTTGGCTGGTGAACAGGGTGACCGACCCGTCGGGCTCCAGCTTCACCCGGGCCCGCTGCATCGAACGCTGCTCGTAGGTGAAGCCCAGCGCCTGGCCGTAGTCGGTGGGACCGGGGCCGGGTTCCAAGTAGGTGCACAGGCCAATGCCCAGATAGCGACCCTCGGCTCGGGCTTCGGCCTGGGCGGTTCGAAAGCCCTGGTAGTCGGCCAGTTCCACCGCCCGGTCCAGGGTCTGGTTGATGGTCATGAATTCCAGGGTGGGGCCGGTGAGCATGGCGCCGGGGAATTGGTCGTCGTCCATGTAGTTGCGGCGGCGTACCTCCAGCGGGTCGAGTTCGAGCTGGCGGGCAATGAGGTCCATGAGGCGCTCCCGCACCCAGCACTCGATCTCCCACGGCCCCCGATAGGCCACGAATGACGCCTTGTTGGTGGCCACCACCGACCCGCGGAACTGGTAGTGGCGCACCCGCAGAGTGCCGGGCAGCAGCACCTTGATGATGTTGGCGAACAGCGACATCGGGAGGTTCAAGAACGGGTAGGCACCGTGGTCCATCACCAGATCGGCCCGCAAGCCGATCACCACTCCGTTTTCGTCGAGGGCGGCCTCCACGCTCACCTGCTCTTCGCGGGCGTGGCCGCCAGCCACCAGATTCTCGGCCCGATCTTCCACCCAGCGCACCGGCTGGCCCAAGAGGCGAGCGGCCGCGCACACCGCAACATCCTCCCGAGTTGGGTTGGATTTCAGGCCGAACGACCCGCCGATGCTGTCGCAAATCACCCGCAATTGCGTGGCTGGCAGCCCCAAGATGGCCGACAGGTGCACCCGCAACGCGTGGGGGTTCTGATGGGACACTTCGTAGCGGAGGTTGCCGGCAGACGGGTCGTACTCGGCCAATCCGCCCCGGGCTTCCAGGGGGACGCAGGTGTGGCGGTGCTGGGCGAGCGTCTCGGATATGACATGGGCGGCCGATGCGAAGGTTTCGTCGGGGTCGCCCCACACCTCCCCTCCTGACCACAGCACGTTGTCAGGGGCTTCATCCCAAACGGCGGCGGCGTTCTCGCCCATTGCGGCGGAACAGGTCACTGGGGGCAGCGGCTCGATGTCGACCTCCACCGCATCGGCGCCGTCTTCAGCCGCGGCCCGGCTGGTGGCGATCACCAAAGCAACCGGATCACCCGCGAAGCGCACTTTCTCGTCAGCCAAGGGCAGATGAGCAGGCACGATCAGCGGCCCGCCTATGCCCAGCCCCATGGGGGAGCAGCACTGGGCGAGATCCTCAGCAGTCAGCACGGCCACAACGCCTTCGGTATCCAGGGCGGCATCGGGGTCGACGGAAACCAGTCGCCCGTGGGCCACCGGGCTGCGCACGAACACTGCTTCCAGCAGGTCGGGACGGTTGATGTCGTCCACAAACCGACCCGCGCCGGCCAGCAGTCGGGGATCCTCCCGTCGGGGAACACTGGAGCCGGTGAACCGCATGGTCGCCGAGCGTATTAGCTTTCTCACGTGCTGAGTCGAAAGCTGGTGGCCGAGGCCGTGGGCACCGCGCTGCTGCTGATCGGCGTAGTGGGCTCGGGCATCATGGCCGAACGGCTGTCGCCCACTGATGTGGGGTTGCAGCTCTTCCAGAACGCAGCGGCCTCCGCCGCGGTGCTGTTCGCCATCATCTTGATGTTCGGCCCGGTGTCGGGGGCCCACTTCAACCCGGCGGTGACGCTGGCTGACTGGGCATTGGGGGACTTTCCTCGTCGCCATATCGCTCCGTACATCGCCGCCCAGGTGGCCGGCGCGGTGGTCGGGACGGTGCTGGCCAATCTGATGTTCGACCTGGACGCGGTGAACTGGTCCACCAAGGACCGCTCGGCCGGCCATCTGTGGCTGGGCGAGGTCATCGCCACCGCCGGGCTGGTGGCCCTGATATTCGCGCTGGTGCGCACTGGGCGGCTTCGGTATGTGGCCGGCGGAGTGGCCGCCTATATCGGCGGGGCCTACTACTTCACCTCGTCCACCAGCTTCGCCAACCCAGCGGTCACCGTCGGGCGCATGTTCTCCGACACGTTTGCCGGTATTGAGCCGTCGTCGGCGCCCATGTTCATTGTGATGCAGATCGCTGGGCTGGTGGCCGCGGTGCTGTTGATCCGCTTCGTGTACCCCGCGGGACAGAAAGCGGAAGGAGCTTCGGGCGAAGATAATCTCAGCCCGTGGAGATAGTGCTCGACGGCCCGGTGCTGGCCGTGGACATCGGCGGCACCAAGGTGGCTGTCGGCGTGGTTGCCCCAAATGGGCAGGTGCTGTGTCAGCGGCGAGGGCCGTCTCAGGCTGCTGACGAAGAAGCGCTATTCACCCTGATTGTGGAGTTGGCGCGGGAGGTTCTCGAGGAGCACAGCAAGCCGGTGAGCGTGTGCGGGGTGGGCAGCGGCGGACCGTCTCGAGACAACCATCGACTGCTGTCTCCGCTCAACATCGCCGTGTGGCGAGACTTCCCCCTTCGAGATCGCCTGTCTGAAGTCCTCGGAATACCGGTGGTGGTGGACAACGACGCCAAGGCCTTGGCCTTGGCGGAAGGATGGGTGGGCGGTGCCGTCGGAGAAGACAACTACCTGGCCATGGTGGTTTCCACCGGCATAGGGGGTGGCATCGTGCTGAACGGGCGGCTGCTTGACGGTGCCGACGGCAATGCCGGCCACATCGGTCACATCTTCGTGGTCGAGGGCGGTCGAGCCGACGCCGCCGGGGCGGTGGGCCTGCTGGAGGGCCAAGCGTCGGGCACTGCCATCGCCGATCTGTTGGGTGGGGTCTCCCCTGCTGACGCGCCGGTGGAGATGCGCCGGCGAGTGGGCACGCTGGTGGGTCGGGGAGTGGGGTCGGTGGCCAACCTCCTGGACCTTCGCCTGGCCGTGGTCGGCGGATCGGTGGCCTTTGGCTATGGCGACGACTTCTTCGACGCCGCCCAGGCTGAGATCGACCGCGTCTGCCGCTTGGTCCATTCCCAAGGGGCTCGCATCGTCCCCAGTCCTCTCGGTGCCAATGGCGGGCTCATCGGTGCCGCTGCCGTGGCTTGCCGGCCCCGAGCAGACTAAGAGTCAGTCGCTGAAGGTCTGAATTCGCAGGTGACGGGCCATGGCTGAGCCCGCGGGGCCGAGGAGCATTTGAGCCCGCAGATTGCGCTTGTGGAACAGCGTGACCAAGGCCTCGTCGTAGCGATCTGTGTCGGCGTTGGCCAACACAAACTGCTCTAGCTCGGCTTCGCCCGCCAGCCATGACTCCGGGCGGTGCCCTAACAGCTCGTGGAGGTCGTCGAGGTCGGCCTCGGAGACGGCGTCGCCGATCTCGTCGATGCGGGCGGCGTGGCGGGCCATGCGGAACATGGTCCGCAGCTTGTAGCGCAAGTATTCGTCCTCGATCTGCACGGTGCGCAGATTGCGCACCAGGTGGTTGAGCACCACTTCGGCTCGGGACTCCCGGGGTTCGGGCATCTCCACTTCTGGCAGCTCCACGCCGAGGATCTCGGCCAGAGCCTCGGTGGCGAACAGGTTGGTCTCATAGCACCACTGGAGGTTGGTCATCAGGTCGGAGTCGGGGGCCGGCTGACGCAGCGCGGCGCTGAACGGGAGCTGGTTGGAGAGGGTGAACATGAAGTGGTGGCGCTGAATGGCGTCCAAATCCACCGGTTCGCCGGCCAGCTCGCCGTAGCGGTCGTACAGCTTGGCGAAGTTGCCGAACCCGAGCACGGTGTCCCGCTGGCGCCACGCGGCCAAATCCATCATCGGGTCGCCGATGTGGCCGATCTCCACGTCGAGTACGGCCAGCACCTGGCCGTCTTGATGATGGAACTGGCCGGTGTCCCACACGATGACCGACTCCCGGCCCCGGGAGAACGGGGGATTGCGGTGCAACCATCCCAAGCTGAACTCCAAGAACGGGTCGGGGAGCGTCTTTACGCTGCGGTACAGCTGCTCGTAGCGCCTCAAACCCAGCAAGCCCGACTCCTCTGGTCGGTCTGCTCGCATGATGCCCCCGTCAACGAAGGGCTGGATGTCAAGGGCGTGCATCCGGGCCAGGATGTGCAGGTAGTCGTCTACCACCGCGTCCCGTTCGGCATCGGTGCAGTTCTCGAAGTGGTTCTCGCCGGGAACCCGGTCCATGACGTAGGCGGCAGGGTCGTCGATCCATCCGTACACGTGGGCCACCGGGATGCCGTGATCACCGAGCAGGGATTGCAGACGCATTTCGTGGTCGAGCGGGAACACCAAGGGCATGTCGGTGCGGTCACCCCGTACGCACAGCTCCAGTTGCTCGCCGTTGCGCTCCAAGTCGGCGAACCACACCGGCCGCCAACGGGCCTGACGATCGACATGGGTGACCGTGCCCCCCAGATTGTCCTCCAGCCAGGCCACCACCTTCTCGGTAGCGGCATCGGTGTCCATGGGGTCTTTGGTCACGGTCATCGCGGGCTACTCCTTGGCGAGCTTGAGGCGGTTTGAGATGTTGTTTCGCTGGATGGCGGAGGAGCCGCCGATGATGGGCATGACCAGCACGTCGCGAACGTAGCGCTCCATGTCGAAGTCCTCCACGTAGCCGTAGGCGCCCATCACCTGTTGCATAGACAGCACGATGTCTTTGGCGGTGTCGCACACGAACAGCTTGGCCATCGAGGTCTCCACCGACGCCGGCTTCTCCTCATCCAGCAATCGGGCCGCGTGATAGGTGAGTAGCCGGGAGGCCAACAACCGGGTGCGGCCTTCGGACAGCATGTGGCGGATGGATTGGTGGCTGCTGATGGGCTTGCCGAATTGGACCCGCTCTTGAGCGTAGGCCCAAGCGTCTTCAACCGCCCCGGTGGCGATACCCAGCGCCATGGCCGCCACCTCGATCTTTTCCACGTCCAACCCGGGGCCGGCCAGCTTGGCCCATCCCTGGTTCCAGCCGTCGTCGCCGCCCACAATATTGTCGGCCGGCACTTCCACGTCTTTGAAGGTGACATCGGTGGTCATCGAGCCCTTGAGGCCCATGGCGTGCTGGGTCTCGATGGTCACCCCTGGGTGGCGAGGGGGGATCAGTACAAACGAGAGGTTGTGATAGCGCTCGCCATCGGGATTGCTGTTGACCAGGGCGTAGATGTAGTCGGTGTAGGTGGTGCCCGAGCAGAACCGCTTGGCGCCGTTGATCCGCACCACCTCGCCGTCGCGGACCGCGGTGGTGGCAACGCTGGCCAGATCGGAGCCCACATCGGGCTCGGTCAGCCCGTAGGAGAACAGCATCTCCCCCCGGGCCACCTTGGGCAGCCACTCTTGGCGCTGGGCCTCGCTGGCCGTGTCCACCAGATTCATCCCCGCGTAGCAGGCGCCGTAGATATATCCGCTGCCCAGGGCGGTACTGCGGCGGCACAGCTCCTCGATCACGATCATGGTGGCGGTGATGTCCCGACCTGAACCGCCGTAGCGCTCGGGGATGGTGATGCCGAACAGCCCGAGATCGGCCAGCTTGTAGAGCACACCCCGGTCGATCTCGTTTTCCCGATCCCACTTTCTGGCCAGCTCTCGGGGCACCTCAGTCTCGACGAATCGCCGAACGGTCTCCCGCAGCAACCCGTGGTGCTCGGCTTCGGGGGGGTAGTCCATCTAGCGGCCGATGAACTCAGGGGGCTCTTTGGCAATAAACGCATCGAGGGCGATCACGAAGTCCTCGGTCATCATTGTGAGCCCCTCTGTGGAGGCGGCCCGGTCCACCACCGCGCTGGCCACCTGGCGCAGGCCCGCGTTGATGGATGCCTTGGTGAACTTGATGGCCAACCGAGCGCCGTCGCGCATCCTCTCGGCCATGGCCTGCACGGTGGCGTCGAGCTCGTCGCCGGGCACGCATTCGGTGATGAGGCCGATATCAGCGGCTTCGGGGGCCTTGATCAGGTCGCCGGTGAGCAGATACCGCCGGGCCCGGGCATAACCCACCAACTGAGGCCACAAAAGGGCACCACCGTCGCCGGCCACCAGCCCCACCGACACGTGAGGGTCGCCGAACACCGAACGCTCCGAGGCGTAGACGAAATCGCAGTACAGCGCCAGCGAGCAGCCCAGCCCAACCGCGGGGCCATCCACCTTGGCCAAGATGGGCTTCTCCAGGGTGAGGGCCGACTCGGTAATGCGCCTATCAGCCCGGATTACCCGTTCCACTTCAGCCACATTGCCGGCCATGCTGCGCAGCCAGGGAATATCACCGCCAGCGCAGAACGATTTGCCGGCCCCGGTGAGAATTACCACGTCGGTATCAGGGTCTTGGTCAAGGTCGGTGAACACTCGGGTGAAATCGTCGTGCAGCACTGAATTGATGGCGTTGTAGGCCTCAGGTCGGTTGATCTCCACCGTCGTGATGCGATCGACGGTGGACACTTCCAAGGCGCCGTAATCGTCGGGGTTCATCGGCTTCTCCTGTTGTTGGGTTGTATCCCGAATTTTTCCGCTTCAAGATGAATCTGCGTGGCAATAGTGCCAGACTTCGTTCCAAGTCGACGTTTTCAAGGAGGAGATGCGCAATGGCGACCTGCCAGCCGGCAATTTTCAACGATATGGGCAAATACCAGTGGTACGTCCACCTCAGCCGCGGCGACGGGGCTGACTTGGGGGGCATCAAGTCGGCCATCTCCGACTGCCGCAGCAACTGCGATGCCCTAGGGATCAATCTGGTGATCGGGCTCGGCCCCACGCTGTTGGCCGATCTGACCGACGACGTTCCCGGCGACTTCCAGCCCTATCACACGGTGGAGTCCATCGACGGCAGCGGCCGCGAGGCCAAAGGCACCCAGGAGGAGCTGCTGCTTTGGATGACCCACGACGAGAAGGACCTAGTGTGGAAGGCCCAGTGGGATGCCCGCATGGCCCTGATCGCCTCGGGGATGAGCGTGGCCCGGGAAACCCCCACCTTCATCTACGGCGAGAGCCTGGACATGACCGGGTTCATCGACGGCACCGGCAATCCGGAGGACGAGGATCAGCCCGCAGTGGCCATCATTCCCGATGGCGAGGCCGGTGCGGGAGGCAGCTTCATCATCGCCCAGCGCTGGGTCCACGACCTGGTGGCCTGGGAGAAGCAGGATGTGGCAACCCAAGAGGTGAACTTCGGTCGGACCAAGGCCGACTCCACCCGCCTGGACGAGCAGGCCCCGCACTCGCACCTCTCCCACGTAGAGCTGCGCGAGGGCGAGACCGCTGATGCGTCCAAGCCCAAGCGGGATGAGATCGCCCGCCGGTCCACGCCGTATGCCTTCCACGATGGCACCGTGGGCCTGTACTTCATGGCCTTCTGCAAGACTCAGGCACCGTTCCGGGAGCGCATGGATGCGATGTATGGCCGCAATGGCCAGGTGCGCGACATGCTCACCGACTTCTCGAACCCGGCTTCGGGCAGCTACTACTTCGCTCCGTCCGTGGAGTGCCTGGACTCAAGCCTGGCCTAATTTTCGGGTCCATCAGGGCCGGCGGGTCCTGTCGCCGGAAGCGGCCTGGCCGTCGGAGCGGCCAGGTCCGCCACCGACGCCACTCACCGCCCTACCGCAAGTGCGGCCAATTTCTGGGGGGTATTGGTGTTGGTGGTTGACGCTATGAACGTGATCGGGTGTCGGCCCGACGGCTGGTGGGCTGATCGGGATGGCGCGTTGATCCGTTTGGTCGAAGACTTGGGCGACGCTGGCGTGCCCGCTCTTGTCGTGGCCGACGGCCGGCCGGTTCCCAGCTTGCCTGCCGGAAGCCACGGTGTAGTCGAGTTGGCCTATGCCTCCCGTCGCGGTCCTGACGCGGCCGATGAGCGCATTGCTGATGAGGTGGCGGCGATGGACGACCCGTCGGCGGCCACGGTGGTCACCTCTGACCGTGAGCTTGCTCGTCAGGTGCGCCGACACGGCGCCGTCGTCGTTGGCGCCCGAGCCTTCCGAGATCGGCTGGATCGCCGATTGGGTTGAACCACAGATGAACACTCTCACTTCCTCAGCGGGGCGATTCGGCTGAGGGGTAGGGTGACGGGAACAATCGAAGTCCAGGGGAGGAGGACTGGTGTTTCCTTCACGATTCGACTTAGTGGTGGCCCAGTCTGTCGGTGAGGCCGTGGAGGCCAAGGCGGACGCGGGAGAGGGCGGCCGGTTCCTTGCGGGGGGCCAGAGCCTGATCCCCATGATGAAGATGCGGGTGGCGTTTCCTGAGACCCTCATCGACATCAACCGCATTGCCGGCTTGGACGCTATTGAACGGGCCAACGGCCATCTCCAAGTGGGGGCGCTAGTCCGCCACGCCGATGTGGTGGCCTCGGACGCCACCTTTGGAGCTATTGCCGCCGCGGCCCCGTGGGTGGCCGATCCCCTGGTCCGCAACCGGGGGACCATGTGCGGTTCGGTGGCCCATTGCGACCCGGAGGGAGACTGGAACTCGGTGCTGTTGGCTACCGGGGCCGACGTCTTGGCCCAGGGGCCTAACGGCGAGCGGTCGATTCCGATTGCCGACTTCGTTGACGGGGCGTTCACCTCCACGCTGGGCGAGGACGAGCTGGTGGTTGGGCTCCGCATTCCCGTTCCCTCGGGCCGCTCGGGCGGGGCCTACCTCAAGCTGGAGCGCAAGGTCGGCGACTACGCCACCGTGGCCGTGGCTTGCCATCTGGAGTTGGATGACTCCGGGGCCATCTCCGCAGCCGGTTTGGCCTTGACCTCGGTGAACCCCATCAACACCAAGGTGGCCGACGCCGAGGCGCTGTTGGTGGGCCAGCAGCCCTCCGATGAGCTGTTCGCCGAGGCCGCCGAGTTGGCCGCGACAGCCGCCGAGCCCCGCGACGATGTTCGGGGCACCGCCGCCTGGAAGCGCCAGGTGGTCCGCACCTACACCAAGCGGGGGCTGGCCGCCGCCGTCCAGCAGGCCGAAGGGAGCTGACAATGGAAATCAACATCACCATCAACGGTTCCGATCACGCCAGCGACGTGGAGCCCCGCACCCTGCTGGTGGATCACATCCGCCGCACAGTCGGGCTGACCGGCACCCATGTGGGCTGCGACACCACCAGCTGCGGGGCTTGCACAGTGCTGATGGACGGCAATCCGGTCAAGGCCTGCACGGTGCTGGCCGCGCAGGCCGACGGCACCGAGGTCACCACCGTGGAGGGCCTCAAGACCGCCGACGGCCTGCACCCCATCCAGTCGGCGTTCACCGACGACCACGGCCTCCAATGCGGGTTCTGCACCCCAGGCATGATGCTGGTGGGCGCCTCGCTCATCGCTGAGAACGCCGACCCTTCAGATGACGAGGTGCGCTGGGCCATCTCGGGAAACCTGTGCCGGTGCACCGGCTACATCAACATCGTCAAGGCCATCCAGACGGCAGCGGCCCGAGTGGCCGAGTCGTCCAACGGAAGCTGAGGAGCAATCATGGCTGCACCAACTACTCCCGCTGAGATCGGCGGCATCGGCCATAGCGTCCAGCGCAAAGAAGACGCCCGGCTGATTGAGGGCCAGGGCAACTTCCTCGACGACATCGACCTGCCCGGCACGTTGCACATGGCCATCCTGCGCTCGCCGCTGGCCCACGCCCGCATCAACGGCATCGACTCCTCGGCGGCCACCGCCATCGATGGGGTGCTGGCCGTGGTAACCGGCGATCTGATGGACCAGCACGGTTTGGCCTGGATGCCCACCTTGTCGGGCGACACCCAGGCGGTGCTGGCCACCGACAAGGTGCGCTACCAGGGCCAGGAGGTGGCCGCGGTCATCGCCACCGATCCTTACATCGCCACTGACGCGCTTGAACACATCGAGGTGGACTACGAGGAACTGCCTCCCATCACCACCCCCCAGCAGTCCCTAGAGGAGGGGGCGGCGCTGATCCGGGACGAGAAGGAGGGCCAGACCGACAACCTCGCCTACACCTGGGAGACCGGCGACCAAGGCGCCACCGAAGAGGCCTTCGCCCAGGCCGACCGGGTGGTCACCCTGGAAACCCACTATCCCCGCTCGCATCCCGCCCCGCTGGAGACGTGCGGCATCCTGGCCGACGTCAACTCAGTGACCGGCCAGGCCACCATCTACATGACCTCGCAAGCCCCCCACGCCCACCGGACGCTGTTCGCCATGGTGGCCGGGCTGCCCGAGCAGAACATCCGCATCGTCAGCCCCGACATCGGCGGCGGCTTCGGCAACAAGGTGCCCATCTACCCCGGCTATGTGGTGGCCACCGCGGCATCGCTGCTCATCGGACAGCCGGTGAAGTGGGTGGAGAGCCGCACCGAGAACCTCATCTCCACCGGCTTCGCCCGCGACTACTACATGAAAGGCGAACTCGCCGTCACCGACGAGGGCCGTATTCTCGGGCTGCGGGTGGACATGCTGTCGGATCAGGGGGCGTTCTACTCCGACGCCCAGCCCACCCAGTTCCGGGCCGGGCTGTTCCACGTGGTCACCGGCAGCTACGACTTCCCCGCCGCCCACATCAACTGCAAGGGCGCATTCACCAACAAGGCCCCCGGCGGGGTGGCCTACCGGTGCTCATTCCGGATCACCGAGGCCTCCTACCTCATCGAGCGGCTGGTGCAGACTGCCGCGTACGAGGTGGGCATCGACCCGGCCGAGATGCGGCTGAAGAACTTCATCCAGCCCGAGCAGTTTCCCTATGAGACGGCCACCGGCTTCGTGTACGACTCTGGCGACTATCCCACCGCCCTGCGCACCGCCATGGACGAGGTGGGCTACGAGGACCTGCGCCGGGAGCAGGCTGAGGCCCGGGCCGAAGGGCAGCTGATCGGCATCGGCATTGCCCACTTCACCGAGGCGGTGGGGGCGGGGCCGTCGCGCACTTACGACATTGCCGGGCTCAAGATGATCGACTCGGCCGAGCTGCGGGTGCATCCCACCGGCAAGGCCATCTTGAAGCTAGGGGTTAAGACCCAGGGCCAGGGCCATGAGACCACGTTCGCCCAGATCGTGGCCGAGGTGCTGGGCATCCCAGCCAACGACATCAAGGTGGAGCACGGTGACACCGACCACACCCCCTACGGGCTGGGCACCTACGCGTCCCGTTCCACCCCGGTGGGCGGGGCGGCCACCGCGGTGGTGGCCCGCAAGCTGGCCGAAAAGTCCAAGAAAATCGCCGCCCACCTATTGGAAGCGGCCGATGAGGACATCGAGCTGGCGTCGGGAGTGTTCTCGGTAGCGGGCAGCCCAGACCGGTCGGTTACCATCCAAGACGTGGCCCTAGCCGCCTACACCAACCTGCCCGAGGGCATGGAGTACGGCCTGGAAGACGTCACCTACTACGACCCACCCAACCTCACCTACCCCTACGGCAGCTACATCGTGGTGGTGGAGGTGGACCCTGACACCGGCGTGTGGGAAGTGCAGCGCATGGTGGCGCTGGACGACTGCGGGGTGAGGATCAACCCGATGATCGTGGAAGGCCAAATCTGCGGCGGCCTCACCGAGGGGTTCGCCATGTCGGCTATGCAGTGGATCACTTTTGACGACGATGGCAATTGCATCGGGGCCAACTTCATGGACTACCTGGTGCCCACCGCATGGGAGACTCCCCGCTTTGAGCTGTTGGCCACAGAGGTGCCCTCGCCCCACCATCCCATTGGGGCCAAGGGCGTCGGCGAGTCGGCCACCGTGGGGTCGCCCGCGGCCTTCGTCAACGCGGTGATCGATGCACTGGCCCATCTCGGTGTCCGCAACATCGACATGCCGGTGTTGCCCGACCGGGTGTGGGCGGCTATCGACGCAGCCAGTTAGTCGCTAGGTGCTCGTGCTGTGAACGTCGACGTCTTGGCTCGGGCAGTGGAGTTGCGTCGACTGCGGCTGCCGTTTGTGCTGGCCTCGGTGATCTGGCGCCGAGCGCCGTCGTCGGGCCAGCAGGGGTCGCAGGCGGTGATCCTGTCCGACGGCACGGTGCGGGGCTGGCTGGGCGGGGCCTGCGCCGAGCCCACCGTGATCGTTGAGGCGCTGGCCTGCCTAGACCATGGCCAACCCCGGCTGCTGTGCTTGGGCCCTTCAAACGGCCGGGATCGCAATCGCGGTCCTGTCGCTGGTCAGGCCGATGACGACAGCGACGGCCTGCGCTCGATTGCCATGGCGTGTGATTCGGAGGGAGCGATGGAGATCTACCTGGAGCCGAACTTGCCCGCCCCCCAAGTGGTGGTGATCGGCCGCTCCCCGGCGGTGGACGCCATCGCCGCAGTGGCTACCGCCATTGGCTGGGATGCAGTGATCGTTGACGATGGCGGCCAGCCCGACGACCACGAGCACCCCGAACTAGTGCGCACAAGCCTTGATCTGAGCAGCCTTGCCATCGATCCGGCCACCGCGGTGGTAGTGGCCACCCAGGGACACTACGACGACGTGGCCTTGGCGGCCGCGCTGGGCACCGACGCCGGCTACATCGGCTTGGTGGCATCGGCCAAGCGGGCTCAAGCCATGAGCGACTACCTCCGCACCCAGGGATTCGGCGACGACGATCTGACCCGCATCAGCGCACCGGCCGGCTTGGACCTCGGTCGCATTCCCAATCGGGAGATCGCCGCTGCGATATTGGCCGATCTGGTGGCTCGTCGGGCTGAGGGCTGGCTCGAAATCGATGCCGAGGCAGCCCCCCTAGAACGCCCCCAAGAGGCCGTCGACCCGGTGTGCGGCATGTCCGTTTTGGTGGCCGACGCTCGCTATCGAGCGGCCTTCAACGGCAGCGACTACTACTTCTGTGCTGCCGGCTGCCAACAGCGCTTCGAAGCCGATCCCGCGGCGTTCGTTGCCTAAGCAGCCTCGGCGGGGTGAAGGACTACGTCGAGGGTCTCGGGGGAGCGGAGCACGATGCCGGTATCGGGGGGCACGTCGCCGGCGAACTCGAAGTGGTCAAATCGGTCGACCAAGTACTCCAGGGTGCGCTCCATCTCCAGCTTGGCCAGAAGCGACCCGGTACAGGTGTGAGGACCGGCGCCGAAGGCCCGAACCGGGCCGATGGGGGTGTAGTTAGGGCGTTCTGCCCCCTCGAAGCGGCCCACGTCGAACACCCCGGGGTTGTCGAAGCGGTCGGGGTCGTGGTTGGCGCTGGCGATAAAGCCCATGAGCTTGCTCTCGGCCGGGATCATGGTGCCGCAGACCTCCATGTCCTGCTTGGCCATGCGCACAATGGCCTGCACCGGAGGGCGGAAGCGGAGAATCTCGGTGGCCGCCGAGCTGGCCAGCGACGGGTCGTCCTTTAGGCGCTGCCACTGCTCGGGCTGCAAGATGAGGTGCTTGAACAGGTTGGCCAGCGCCCGGTCGGTGGTCTCGATGCCCGCTGACAGCAAGAACGCGGTGAAACTGCGGACTTCGTCATCGGACAGCCGCTCGCCCTCGTACTCCATGGAGCACAGGTCGGACAGCAGTTCGTCACCGGGGCAGGTGCGGCGCTCGGCGATGCTGGGGGTGACGAAGTCGTAGAGCTCGTCGCGAGCCGCTTCTCCCTTGGCGTGGACCACCGGGTCTTGGGCGAAGTTCGAGGTTCCCGCGGCGACGATGTCGTTGTACCAAGTCCGGAAGTTGCTGGCCGCCCCCATGTCCATCAGCTCGGCGATGGCGCCCAGCGGAACCGGCTCGGTGAGCCCGGTGCGCAAGTCGGCGGTCTCAGGAGCCACCGGCAGCTGGTCGCCGTATTCGCTGACCAACCCCGAGACGATCTCCTCGATAGTGGACCCGAGATAGCGGGGGCCGCGCAGGCGCTTGGCCAAGATGGCGTCTTTGCGCCGGTGCTCGTCGCCCGACATCTGCAAGATGGCCCGTCCGAAGATGCTGGAGGTGCCCGGACGGTTCATCAGCGGGCCGTAGCTCTCACCGTCCTCCAGCATGGCGGTGATGTCATCCCACCGGGTCAGCACCCAGGCTTGGAGCGGCTCGGCCCACACCACCGGGGCCTCATCGCGCATCCGGCGGAATATGGGGTAGGGGTCGGCCCCCACGTTGTCGGCCAGATAATCGGCGAAGTCCTCGGCGATCATGCTGGTGTCCGACAACGCAGGGGCTCCCCTTGTTCGATTAGCCGATCTCGATGCCGTACTCGCCGTCGAAGCTGTCGGCGTAGAAGGCGAACGGATTGGCCGCCACCATGCCGCCCGAAGCAGCGTCGAGTGAGAACGCCGCTCCGCACTGGCTGTGGTGCGGGTGGGCCGCCCAGTCGATCGGGCAGGTGATGCCCATGGTGTCGAAGCTGCCCTTGAGGGCTTCGGTCAGGCTCTCACGGCTCAGCTCGCCGGTCTCGGCGGCCCGCTCCACGGCCTGGTGGAACACGTAGCCGTTCAAGAAGCCGTGAGCGAAGTTCAGATTGAGGTGCTCGCCGTCGTAGCCGGCCAGCGATGCGCACTCCTCCATCATGGCCGAGGCCTCGATGTTGTTGTTGGCGGTCAGGAACGAGTGAATGCCAAACGTCTCATCGCTCACCGACTCCGGGCCTTCGGTCCAAATCGAGTTGGCCGCGATGCCGTGGATGCCGATGATGGGTACGTCGGTGATGCCCACGTCGGCCATGCCCTGCATGACCACCAGGCCAGCACCGGGAGACCCGTGGAGGGTGACGTAGTTCACGCCATGGTCGTCGATGCCGGCTTGCAGCTCCACCATCTGCGCGGTCACCTCAGAGGCGCCCGGAGCTACGTAGAGGGTGTTGACGTAGGTTCCGCCACCCTTCTCCACCGACTGCTCCACATAGGCGGCGAACTCGGTGCCGGAGGGCACCTCCAGGCTGATGCCCATGACCACGGCGTTCTCGATGCCGCCGACGGTGGCGGCTATGTGGCCGGCGGCCAGGTCGGCCTGGTCGCCGTAGTGGGCCAGGTTGTTGAAGTACTGGTCGCCCTCAAGCTGGATGTCGATGGTCTGGGGTGGGCCGATCACCGGCAGGTTCAGAGTTTCGATATCGGGCTGGAGCTGGGTGCTGATGTGCGAGCCGCCCAAGCCGACCAGGGCAAGAACCTTGTCGTCCTCGGTGAGCTTGGTGAAGTTGATGGCCGCATTGTCGGCGTTGAACTGGTCGTCCTCGGGGAGGTAGTCGAACATGCGGCCCAGGGCGCCACCGTCACGGTTGGCGCACTCGAAGTAGGCCTCGCTGCCGTGGCTGTTGAACTGCTGAGACGATGCGGTCGGCCCGGTCAGGTCGCCCATCCAGCCGACTTTGATCGAGCTGGAGGTGACGCCGTTGTCCGGGTTGTCGGGCACCCCCATATCGGGGGCTTCAGTCGGGGCCGGTGCCTCGGTGGGTGCGGGTGCTGGTGCTTCGGTCGCAGCGGCTGTGGGTGCCGGCGCCGGTGCAGCGTCATCGTCGTCGTTGCCGCAGGCTGCCGCGATCAGTGCGAACGCGAACAGGGCTACGAGAATCTTCAGCCAGCGTCGAGTCATAGGTATTTCCCCTCTTGTTTCTGGTGCCACCAACTAGGCGGCCCTATTTGGTAGTCCAATAGTCGAGTATCCAACGATTGGCATAACAGCAGGTCACCATAATTCACCGTTGGCGTCAGGGGCTAAATCGGTGGCTATCTCAGTTCTCGGCCATCTCGGTGCCGAGGTAGGCGGCGATCACCCGCTCGTCCTGCTGCATCTCCGCTGGGGTTCCCTCGGCGATCTTCTGGCCGAAGTCCAACACCATCACATGGTCGGCGATCGACATGACCACTCCCATGTCGTGCTCGATAAGGAAAACGGTCATGCCGAGCTCATCTTGAGCCGAATAGATGTAGCGGATCATGTCCTGCTTCTCATCCACGCTCATGCCGGCCATGGGCTCATCGAGCATCAACAGCTCGGGCTCCATGGCCAGGACGCGGCCGAATTCGATGCGCTTTTGCACTCCGTAGGGCAAGTCGCCTACCGAATCCCGCCGAAATGCTCCCAAATCCAGCAGTTCGACCACCCGCTCGATGGCTTGGCGAGCGGCCAACTCCCGTTTGACTGCTCGCCGGGTGAAGAGTCCGCCCTCGATGAGCCGTGTGTGCTCGTGGATGTAGCGGCCGAGCAGCAGGTTGGTGAGCACGTTCTCGCCCATGAACAGCCCCAGGTTCTGGAAGGTTCGAGCCACTCCTAGACGGGCGATCTGGAAGGGGCGGTAGGCCAGCAGGTCCTCGGGGGGCCCGCCTTCGGGGTGGAACTGAACTTGAGCGCCGGGCAGCGGCTTGTACACCCCCGATATGGCGTTGACCAGGGTGGTCTTGCCCGCTCCGTTGGGGCCGATCAGTGCGAACAGAGACCCCCGGTCCACCCGACCGCTGATCGAATCGCAGGCCCGGACCCCGCCAAACTGCACGGTCACGTCGTCGAAGGTCAAGATGGCGTCGCTCATGAATCGCCACCTGGCTTCTTGCGTCCCCGGCGCCTTTCACCGCGGGGGCGCTCGATGGCGGCGTAGGAGGTGTGGGCCTCACCGCCGCCGCCCAGGTAAAGCTCCTGCACCATTGGATTGCCTCGGAGCTCGGCCGCGCTGCCCTCCATGAGCACCCGGCCCAATTCCAAGACGTAAGCGTCGGCCGCGTGCTCAAGAGCAAGGCTGGCATTCTGCTCGATGACCAGGATCGATGTGCCTCGAGTCTCGTTGATCTCGGTGAGCAGCTCGAACAGCCGGTGGACGATCTTGGGGGCCAGCCCCAACGACAGCTCATCGCAGATCAACAGAGATGGCTGCGACATCAGTGCTCGCCCCACCGCCACCATCTGCTGCTCGCCTCCTGATAGCAATCCCGCGGTTTGGCTGAGCAGCGGACGCAGCTGGGGGAACAGATCCAGGTTCTGATCCAGCGAATCGTCGATGCCGGAAAGGTCGCTGCGGCTGGCCGCCCCGCACAGCAGGTTCTCCTTCACCGTGAGGTTGGGGAACAGCTTGCGGCCCTCGGGTACTTGGGCTACGCCAGCGGAAACGATATCGGGGGTCTTCCTGCCCAGAATCGACTCTCCCCCCAACACGATGCTGCCCCGGCGCACTCGGCCCTTATGGAGGTAGAGCAGGCCGGTGATCGATCGGACCAGGGTGGTCTTTCCCGCTCCGTTCGCCCCTAAGACCGTGACGAAGCCACCGGAGGGCACCGCGATGCGCACGTCATCCAGCGCAGTGACTCCTCCATAGACCACCGTTAGGCCTTCAATCGTCAGGTCGAGTCCGCGGGCGTTCATGGGTTGCTCCTGGCCAGTGTGCGGCCCAGCCAGTTCTTGAAGTCCCGCCACATGCCGGCCAAGCCATCAGGCTTGAACATCAAGATGATCACCACCAAGAACCCCTTGATGGCCAAGTCGATCTCGCTGGGATAGTCGCTGAGGAAGTCGATGTCCCTCACGAACCAGAGCTCCTCTCGGGCCCATTTGAACCATTCGGGCAGGAACCAGAAGAACGCTGAGCCGAAGATGGCCCCCTGGATGCTGGAGAAGCCGCCGACCACGATGATGATGGCGTAGTTCAACACCGTTTGGACGTTGAAACTGTCCTCGCCCCGAGAGCCGATGTAGAACGAGGCCAGCACTCCCGACATGGACACAATCGCAGAAGACAAAGCGAAGGCAAAAAGCTTGGACCGAGCCACGTTGATGCCCAGCAGCGAGGCGGAGACGTCTCGGTCGCGCACCGCGGCGAACGCCCGTCCCTCCCGAGTCCTAACCACGTTCACCATGAACAGAATCGAAAGCACCGTGATGGGCATGAGCACCCAATACCACCGGAACTGGCCGGTGATGACGAACTCGCCGTTTTGGTCGGGGTCAATGCCGGGCAGCCAGTGCAGCCAGGAAGCGATCCGCGGGGAGTTCTCACCCTTGAAGCGGATGCCGACGAAGCCGAAGTACTCCTGGAGGTACTCCCGCCACACCAGCATCATCACGAAGTGGAAGCCGAAAGTGGCCAGCAGCAGGTAGAGGTGTTTGAGCCGCAGGGCGGGCAGACCGGAGATTGCACCCACCACCGCTCCGGCCAGGGCCGCAGCCGGCAGGGCGTACCACATGTTTCCGCCGCTCCACTGCACCCCGACGACGCCGCCGACGATGCTGCCCAGAGCCAAGAACGCCACGTGGGCCAGGCTGATCTGGCCGGAATAGCCCACCAGCAGGTTGAAGGCCGCGGCGCCCATGGCGAAGATCAACACCAGGTTGACCACTGCGAACCAGGTGGCCCAGGGGAAGCCCATGGGGGGCGTGAAGTCGGAGGCCAAGATGAAGGGCAGCACCAGCAGGCCGAACATGGTCAACGCCGCCCACGACCGATCGCTGGGGGTCCGCCACAAGCGCATGTCCTCGCGGTGGGTGAGCTCGCCCCGAGGCGTCCATTTCCAGGCCAGTCGGGCGACGACGACCAAGACCACAACCGTGATCACCGCCTTCCACCAGAAATTCAAGTCGCCGGTGGTCGATCCCAGGATGAACGGCACCACCGCGGCGATGATGAAGGGAAGAAACCGCTGGAGGGTGGAAGGACGGTAGGTCTGAGCAGTCTGCTGGGCCGGGGGATTCTCCGTGGCCGTCATAGGTCGCCCCGCAAGAATGAGTCTTCCAGTTCCCAGCTCATACCCGCTCCAGGTCCTTCCGGCCCCAGAGGCCAGTCGGTCGCACCAGCAGCACCACGAACATCACAGAGAAGGCCACCGGCTCCCGCCACTTGGTGCCCAGATGACCGTTGGCGAACTGCTCGATCACCCCCACCACCAGGCCGCCGACAATGGAGCCGCCCAGCGACGTGAGCCCGCCCACCACCGCGGCGGGGAAGGCCCGCAGGCCGATGGCCTCGATGCTGCGGTCGATGGCCCCGGTGACATGGCCGAATAGCAGTCCACCAACCCCGGCCATGACCATGGCCGCGGCCCACGTCATGGCGTACACCTTGTCGGGGTCGATGCCCATGGCCGCGGCGGCCTCGATGTCGTCGGCCACCGCCCGCATGTGCAGTCCCAGCCGGGTGTACTTGAAGAAGAGGAAGAACAGCAGCACACACCCCGCCACCACGGCGAAGATGATCAGATCCACGTGCCTCACCGTGGCGCCGCCAACTTCGAAGCTGCCCTGGGGAAGCAAGTCGAGGCGGGCTCGCTCCGTGGGTCCGTAGAAGATGAGCAATAGGGCGCGGATGATGGTGGCGATGCCCAGGGTGATCAGCACAATGGCAAAGAAGCCCTGGCCCACCATTCGTCGCATGATCCCGTAGTGGACCAATAGTCCGAACACCAGCATCACCAGCAGCAGCACGAGAACGCCCAAGAAGAAGTTGAGGTTTTCGGATATCAAAAACGTCAGCGCGAAATACGCCCCGAGCATCAGGAATTCCCCGTGGGCCAGATTCAGCACGTCGGTGCTCTTATAGACGAGCACGAAGCCGAGAGCCACCACGGCGTAAATGGCCCCTAGGGCCAATCCGCCGATCAACAACTGCAAATTGACGCTTGGATCAGCAGTGAAGTTGCCGAAAGCTAGAAGCATGGCCCCCCTCAGGACGACCGGGTGTTGCCGGTCAACAGAGGGCGACGGTAGTTTTCGCTGGCCGAAGCCGACAAATTTCGATGGCTCCCGACCGGGGGCATCAGAGGCTCGAGACCGGGAGGCAAATGAAATGACCAGTGCGACTGATGGCCTGTCTGAGCGAATCGCCCGAATGGAGGCTCGGGAGGAGATCCGAGATCTGGTAGTTCGCTATGGCATGGCGGTGGACGACCGGGACATTGACGCGGTGGCCGCCTTGTTCACCGAAGACGCCGTTTTTCGACACGGCGACGGCGCGGTGGTCAATGAGGGACGGTCGGCCATCGTGGACTTCTACACCGACCGGCTGTCTTCGTTCGGCGCCACATACCACTATCCCAACAGCCATCTGGTTGAGCTCGACGCCAACCGCGCCGGCCACGCCTCCGGCATCGTCAACGCCCACGCCGAATTGGGCATTGAGGGAAGGACCTTCGTGACTGGCCTGCGCTACTTCGACCAGTACCGCCATGACGGCGGGGAGTGGCGCTTTGCTGAGCGCAGCGTCGCCATGGTGTATTACATGGACATGGCCGAGTTGGTGGACGGCGGGCTCACAGAGGCCGATCGCAAGCGCTACTTCGGCCAAATCAGCTCCGCAGAGCTCCCCGAGAGCTTGGACACCTGGAAGAAGTTCTTCGCCGAACTCAGCTGAACCCCAGGATTGATCAGGCCACCGACATTCCGCCGTCGATGACGATGGCGGCGCCGGTGGTCCACGACGATTCGTCCGAGGCCAGGTGCAGGGCGAGTTGGGCGATGTCAGTGGTGGTGCCGAGGCGGCCGATGGGATGGCGTACTACGGCCGCCTCGATCATCTCGTCGACGGTGGCATCTTCCGGTGCGTTGGCCGTTGCGGAGAATCCGCCCCGCTTCTCGTAGGTGGCCCGCACCAGGGGAGTGGGCACAGTCCCAGGACAGATGGCGTTGACCCGGATGTTGTCGGGGCCGTAGTCCACCGCCATCTGCCGGGTGAGGCCGATCACCCCGGCCTTGGCTGCGGCATAGGCGGCAATTCCCGGTACGCCGATCACGCCGCCGACGCTGGCCTGGAGGACCAACGACCCGCCGCCGGCCTCGATGAGGTGGGGAATGGCGAACTTGACCGCCAGCCATTTGCCGGTGAGGTTCACCCCGATCACCCGGTTCCACTCTTCGAGGCTGAGGTCGCCGGCTCGGCCGGGTCCGTCCACCCCGGCGTTGGAGTACACCGCGTCGAGGCCGCCGAATGCAGATGCAGTCTGCTCGGTCATGGCTTGGCAGTCGCCGGGTTGGGTCACGTCCACCCCCAGACTGATGGCCTGGTCGCCGATCTCGGCCGCGGTGGCCGCGGCAGCGTCGCCGTTGATGTCGGCGCACATCACCAGGGCCCCCTCGGCGGCGAACAGCTGGGCCGCGGCCTTGCCGATGCCCGAGCCCGCGCCGGTCACGATGGTTCTCTTGCCTGTCAGTCTTCCGGTCACGGCGGGGAACCCTACTAGCGTCGGGAGATGGCTCAGGAGTTGGTGCTCGATGCGGGGGATGTCCAAGAGGAGTTCTTCGACCGGGGGTGGACCGACGGACTGCCGGTGATTCCGCCCACCCCGGAGCGGGTGCAGGCGATGCTGGACCATGCCGGTTTGGGCCCGGCCGACATAGTGGGCAGTGTGCCTGAGCGGTCGCGAGAGGTGACCGCGGAGAAAGCGGCCGTCAATGCGGTGATGGCCGGCTGTCGCCCCGAGTACTTCCCGGTGGTGCTGGCCGGTTTGTCGGCCATGTTCGACCCCCGCTTCGGGTGCCACACGGTGGTGACCAGCACTGGCGGCGCCGCGCTCTGTGCGGTGGTGAGCGGTCCCCTGGTGGCCGAACTGGGGTTCAACTCCGGGCGCAATGCGTTGGGTCCGGGCTATCGGGCCAACGCCACGGTGGGCCGGGCCCTGCGGCTGGTGGCCATGAACGTGTTGGGGGCCCGGTCGGACACCCTCGACGGATCATCGCTGGGCCACCCTGGCAAATACACCATGCTGGTGGCCGAAGAATCCCCGCCCGAGGGATGGCCGCCGCTTCGGGTGGAGCTGGGCTACGGCGAGGAGGACACAACGGTGACCATGTTCCCCTCCGAAAGCCCTCACCAGGTGGCCAACCACCTCAACGGCGATCCCGAGGGGATCTTGTTGACGTTTGCCTCCGCCATGACCGGCCCGGCCACCTATGCGGTGGCCAAGAAACACCAGGTGTTGCTGGTGATCGGCCCCGAGCACCGCCAAATCCTGGCCGAGGCGGGCTGGACCAAGCCCATGGTGCGGGAGTTCTTGGCCGAGCACAGCAGGGTGACCCCCGAGCACTTGGCGGCGGGCGGGGTATTGCAGGAGTTCACGGCTCAAAACGACATGACCCCCGATGCCGACGGCAAGCTCAACACGGTTCGAGGACCCCACGACATCTTCCTGGTTACCGCAGGCAGCGCGGGGGCAGGATGGTCGGCCTATATCCCCAACTGGGCGCCGACGGTTCACTCGGTGGCGGTCACCCGGAAGGTGGCCGCACCCGGCGACGGGCTACCCTTGGCGTGAAGGAGGAGTTCTCGTGTCGTCAGTAACGGTGTTGTCCCCAGTCTACGAAGAAGCCCATGTTGAAGAAGTTGCCATGGCGCCTCGCCAGATGCCCGCTGAGCCCGTGGTCATTGGGGTGATCGACAACGCCAAGAACAACGCCAAAGAACTTCTCACTTACGTGGCCGAGGGCCTGCGGGAACGCCTTCCGGTGGCCGACATCGTGGTCCACTCCAAATCGGCCGCCGGCAAGCCCATCGACGCTGACGACGCCGAGATGCTGGCTGCCCGCTCCCACCTCATCATCTCCGGATTGGGCGATTGAGGGGCCTGCACGGCGTGCAGTCTGCACGACGCCGTTCACATGGAGTCCAGGGGCATCCCGTCGATGCTGCTGATCACCGAGCCGTTTGAGCCGGTGGTCGAGTCGTTCGCCCCCACCGTAGGCATGGCCTCCTACCCCGCAGTCACTGTCCCCCACCCCGTCTCCACCCTCGACGACGAATCCCTCCAGAAGCTGGCCACCACCATCATCGACGAGGCCCTCGCCCGCTTGACCGCGGCGTAGAACCTTATTTCCAGGGGTCGCGGAGGAAGGCTTCGAACTGCGTGGCTAGGTCGTCGCCGGTGGGGAGCAGGTCGTCGGCCTCATCGATCTGACGCTCCAGCTGGGCGACGTAGTTCTTGAGGTCGTCGTCGCCGGCCACGGCGGTGTCCACCCGCTCTCGCCAAGCCGCCGCGGCTTCGTCGAGCTCCTCGTGGTCGGTGATGATGCCGGTGATCAGCTCGAATCGCTTGAGTAGCGACCGGGTGGCTTCGGGATTGGGCGGTCCGGGCACGTAGTGGGGCACCGACACCCGCAACGAGATTACCGGGATGTGGGCCTGGTCCAATGCGTCGTGGAGTGCACCCACCAGGCCGGTCGGGCCCTCATAGGTGGGGCGGCCTAAGCCGAACATGCGGGCCAACTCGACATTGGTGGAGCTGCCCACCACCCCCAGCGGCCGGGTGTGGGGCGCGAGGCCGACCATGGCCCCGAGCGTGACCACTAGGCCGGCCTGGCACTCGGTGGCCACCTCAACCAGGTAGTCGGCGAATGTCCGCCACCGCAGGTGGGGCTCCACGCCGTCCACCACCACAAGGGGGTGTTTGGCGCCGTAGCGCTCTACCGCGTCGACCTCGGTGACCGGCCAGTCGATGACCCGCCGGCCGTTGTCGTCCAGTCGGACCTCAGGGCGGCGGTCCTGGAAGTTGAAGAACCCCTCGGGGTCGATGCGGGCCAGCGGCTCGACGCCGTTGGCGCTTTCCTTTATCAAGCGCACTCCGGTGGTGGCCGCGTCAGCCGCGTCGAATAGCCCCTCCAATGCCACCACCATGACCGGGTTGGATTGGGTGGGTTGGTCCACCAGCCATTCCAGTTCCACCGCCATTGCCCAAGACTCACACTCGCGCCGATGGATGGCAAGCCGTTTGATGTGGCTACCTGCGTATGGCAGCCCGCACCGGCGCGGCGGTGGGGCAAGCCAGATAACGGTAAGACAAACTGGTTTTATGAAAGGGCTTGGCGTGTTCGACCTGAGCGGGCGAGTGGCGTGCATCACCGGGGCGGCCAGCGGCATCGGCGAGGCGGCTGCGGAGACACTGGCCGCGGCGGGGGCCGCGGTGGTGCTGGGCGACATCGACGGTGAGGGAGCAGCCCGAACCAGGGACCGCATCGTTGACGGCGGTGGCCGGGCGGTGGCTAAATCGGTGGATACCACCCAGGCTGAGCAGGTGAGCGCTCTGGTGGCCGCGGCAACAGACGAATTCGGCCGGTTGGACGTGATGGCCAATGTGGCCGGGGTGGGCAGCTACGGCGATGTGGTGGATGTGAGCGAGGCCGAGTTCGACCGGGTGGTGGCCATCAACTTCAAGGGCGTGTTCTTTGGCTGCCAGGCTGCCATGCGGGTAATGGCCCCCCAGGGGTCGGGTTCGATCATCAATGTGTCGGCCACTGCCATCAACACTCCAGTGGGCGGTTTGTCGGTGTACGCCGCAACCAAGGCAGCGGTGGCGATGCTCACCCAGTCGCTGGCCGTTGAGGCGGGGCCTAGCGGAATTCGGGTAAACACCATCGCCCCCGGGTTCACGCTCACCAACTTCGTTGGGGGCCATCTGAGGGATTCCGAGGGCAATGTCGACGCTGTGGAGATGGACAGCTATCTCAAGTTGATGCGGGATCGCTCTCCGCTGGGCGAGGTGTGCGAGGCGTCTGACCAGGCCAACCTGATCTGGTTCTTGGCCTCCGACGCCTCCCGCTTTGTGACCGGCCAGATCCTGCGGGCCAACGCCGGCCAGAGCATCACCTGGTAGGACCATGGCGGTAATGCGATGAGCCCGACGCGCACCGTGCGGCTGCGAGCCAACGGGCTGGACTACACCGCAGAAGCCGAGACCCGCACCACACTGGCCGACTTCTTGCGCCGCCAGTGCGGGCTCACCGGCACCCACGTGGGGTGCGAACACGGGGTGTGCGGGACGTGCACGGTGCTGGTGGACGGCGCCGCGGTGCGGTCATGCCTCATCCTGGCCGTGCAAGCTGACGGCTGCGAGGTGGCCACCATCGAGGGCCTGGTCGACACGACAGACCCCGGCAACCCGGTGCTGGGGCCGGTTCAGCAGGCATTCGCCGACGCCATGAGCTTCCAGTGCGGCTTTTGCACGCCGGGCATCATCATGTCCACTGTGGCCTGGCTGGCCGACCGGCCCGCCGGCGCCGCAGAGCCCACCGACAGGGAGATCCGGGAGTTTCTGGCTGGGACGCTGTGTCGCTGCACCGGCTACACCAGCATCGTGGAGGGCGTCCGCCTGGCCGCTCAGCGCTCCTCTTCAGACGGACCGTAGCCGCCTCCGCCCGGAGTGGCGATCTCTAGCCGGTCGCCGGGTTGCACCTCGGTGCGGAACACGCCGGGATGGTTTTCCACGGTGCCGTCGGCCCGCAGGACACGGTTGACGCCGACCTCGCCGGGCCAGCCTCCCTTGATGCCGTAAGGGGCGATTTCCCGCCGGGAGGACAGCACGTTGAGGCTCATGGACTCCTCGAACCGGGTGCGCCGCACCACGCCATCACCGCCCCGATGCTGGCCCGCACCTCCGCTGCCCCGACGGATAGCGAAGTCTTCCACCACCACGGGGTGGCGCTGCTCCAACACCTCGGGATCGGTGAGTCGGGCGTTGGTCATGCCGGTGTGGACGGCGTCGCAGCCGTCTCGCCGGGCGGTGGCCCCCGCACCGCCGCACACGGTCTCGTAGTACTGGTGGCGTTCGTTGCCCCACACCACGTTGTTCATGGTTCCCTGTGAGGCGGCCACTGAACCCACGGCCCCGAACAGGGTGTCCACGATGAGCTGGGAGGTTTCCACATTGCCGGCGAAGACCGCGGCGGGCTCCACCGGGCTGATCATGCTGGGTGACGGCATGATCAGCTCCACCGGCTCCAGGCAGCCGCTGTTGAGCGGGATGTTGTCGTCTACCAGGCAGCGCAGCACATAGAGCACCGCGGCCCGACACACGGGTTGGGGAGCGTTGAAGTTTCCGGGGTGCTGATCGCTGGTGCCGGTGAAGTCCACGGTCAGCGCACGGAGGTCATGATCAACCCGAAAGGCCACCGACACCTGTGAGCCGTCGTCAAAGCTGGCGGTGAACGAAGCGTCTTCCAGGCGGTCGATCAAGCGGCGGACCGATTCGGCGGCGTTGGCTCGGACATGGTCCATGTAGGCGTGGACTGTGGCCAAGCTGTAGTAGTCGATCACCTCGCCCAGGGAGACGGCCCCTTTCTGGCAGGCGGCCAGCTGCGCCTTGATGTCGGCGAGGTTGGTGTCGGGGCTGCGGGCCGGCCATTCGGCGCCGGTAAGCAAGGCCCGGATCTCTGTTTCTTGGAATCGGCCGGCTCGGGCCAGCACCTCGCCGTCAAACAGCACTCCCTCCTCGGCGATGTTGGACGCGTGGGCCGGGGCAGAGCCCGGAACGCTTCCGCCGATGTCGGCGTGGTGACCTCGGGACGCGGTGTAGAAAAGAACCTCGACCCCATCGGCATCGAACACGGGCATGACTACGGTTACATCGGGCAGGTGGGTGCCGCCGTTGTAGGGGGCATTGGTGATGAAGGCGTCGCCAGGGGCCATGTTTGGATGGCGGGCGATGGTGGCTTTGACCGCCATGTCCATCGATCCCAAATGCACCGGCATGTGGGGAGCGTTGGCGATCAGCTCGCCGTTGGGGTCGAAGATGGCGCAGGAGAAGTCCAGTCGCTCCTTGATGTTCACCGAAGCGGCGGTGTTCTCCAGGGCCACCCCCATCTGTTCGGCCACGTTCATGAAGAGGTTGTTGAAGATCTCCAGCATCACTGGGTCGGCGTGGGTGCCCACCGCGGCCTCTGGGCGGGGCACAACCCGGTTCAACACCAGTTCGCCGCCGGGGGCCACCGCTGCGGCCCAGCCCGGCTCCACCACTGTGGTGGAGTGGGGGTCCACGATGACCGTGGGACCGTCCACGGCTGCGCCCGAATCCAGATTGGCCCGGTCGTAGAAGGGGGTGTCGACAGCCTGCCCCGCGAAGCTGGCCAGGCGGCGGGCCCGGGGGGCGGGATCGTCGGAAGGCCCTGGGGCAGCCTCGGCAGGCTGGTCGGCCAGGGTCTCCGATAGGCCGCTGCGGCCGATGGCCTCAACCTGGATCGACTCCAGCACGATTGGCGTCTCGGGTGAGGCGAATCCGAAGCGGGTCCGGTGCATATCCTCGAAAGCGGCGAGCACTGGCAAGTAGTCGTCGGCGGTGACTTCGAGCGCCGTGTCGGAACCCTCGTAGCGCAGGAAGTAGCTGGCCTCGATGTGGATCTGCGAGTGGGCTAGGTCGGCGGCCACCTCGGTATAGGCCGCGGCGGCCAGCTCGCCAATATCGTGGGCAATCGTCGTCAGCAACTCTTCGGTGAGCGGCTGGCCCACCGCCCGCTCGGTTACCGAGCGAACGTCGGCCAAGCCGATGCCCAGCGCCGAGAGCACCCCGGTGTGAGGATGGATCAGCACGGTGGACATGCCCAGCTCGTCGGCCACCCGGCAGGCGTGTTGGCCCCCGGCCCCTCCGAAGCAGGCCAGCGTGTAGGCGCTCACGTCATGGCCCTGCTGCACCGAGATGGTCTTGATGGCGTTGGCCATGTTCTGAACCGCCACATCCAAAAACCCCTCGGCAGCCCTCTCTGGGGTCCACGGCTGTCCAGTGGCGTCGGCGATGGCCGCGGCCAGCTCTGCGAACGCGGTTTGGGCCGCGGCGGTGTCGAGAGGCTGGTCGCCGCCAGTGCCGAACACCGCGGGGAAATGGTCGGGGTGCAGGCGACCGAGTACGACATTGGCGTCGGTCACAGTGAGAGGACCTCCGTTGCCGTAGCAGGCCGGGCCAGGCTCGGCCCCGGCCGAGTCGGGACCGACTCGGAAGCGGCTGCCGTCGAACGACAGGATCGACCCTCCACCGGCAGCGACGGTGTGGATCAGGATCATCGGCGCCCTGACTCGAACCCCGGCAACGACCGCGTCGGTGGTGCGCTCGAAACGGCCGTCGTAGTGCGACACATCGGTGGAGGTGCCGCCCATGTCGAATCCGATCAGCCGGCCGTGCCCCGCGGTCTCCCCGGTGCGGGCCATGCCCACGACTCCGCCGGCTGGGCCGGACAGCAACGCGTCCTTGCCCCGGAAGTGATGGGGGTGGGCCAGGCCTCCATTGGACTGCATGAACAGGAGCGATGTGTCGAGCTGGTCTTGCACGGTCTGGATGTGACGGTGCAGTACCGGGGTCAGGTAGGCGTCGGCCACCGTGGTGTCACCTCGGGGCACGAGGCGGATGAGCGGGTTGACCTGGTGGCTGGCGGAGATGTGCTCGAAGCCCACTTGGGCGGCGATTTCCACCAGGCGGGCTTCGTGTTCGGGGTAGCGATAGCCGTGCAGCAGCACGATGGCGGCCGATCGCAGTCCGGCCTGGTGAGCCGCGGCCAGCTGTCGGCGAGCGTCGTCCTCATCGAGGGGGTTCTCAACGGTGCCGTCGGCCCGTACCCGCTCACTCACGGCCACAACCTGGCTGTACACCACGTCGGGCAGCACGATGTCGAGGGCGAACAACTCAGGTCTGGTCTGGTATCCGATGCGAAGGGCGTCGGCGAATCCCTGGGTGGTGACCAGGACAGTGGGCTCGCCCTGACGTTCCAGCAAGGCGTTGGTGGCCACCGTGGTACCCATCTTCACCTCGGCCACCTGGTCCGACGGTATGGGGTGGCCAGGGGCCAGCTCCAGCAGGGTCCGGATGGCCTCTACCGCGGCGTCGCGATATCGGTGGCTTTCCGACAGCAGCTTGACGGTAACGATCTCCCCGTCGGGCTGCTGGGCCACCACATCGGTGAACGTGCCCCCCCGATCGATCCAAAAGCGCCAGCCCTGTGACGTTGACTCAACCATGACCGGCTATCCCGAGAGCTCTTCGGCCACTCGGTCGGCCACCGCCATGGCGTCGGCGATGGCCTCGTCCTGGTTGATATAGCGATAGGTGGCCAGCCGCCCGGCGAAGTACACCGGGATGTCGAAGCAGCCGGCGACCTTCTCGGCCAACTCGGCGTTGCGGCGCTCGTTGGCTCCGTCGGCAGTCAGCACCGGGTAGTGGCGCCGGGGGGCGCCGGGCATCTCTTCGCTGACCACCGTGCCCCCGATCTGCTGTCCGGTGGCGTGCTTGGTCTCCACCGTGCGGGTATAGGGCACCCGCATCGACGGGCGATTGGTCACATAGGCCGGGGTGACAACGCCGCCGGACTCGGCGGTGGGGTGGTATTGGGACACCATCTCGATGCCCCGCCACTCCAGCTCGCCGGGGCAGCGGGCGAAGTCGTCCAGCGCGGCGGTGACGATCACTGCGTCGTAGTCCTGGTTGAGTCGGCCGGCGTCGTCGATGGTGATCTCGGTGTTCAGAGTGACGGTCACGGGGGACAGCACCGACTCGATTACTTCGTTGATGCCGTTGGGAGGGAAGTACTGCCATCGGTCTCGGAACAGTCCTCGGTGGCCGTCATGGCGCAGTTCCACGCGCTTGGGGGCGAATCGGGCCGACAGCTCGGTGGCCGGGCGGCCCCACTGCTTGGCGGTGTAGTCCCGGATGAACAGGTCGTAGAGGGTGCGGCCCATCATCGACACCACGTAGTCCTCGAAATTGTCGCCGGTGGGCTGCGAAGGGAGGGCGGCCAACTCTTGCTCCACCCTCGGCCAGATGGGCAGCTCTCTCAGCTCTGAGACTTGGGGAGGCCAGGACAGCAGGCGGCTCTCATGGTCGTCATCATCGGGCGATAGATATACCTCGGTGAGCACCTTGTGGTCGTAGGGCCGGGTGAGGCCGTGGGCGTTCACGAACTCGTTCACCGTCTCGTTTGAGGTGTGAAAGATGTGGGCGCCGTTGGGCTCGTACACCACCCCATCCATGGTCTCGGCCCGAGAGTGTCCGCCCACCACCTCGGTTTTCTCCATTACCTCTACCGCGAATCCAGCGTCGGTGAGCAGGCGTCCGGCCACCGCCCCCGTCCACCCGGCTCCCACGATGGCGATGCTGCGCCTCAAGGGGTGGGCCTCGCAGACATCGGGAACTCCAGTCGAGCGTCTCGGATACGGTAGGGGGGTTGGGCTCAGCGGCCCGCAAAACGACGATAGCGCAGGGGTATGGCGATGTTGGATTGTGTTATTCGGGGCGGGATGGTGGTGGACGGCACTGGAGTGCCGGGTCGAGTGGCCGACGTTGGCGTGCAAGACGGGCGCATCGTGTCGATCGGGCGGTCGGATGAGCCGGCCCGCCAGGAGATCGATGCCGACGGTTTGGCGGTGGCTCCCGGGTTCATCGACGTGCACACCCACTACGACGCCCAAGTGCTGTGGGATCCCCACCTGACTCCGTCGTCATTGCACGGGATCACCACCGCCATTGGCGGGAACTGCGGGTTCACCATCGCTCCGATGGTTCCCGACGAGGCCGACTATGTGATGCGGATGCTGGCCCGGGTGGAGGGCATGCCCACCGAGTCGCTGGAAGCCGGTTTGGACTTCGGGTGGTCTTCGTTCGGATCATGGCTGGATCGACTGGAGGGCAGTGGGCTGGGGGTCAACGCCGGATTCTTGGTGGGCCACAGCACTATCCGCCGCCTGGTCATGGGGTCGGCATCGGTGAGCGAGGTAGCCACCGAAGAGCAGATCGAGGCCATGAAGGCCCTGCTGGGCCAGAGCCTGGCCGAGGGAGGACTGGGGTTCTCCTCCACCAAGGCGGCGGCCCACAACGACCACCACGGCGATCCAGTGCCGTCGCGAGCGGCCACCAACGCCGAGATGGTGGCGCTGGCCGGAGTCTGCCGGGATCACCCCGGAACCACCTTGGAGCTCATTCCCAGCATCAACCCGATCTGGGCGCCAGAGATCTACGAGTTGATGACGGCTATGGTGCTGGCCGCCGACCGGCCCTTGAACTGGAACCTGCTCAACGTGCGGCCCGGCGAGGATGCCTACCGGGAGAACCGCTTGGGTTCCGCCGACCATGCCCGACAGCGGGGCGCCACCGTGGTCGGCCTGCTGCTGCCCGACGTGATGCAGATGCGTTTGAACTTTGCTACCGGCGTGCTGTACGACACCCTGCTCGATTGGGCCGAGATCATGCACTTGGACCCCGGGGCAAAGGCCGAGGCTCTGGCCCGCCCTGAGGTGCGCCAGCGGCTGCTCGACGGCGCGGCGCAGGCTCCTCATCGCACTTGGGTGCGGTGGGCTGAGACCACGGTGGTGGACGTGTCCTCTCCCTCGCTAGAGGCGCTGGTAGGCCGCAACGTTGGCGAACTGGCCGCTGAACGGGGCCAGCATCCTTTCGACGTGATGTGCGACATCGCCCTGGAAGACGACCTGATGACCGGATTCGGACCACCGGTGGTGGGCGATGACGATGAGTCGTGGAAAATTCGGACCGAGATGCTGGGCGACACGCGGGTGCTGGCTGGCGGCTCCGACGCCGGGGCCCATCTGGACATGATGATGACCTGGGGCTGCTCCTCGGCGCTGGTGGGCGACACGGTGCGGGATCGGGGACTGTTGAGCCTGGAGCAGGCGGTGAACCTGGTGACCGATCGCCCCGCCCGCCACTACGGCCTGCGGGGCCGGGGACGGCTGGCCGAAGGCTGGTGCGCCGACATCGTGGTGTTCGACCCCGCCCGCCTAACCAAAGCTCCGGTGACCACCGCTTGGGACATGCCCGGTGGGGGGTGGCGGTTGACTGGCGGTGCTGAGGGCATCGAGCACGTCTTGGTCAACGGGGTAGAGACCCAGCGGGCCGGAGTGCTCACCGAAGCCCGCCCCGGCACCGTGATCCGCTCGGGCCGCGACACCGACACGGTGACCGCCGCCGGTCCCTGATCCCCTCAAACTGCCTCGCCCCATTCACAGAGGGACCACTAGAAAGAGCGGGTGATCGAACGTCCCGATTGGCGGGCGCCGCGCTCAGTGCAGGCACTGGGCTATCGGGACTACCGGCTGTACTGGACCACCAGCGTGGTGTCCAACATCGGGTCGATGATGTATCTGGCCGCCATCGGCTGGCTGGTGGAGGACATCACCGACGATCCCTGGAAGGTGACGGTGGCGGCCACCGTAGGACTCGTGCCCTTGCTGATAATGAGCCCGTTCGGGGGATCGCTGGCCGACCGCTACAGCCGCACCCGCCTGTTCTTGGTCACGGTGGTGGGGCAGATGGTGGTGGCAGTGGCTCTGGCCTGGGTGGTCCAGATCGACGCCGAGACGTTCTGGGTGCTGGTGGCCTTCTCCTTCGGCGGGGGGGCCACCGCGTCAGTGGGAGCACCGGTGCAGCAGGCCATCGTGGTGGAGCTCGTGCCCGGTGGGGTTATGCGCAACGCCGTCTTCTTGAACTCCACCCAGTGGAACATCTCCCGAGCGGTGGGCCCCATGCTGGGCGGGTGGCTCATCCAATACTGGGGGGCGGCCTCGGCTTTCTGGTTCAATGCGGCCAGCTTCACCGTGCTCGTCATCGGTCTGAGCTTCTTGCCGCCCCGGCCCCCGCCGGGGGCATCGTCGAGCCAGGGATTTCTGGCCGACTTCCTATCGGGCTTCCGCTATGCCAGCAGCATCGAGGGCATCCGAGTGGTGATGCTGGCCAGCTTCATGTTGGCCGCGGCCATTTCCCCGACCCAATGGTTGGCCCCCGTGATCGCCGACGACGCCTTCGGCGTGGATGCCGCCGGCTTTGGCATTCTGCTGGGCGCGTTCGGATTGGGGTCGCTGGTTGGTGCGGTGCTGCTGCTCCAATTCGACCCGAATACGCCGTATAGCCGCCTTGTGGCCATCGGGATGGCTGCGGTGGCGGCGTTCACCCTGGTGTTGGCGGTGGTGCCGACCTTTGCCCTGGGAGTAGTAGCCATGGGCGGGGTGGGCTTGGCCTTCATGGTGACCATGCCCACCCTCACCAGTGCGCTGCAAAGCCAATGCGATGATGCCTATCGGGGCCGGGTGATGAGCCTGTGGATGATGCTGTTCGGCCTGGCTGCGCCGGCGAGCATCCTGGTGCAAGGAGGCATAGCCAGCGTCATCGGCATCCGCTGGGTGCTGGTCATCACCGCCATCGCGGTAACCGCCTACCTGGCCAGCCAGCTCACCCGCGGCCGCCTCCGCCACCTCGACACCGCCGGCTGAGTACGCCGTCGGTTGCGACCCGGACTACTGGAGGATGCTGTTGGGGCGAGGGATGCCCTGCTCTTCGCAGTAGCGGTAGTACATCTTGAGATTGGACTGGGCGTTGGAGATGTACTCCACGTTGCCGTCAGGGTCGAGATACTCCACGTCGCCGTATATGGCTGACACCAACTCGGTGGGCTCGGTGTTGTCCTCGGGCACGAACAGAGTGTGGATGGACCCCGGCGGTTCGTAGAGGTAGCTGCGGCCCCGGTTCATGAAGTCGTTCTCCCGGTAGCCCCACGCCCCGCTCAAGGTGAAGGCCAGCACCGGCCCCTGATGGTGGTGGGTCTGCACCGTCATGCCCGCGGGCATGAAGCCGTGCAGCACATAGAGGCCGTCGTCAGCGTTGACCTGGAGCAGCCGCATTCGCGCGCCCAGCGCGGTGTTCTCCACAAACGGCACGTCGTCGATCCCCACGTGTCGAGCCGAAGGCACAACTTGGTCTAGGACGCTCATGGTTAGAGGCTAGCCGTCAATCCCATCGAGGATTCCGGCCAGCCAGGCGTCGGTGCGGTCGTTGGCGGCCCGAGTCATCTTGGTGGGAAACACGGTGAATCCGTGGGGGGAGGCCGGGAAGATGGCGAGCTCGGACGGGTTGCCGGAGGCCCGCCATCGGGCGGCCATGAACAGGGAGTCGTCGTAGAGGTAATCCAGCGTGCCCACGGTGAACAGCGCCGGGCACAAGTCGTTGAGGTCGGCGTACAGCGGGGATATGTCGGGGTTTTTACGGCCTTCAGTGTCGTGGTCACCCACGTATAGATCCCGGAAACCGGTGTTGCCCAGCTTGATCTGCGACGGGGTGCCGCTCAGGTCGTACACCCCGAATACCAGGTTGGCCCCGATGAACTCCCCAGCGGCGTCGTGGCGGTCGCGCAACCGCACCAGCGTGGTGGCAGCCAGGTTGGCCCCGGCCGAACCCCCGCCGATCAGCAGCGGCACTGAGCCGAATTCATTTCGCCCCGATCCCAGCACCCAGAGCGCGGCGGCCTCGCAGTCGTCGGGGCCGGCGGGCCAGGGATGCTCGGGGGCGAGGCGGTACTGGGCGCTGACCACCGCGATCTGATGGGTGCGGGCCATGGCCTGGTTGCGCACGTCGCCCATCCTGGGGTGGCCCATGAAGAAGCCGCCGCCGTGGATGTCGAGATAAATCGCTCGAGCAGGGCCGTCGGGGGCAAAAATCCGCAATTCCAACTCGTCGCCCGCCGCGCCGGAGTAGGTGCGGACGTCGACATTGTCCACGGCCGAGAAGGACACGAGGTCACCGCCCAGCGACTCGAGATCCCGGGCTTGGGCCAAGCCCTCGGGGGTTGACAAGTCGTTGACCATCGAGTCGAACGAGAACTGGGACAAGAAGTCCAACGCTTCCGGCACGTATTCATCGAGGGCCGGGTCGTAAAGCTGGCTGAAATCCATGAGGTGGTTCTAACATCCTCCCGACTCCCGAAAACACAAAAAGGGGAAAACCGTGTCGAGTTCTGGTTCGATTCTGGGAAATTCTGTCGTCCGCCGCGAGGATCCGGGGCTGTTGACCGGCGCAGAGCGCTATTACGACGACTTCACTCCCGAGGGCACCGCCTACGTCACGTTCGTGCGCTCACCGATGGCCCACGCTGCCATCGAGTCGGTGGACACCAGCGAGGCCGAGGCCATGGACGGCGTGTTGGCGGTGTACACCGGCGAGAACATCGGGCTGCCGGCCACGGCCGGCTTCCCCATGCTGCCAGTGTTCGAGCGTCCGCAGATCGCCGGCGACCGGGTGCTGTTCGTGGGCGACATCGTGGCTGCGGTGGTCACCGAGACCCGCGAGCAGGGCATGGACGCTGCTGAGGCTGTGTTTGTGGACTACGACCCGCGGCCGGCCAACGCCGATCCCGAGAAGGCCATGTCTGAAGGCGTTGAGGTTCTGTGGCCCCAGAACGAGGGCGGCAACCTGGCTTTCCACACCGAACTTGGCGAGGACGACGGTTTGGCCGAGGCGGCCCATGTGGCCGAGGTGAAGATGGAGAGCCAGCGGCTGGCCGCAGTGCCCATGGAGCCCAACGGGATTCTGGTTGAGCCCGGCACCCCCGAAGGCGGGATGACCGTGATCTTTCCCAGCCAGGCACCCATCGGCCTCAAGGACGGGTTCGCCGGCCTGTTCGGCCTCGACGGCGACAATGTGCGCCTCATCGCCCCGGCGGTGGGCGGCGGTTTCGGGGCCAAGACCGGCCTGTATCCCGAGTACCTGGTGGCGGCCAAGGCCGCATTGGAGCTGGGTCGCCCGGTGAAGTGGACCGAGTCGCGCTCTGAAGACATGGTGTCGCTGGTGCAGGGTCGGGGCCACATCTTCACCGCCAAGATGGGGTTCGACAGCGATGGTCGTATTACCGGGTTGAACTTGCACTGCTTGGCCGACTCCGGGGCCTATCCAGCCATCGGCAGCTTCCTGCCCATTCTCACTCAGACCATGGCCCAGGGCGTGTACCAGATTCCCAAGGTCCGGTTCGTGGCCGACGCGGTGGTGACCAACACCACGCAGATCGCCGCCTACCGGGGAGCGGGCCGTCCCGAGGCCACCCAGATCCTGGAGAGGGTTCTGGATGTGGGCGCCGACGAGCTGGGCATCGACCCCGCCGAGATCCGGCGGCGCAACTTCATCGGCGCCGACCAGTTCCCCTACGCCACCGTGACCGGCGCCAACTACGACTCCGGCGAGTACGAGAGGGCTTTGGACGCTGCGCTGGAGGCCTCGGGCTATGCCGATCTGCGGGCCGAGCAGGCCGCCCGGCGGGATTCGGGCGACTCCAAGCTGCTGGGTGTCGGGGTGTCGTCGTATGTGGAGATCACCGCGCCGCTCGGCTTGCACACCGAATACGGCCGGGTGGACGTGCTGAGCGACGGCTCCGCGGAAATCCGGGTGGGCACCAGTGCCCATGGCCAGGGCCACGAGACCTCCTTCTCAATGATCGTCAGCGATCTATTGGGCGTGCCGATGGAGAGCATCAAGCTCATCCAGTCGGACACCGACGAGATACCCCGAGGCGCGGGCACCCTGGGCTCACGCTCGCTTCAGACCGCGGGCAGCGCTGTCTACAAGGCCAGCGAAGAAGTACTGGTCCAGGCCAAGGAACTGGCTGCCCAGCAACTCGAGGCCAGTGCCGATGACATCGTGGTGGGCGAAGGCGGCCTGCATGTGGCCGGTGTGCCCGCCCAGTCGGCGTCTTGGGCTGATCTGGCCTCAGCGGCCGACGGTGGGGTGATTACCCACGAGCTCGACTTCGACCAGGGCGGGGCCACCTTCCCGTTCGGCACCCACGTTGCCGTGGTCGAGGTGGACACCGAGACCGGCGGCGTGGAGCTGCTGCGCCACGTGGCGGTGGACGACTGCGGCACCATCTTGAACCCGCTGCTGGTGGCCGGCCAGCAGCACGGAGGCGTGGCCCAGGGCGCGGCCCAGGCGCTGTTCGAGTGGGTGCAGTACGACGAGGACGCCAATCCCCGTACCGCCAACCTGGCCGACTATCTCATGCCCAGCGCGGCCGAGCTGCCCAGCTTCGAGGTGAGCAATACCGAGACGGCCAGCCCGATGAACCCACTTGGGGCCAAGGGCATCGGCGAGTCGGGCACCATCGGCTCGACCCCTGCCATCCACAACGCGGTGGTCGACGCCGTGTCTCACCTGGGTGTGTCCCACATCGAGATGCCCACCACCCCCGAGCGCATCTGGCAGGCTTTGGCCGCCAGCTAACCCGCCATCGGCCTCCGGCCGGGCTCAGTCGAAATCCAGGCCTAAGAGCTTGATGGCGTTGCCGCGGGCGATCTTGTAGACCGACTCGGCGTCGAGGTGGCCGAACAGGCGGGTGGCCACCTCTTTGGTGTTGGGCCAGGTGCCGTCGGTGTGGGGGTAGTCGGTCTCGAAGGTGATGTTGTCGATCCCCACTCGGTCGAGCATGTCCATGCCCACGCTGTCCTTGAAGAAGCAGCCGTACACCTGGCGGTAGTAGTAGAACGAGGGCGGCTCGGGGATGTTGTTCTTGGCCCCGCTCCAGCCGGCGTGGGTCACCCACACGTCGTCGGCCCGCTCCAGGGCGTAGGGGATCCAGCCGATCTGGGCCTCGGCGTACATCAGCTTGAGGTCGGGATAGCGGTGCAGCACCCCGGAGTAGAGGAAGTCGACCAGTGAGGCCGCACTGTTGCAGAAGATCAGCGAGGCGGTAACCGCATCGGGGGCATCGTCGGCGGGCGAAACGGTGCGGGTGCCCGACCCGATGTGCATGCACACCACCGTGCCGGTTTCGGCGCAGGCGGCGAAGAACGGGTCCCAGTAGCCCGAGTGGATGCTGGGCAGGCCCAGCCAGGTGGGCAGCTCGCTGAACGCCACCGCCCGCACCCCCCGCTCAGCGTTGCGGTAGATCTCGGCGGCGGCCAGATCGGCGTCCCACAGAGGCACCAGGCACAGCGGAATGAGCCGCCCGCCGGAGTCGCCGCACCACTCCTCGACCATCCAGTCGTTGTAGGCCTTCACGCACAGAAGCGACAGTTCTTTGTCCTGGCGCTCGTTGAACAGCTGGCCGCAGAATCGGGGATAGTTGGGGAAGCACAGGGAGGCGTCGGTGTGATTCATCTCCATGTCGGCCACCCGAGCCTTGGGCTGCCAGCAGCCGGGGCGCATCTCGTCGTAGGTGATGCCCTCGACGGATACCTCGTCGTAGGGGTAGCCGGCCGCAGCGATGAGCCGCTTGATGGAGTAGGTGTGGTCTTCGTACAGCCACCAGGCCACGTTGCGGCCCTCGGTGCCGGGGCGCTCCCGGTAGGTGCCGCCGTCGAGCACCACCTCGCCCTGGGGCAGGTACTCGATGCGGGGGCCGACGTCGCGGTACTTGGCCGGCAGCCGGCTCGACCACAGTTCGGGAGGCTCCACCACGTGGTCGTCCACGCTGATGATGCGGGGCATCTCGGTTGCGGTGGACGACTCGGCCGTCATGGTCACGCGGTGGCTCCGGCCGGCTCCGCTGCCCCCACTGCGGCCAGCACGTCGTCGACGAACTCGGGGACCAGGATGTCGAGTTGCGCTTTGTTGAACGCTCGCTGGTGGATCACATCGGCGCCCTTGTAGGCCAGCAGATCGGCGATCTGGTCGATGCAGTTGCCCGGATACCACTTGTAGGTGGCGAAGGCGGCCACCGGCTTGTGGTGCAGCGACGGCAGTGTCATCAGCTTGGCCGTGCCGCCGGGGCGGTGGCCGAACAGCACCAGCCCGTCTACCCAGGTGCCCACGGCCAACAGATCGGCCTCGGCGATCTCGGTGAGCTTGATCCCATGCACCGGGCGAACCGATACCTCGTAGCCGGCTTGGCGCAGTTCCCCGCCGATCATCTCCGCTGCTCGCTGGGTGTTCCCCGTGCGGCTCTCAAAGATCACCACTGCCTTCACTGCTGAATCCTCATCGCTGGAACCTCACGGGTTGACTTCTAGCAGCTAAGTCTCTCAAGTGCCACGATGGTGGGATGGGCAAGTACGGGTACTACGTGATCGACTCCGACGGCCACGGGGGCGAGCCGCCCCAGTGGCGCCACGGCATCAGCGCCGAGTGGCGGCCGAAGATGGTGGAGTACGTGGCCAAGATGAAGGCCAACTACGGCGACCTGCCGGGGGCCGGTTCCCCAGTGCACACCGAAGATCAGCAGAACTACGGCGAATACGCCCCTGGGGAGCTGGACTTTGAGACGCCGCTTCAGCGAGAGGGCATGGCCGTGCCCGGCCCCCGGATGACCGACATGGACCTCGAGGGCATCGATGCGGCCGTCTTGTTCCCTCCGGGATCGGGCGAGGAGTGGGCGCTGGGCGATCCGGGCTTTTCCGCCGAGCTGTGTCAGCTGCTGAACGACGCCCGGGCCACCTATGCGGCCTACGACCCCACCCGCCTCAAGCTGGTGGCCAAGCTGCCCTTGATCGACCCGGTTCGGGCCGCGGCCGAGCTGGAGCGGTGTTTCACCCAGTACCCGGACCTGTTCGTGGGCATGGTGACCGCCCAGCACGTTTTGGACCGCAATCTGGACGACCCGGCCCTCGACGCGGTGTGGGAGGTGGCCGACAACCATGGGGCCGCAGTGTGCGTGCACGGCGGGGGACAGGCGCCCGACCAGGTGCCCATCGTTTTGGACCGCTACGACACCCGGCTGGAGAAGCACGCCGTCACCCATCCGTTCGGGGCCATGCTGGCCACGATGAACTTCACCGTGGGCGGGGTGCTGCACCGGTTCCCCAACCTGCGGTTGGGGATCATGGAGGCTGGGTGCGGCTGGCTGCCGTTCTGGCTGGAGCGCTTGGACGAGGAGTACGAGCTGATGCCTGACCAGGCTCCCATCTTGGATCGCAAGCCGTCGGAATACTTCTTGTCGGGGCAGTGCTTCGTGGGGGTGGAGTCCACCGAGTCGGCCCTGCCCTATGTGATGGACCAGGTGGGCGACGACATCCTGTGCTACTCCTCGGACTACTGCCACTGGGACTGCGACTTCCCCCACTCGGTGAAGCTGCTAGTGGAGCGCGACGACCTCAGCGACGAGCGCAAGCGCAAGATCCTGACCGACAACCCGGCCAGGTTGTTCGGGATCCCGGTTCCCGCTTAGTCGGTCCTCGGGCCGAACCAGTCGGGGAGGTCCACCGGGGGGTGGGGGAG
>VYEX01000078.1 GCA_009842675.1 Acidimicrobiia bacterium | reverse complement strand
GCCTGGGGGTGGGGGCCAGTCGGTTCGGGGCCCGGGTGGCGCTGGATTTGGTCTATGGCCAGCAAACCGAGCGAACGGAACTTCAGATGGTGCGCAAGCCCCCCGTGCCGTTCCCTCCGGAGCCGGCCCGATGGGCCAGCGTGCAGCTCACTCGCAAGGCCCTCCAGCGGTCAGATCGACGGGGCGGCAAACGGGGGGCATGGCTGAGACTGCTCGACCGCTTCGGGGTGGGATTCGACTCGTGAGCGACCGCTATCGGGATCGTTCGTTCTGGCACGACACTTGTCCGGGGTCGCTTGAGCCCCGCTTTCCGCTCACCGGTGATGCCGACGTGGATGTCGCCATTGTGGGCGGGGGCTATACCGGTCTGTGGACCGCCTACTACCTGCTGTGCATCGACCCGTCGATCCGGGTGATGGTGATCGAGCGCGACATCGTGGGCTTCGGCGCGTCAGGCCGCAACGGGGGCTGGTGCGTGGGGGAGTTGGCCGCCGGTCCCAAACGGCACGAGGCCGTTGCCGGTAACGATGCGGCCCGCCGGTTCCTCCACTCGCTGCACGATGCGGTCGACGAGGTGGGGCGGGTAGCCGAGCGGGAAGGGATCGACTGCCACTACGCCAAAGGCGGCGCCATCCGCTTGGCTCGCAACCGGGCCCACCTCACCCGCCAACGAGAGCAGGTCGAGCTCTTCCACCGCGCCTATGGGCTGACCGACCTCGACATGCGAATGCTCGGCGCCGATGATGCCCGCGCCCATTTGGCCGCCACCGGGGTGGTGGGCGGCATGTTCTTCGCCCACGCCGCGGCCCTCCACCCAGCCCGACTGGTTCGAGGGCTCGGCGATGCGGTTGAGCGCTTGGGCGGCAAGATTGTCGAGGGCACGGCCGCCATTGCCATAGAACCCCGCCGAGTCACCACCGACCAGGGAGTCGTCAAGGCTGAGATCGTGGTGCGAGCCTTAGAGGGCTACACCGGCACGTTGGAGGGGGACCGCCGGACATTGGCCCCGCTGTACTCACTGATGGTGGCCACCGAGCCCATCGACGACGCGCTCTGGGAAGAGATCGGATTGGGCCACCGGCAGACGTTCACCGATGACCGGTTCATGGTCATCTATGGCCAGCGGACGGCCGACGGCCGGATAGCCTTCGGAGGACGGGGCGCGCCCTACAACTTCGGCTCCAGGATCGTCAGCTCGGTCGAGCAGCGATCCCGTACCCACAACCGCATCGTCAAGTCGCTGGTCGGGCTGTTGCCCATGCTCTCTGATGTGGCCATCACCCACCGCTGGGGCGGTGTGCTCGGCGTGCCCCGCGACTGGTTTCCCTCGGTCGGCTTCGATCGGAAAAGCGGCATGGCCTGGGGCGGTGGCTACGTGGGCGAGGGGGTGGCCGCCGCCAACCTGGCCGGGCGGACCCTGGCCGAGCTGATCACCGAAACCAACTCGCCCCGCACCGACCTGCCTTGGGTGGGACACCGGTCCCGGCGATGGGAGCCCGAGCCGCTCCGGTGGCTGGGCATCAACGGAGCGTTGAGGATCATGGGCATCTCCGACCATTCCGAGGCACTAACCGGCCGAAGATCCCGGCTGGCCAGGATGATGCAGCGGGTGCTCAGCTGAATGGCCGCCAATCCAGCAGGTCGACGGCGACGTTTGTCGGTTTGCTCACTGTCCTTGCTCGACGTCGGCGGAGTACTCGATGGCTACTTCGGGCTCGGGAGATCGCAGCAGCAGCGACTCGATCCCGAAAGTGGGGGCGGCGAACAGTGCCGCGAAGCAAGAGACCAGTCCGTGGGCCACTTCATGGCCGTTCATGATTCCGGTGCGGAACCCTTGGCGCTGCCAGTGGGGGATGGCCGCTTCGAATGCCTCTGGGGTGAATGAATTTGCGAATTCGGTGGGCATGGTGGGCCCCAAGATGACGGTGACGAATCGGCGAGTCCCCAGTGTCTCAGTGCGCCAACCTTCCATGGTCGCCTCTAGGGCTCGCTTGGAGGCGGCATAGGGGACCAGCGAGTGGCGGGGCATCTCGGTGGAGTCGGAAGACACCGCGGCCACCACTGCGTCCTCGCTGAGATGGGGCAGGGCGGCCTTGATTATCAGGTTCGGTCCGAACGTGTTGACTCCGAACACCGCCTGCCAGTCCTCCTGAGATAACTCGGCCATCGGCGCCATTGGCGACATGCCCGAGGTATAGACGATGCCGTCGAGGCCACCGAGCGCGTCAACCGCGTCGGCTACTCCCTGCTCGATGCTGGAAGGGTCGAGGGCGTCGATGGCCACCACATGGCCACCTCCGGCTTCGGCTACCGCTTCTTCCAGCAAGTCGCGGCGGCGGGCGGCGAACGCAACGTGGGCGCCATTGCGCTGAAGCTCGATGGCGGTTGCTCGGCCCAGGCCCGACGAGGCCCCTACCACCAGGATCTTGCGCTCACTCAGGGCTTCCATCTGTTCCTCCTTCACCAAGGGCACCCGTCAGCCAGTCCTGCCAAAGGGGTCCATCCCGCTCGGCGGCCTCGGCCCCGTCGGCTCCGTAGAGGTACAGCCACACCGACGCCCCGGCGTGCTCGCCAAATGACTCCACCGCCACAAAGGCGGTGCCCGGAGCGGGCTCATCAAGCAGAAGGGCAATCCGGTACGGTCCGGCTTCCACCACCGTGCCGGCCAGCGGGGGAGCATCGGGCGAGTTGGCTTCGATCCGTTCGCCCACCTTCGGGGCCGACGAGATACCCAGCGCGGTTGTGAGCTCGGCCCATTGCTCATCTCGGGAGCTGGTTCCCATGGCGGTGGGCAGCACCGAGACGGCCGTCTGCCCTCCAAAGTGCTCCAAGTGCAGCCCGAGGTTGGACATGAACAGTCCCCAGCCCTCAACCATGGCGTCATATTGGGCGTCCCACTCGTTGCCTTCGCCGAAGCCGGAATTCACCAGCCGCACCACACACCGGTCTTCGCCTGCGGGCTCCACTGTCCATTTGAACTCCAGTCCGTCCACGCCCTCACCGCCGTCGAAGCAAATTCGCCGAGGCGGCTCCCACACCGCCACCCGACCGGGAATCTGCATCTCCGGCCCTGGTCCAAACGAAGCCATGGCCGCACCCCCGGCTCGTTCCTCCACCGTATGGGGCACATACCAAGAGGAGATCCCCGGCCCCGTGGCCACCGCCCGCCACACCTCCTCGGGCATGCCCGCTACCTCAACTTCCAACTCAATCGAGCGCTCTTCAACCATGGCCCAAACCCTAGACACTTGGGCTGAGAATGGCTTAGGTCGACCTGGCCACTGCCCACAGAATCGACCGTTGGTATATTTCTGGCGATGGGGTTGACTGAGGCGCAGCGGGCGAGCTGGGAGGAGAACGGGTTCTTCATTGAGCGGGGGTTCGCCGACCGGGTGATCGCCGACGCCATGATCGACCGGATAATCGAGATCGCCCGGGCCGACGCTGCCGGTGAGCAACGGCCCGATCTGTTCATCACCCCCGACAAGACGAAGGAGAACCCCCCCACTCCAGAGGTTGGAGTCTCCAAGATCTTCCGGGTCATGCGGGCCGAGCCGGTGTTCCACCAGTTCGCCACCGACCCCCGTTTGCTGTCGATGGTGGGCGATCTCATCGGCCCCGACGTGGACTGTTTCTTGTCCCAGTTCATATTCAAACATCCCGGCACCCTCGGCCAGCCCTGGCACCAAGACGACTACTACTTCCGCATGACCCCCTTGCCCCAGGTGGGGGTGTGGCTGGCCTGCACCGCGGCCACCCCGGACAACGGGCCGCTGTGGATCGTTCCCGGCTCCCATACCGAGCCGATACACGATGCCGTGCCCGACACCCGGGAAGGCGCCGGTTTGGCCTACGTCGAGATTGTCGACGCAGCCACCGACAATGAACAGGTGGTCCTAATGGAACCGGGCGATCTCTTGGTGTTCCACTCCCACCTGCGACATCGGTCGACCGACAACCTCACCGATGGGATGCGGGCGGCCATGGTGTACCACTACGCCGCGGCTGGCTCAGAGGGATACCTCGCCTTCAACCAAGATTGGACCGAGGTGCTGCGTAGCGGTCAGCCGGTGCGAGCTTCCACCGACCCGGTGCCCATCGAATACTGAGATCGTCGGCTATTTCACAGGCGAGGGCGGCTCAAGCACCCCCAACATCCGAGCCACGGTCTTGGACCACAGATCGGGGTCGGGCGCGGGCCGGCCGTGGGCTTCTTGCACCCCGACGCCTGCCGACAGGGCATTGATGACGTAAAGCACCACTTCGGGAGCGTCGAGGCGGCGCAGGGTATCGAGGATCCAGGAGTTGCGGGCCGAGAAGATCTCCGCGACGCCGGCAGCCACGTCGGGATCGTGACGAGCGGCCGCGGCGGCGTCGATCTGCAACAGCCGCAGGTGGCGGCTGTCCGGGTTGATGAACTGGAAGAACGTCTCCATCGGCCGCTCGACCGCGGCTTGGGCGTCGAACTGGGCATCGCGCTCGGCCAATTGCGTGCGGATCACTTCCACCAGCAGCTGGCCCTTCGAGCGGAAGTGCCCGTAGATCGCCCCCTTGGTGACCCCGGCAGCCACCGCAATGTCCCGCAACGAGACCGCGGCGTAGCCCCGCTCGACAAACACTTCGGCGGCCACCTCCAGCAGCCGGGCCCGGGTGGCCTCGGCCTTGGGGGTGAGCGGGGGATCGGCGAACACTGAGCTCATGTCTCTCCTCCTGCGTCCGAACGGGCGATGGCCCGGGTGTCGGTGCCCAGGTAGCTGGCCACCACCCGGGGGTCGTCGCGCACCGCGGCCGGTGCTCCCTGGGCGATCACCTCCCCGGCGTCCAGGCAATAGATCCGGTCGCTGATGGACATCACCAGGGGCATGTCGTGCTCGATCAACAGCACCGAGGCGTCGAGCTCGCGGCGCACCCCGTGCAGCAGAGGCACCAGGGCCTCAGCCTCCCGCTGGGCCACACCGGCGGTGGGCTCGTCGAGGCAGAGCAGGCGTGATCCGCCTGCCACCAAACAGGCCAGCTCCACGATCCGGCGGGTGCCGGTGGACAGCTCGGCCACAAACTTGTCGGCGTAGTCGCCCAGTCCGAAGAAGCTGATCAGGTCGTCGGCTGCTCCGATCTGTCGCCGTTCCCGGCGAACACCCGGAGGCAGAGCCAGGGCCGCGGGCCAGAACCGTGTGGGCATGCTCCGTTCCAGCGCCACCTGCACCGTCTCCCGCACGGTGAGATCGGGGAACAAAGTGGCGGCCTGAAAGGCCCGACCCAGGTGATGCCGGTGGCGGCGATGAGCAGCTAGCCGGCTCACATCGGATCCGTAGATCTCCACCCGGCCATTGGCGGGAACCAAACCGCCCACCCCGTTCATGAAAGAGGTCTTGCCCGCGCCGTTGGTCCCGATTAGCCCCACGATCTCCCCGTGGCCCACTTCGAGGCTCACCCGGTCTACCGCCACCCGGGGGCCGTAGCGCACGGAGAGCTCGCTGGTGGCCAGCGCGACGTTCGACGGCGGCGACGGGATCGAGGCTGGCGCGGGAATATCACGTACCCGCACTGAGGGCGCCGGATGCCGCTGGGCGAACCAGCTGAGAAACGAGTCCCGGGCCAGGTACCAGAGCTGCACGAAGCCCCCCGGCGCGTACATCAACAGCACCAGGATTCCCAAGCTGCTGGTCAGCACCGGGATCAGAGCCGAGTCAGGCCAGAAGGCAGGAAGCCCAATCACCCACAGCGAGCCCAGCACCGGGCCGATCACCGAGCCGATGCCGCCGATCACCGCAATGGCCACCACCTTGAACGAGGTGTCCACCGAGAAGAACGAGAACAGCACGGTCGAATAGAGCCCGGCCAGCAGCGCCCCGGCGAACCCGGCCAAGCCGCCGCCCAAGGCGAAGGCCAGCACCTTCGAACCGGTGGGCCATACGGTGGCGGCCGCCGCGGCCGACGGGTTCTCCCTGGTGGCAACGATCCGGCGGCCGATGCCGGTGCGGCGCAGGTGGGCGGTGAACCCCACCCCCAGCACCAAGCCGATCAGGGCCAGATAGAAATAGGTTCGCTGGGGGGCCAGGTCGATGGGCCCGATGTGGGCTCGTTCCAAGAGTGCGGAGGTTTGGCTGCCTCCGCTGAGGAACGGCCGGGTGAAGAAGAACTTCTCTGCCGCCACCGCGAACGCCAGGGTGACCACGGCCAGCAGCAGGCCCCGGGCCCGGAGCGCGCCGATGCCGACAACCACCGACGCGCCGGCGGCCACGGCTGTGCCCCACACTGCAGCCCACAAGAAGTGCAGCTCAGGCATGGGCACCACCACGTCTAACCCGGCCACCCCGAGACCGAGATCGTTCCCCCTCACCAAGGCGGTGGTGGTCAAAGCGCCCAGGCCGGCGAACGCACCTTGTCCCAAAGAAATCTGCCCGCTCCAGCCCACCAGCACCACCAAGGAGAGCGCGGCCAGCGCCATCAGCAGGATCTCGCTGTAGCGGAAGGTGCGGCTGGCCGTGGTGACGAACACCGGCACCACCGCCACCATGGCCACTCCGATAACGGCCAGGATTCGAGAATGGTGGCGCACCCACCAGATCGAGCGCAGTTGCGCCGGTATGGGGCGAATCCGGGGGCTGAACGAGAAGGCCCCGGCCTCGTCGGGGGCACCTCGGCGGGTGGTGGCAAAGATCCCGACGATGGCCACCAGCAGCAGCACTGCTTCGAATCGCCCCAGATCCAGGGGGTAGTTCAGCCGGATCAGTGCCTCAACGATGCCGAGGACTATCCCGGTGGCCACCGCCACGCTGAATGACACGAACGAAGCGCACACCGCCACCACCAGCACCCGGGTCATGGTGGCGTGACCGGGGCTGGTGGCCACGAAAGAGCCGATGGAGTCGGCTTCCTGGAACACCGTGACCAGTCCGGCGAACGCTCCGGTGAGGGCCCACACCACCGTCGACACTCGCCCCGGATGGATACCTGCCAGTCGGGCACGATCGGGATCGGCCGCCGTGGCCCGGATGGCCCGACCCCACGCCGACCACCGCACCCAGATGCTGAGGGCCACCACCGCGGCGGCCGAAGCGACGAACAAGACGAACTCGCCACCGTCGATCCGTATGCCGAACCACTCCAGCTCTCGATTCCAAGGTGTGGGGAAGCGATGGCGCTTGTCCTCCGCCGATGCCTCGGGCAGGGCGAAAATGAGGGCTTGGGCCAGCTGGGCCAGCCCGATGGTGGCCACCAACAAGATCACCCGGGGGGCGGTGAACAAGCGGCGCACCACGGTCAGCTCGGCCACTCCCAAGAACACGGCCCCGCCCAGCACGGCCAGCACCACCCCCAACCAGTAGGGCGCGCCGTAGCGGATCACCAGGTGGGCCAGCACCTGGCTGGCCAGCACGCCGGTGGCCCCCACCGCGAAGTTGATGATCCGGCTCGACCGGTAGATGAGGATGACCCCGAGGGCCAACAGAGCGTAAGAGAGGCCGTTGACCGCCCCGATGAATATGTATTGCCGTCCGACCTCGAAGGCGAGGATCACGACGGGTCCTCTGGATCTGGGTGGTCGTCGCCCAAGAACACGGCCCGGGCGATGTCGCCCCGCTCGGCGAGCTCCGCGGTCGGTCCGTCGAAGCGGACCTGTCCCTTCTCGATGAACACCGCTCGATCCGACAGGGTCGCCGCAATGTTGAGCGACTGCTCCACGATGATCATGGTCTGGCCCTCGGCCTTGAGCCGCTCCACGATCTCTATCAGCTCGCCTATCACCGCGGGGGCGAGGCCGAGCGACAGCTCGTCGATGAGCAGCACATCGGGCTCGTGCATCAGCACCATGGCCAGCGCCAGCATCTGCTGCTGTCCGCCGCTGAGCGAACCGGCGGGCTCATCCAGCCGGTCGGACAGCTCGGGGAAGATTTCCAGCACATGGTCGATGCGGGCAGTGAGCTGAGCCCGATCCCGCCGCATGGTCCATCCCGCGGTGCGGAGGTTGTCCTCGATGGACAGCGGCAGAAACACCGCTTTGCCCCCGGGAAGCTGCTGGATGCCCAAATCCACCCGGGTCTGCGGCGAGGTGAGGGTGATGTCTCGCCCGTGGTGGGAGACGATGCCCCGAGACGGCACGGCCAACCCGCTGATCACCCGCAAAATGGTCGACTTCCCGGCACCGTTGGTCCCGAGCAGCGCCAGGGTCTCGCCCCGGTCCACGTGGAGGTTGACGCCGAACAGCACCTGTACCGGCCCGTAGGAGAAGTCGATATCCCGCAGGCCAACGGCCGGCAGCTGATCGGGATTGGCCCGCCGTCGCTGTAAGTCGGCGTGGTCTTTCTCGATCTCGTCCACCACCAAGGAGAGGTCATGGCGGATGTGTCGGGCCCCCCAGATCAAAAGAGCGCCACCGATCACCTTGAAGGGGATGGCCACGACCAGGATGGCAGTGCGCTCGTCGGTGGCGTCCGACAACAGCCCGGCCACGATGGGCCCGAGAACGCCGCCGCCCAAGAAGATCACCATGATCGACAAAGCGGTGGACTGAGCCCGCAGCCGATAGGGGACGACCCCCACCAACAGCGGGGAGATCATGCCGAAAATGACCACGCTCAGCACCGCGGGCACGATGCCAACCGCGGCGAACAGCACGGGATGGGGCATGAAGAACTGGATGGGAATGGCCACCGCGATGGGGAAGAACAGAGCGCCCACCCAGGCCAGCGCCCGCGCCGGGCTCTCCCGGTACAAGGCGTCATAGCGCTTGGCTGCCCATGGCGCGGCGGCGAAGGCCAGCATCCCGGGGACGAACCCGATCATCGCCCGCTCGAACGGGCTCAGTCCCCATCGGTCTTCGAGGAACAGGTTGACCAGAAAGCTCTGCCCGATGATCGAGAACACGATGATGCTGAACGAGATCCACGCCAGCTTCAGCGTCTTGATGGCCATCAGGCGCTGCCAAACCGCCCCCAACGACACCCGGGGCGGGTCGTCGTCTTCCTCCATCACCTCCCCGAGCACCGACTTCTGCTCGAATTGCCCCCGGGGCGGATCGGGAACGAACAGCGCCCAGATCCCCAAGGCCAAAGTGGGCCAGGCGAAGACCCAGTAAGCCCACCGCCAGTTGTCGTCCACCAGCAGCATGAGGCCGCCAACCAGCAGCGGGGCTGTCCGCTCGCCGCCCCGGCCGAGCACATTCTTGACCGCATAGATCCGGCCTCGAGCCGAAATGGGGTAGGCGTCGGCTAGCACCGCCCCTTGCACCGGGAAGGTGTTCGACGTGCCGATCCCCATGAGCACGCCAACCATGAAGAATCCCAGCGCGGTGGCCTGGAATCCCCGGGTGAACATGGCCACGCTCCAGAACACCGTGGCCAGCCCCACCAGGCGCATGCGGTTGACGCGATCCCCCAGTTTGCCCATGGGTATGGCGCACAGCGTGGTGGCTATGAGACCGCCGACTCCCATCACCGCCAGACCGGCGTCGGAAACCCCAAATGAGTCTTGGATTTCGGGACCGAGGAGGCTGGGGATGGCCAGCTGGAAGGCATCGACCGCATCCAGGGTGCCCAAAACGGCCAGCACGCCGACGCCGCCGGTGGCCACTGCCTGGCGCAGCGTTATCGCTTCTTCGCCGACTCCGGGGAGATCCTCGTCAGCGCGGACCTCGGGCTGATCGGCTTCAATCGCCTCCCGGGCCGCCTCTTCGTCGAGCAGCGCCCGGCTCAGGTCGGCAAAGCCGCGGCGATCGCCCGACGACTCAGTCATTTGCCGCTACGGCGTTACGGCGTGAGGTCGACGGGGTCGCCCAGGCCGACCAGTTCGCCGTCCTCGTCGGCGTCACCGTCGAACTGCACCAGCCGCAGCGTGTCGTTGCCGTTGTACTTGCCCGGCCCGAACGACAAGAACGGGATCTCCGGCAGCGATGCCTGGGAGAGCGAGTCCAATCCGGCCTGGAAGGAGTCGTTGGTCAGATTCGGTCCGGCCGCAGTGGCGATCTGGACGAACAACGACAGATCGCGGCACGCCAACACGGTGTAGTTCCAGTAGTTGGGGTCTTCTTTGCTGTTCTCCACTCCCGGACCGGGCCGCTCGAAGCGGGCGTCGGGAAGCGCGGCCATCACCACGTCGAGGCACTCCTGGGTTTCGGCGTCCACTGTGTCGGTGGCCAGGTCGAGTCGCACCGCAGAGGAGATGGTGCCGTCCAGCGCCATCGGATCGATGCCCGAGGAGGTCGCAGTGGTGAAGTTGGTGGAGTCGACCGCCGCCATCTGAATCCCCAGCTCGCCGTAGGTGATGAGGCCGGTGGCCGCGGCCCCAAAGATCACCATGCGGTCGATCCCAGCATCGGTCACCTGCTCCTGCATGATCTCGGACTGGCTCTCCAGGGCATCATCGTCGAGAACGAGATCGTCGATGTTCATGGTGATGGCGATCTCCAGCCCGGCATCGGCAAAGGCTGCTTCCACCGCATCACCCAATTGGTCTTGAGTCTCGGAGCCGTCGTAGTGGATGCCTACCGCGGTAGCGCCGTCGAACCACCCTCTGCGGGCCAGTTCGGCGATGAACCTCTCCTCTCGGGACGTTCCCTCGATTCTGAAGCTGGCCAGGGGGGCCCTGGCCCGTTCCAGGAGCTCTCCTCGGGCGTTTACCTGAGAGCCAATGTGGATGGTTTCGTGCTGTTCCGACACGCAGAAGTTGGCATCGCCCCGCAGCCCGCCCAGCACCGCGAACACCTGGTGATCTTCGGTGAGCGATATGCAGGCGGCCAGCATCTCGTTGGGAAGGGCCGGGTTGAAGCCGGCGATGGATGCCTTGAGGGAGCGGCCAAAGATGCCGCCGTCGGCGTTCTCCGCGCCAACCAGGGCGTCCCACACCAGCTGAGGCTCACCGAAGAAGCCGAAGCCGAACAGGGTGGTGTCCCAAAACCCGATCCCGATGTGGATGGTGTCTTCGGTGACGCCTCGGAAGCTGGCCGTGAGCATAATGGGAGTGGGCTCGGGGGTGGGCTCCTGTCCCGGTTCCGATGAGGATTCTGCGGGCTCGTCCTCTGCTGCCGGATCCTCGGGGGCTTCCGCGGCCGGCTCTGGCTCGTCTTCTGCCGGTACCGAGTCCGCGGGTGCTTCGTCGGCCGGCGCGGCCGGTTCGGCCTCTGGCTCAGCCTCCGCCGCGGTGGGGGACTCTTCGGTGGCTGGCTCGTCCTCGCCGCCGCCACCGGTGGTGCAGGCGGTGGCGACCACCGCCAAGGCCAGCAGAAAGGCCAACAACGTCCGTGAGAATCTCATCGCGTTCCCCCTGATCCCGTCGCCGTTGCGCCCCAAATATACCAATGGTAGAAAACTTGTCCAGAGAGTGTTGGGGAGCGGGTTTCATGGTTGATATCGAGGCGCTGATTGCCGATCTGACGCTAGAGGAGAAGTGCCTCATGGTCTCGGGCGAGGGTGCTTGGATCATCCCCGGGTGTGAGCGTCTGGGCATTCCCGACTGGTGTGTGAGCGACGGTCCGGTGGGGGTGCGGGGCCGCACGATGGGGCCAGGCCTGGTGGTGCCGGGGCCCTCCGCGCTGGCCGCCACCTGGAGTCCCGCCCTCATCCGTGAACTGGGCCAAGCTTTGGGCACCGAGGCCGTAGACCGGAAGGTCGACATGGTCCTCGCCCCCACGGTCAATCTCCACCGATCACCCCGGGGGGGACGCCACTTCGAAAGCTACAGCGAGGACCCCGAGCTGAGCTCCCGGATGGCAGTGGCCTACATCACTGGCGTCCAGTCGCAAGGGGTGGGGGCCTGCGTCAAGCATTTTGTGGCCAACGACCAGGAATTCGAGCGCCACACCATCAATGTCGACGTCGACGAGCGCAGCCTGCGGGAGATCTACCTCCCCCCGTTCGAAGCCGCGGTCAAACAAGCCGGGGTGCGAGCAGTCATGGGCGCCTACAACTTCGTCAACGGCCACCACGCCTGCGCCCAGCCCGATCTGCTGGTCGGAGTGCTCAAGGAGGAGTGGGGATTCGACGGACTGGTGGTGTCCGATTGGGGAGCGATCAAAGAGACCGTGGCCCCCGCCGCCCACGGGCTGGATCTAGAGATGCCCGGCCCCGGCCGGTGGTGGGGCAAAGGCAAGCTGCACGAGGCGGTCGAGGCGGGGCTGGTTGACGTGACGCTGGTTGACGACAAGGTGCGCCGCATCGTCGGCTTTCTGGATTGGGCCGGTCGTTTGGGCACTCCCACCGATCACGACGAGGCCAGCATCGAGCGCCCCGAGCATCGGGCTCTGGCCCGGAGAGCGGCGGTTGAATCAATGGTGCTGGTTCGCAACAGCGACGACACCTTGCCCTTGGCGCCCGATAAGACGATTGCCCTGATCGGGCCGGGGGCAGCCGATACAGCTGTGCTGGGCGGTGGATCGGCCAGCCTGGTCCCCCATCGCACCACCACGGTGCTGGAGTCGCTGGGCGAGCGGCTGGGCGAGCGGCTGATCGGCCATGCCCCCGGTGTCGACATGCGCCGCAAGGCCGACGCGATTCCCGAGTCGTGGATTGCCGATGGCGTGCGCTTCGAGCTCTATGACGGCATCGGGTTCGACGGCGAGCCGTTTGAAACCCTCACTCGGCCGCTGCCCTTCAACGTTTGGTATGGCGAGCTATGGCCGAAAGATCTCGACGCCATGTCGGTGCGGCTCGAGTTCTCCATGACGCCGGAGCAATCCGGCCGCCACCGATTCTGCGCCCTCGGCTTCGCCCATGCTCGCCTGTTTGTGGACGGCGAGCTGGTAGCCGACAACCATGTCGAGGGGTTCAGCGCCGGCCTTGGACTGCACGGTGGCCACGGCTACTTCGATCTCGAAGCCGGCAAGCCCTACCAGATCCGTCTTGATCACGTTCCCCCCGAAGGTGGTCAGTGGCTTTCCATTGTTGATGTGGGTGCGGAGTTGGCCAACCTCGACCGGGAGACGGGCTTGGACGAAGCGGCCGCATTGGCCGCCCAAGCGGATACCGCAGTGGTGGTGGTCGGCTCCAACGCCGAGTGGGAGTCAGAGGGCGGCGACCGGGATTCGATCGAGCTGCCCAACAACCAGGATGAACTGGTCGAGCGGGTGCTCGACGCCAACCCCAATACCGTGGTGGTGCTCAACTGCGGCGCGCCCATGACCCTGCCCTGGCTCGACCGGGCCAAAGCGGTGCTGCTGGCTTGGTACCCCGGCCAAGAGGCGGGCGAGGCCATCGCCGACGTGCTGATGGGCGATGCCGACCCCGGCGGGCGGATGCCCACCAGCTGGGCATGGCGGGAACAAGACACCCCCGCCTATCTGAACTATCCCGGCGAGGCTGGCGAGGTGCGTTACGGCGAGGGGATCTTCGTCGGCTTTCGCTGGTACGACGCCCGGGGCATCGTCCCGATGGTCCCGTTCGGCCACGGCGGCTCCTACACCACCTTCGATTGGGGTCCGCCTGAGGTGTCTGGCGAGGGCACTGACATAACCGTCTCCGTCCCGGTCACCAACACCGGCGACCGGCGAGGCAGCGACGTTGTCCAGGTCTACGTCGCCCCGCCGGAGGGCGGAGTGCCCCGACCACTCAAAGAGCTGGCCGGCTTCGCCAAGCTCACCCTCGATCCCGGCGAGACTTGCACTGCGGAGATTGAGCTCAACGAGCGCTCCTTCGCCCGCTGGGACCCCGAGGCCCACTGCTGGACCGTGGACCCCGGCCAATACCAACTCGTGGTGGCCGCCTCGTCGACCGATCTCCGCTCAGCCGTAACCGTCGAGGTCTGAGGCTCGACTCTGCGAACGGCGGACCTGATGTCAGGCTTCGTGAAGGGCCTTCGTGACGAGTTGCATCATTTCCCGGGCCACCATGGGAGCAGCGTTCTGGTTCTGGCCGGTGACCAGGTTGCCGTCGACCACCCAGTGGTTGGCCAGGGTGTCGCGGAACCGGGTGGTGCTCTCAAAGATGGCCCCGGCTCGGCGCAGTTCGGTCTCGGGATGATGGGGAGTGCTCTCGATGCCGAGTTCGTGTACCTGCTTGTCGGTCACCCCGGTCACCCGCCGATCCTTCACCAGCGGCTCACCGTTGGCACCTTTGGCCCGCAGAAGGCCGAGCGGTCCGTGGCAGACGCCGCCGATCACCCGGCCGAGCTGATTGGCCTCGGTGACTTGGGTGCCGAGGTCCTCCGAAAAGCCGAAGTCGAAGGCCGCCCCCCATCCTCCTGCCAAGTACACGATGTCGTAGTCAGCCATGTCGAGATCACCGATGGCCAGCGACTCGGTGACCTTTTGGCGTAGGTCGTCATCGGCCATGAACCGGTCGTCGGCCTCGGTGCGGATCACCGGCTTCAGCGACTGGGGTTCGACGGGGATCTCGCCGCCGGACGGGCTGGCCACATGTACCTCCATGCCCGCGTCCAAGAAGGCGTAGTAGGGCACGGTCATCTCGCTGGAGAACACTCCGGTGGGCTTGCCGATGTCGAGCATGCCGTGGTTGGTGGCCACCACCAGGGCCCGGCGATCGGTGAGGTCTGCCTCAAAGCGCCGGTCGTCTTCAGGGTGCATGCCGACCCGCTGAAGTGCCTTGCGCAGCAGGCGGGCGGGAGGTGGGGGATTTTTCTTCATTGGACCCTCCGAGGGGATGCGATCGACGTAAGGCCAGGGCTTATTGCGGTCGGGAACACACCGGGTCCGTTCGGCAGCCAATTGGCCGGCGAGGTGGGCGAAGACGGCTTCGAAAGCCGGGTCGCTGGCCAGGTTCTGGGCTTCGATCGGGTCGGCATCGAAGTCGTAAAGCTCCCACTGATCGGGGAGCGGTTCGAAGCGGTAGACCGGACCGGCCGGACCGTTGGCAGCCAAGTGGCGGACGCCGGGCTCGGTCCAGGTGTCCGGATCGTCGAAGCTCCGCACGATTTTCCACAAATGGCCCGAACCGCCGGCCGCGTCGGCATCAGGCACCCGGGCCACGAGACCCTCGAAGTTGGCGGCGACGTGGGCGGGCACCTGGATGCGCAGTGGTGCCGGCGGGTTCGCCGCCCGCAGCATTTGCCGAGCCATCGCGCTCAAATTCGAGTCGCCCTCGGGCATGTTGTCGCGGGTCAACAGATAGACCGGCCGATCGGCGTCGGGTGCCGAAGCGCCGTCCACAACCGGCATGAGATCGCGACCGGGCAGGGGATGAACCTCGGTGTGGGTCTTGCCAAGCGCCTCGGCGGTGGACTCCTGGTCGATACCGGCCGCAGCCAACAGCGTGGGTACGAAATCGACATGGGAGGTGGGGGCATCGTCGACCTGGCGGCCCTCGGTTGTCTGAGGGCCGACCCGGGCGATGGTGAACGGAATCCGGGTGGCCTCGTCGTACAGGTTGAACCACTTCTGGTGGAGCCCGCCGTGGGCCCCCAACAGCTCCCCGTGGTCGGCCGTCCGCACCAGCACGGCGTTCTCTGATCCGGCGTCGGTGACGGCCCGGCGAACTCGGTCCAGTGGGCCGTCGACCTCGGCGTGAAGGCGGTAATAGAGATCGCGGTAGGCCTGGGCCCGCGTCCGATAGGCCCGGTCGACGAGAGGCGGCGGCCCGTAGCACGACAAATACGAAGCCCGAAAGGCGACTTGGGCGGCCGGCTTGGTCGAGAGGTCCTCGCCATCGGTCGGCGACGGCGGCACCGGTGGTGGATCCTCAACCCCGGCGGTGCGGGGGCTGCCCCGTCGTAGCCACCCGGGTGCGAACACGATGTCGTGGGGGTTCACGAAGCTGGCCACCAGCAAGAACGGCCGAGCGGCCTGCGGGTCGCCGGCACGGCGGCGGGCATACCGGTCTTCGAGCCAGGCCACCACCCGGTCGGCGATCAGCGGGTCGCGCACGAATCCGGTGTTGGCGAACGAAGGACCGTGGGGTTCGGGGCCGATCCATCCCGAGAACCCAAACGCATCGAGGGGGTCGGCATCGAGGTAAGTCTCCACCGCCATCTGGTCGACTGCACCGTCGCTGTCGTTGGTGGCCAGGGCGTCGCCGGTTGCCGGGTTGAACAGATCGGCGTGGCTCATGTGCCACTTGCCCTGATAGTGGGTGTCGTAGCCTCCGGCCCGGAACCAGTGGCCCAGCGTGGGCACCTCACCAGGGCGCAGCCACCGCATCCGCGAGTCGTTCCACATTTTCCCCAAGCCATCGGTCTGGGTCACACCGTGCACGTCGGGGTACTGCCCGGTGAACAGGGTGGGCCGGCTGGGCACGCAGGCCAGCGAGCCGGTGTAGTGGCGCATGAACGAGACCCCGTGGTCGTCGAACCACCGGGTGCCGACGAGGGTCTGACGACGCCATTCCCTCAGCTCATCGGACTCGTAGGGCGGCACCGCCCGCTCCTGATCGGTCATGATCACTACCACGTCAGGGCGATCGGTCATCGGCCCGCTCCTGCGGTTTTGGCCATGTGCCGATCGAGTCCGGCGAGCATGGTCTCCGATGCCTTGGCCAATCGACGGGCCACAATCTCGGCGATCAACTGCTGAGGCGGTCGAGGCCCGGCGTTGACCCGGCTGGTCAGCGAAACCCGGGTGCCCCGTGTCGTCTCCCGCAACGACCAGGTGTTAGCCACCGATCGGATCACCGGCGGGAGACCTTCGATGGAGTAGGCCAGCGTTACCCCCGGCGCCCAGTCGACGACCCGCTCCACCAGCGAGGAGCGGCCCACCTGCACCCGGCGCACGGTGCCGACGCCCTCAGCCTGCTCACTCATCAGACAAGAGTGTTCGACGTTGGATGCCCACCCGCTTATGGCGCCGAAGTCGGCCAGCACGGCCCACACCGCCCCCGGTTCGGCGGCTATGTCTCTGGTGCAGGTGATCTCGGCCATGGCTCTTTCGTGGTTCTCCTATTGCCAGCTCTTATTGGCGGGCCATCTCGGTGCGGGCCGCGGCCTCGACTTCGTCGGCTGATTGCCTGCCGAGCTCGATGACCACCTCATGGATTTCTCCGGTGAATGGGAACGAACCCTCATAGCGCTGCGAGACCGGCGAACCATGATCGAATCCGATGCTGTCGCTCAGCAGGGAAATCGACCTCATCATGAGCGGCAGCTCAGCTCGACCGCAAACACTTCCATCGATGGCGACACTCACGACCCCGCTCGAACGGCTGGTGCGACGGAGGCTCACCGCCAAAGTGCTGCGGCCCTGGGGCACTGGCAGTTCGGACTCCAAGATGGTGCGATCCATGAAGGCGTTGTAGTCGACCACCAGCCGTTCGTTCTCCACAAACACCGATATCCCTGCGCTGGCGCTCCCCGAAGCCCAGATAACCCCGTCGTCTCCGGCGGACCTGGTGATCTCCGCGGCCAAATCCCATGCCCTTCCCCCCGGGGACGGGGAGGCCGACGACGGTATCGGTGAGATCGGCGGCCGGTACACATACCGACGGCTGGTGGGGTGGGGCGAGCGGTCGTTCAGCCTCGCGGCGAACAGCTCGATCGTGCGGTCGTCCAATGGGAGAACTCCGTGGCGTTCGGCCTCCTCCCACCACAGGCCAATCAGCTCTTCCAACACCTTGGGCTGATCGTCAGCCAGGTCGAAACACTCGGAGGGATCGGAGGAAAGGTCGTAGAGCTCCCATCGATCGTCATCGAAGTCCTGGCCATGGATATGGCGGGTGACGGCCTTCCACCACTTGCCGTCCTGTTCCACCACTAGCGCCCGCGAGCCGAACATCTCGAAGTACTGGAGTCTGTTGGTTGCCGGGGCGGCGGCGTCGCCCAGCACCGTGGCGAACGAGTGGCCGGTGACCGGGAGCTGCTCATAGCCGTTCAACGTGTTGGGCGGCGCTATTCCCAGCAGGTCGTACAGCGTAGGAGCCAGATCGGAAACGTTGATGAACTGGCGGCGCTTGGTGCCGCACTGGTCGGCCGCGATGCCGTCGGGCCAGTGGACGATCAACGGGACGTGGACGCCGCCCTCGTGGGTGTTCTGCTTGTACCACTTGAACGGCGAGTTGCCGCACTGGGCCCAACCCCAGGGGTAGTTGGTATGGCTGTGAGGACCGCCTATTTCGTCAAGGCGCTCGATGGCCTCATCGGGGTCTTCGAGTATGCCGGTGAAGAACTTCATCTCGTGCAAGACACCGAATGGCCCGCCCTCTTGGGAGGCGCCGTTGTCGGCCAGCACCACCAGGATGGTGTTGTCGAGTTGGCCAATGTCGCGCAGGCCGTCCACAAAGCGCCCGATCTGGTCGTCGGTGTGGTCGAGAAAAGCGGCAAAGGCCTCTTGGAGTCGGCAGGCCAGCAGTCTCTGATTCTCCGGCAGGCTGTCCCAGGGCTCTACCCCGTCATTTCGGGGAGCCAGCTCGGTGTCCGGCGGTATCACACCTGACTCGAGCTGCCGCTGGTACCAGCGCTGTCGTACCACGTCCCAGCCCTCGTCGTAGCGGCCGCGATACTTCTCCAGGTATGCAGCCGGCGCTTGATGGGGGGCGTGGGTGGCGCCGAAGGGCAGATAGGCAAAGAAGGGGCGGTCGGGTCGAACACCCTTGCTGTCCCGGATCATCTGGAGCAGTTGATCCACCAGGTCTTCGCTCAGGTGATAGCCGTCTTCGGGGCCCGCCGGTGGGTCGATGTGGTGGTTGTCGACTACGAGTTCCGGGTGGAACTGATCGGTCTCACCTTCCAAGAACCCGTAAAACCGGTCGAACCCCCGACCCAGGGGCCACTGGTCGAACGGGCCAGCCGCCGATGCGTCCTGGGACGGCGCCAGGTGCCACTTGCCTGCGCAGAACGTGGCGTAGCCCTCCGCTCTGAGAACCTCGGCCAGTGTGGCGGCGTGGTTGGTGATGTGGCCGAGCTGGTGGGGGAAGCCAGTGCAGTGGTTCGACACCGACCGCATTCCCACCGTGTGCTGCGAGCGGCCGGTCAGAAGCGATGCCCGGGTGGGAGAGCACAGAGGGGTGACGTGGAAGTTGGTGAACTGGAGTCCGTCGGCGGCCAGCCGGTCCACGTTGGCGGTGTCGATGTCGGAGCCGTAGCAGCCGAATTGGGCGAAGCCGGTGTCATCGAGCAGCACGACGACCACGTTGGGCGCATCCTCGCCGGGGTGGGGTGGCTCCTCGAAGAACGGCTCGGAATCGGCCAGGGTCTTGCCGATCACGCCGGGGAACGGACGTCTGGTCGAAGAGTCAGCCATGAGCGTCGCTCTGTGCTGTGGCGACTGTGGTCAGGTCGTCGCCGATAACGATCTCGCCGTCGAAGTGCTCAGCGGCCCGGGCGATCCATTCGGGGTACTGCTCGGCGGTGGGGGCGGGCACCATGTGGGTCAATACCAGGCGCCGGGCGCCGACTCGGGCCGCGGTCTGGGCCGCCTCCACCACGCCGGAGTGATAGTCGAGGATGTCTTGGACCATGTCGTTGGGGATGAGCTCCACCAGATCCCGGCGAATCACCGTCTGCACGTAAGCATCGACGTCGGCGGCCAGAGCGTCCACGCCCGGGCAGGGAAGGGTGTCGCCCACCAATGCCACCGTCGTGCCGTTGTGCTCAATGCGGTAGCCGATGGTGGGCCTTGCCGGCGCGTGGACCGTGGCCGCGGTGGACACCTTCACGTCGTTGACCGCGAACTGATTGTCCGGCTCCACCTCGGTGACCTCCACATTCGGACCCCTGGTGAGGACATCGTGGTGCTCAATGCGGTAGCCGATGTCGGCTTCCAGAGCATGAAGCTGGCGTTCCACGAACTGGGCGGTGCCCGGCGGTCCGAACACCCGAAGCGCAACGTTGCCTTGAGTCATGATCCAGTGCGTGGTGATGACGTCGTTGAGATCGCAGATGTGATCGCTGTGCAAGTGGGTCACTAGTACGGCAGCCAAGAACGCCGGCAGCGAACCTCCCCCGGCCATGCGCATCACCACCCCTCGACCGGCGTCGACCAGGATGTGGGTGTCGCCCGCCTTCACCAGCGTGGATGGACCGGCCCGATTGGCATCGGGCAACGGCGAACCGGTCCCCGTCAACACGATTTCCATCTCTCGCTCCTTTGCTGTGCGGGGATCGTCTGGCTCGAGGAGCGCCGATGGATCCTACGGGCGGTCAAGACGTCATGCCGCCCAGGCCTACCAGGCCCCGAGCCAGCTCGATCTCACCCATGTGGCGCAACCCGTGTTGGTAGTGCCAGCACTCGAAGGCGTCGAGCACGGTGATGCCCTGGGGGCCAGCGCACATGGCACTGTAGGTGCTGGCGATCTGGGGCGGATAGGGCGGGGCGACGATGACCCGCTCGAAATCGGCGGGATCCATGTGCTCTATGTAGGCCTCAGTCCGGTTGAACACCGTCCGCTGGTACTCCTTGAACGCCTCGAAATCGCCGATGCGCTGGTGGATCATGTCGCTGACCGGCCGCTCCTTGCCGTGGTCGTTTATGGCCATCTGCACTCGGGCCTGCCAATCGTCATTCCAGATGGGCAGTTCACCGGAGATACCCATGAAGGTGGCGTCCTGCATGTTGGTGTAGTGAAAGAGCGAAAACGCGATGGGCAGTACTCCTTCCCGTTCGAAGTGGTTCACGTGATGCAGCTCCATGGTGCTCACCGCTTGGTAGTAGAGCGAGTGCATGGTTCGCATGCGGCGCAAGAGCGAGTCTTGGATGAGGTTCAGCGTGTCGACGTTGCCCATGGCGGTTTCCTGGTCGTTCGTGGCGATCATTTGCCAGTATTACCCGCAAAACTTAGGCTGTCGGCTCATGACCTCGCAACCTTCGCAGGTCCGCCTGGTGGCCTACCCCTCCGGGATTCCCGGCGACGATGTCTGGAAGATCACCCACGACTCGCCGCCCGAGTTGGGCGACGGCGAGATCGAGGTGGATGTGCAGCTGATCTCGATTGATCCGGGGATGAAGGGGTGGGCGACCCCGATGCGGAGCTACATCGAACCAGTGGCCTTGGGCGACGTCATGCGGGCGTTCGGCATCGGGCCGGTGGTGCGCAGCGCCAGCAATTTCTTCTCGGAAGGCGATGTGGTCTCCGGGTTCACTGGCGTGCAGACCCGAGCGGTGGTGGACTCCCGCTCCATGCGCCCGATCGACATGGCGCTGGGACCGATCGAGCACCATATGAGCGTTTTAGGCATGACCGGCTTCACCGGCTACTTCGGCATGCTGGATCTGGGGCGTCCTGAGGCCAGCGACACCGTGGTGGTGTCGGCCGCATCGGGGGCCGTTGGCAGCGTGGCGGCTCAGATCGCCAAGCGGCAGGGGGCGCGGGTCGTCGGCATCGCCGGTGGTCCGGCCAAGTGCGCCTACCTGCTCGATGAACTGGGCCTCGATGCCGCCATCGACTACAAGTCGACGACCCAATCGGTGGTCGAGGGGTTGCGGGACGCCGCGCCCGGCGGGGTCGACGTGTACTTCGACAACGTCGGCGGCGAGATCCTTGGCGCGGTGTTGGGGCACATCAACCGACACGCCCGCATTGTGCTCTGCGGGGGAATCTCGCAGTACGGGGATATGGCCAACGCCACCGGACCCGACAACTACCTTCAGCTCATCACCAAGAGCGGTCGCATGATGGGGTTCACCATGCTCGACTACCTCCATCGCATCCCCGAGGCCGTGGCTGATCTGGCCGAGTGGGCGGCTGATGGCTCGGTGAAGCATCGCCAGCACATCATCGACGGAATCGAGAACTTCCCCGAGGGCTTCCGCATGCTGTTTCGCGGCGAAAACCAGGGCAAGCTCTTGCTGCGGCCCTGAATCCCAAGGGGCCCTGTTCAGGGTCGGAGGATTGCCTCTAACGCGGACCGAAGCACGGCCTCGGTCTCGGCGATGGTGTATCGGCGATGGCGGCGCAGGTAGTCGATGGTGTCGAACTGGAAAAGGACGTCGCCGGCGGACAGACCGGCCTGACGATCGGATGTCGTCACGGCGCCCAACTCGAGAGCGAACTGGAGCTCAAACTGGTCGCGGAGGTCGTCGCGTGCTACGGCCAGCCAATCGCGAACCCGGGGGTGGTTGGGAGCATTGTGTACCGCAGCGCGATACACCGGGCCGGCTCTCTCATAGAGTCGGAGCCGCATGGCCGCGAAGTCGTCGATGCGGCGGTCGAGCGGTCCTTGGCCGATCTTGTGGAGGTGGCCAGCGTCTCTCATGAGCTCGCGATGGCGATGAATGGCGGATTCGACGAGCTCGCCGGGGTCGGCGAAGTATCGGTAGAGGGATCGCAGGGAAAGACCGGACCGCTTGGAGACCTGCTCGATGGTCGGGAAGAGCGACTCTTCGGCAAACATTTCGAGGACGGTGTCGAGAGCAGTGTTGATGTTGCGCTCTCGGCGGGCGACCCGCCCGTCGACGATTGCGTCGGTGCGGTCTACGTCGGTCATCGCAGTTTGACGGTAGCAGTCACTTGAGCGTCTCAGTCGTCGGTGACTGGGCCCCAGACCTCGAGATGGTCGACCCGGTCGACCCGTCGAATGGTCCGAAGGTCGAGCAGGGCCTCGACGTCCGTGTCGCGGAAGAGTTGGCGAACCCGAGTCTGATCGGAGGGTTCGGCGGCGGCCAGATCGTCATGAAGGCGTTGGAGCAGCCAGAAGCGGTAGGGCTGGACGACGGTGGCGATGCGCGTCCCCCGCCACTCGAAAACGGCCTCGCCAATGTTGCGGCTGGCCGGGTTGTCTTTGCCGTTGGTGCCGGCAACCAAGTCGGGCCGGTCGGCTAGCCACTGATTGGCGTGTTCGTAGTGGGCCGTGATCTCGGGCAGCCATTCCTCGGCCACATGGCGCATCATCGATTTCAGCGTCTCGGGGACGTCGTTGTCGGAAATCATGTCGGTTTCGGCGTCGTACTCGTGGGCGTAGAGCTCGCTGGTGGTCATGCGCTCGACCCACCGCCCCACCCGGGGCGCGTGAGCCTTCACCAGCGACTGCGGCACCGGATCGCGAAACAGATGGGCCCACATGGCGGCCATCAGTCCGAAGTCGCCGATGGTGGGTTGTCCGCCGAGCAGGTACGGATGGTGGGCGAGGTGGGCGTTGAAGAGATCGAGCCATTGGTGGAAGGCCTGCTCGATTAGTGGAGCGGTCTCAGGGGTGGCTCCGAACTTCACCGTCGCTTTGCGCATGCGCCCGCTGTTGTGCAGGAAGACTCTCTCTCCCTCCTCAGCCGAGGCGGCCGGTGGCGCCACGAGGGCGAATTCCGACCTCAGAAAGTCCAGGTTCTCACGGTCGAAGTTCCACCGGTAGTGCATGGCCGGCCGCATCAGCCCCTCCCCGCCGAAGATCTCGAACAGGTGGCTGATGGCCAGGAGCACAGGCGACTCGGGGTACACCGACATCCGGCGCAACGGCTGGCCGTCGCCCTTCTCGAAGTGGTCGATGATGTCGGCGCCATCCTGAATGATCCGCCCGTCGGGCGTTTCCATGACCGGTATGATCCACCGGCCCACCGTTGGCACGATGTAGTTCAGATAGCGGTCGCTGCCTGGTGAGACCTCGACGAAGTCGATTCCCTGCTTGCGCAGGTAGGAGCGCGCCTTGCCGGTGAAGAGCGACACCGGGGCGCCATAGAGCGTGTAAGGACTGGTCATGTCGGAACCCCCAGCCAGGTCAACAGGGCTTGTGTGTACTGGTCGGGCAGGTCTTCTTGGAGGAAGTGGCCACCGCCCTTGAGAATTGTGTGGGGCTGGCCGACGGCACCGGGAATCCGTGCAGTGATCGGCTTCCAGCCATCAGGGGCCACCGCGTCGAGGTCGCTGAATATGGTGAGCACCGGTCGGTCGAACCGCTCCAGCTCCTTCCACGCCTCGTAGTTGGCGGGATACATGGGGTTGTCGGG
>VYEX01000074.1:40483-97792 GCA_009842675.1 Acidimicrobiia bacterium | reverse complement strand
GGATCCCATACTTGCTCCAATCCTTGGAGCCTGCGCGAAACCCAGGGTGAATCAGAGCTCGTCGTAGGTGTAGCGCTTGAAGCGTTCGGACTCTTGGCGCTGGTGGCGATTGGCAGGGTTGTAGCAGGCTACGAATTCGTCGAGGTCGGCTCTGGTGAGAGGGTTCTGCTTGAGGGTGAAGTGTTTGTTGGTGCGGAGGTCGTAGACCCATAGTTCCTTGGTCCAGGCTTGCTCTGCACCTTCCCGGCGACGGAAGAACAGGACATTTGCCTTGACACCCTGGGCGTAGAAGATGCCAGTGGGGAGTCGGAGCAGGGTATGGACGTCGCAATCGTGAAGGAGCCGACGCCGGATCGTCTCGCCGGCACCGGCTTCAAACAGCACGTTGTCGGGGACTACCACAGCGGCGGTGCCGCCGATCTTGAGCAGGCTGACGACATGTTGGACGAAGTTGAGTTGCTTGTTTTTGGTGGTAGCCCAGAAGTCCTCTCGCTCGTAGCTGTCGGATGACGAACGGCCGAAGGGCGGATTAGTGAGCACCATGTCGAACCGCACGCCTGGGTCATCGCGTAGGGCGTCGTCCACATTGATTGGCGAATCGGACTCCGGACTCTCGATTCCGTGGAGAAGCAGGTTCATGGCGCAGAGTCGTGCAGGCAGGTCGGCGATTTCCCAGCCGGTGAAGGCTCCGGATCGCAGGTGGGCGGCTTGATCAGGGGTCAGATGCGGATAGCGCCCGACGATTGACTCATAGGCCCCAAGGAAGAACCCACCAGTGCCACAGGCCGGGTCGCAGATGCGGTCGTCGGACTCAGGAAGCATCACGTCGACGATGGTGGAGATCAGGGCCCGAGGCGTGAAGTACTGCCCCGCTCCCCTAGCGCCCTCCTGGGCGGTCTTTTCGATTAGCCCTTCGTAGGCGTCACCCTTGAGGTCGGAGTCGTAGCTCATCCACTCGTGCTGGTCGATGAACTCCTTGATGAGCTGTTCCAACTTGGCCGGGTTTTGGATCCGGTTACGGGCCTTGCGGAACACCACACCGAGCATGTCGTCGTACGAACCCAGTTCGGTAAGGGTCTTGTTGTACTGGGCTTCAAGCTGCTCACCCGACCGGTTCAACAGTGTTTGCCAGTCGAGGCCGATGGGCACCACCCGCTCACCCAGCAATTCCTCCTGTTCGTCTGCCATCTTCAGAAACAGCAGGTAAGTGAGCTGCTCCAGGTAGTCGCCGTACGACAGGCCATCGTCCCGGAGCACATCGCAGAAATCCCACAGCTTCTGCACCATGGCCTTGGGATCGGAGGTCATAGGCGCTTCACCATGTCATAACTAGGAGTCAGTGGCCTGCTCATGCATGAGCTGGAGTGCCTCCGCAATGTCTTTGACGCTCAGGGCGCTCGTTGCGACAGCCATCACAAGGTCATACACGTCGTCGTCTGCGGCGGTGCTCACGCTGGCTTCGTTGATTTCCAGAAAGACGGCAGCCGCAAGCCAACCAAGCCGCTTGTTGCCATCGACGAGAGGATGGTTGCTGACGATGGAATGAAGCAGCGCACCAGCCTTGTTCCAGATATCTGGATACGCGTCTTCACCGAAGGCTGATGCCTGCGGTCGAGCGGCTGCCGCACCCAGCAAGCCGAGATCGCGAACAGGCGGAGGGTCACCGAGCAGGCGGCGGGCAAGCTCCACTAGATCTTCAACGTCGAGGTATTCGACAGTGGAGCTCACTCGCCCAGGCGTCGCAACGCGACGGCATGGCGCTGCGTGATGAGCTCGGCGGCAGCCGCCACACGGTCGCGATGATCAGCCTTGGCGATGTACTCGCGTACTGCTCGCCGCGCTGCCTCCTGCATCGAGGTGCCCTCGAGTGCCGCACGCTCTCGCAGAGCGTCCTGCTCTTCCTCAGTCAGTCTGAGAGTCATAGCCATTCAATAGATGGTATCAGCTAGATACCACACAGCCGACCGCAACAGGCCGTCATCTTCCCCTTCCCCTATGGCAAAGGAGGCATGGCAGGCGGCAATTCGGAGTCGAGAGCTTCAATCATCCCTTCCCATCCACCGGGTTCTTCAATCGCGTCAATCACTTCTTCCAAATCGGCTACAGGTTCTTGGGGGTGTTCACGAAGCCAATTGAGGATGGGCTCCATTAGGTAGTGCAACACGCAATATTCCGCGCTGGATGCATGCTTTGCGTCAACGGAGTTGAGAGCTCCATGGGCTGCTGCAGACCGAGCGTCGTACCAATCCATCACCTGATGCCATTCTGAACAGCGCCAGCCCAAATGGGTATTTCCAAGATCTCGTAGCGAATTGAGCCTTCCGCGATCGCGAGATTTGTTGGGAGATAGGTATAGATATGCACAGATTGGGCGATCTCGACCACAGAGATTATCTCCGGGCCTCCCACATCCGAACCAAGTCACGTGACGGGCAAGTCGAAGAGTTTGGGGGCCTGAATGGCGATTCAATAGCCAGGCTTCAAGGGCTGCCATGACACTGAGCATCTTGAGGTCAGAGCGGTACTCTGTAACCGCTCGAGCCAATAGCCGTGCTCCCGTTACCGCCCGGCGAGCACCATCAGGAGGCGATGTATCGGCAATCGAATCACTCAAGTACTGGAAAGCGATAGAGCTGGCCCAATCGTCGTAGGACGCCTGAGTGAACGTGAAGCCTAGGTAGTCACCCACGAGGCGGTGCCCCGGTGCGCTGTTCTCCCATATGGCGATGTAGCCAATCTTTGATTCGCTTACATCACCAGGAAGGCCAAACGAGGTTGAGTGCCCGGACTGACGAGAAAGCTGGAAGAGTCGAAGGACGTCGAGGCTTGCCCTGAGTTCGTCTATCGCGGCATCGATGTCAGACCTGCCTGGAACCACAGCAATCGTCGACTCCCTTGCCGAATCGAGAAGCTCGTATACGCCATCGTGAAAGAAATCCCCTTCATCTCCGATTGGCGGTACATCTCGAATGAGGTCAAGACCGGCGGTTCCGGGATAAAGGGCGACACGGCCGATCTCCCACCGGCAGGGTACCTGCAGCCCGGCAATGGGCATCAGATAGCGATCAGGCGGCACTCGTTCAGAACTTCTTCCAGCCACGGTCATCTCCTAAGCGATCCTTACGATCAGCGCGAGTGTGCTCCTTGGACTAGAGATATGCGAGCCGATTCTTCGGTAACGCTCCCAACAGCGAGCTATCGAGAATCAGCGATGCGTTCTAGCAGGGCTGAGGCTGGTTCGTCGTTGGGATCTTGGGGAACGAATCGGCCCGAGAAGGCTTGGGCAAGGACGGCTCGGCGAAGGGCTGTGACACGACCCAAGACCAACTGAGCCGTCTGCTTTAGTCGTTTAGCTTGCTCGAACTGCTGGTCGAGCCTGACAGCGATTTCGCCTTGCTCCTCACTTGGGGCAATCGGTATCGAGAACTGGCTAAGCCCACGCTTACCTAGATGACGGATATTCACTCCTCGACCTGCGTCGCCGAAACGACCGCTCAGCGCAGAAGCGAAGCAATACCAGTACAAGTACTTGATATCGATTTCAGCAGTGCGGATTCTCAGGAGAGTGTTCTGGAAGCAGCAACTCTCAATCTCCCCATCCCAAATCGCTGGCTTGCCAACTTCCCCTGGGCTTCCTGACGCCTCATTGAGGAGAAGGTCCCCTGGCTCAAGCCTGTAGGTCTCGAAATCGGCATCGTCAAAGTTCATCTGCTTGACATCATCTAAGGAGATACCTTCCCAGGTCACGTTGGCTGAGCGCAGATACGGTCGCATTTGCGGCCCCGAGTGATGTTGAGGCGATCGTTGGCGACCGAGTTGGACTTGGGCCACCTCGCCAATGGTCTTCTGCTGCCAACCGGGAGGGAGATCACCATTCATCCGGAATGCGTCAGCCAAGAGCGAGGACTTGAGAATATCGATCTTACGGATGATCTGCCGTTGCGTGGACTCGACGGCATCTAGGCGGGAGAAGTGTTCTTCGATGGCAGCGACGATGCGGCTCTGCTCTTCCAGCGGTGGGATTGGCACTGGAGTGCTCTCGAATTTGCCTTTCGTAATGTGAACCATTCCCGAGCCATGGGCTTGTCCATAGAGGTCATCGATCACATGCTGTAGGAGCCATCGATGAAACGCCATGCAAATTCGAGAATCAACTTTGAAGATATGTTGATTCAGTACGGCTTCCTCACCGCGCCAAACGTAGACCCCAAGTGTGGCTGCCCACGACACAAGGAGATCGCCATCTCGAACTAAGTGCTTGTCATCCACCTCCCCCTGAAAGCGATTGTGGCTATTGCCGGAACCCGTCAGATTCTGAATCCGAATGATCGGACGCCCTGTTTCCTTCCAATCATCCTTCTTAAAGGCTCGCCCATTCTGGTAGTGACCGATCTCGCCAAGAGTTGCCCACTCCCAATCAGGCGGCAGGTCTCTCGTCATGCCGCTAGTGCTTTGGCCAGATCGTCGAGTAGCGAACCTAGGTCACTTCCGAAGAGTTGGCGGGCTTTGCCTAGTCCGCCGCGGTCGCTGAAGGGTGGGGACTGGAGGTCGGCGAGTTTGATGCTGAGGCTGGAGGCGATCCGGTCCTTGATCAGACTTAGATAGGCAAGTTGGTCGTCGGTGAAGTCGGTGCCTGCGGTGTTCTGTTGGTTCAACCAGATACTGAATCGCTCGTTTACCAGATCGGGGTAGGCCACCAGTTCGTCAGAGTTGCCAAGGGCATAGCGGACCAGGCTCACGAGGTCGGTATGCACTCGGTGACCTGAGCCTCGGACTTTGGATTTGTCGAGGGTTTCGTAGGCCTGCCAAAGGATGTCGGGGGTCCAACTATGCGGTGGACGGCCAATGGCGCTGACCAGTTCTTTGATGTCATCGTAGGTGAGTCTGCCGCCGTAGGGCTGGCTGTAGAGGATCTCCAGCGCGGTGATCTCGTCTTTGTGGTCTTCGATGAACTGCTTCCACGACTCCACTTGAGTACGGGCTCGGTCGGCGGCGTCAACGGAGAACTCACCAGAGATCACCCGGTCTCTTGAGGCAGTGTCGATTGCCTGTTCGTAACTACGGCGGATGTCTACCAGCTTCTCCCGCAAGTCGGGGTTGCCCGCCAGAGGCTGAATTGCTTCTGCGATCATCTGTTGAGCGGCAGCTGCTATCTGCTCAGGGGTTGGGTCGTCGGTGCCCGTCTCAGCTGCGGCGGCATCGTGTTGGTGGTCGGGGTCAAGGGCGTCGGTGATTTGGCGGACCAGATCGCTCAGCTCGACCCCGGCGACCGACTCCACCTCGACTCGGTCCTCTGCGGTGATTCGGCGGTTGAGGCGGGCCAGGCGCGATGCCACTGACGACACCACGTCGGGGTCTTTGGAGCCGAGGCCGATTTGGGTTAGCAGCTTGTCGAAGCTCACGTGGCGCTGGCGCTCCAGCGGGACGGTGTCGTGGAGGTCGGCCTCGGTCACGCCCACCGCGTCCACGATGACGAAGAACTCCTTGGCCTGGGCGTCGGGAGTGACTGTACGAAGCTGGTCGCTGTCGATGACCCGGACGCCTCGGCCCTTCATCTGCTCGAAGAAGTTGCGGCTTCGCACCATGCGCATGAACACCACGCACTCGATGGGCTTCACGTCGGTGCCGGTGGCAATCATGTCCACGGTGACCGCGATGCGGGTGGGATAACCGGTGCGGAATTCCTGGAGCAGTTGCTCGGCGCTCCCACCCGACTCACCGGAGCGGTAGGTGATCTTCACCGCCCCCTGGTTGCCGAGGCCGAATTCCTCCCGCACGATCTGAACAATGTCATCGGCGTGGCTGTCGTCTTTGGCGAAGATCAGAGTCTTGGGGACATTGACTAGGAGGCCGTCATCGCCCCGTTTCCGGTCTTTGAACATCTCGGGCAGCGAATCGCGAAACGTGCGCACGATGGTACGAATCTGATCGGGTGCCACGACTTTCTTGTCGAGCTCTGCTGCGCTGTAGTCGATGTCGGCGTCGGCCTGCTCAAGGCGGATGCTGCGGGTCTCCCGATCGCGGAACTCGGTCACGAAGCCGGCGGGAACGGTGCTGCCTGCTTCGGTGATCTCGGTCCGGATGCGGAAGATGTCGAAGTCCACGTTCACCCGGTCGGCGACTGCTCGGGTGTGGTCGTACTCCATCACCAGGTTCTGGTCGAAAAAGCCAAACGTCTGGATGCCGGGCGTGGCGGTGAGGCCGACCAGAAAAGCGTCGAAATACTCCAGTACCTGGCGCCAAACGCCATAGATCGAGCGATGGCACTCGTCGATGATGATCAAGTCGTACGCCTCGATGGGCACACTCGGGTTGTAGGCCACCTCTACTGGCTGTTCGGGGGTGGTGTCGAAACCCGACCGTTCGTCGAGGTCTTCACCGAGCTCCTCGCCCCGCAAGATGGAGTAGAGGCGCTGGATGGTGCTGACGTGGACCTTGGCGGCGGCCTCGTTGGCCATATCGAGCTGGGAGGAGGCGAGGCGGCGGACGTTGTACAGCTCGGGAAACTTGCGCCGGTCGCCGGGCACTTCGAAGCCCTCAAACTCTCGGACTGCCTGGCGGCCGAGATTGGCCCGGTCCACCAGGAACAGGATGCGGTTTGCCCGGGCGTGGCACAGCAGCCGATAGCAGACGTTGGCGGCAGTGAACGTCTTGCCCGCGCCGGTGGCCATTTGGATCAGGGCCCGTGGCCGATTGTCCTTGAACGACGCCTCCAGGTTGCGGATGGCTTCGGCTTGCGCCGGCCATAGCCCGGGTGGTTCGTCGCCAAGGTCAGGCATCTCGCCGAAGCCATTGCGCAAAGTGGCGATGCCGTTGAACTCTCTGTGGTTGTCCCGCCAGCGGGCCAGTGTCTCGGGGCGGTGGAAAGCGAACACCCGTCGAGAGGTGGGCTTCGAGTCAAGCCCGCTGGTGAAGCGGGTCTCGGTACCGGTGGATTCATAGCCAAACGGCAGCGAATCATCCACCAAGTAAGCGGGTAGTTGGCCGGGGTAGGCGGCCTGGTATTTGCGAGTCTGGGGCTCCACTCCGATGAGGGTTGCGCCTTCCTTCTTGGCTTCGATCACTCCCACCGCTTGAGAGTCGACGTAGAGCACATAGTCGGCCGGGCCGGCTTCGGTGGGCACCTCTCGCACCGCCACTCCCCTGGCGGCAGCCACCGCCGCGTGCTGGTAGTCCTGCACCTCCCACCCGCACTCCACCAGCTGCTCGTCGATCGCCATGCGAGCACGAGCCTCAGGTGTGAGGTAATCAGACGTCGCATTCACTGCGTAAAGGAATAGCAGGCAGAAGCACCGTAGGCTGATTGCAAGGGCTGTTGTGGCTCAGCAGAGTCATGGTGCCCGATGTGTATTCAAGCCAGGGAGGCACAGCCATGCTGACGGCGGGGATTGATCATGTGGCCACGATCACGAAGGACTCGGATCGGCTTCAGCGGTTCTATGAGGAGAACTTCGGGGCGTCGATTGAGTTTGACGGGCCGGAGTTTCCGGGTGGGCCGCGGATGACAATCATCAACATTGGGCCAGACTGCGAATTGAACGTGTTCGAGATCGAGGGGAATTCCGAGGCCGACAATCAGACTCCGATGTACGGCCGGGGGCGGATCGATCACATCGGGCTGTTGGCAGCCAACCTCGAGGAATTCACCGAAATCAGGGAACGGCTTATGGCGGCGGGAGCGACCGACGGCATCGTCACCGTGTTCGGGCGCAAGCTCAGCTTGTTCTTCCGTGATCCCGACCGAATGGAGTGCGAGGTGCTGGTGGCCAACCCCGACTTCGATCCCCAGAACGTGACATTCGGCGAGCAGTCGGCCCGATTCCAGTAGGTGGGGCGATTCTCGGCCGATTGAGAACTGTCCGCTAGGCAGGTCGCCTTCGTCTGATCGCCACTAGGGCGCCGGCCACTACTGCTGCCGCAGCCACCCCTACACCGACGAAGATTCCGGTGTTGCTCCCCCCGCCGCCATTGCCGCCAGAAGCGGCTGCGGCGGCGATGGTTTCGGTTGGAGCGGGAGTGGGCGCGGGAGTTGCAGCCCTGGTTGGGGCAGGCGTGGGTGCCGGGGTTGGCGCAGGGGTCGCGGCGGCCGTGGGCGCCGGAGTTGGGGCCGGCGTCGGGGCGGCCGTGGGAGTGGTGACCACCGTTGGTGTCGCCGTCGGGGTTGGCTCGGGCTCGGGCACGATACCGCGGAAGGGCCCGGTCACCTCGTAGGTGATGCCGGTGTGGTTGCCCCTGATCTCAGACTCGGGGAGGACGTCTTCAGCATTGTTGGGAGCCGGTCCGCGCTGGCTGGAGAAATACAGGCGTTCGCGCCGGGGATTGAACACCGGTCCGGTGATCTCCGACCCATCCTGGTCTACAACGCGAAGGAACGGAGCGACCTCGCCCTCGGGGGTGATGATGACGATCTCCATGTTGCCGCCGTCCTCAGCCACGTACACGTCGCCGCTGCCGCCGTCCACGGTGAGATTGTCGACTCCCGAGAGGATCGCGGTGCCCTCAGACACCTCGGCTGGATCGGCCTCATAGATCCGGCTGTAGGTCTGGTCGGCGGTGTTGATGGCATGGATGATGTTGTCGAACTTGGTCGACCAGAACACGACGTCGTCGTGATACCAGATGCCCTCACCGCCCAGAAACGCCGTCGCCTCTCCCGGCAGCTGCTTGCGGGTTAGCGTGTCGGTCGCCGACGGGTCGGGTACCTCGATCCAGGTGACAGACCCGTCCTCCTCGACGCGGGCAGCCTCGAGCAAGCCTTCGGTCAAATCGGGATAGTTGGTCGGCGTGAACCGGTAGAACAGCCCGTCAAACTGGTCCTCGGTCATGTACACCTGCTCGCGATCGTGGTCGACAGCGGCCGCCTCGTGGGTGAATATCCCCATCGCGGGGCGCGACATCGATGGCGTGGCACCCGTCGGGTCGCACTCCCAAATCACCCCGTAGCCGGAGAAGTCCTCCTCGCCCGACAAGAAAGTGCCCCACGGGGTTGGCCCACCGCCACAATTGGCGTTGCTCTCCCCCAACAACCGGTAGGCGTCGAGGATCTCGCCGTCGGGGCCGTAGTGGATGGCAGAAACCCCGGCAAACCCCGCTCGGAACACCTCGCTGTTGACCGTGTGGTACCAGCCGCCCTCACCGTCGTCGAACACGGCCGCCCCATCGGGATAGACAAGCCACCTGTAGTCGGATTTCCCCACCGGCTCGCCGGCCATTGCCACAATGCGGGAAGTAAAGCCCGGAGGCAGGATGATGCCGTTATCATCAGGCTCGATGCCGTCGAGGCTGCCGTAGGGTCCAGGTCCGGGCTGGGCACCAACCGCACTGCCGACCAAAGGAACTGTGACAGCACCGCCGGTGGCAACAACCGCGGCCCGCAAGAAGTCTCGTCTATCCATGGGCGGAGCTTAATGAGTCAGCCAGGGATCTGCTTATGTGCTTGTCGGTACCCGAAGCCGCAGCGCCTTCATATACCCAGCACAGGCCGGAGGAATTTGCCGGTGTAGCTGTGGTCGGAGCGGGCCACTAGGTCGGGAGGGCCCTCGGCGACCACGGTGCCGCCGTTGTCGCCGCCTTCGGGGCCGAGGTCCACGATCCAGTCGGCGGTCTTGACCACGTCCAGGTTGTGCTCGATCACCAGTACGGTGTTGCCCTGGTCCACCAGGCGACTGAGCACGGCCAGCAGCTTGCGGACGTCATCGAAGTGCAAGCCGGTTGTGGGCTCGTCGAGGATGTAGATGGTGTGGCCGGTGGGGCGCTTGGCGAGCTCCGACGCCAGCTTCACCCGCTGGGCCTCACCTCCCGACAGCGTTGGCGCGGGCTGGCCCAATCGGATGTAGCCCAGGCCCACGTCCACCAGGGTCTGCATGTGGCGGGTAATGGCCGGCTGGTTGCCGAAGAACTCCAGGGCGTCGGCGCACGACATGTCCAGCACCTCGGAGATGGTCTTGCCCTTGAACTCGATGTCGAGGGTGTCGCGGTTGTAGCGGGCCCCCTTGCACACCTCGCACGGCACATAAACGTCGGGCAAAAAGTGCATCTCGATCTTGATGGTGCCATCGCCCGAGCAGGCCTCGCAGCGGCCGCCCTTGACGTTGAACGAGAACCGGCCCGGCATGTAGCCCCGCACCCGGGACTCGGGGGTCTGGGCGAACAGCTTGCGGATGTGGTCGAACACGCTGGTGTAGGTGGCCGGGTTGGACCGCGGGGTGCGCCCGATGGGCTGCTGGTCGATGTTGATCACCTTGTCGAGGGCTTCGGTGCCGTCGATGCCCTTGTGCAGGCCGGGCGGGATCTTGGACTTGTAGATGCGCTGCATCAGCGACCGGTACAAGATGTCGTTGACCAGGGTGGACTTGCCCGACCCCGACACCCCGGTCACGGCCACGAAACAGCCCAGCGGAATGTCAATGTCGATGTCGGCCAGGTTGTGCTCCCGGGCGCCGCGAATGGTGAGCCAGTCGTCGCCCGGATTCCGCCGGTGCTCGGGCACTGGGATGGACTTGCGGCCCGACAAGTAGTCGCCGGTGAGCGACTTCTTGTTCTTCATCAGGCCGGCAACGGTGCCCGAGTGGACCACGGTGCCGCCGTGCTCACCGGCGCCGGGGCCGATGTCCACCACGTGGTCGGCCACCCGCACCGTCTCCTCGTCGTGTTCCACCACCAAAACGGTGTTGCCCAGGTCCCGCATCCGCTCCAGGGTGTCGATGAGACGGCGGTTGTCCCGCTGATGCAAGCCGATGGAGGGCTCGTCCAGCACGTAGAGCACGCCGACCAGTCCGCTGCCGATTTGCGACGCCAGCCGGATGCGCTGGGCCTCTCCCCCGCTGAGGGTCCCAGCCGAGCGGCCCAGGGTGAGGTATTCCAGTCCGACGTCGAGCAGGAACTTGAGCCGGGCGTTGATCTCCTTGAGCACCTGCCCGGCAATGGCCTGGTCGCGCTCCGACAGCTCCAGCGAGGCCAAGGCGGCGGCCGAGTCCCGAATGGACAACCCGCACACCTCGTCGATGGTGCGGTTGTCCACGGTCACAGCCAGTGACAGCGGGTTGAGCCGGGCGCCTTGGCACGTCGAGCAGGGCACCTCCCGCATGTATCCCTCGATCTGGGCCCGCACCGCGTCGGAGTCCGACTCGCTGTGGCGGCGCTGGAGATAGGGTATGACCCCCTCGTAGCGGGCGTTGTAGCGGCGAACCCGGCCGTAGCGGTTCTTGAATCGGACCTCGGTCCGCTGGTTGGCGATGCCCTTGCCGTACAGCAGCAGGTCGTGGTGTTTGCGGTCGAGGCTCCCCCACGGCTCGTCCATGGGGATGTCCCGGTCCTCGGCCACCGATTCCACTAGGCGCTTGAAGTACTGGTTGTGACCCTTGGCCCACGGGGCGATGGCCCCATCCTCCAGTGTCAGATCGGGGTCTGGTATCACCAGCTGGGGGTCGACCTCGAACACCGACCCCAGCCCGTCGCACGACTGGCACGCCCCATACGGCGAGTTGAAGGAGAAGTTGCGGGGGGCTAGTTCTTCAAACGACTTGCCATCGGAGGGCCGGGACAGGTGCTGGGAGAAGGTAATCGTCTGCGGCTCCTCGTCGGAGTCGGAGTCCTGGGGCATGATCATCAGCTCGGCCACGCCCTCGGCCAGCCCCAGCGCGGTCTCCATCGACTCGGTGAGCCGCCGCTCAATGCCTTCCCGCATCACCAGGCGATCCACCACCACCGAGATGCTGTGCATCTCGTAGCGGGCCAAGTCGAGATCGTCGATGCCATTGTCCAACTCGATCAGGTCGCCGTCCACGATGGCTCGGGCGAATCCGTCGGAGGCCAGTTCGGCCAACAAGGTGTCGTAGGTGCCCTTGCGGCCCCGCACCACCGGGGCCAGCACCTGGAACCTTGTGTCCTCGTCCATCTCCATCACCCGGTCGACAATCTGCTGGGGGGTCTGGCGCACCAGCCGTTCGCCAGTCTCAGGGTCGTGGGGGATCCCGATGCGAGCGAACAGCAGCCGCAGGTAGTCGTACACCTCGGTGATGGTCCCCACTGTGGATCGGGGATTGCGGGAGGCGCTCTTCTGGTCGATGGATATTGCCGGGGACAGCCCGTCGATGAAGTCCACGTCGGGCTTGTCCATCTGGCCTAAGAATTGGCGGGCGTAAGCCGACAGCGACTCGACGTAGCGGCGCTGGCCCTCGGCGTAGATGGTGTCGAAGGCCAGCGACGACTTGCCCGACCCGGAGATGCCGGTGAATACGATGAGCCGGTCGCGGGGTATCGTCAGATGGACGTCGCGCAGGTTGTGCTCACGCGCTCCATGGATGACGATCTCGTCGGCCACGCAGTGAACTTATCGGCCCGCGCTGACAATTGAGACAGGAGAGATGGAAAGAGCCGCAGAAAATGGGACCTGAATAGCCCCATGACCTACCCAAACGTGTTTCAGCCTCTCGACATCGGCGGCTGCACGCTGCCCAACCGGATCGTCCGGGCTGCCCACAGCACCGGCGCAGTGGGCGAGGACCTGATCGCCTACCACGAGGCCCGGGCCAGGGGCGGCGCGGCCCTCACCATCCTCCAGATCGCCGGCGTTCACCCCTCATCGCCCACCGACATCCCGGTGTTCACCGACCGGGTACTGCCCTTCTACGAGGAGATGGCCGCTCGCATTCATGCTGCGGGAGGCAAGGTGTTTCAGCAGCTGTGGCACGGAGGCGCGGCCATCGAACAGCGGTCGCTCCAAAACTTCCAACAACCCCTGGCTCCCAGCGCCATCCCCAGCCCAATGGTAGGCGTGGTCCCCCAGGAACTGACCCACGCCATGATCGACGAGTTGGTGGAGGCATTCGCCGCCGCAGCCCGACGGTGTGAGGAGGGCGGGCTCGACGGGGTGGAGCTGCACGGGGCCCACGGCTACCTGATCGGCCAGTTCCTCTCCCCCGCCACCAACCTGCGTGACGACCGCTACGGGGGCAGCCTGGAGAACCGCACCCGGTTCCTGCGGGAGATCCTGTCGGCCATCCGAGCTGAGACCAGCCCCGGCTTCCCCGTGGGCCTCCGAATCTCGGCCGATGACCAGATCGAGGGCGGCGTCGAGCCCGAGGAGGCCGCCGAAATCGCCAAGCTGGTGGAGTCCGACATCGACTTCCTCGACGTCTCGCTGTCTTCGTACTGGCGCTTCCACCGATTGCTTTCCACCCTGGACGAGGGGCTGGGCTACGAGGTACCCACCAGCGAAGTGGTAACTGCGGCGGTGGACGTGCCCACCATCGTTACCGGCCGCATCACCACCCTGGACCATGCCGAACACCTCATCAAGAACGGTGTGGCCGATCTGGTGTCCATTGTCCGGGGAATGATCGCCGATCCTGAGTTGGTGGCCAAGGCCCGGGACGGCCGGGAGAGCGAAATCCGCCCCTGTATCGGCACGTCGGTTGGCTGCGTGGCCCGGTTCATGGTGGCGGGGAAGATGCGCTGCGTAGTGAACACTGCCGCGGGCCAGGAGACTTCGGTGCCGTTTGAGCCAGTCGACCGGGCTGCCCAGCCCAAGCGGGTGCTGGTAGCAGGGGGCGGACCGGCCGGCCTGGAGGCGGCGCGCACCGCGGCGCTGCGAGGCCACCAGGTGGTGCTCTACGAAATGACCGGCGAACTGGGCGGCCAGGTCCGAATGGCCGCCTCGGTGCCGCCCCGTTCCGATCTGGGGGCGATCACCGCATTCTTGGCCGACGAACTCGATCGCCTGGGGGTGGCCGTGAAGCTCCGCTCCCCCATCGATCCCGACGTGGTGGCCGATGTGCGGCCCGACGAGCTGATCATCGCCACCGGCACCACTCCTCGGCGCGGCTTTCAGATTTCAGCTCCGTCGAAACCGGTCCCCGGTGCTGACCTACCCCACGTATACACCAGCTGGGAGGTTCTGGGGTTTGGAGGCCGAGCTGCTATCGGCCAGAGGGCGGTGGTGTACGACGACACCGGCACGTTCGAGGCCATCTCGGTGTGCGATGCCCTTATGGCCGCAGGAGCGGAGGTGACGTTTCTCAGCCGCCACGAACAACTGGGGGCGACGATCCTGTATCCAGCCGCCACCGTCGAGGCCAGCCGGGAGCGGCTATTCGCCGGACCGTTCTCATTTGTTCCCGCAGTGGCGCTCCGGGAGATCACTCCCGATGCAGTCGTGACCCGCGACCTGGGCACCTACATCGAACGGAGCTTCGACGCCGACACCGTGGTGATTGTGAGCTACCACGACTGCAATAGCGATCTGGCCGACTACCTCCACACCGAGATGTCGGGTCAGCCCGACGCCCCACAGTTCAACATGCATCTGGTGGGCGACGTGAACGGCACCAACAGCATCATGGCCGCCATCCATGCCGGTGCCAGAGTGGGCCGGGAAATTTAGTGGTCCGTCTGCAAATCACTCGGCAAGCGTCAGCGTGAAGGAGACCTGGTCGTAGTAGAGCGTGGTGAGGCCCTCGAAACCCGAGTCGGTTCCCACGATCAGCCACGCCCGACCCTCGCTATCAGTCTCAACGCTGAGGAACCCGGGCCCGCTGGCCAGTGACTTGATCCGGTATTCGTCGCCAACAACCTCGGGGTTGGCCACGTCACCGATCACTTCCATCACCGAACCGCTTCTGGACTGATTGCCCTTGTCGATGTTCATTCGCAGGTGGTTGTTGGAACCGGTTACTGCTACTGGCTCCTCTGTGGACGCGCCCACCTTCACATACACGCTTTCGCCTGGTGAACCGCCAATCCCCACCATCGCCGGCGAAATGTTTGTGGCCATGTCGATGGAGGCCGAAACGGTGTAGATCGCTGACGGCTCTAATCCCTCGATCCGTCTCTTGAGGTACATGAAGAGGTCATCACTTCGGTTGTGTCCCTGGATGTAGATGCCGGAACCCTCCAGGCCGTCAGGAAGGGCTCTGTGCTCGCTGTCGAGTTCGTAGATCGCCGGGTCGTAGTCCACCGGCAAGTCGGCAAAGCCTGCCGTCCATCCCTCTAAGTCGTTCTCGAAGGTAAATTCGAACTCAAAGAGGCGGACGGGCGTCGCAGTAGGAGTCGGTGTCGCAGTAGGAGTGGGCGTGGGCTCAGGCGACGCAGTGGGAGTGGGCGTGGGCGTGGGCTCAGGCGAACTAGTCGGCTCAGGCGACGCAGTAGGAGTAGGCGCAGCAGTCGGCTCAGGCGTTGATGATGTCGAGTCACCAGAACCACAGCCCATAGCCAAGGCCATGGCTGCTGCCATAACCACAAACAGTCGCAGCCAGGATTGTCTCCTACGGCGAGGATTCCGAGGTGCCATGGTGACCGAACTCGCCTTCATCATCGGTAGCATCGCATAGGTGAGCAGCCTGGGGGACGCGGCGTTTCGGATGGTGTCGTCGTTCGAGCCGGCGGGTGACCAGCCCAAAGCCATCGGCCAACTCTCAGAGGGGTTGAACCGCGGGGATCGGTTCCAGACGCTGTTGGGAATCACCGGGTCGGGCAAGAGCGCCACGGTGGCCTGGACGATCGAGCAGGTGCAGCGGCCCACACTGGTGCTGGCCCCCAACAAGTCGCTGGCCGCCCAGCTGGCCAATGAGATGCGGGAGTTCTTTCCCAACAACCGGGTGGAGTACTTCGTGTCGTACTACGACTACTACCAACCCGAGGCCTACATGCCAGCCTCCGACACCTACATCGAGAAGGATTCGTCGGTCAACGACGAGATCGACAGGCTGCGCCACTCCACCACCGAAGCCTTGTTGACCCGCCGGGACGTGATCGTTGTGGCCTCGGTGTCGTGCATCTACGGACTGGGCGGCCCCGACGAGTACAAGAATCTGCTGTGCATTTCCAAGGTGGGCGAGAGCTATGACCAGCGGGACCTGCTGCGACGGCTAGTGGACATGCAGTACGAGCGTAACGACACCAATTTGGTGCGAGGCCGGTTCCGGGTGCGGGGCGATGTCATCGAAGTCCATCCGGCCTATGAGGAGTACGTGGTTCGCATCCAACTGTTCGGCGACGAAGTGGAGCAGATCACCACCATCGACCCGGTGACCGGGGAGCGGCTCCACTCGTTGAGCGAGGTCGTCGTTTTCCCGGCCACCCACTACGTGGCCGGCGAGGAGCGGATGCGCCAGGCCATCGAAGGGATCGAGGTCGAACTCCAGGAGCGGCTGGCCTATTTTGAGAAGGAGGACAAGCTGCTGGAGGCGCAGCGGCTCCGTATGCGCACCACCTACGACCTGGAGATGATGCAGGAGATCGGCTTCTGCAACGGCATCGAGAACTACTCCCGCCACATCGACGGTCGGTCCCCCGGAGAACGGCCGTACACCCTCCTTGACTATTTTCCCGACGACTTCATCACCGTGATCGACGAGTCCCACGTGGCCGTGCCTCAGCTTCACGGACAGTACGAGGGCGACCGGAGCCGCAAGAACACCCTGGTGGAGCACGGCTTCCGGCTGCCTTCGGCGGTGGACAACCGCCCACTGCAATTTGACGAGGTTATGGAGCGGGTGGGCCAGGTGGTTTTTCTGTCGGCCACTCCCAGCGACTATGAGATCGGCGTGTCGGCCCAGGTGGTGGAACAGATTGTGCGGCCCACCGGATTGGTGGACCCCGAAGTGCAGGTGCGCCCCACGAAGGGCCAGATCGACGACCTGATGAAGCTCATCGAGGATCGCACCGAGCGGGGTCAGCGGGTGCTGGTCACCACGCTGACCAAGAAGATGGCCGAGGATCTCACCGAATATCTGGTGGAGCTGGGAGTGCAGGTCCGCTACCTGCACAGCGAGGTGGACACCATTGAGCGGATCGAGATCTTGCGAGATCTGCGGCTGGGCGAATTCGACGTACTGGTGGGCATCAATTTGCTGCGGGAAGGGCTCGACCTGCCTGAGGTGTCTTTGGTGGCCATTTTGGATGCCGACAAGGAGGGCTTCTTGCGCAGCGAGACCTCTCTGATCCAGACCATCGGCCGGGCGGCCCGAAACGTGGACGGCCAGGTGATCATGTACGCCGACATGGTGACCGACTCCATGAGGCGGGCCATCTCCGAGACCCACCGGCGACGGGGATTGCAACAGGCCTTCAACGAGCAGCACGGCATCAACCCCCAGACCATTCGCAAGGCGGTAAGCGACATCCTGGCCGAGCTGCGGCCGGCTGAGGATGGGGTGCCTATTCCCGGCGGCGGTCAGCGCTCCCGCTCGATGGATCAGTCGCGGCGGCGCCCCGATGTGATCGACCTGGACTCCGGTGGTATCGAGCGCCTCATCCACACCCTCACCGAGGAGATGAACGAGGCCGCCACCGACCTGAAATTCGAGTACGCCGCCCGTCTTCGCGATGAGATCAAGGACTTGCAGCGCGACCTTCGGGCGATGGCCTGAGTTCAGCTTTTTCCAGAACGGCTTCCTCTTGGGACAGCCACTGTTCGGCGAATTGCCCAGCGTTCAGAGAGCCCAAGTCTTGAAATAGAGCTCTTCCATCTGACCACTGGAATTCACCAAGGGTCTCTCCAGTAGCGACTAGGCGCACTACAAGCTGTTGGCTCGACGGCGCTGGACCAAACCCCAAGGTCACAAAGCCAACAATCAGTGACCCAATCACTCGAAAGGCGTTCTTCAACCTGGGAATTCGAACCGGATCGATGCGAAAAACTGAGCCAGCAGGCCTTTCAGGATCGTAGGTCACGGCCTCACCATACTCAGACCAGAACCCAGCCCTTTGGCCCTTAACCAATTCCTCATAATTCCGTGGAAGCATGGGCGGCGGTGACGGGAGCAGAAGATCCAGTCGTGGTGCTGGTGGAGGACGATCCCAATATCGCCAGCTTGGTGGACATGTATCTGCGTCAAGAGGGCTACCGCGTCTATCAGGCGGTGGACGGCGAAACCGGGTTGGATCGCATTAAGCAGCATCGCCCCAAGCTGGTGATCCTCGATATTGGGCTGTCCGGCGAACTCGACGGCATCGAGATGTGCCGACAGCTGCGAGCCGCCTCTGATATCCCGATCATCATGCTCACCGCCCGCGACAGCGAGATCGACCGGATTCTCGGACTGGAACTGGGGGCGGACGACTACATGACCAAACCATTCTCGCCCCGCGAGCTCGTAGCCAGGATTCGGGCCGTTCTGCGGCGCACCGACGGCGCGGCTCGGGCCACCCAGCCCCCGATCCTGAACATCAGAGAAATCGAAGTCGATATCGCCCGGCGCGAAGTGCGACTAGGGGGCGACCCGGTGTCGCTCACCACCCGGGAGTTCGACCTGCTCCAATACCTGGCCGAAAACCTGGGCCTGGCCCTCAGCCGCCGCCAGCTCCTCGACGGGGTGTGGGGTTACGACTGGGTGGGCGACGAGCGCACCGTGGACGTCCATGTACTCCAACTCCGCAAGAAACTGGGCGACGCCCTGAAGCTCACCACGGTGCGGGGCGTGGGCTACCGGTTGGACTGAGAGGGGCGGTGTGCAACGACGGCTGACCATCGCCGTAGTGGGGACCGTGGCGGTGGCCCTGCTTCTGGCCAGCATCGTCACGCTTATCCTCGTGCGCCGAGCCGATCACCAGGCAACCCGTCAGGTGCTGGAGCAAGAAGCCGACGTACTGGCCAGCCTGATGGCCACGGTCCACTTCGACGAAGACGGCGACCGGTCACACTTGAACTCCCACTTGATCCAAGCTGCCGAAAACCTTGATCGCAAGGATGTCGTCGTCCTGATTCTGGACGACGGAGCATTCACCGGCAGACTGCCGGAGCACGTACTTCCCCAAGACCTCCTGCCTCTGGCCTCAGGCGCAGAAGAGTCAATCAGCGGAATCCGCGATTCCACAGCCTGGGCAGCTGCTGCCGAACAAGTCGGCTCGCAGACAATCACTGTGGTCCTCACTGACACCGCCGATCAGCTCTTGGACGCGGTCCTGCTTTGGCTCGGGGTATCTGCTGCGATATCGCTGGCTCTTGGTGCCGGGGTGGCGGTCGTGCTGAGCCGTCGACTTGCCGGGCCTCTCAGTCAGGCCCGCGACGCCACCCAGCAGATCGCAGGGGGCGATCTCAGCGCCCGAGTACCGGTGGACGAGCGCCGCCAAGACGAGATCAAAGACCTGTCGACTTCCATCAACGAGATGGCCTCATCTCTGGAGCGCTCCCAGAACCTGGAGCGCCGGTTCCTTACGTCCATCTCCCATGATCTGCGCACGCCGCTTACTTCCATCAGGGGTTACGGCGAAGCCATCTCCGACGGCACAGCCGACAACCAAGAGGAGGCTGCAGAGGTCATCGTCTCGGAGGCCATCCGCCTGGAGCGACTGGTGGGCGATCTGCTGGATCTGGCTCGGCTGGACGCCAAGGAGTTCTCGCTGGAATATCGCCTCACCGATGTGGGGATCGTTGGACAGGAGGTTTGCTCGGGATTTGCCCAGAGCGCAGCCGACCGGGAGATCGACTTGCAGATGATCAACGAAGAGCCCGTCGCCGCCTTGTGCGATCCCGGGCGGGTGGCCCAAATCATCGCCAACTTGGTTCAGAATGCACTCAAGTTCGCTCACTCTCTAGTACTGGTTGAATCCCGGCTGGAGTACAGGGAAGACAGGTCCTGGGCCGTAGTCACGGTGGAAGATGACGGGCCGGGTATCAGTGAGGAGGATCGGCCCCATGTGTTCGAGCGCCTTTACGTGGCTCGGCACACTCCCCAGCCCAAAGAAGCGGGTTCGGGATTGGGATTGGCCATCGTTGCAGAACTGACTGAGGCCATGGGCGGCAAGGTGAATGTGGCCGCCCGAGAGCCCTCGGGCACCCGATTCACCGTGGAGATTCCTGCCTCCCCCTAGCGCGACGCTGACCCAGGCCTAACGGTCTGCTCACACTCGTCCGAGAATCTGACTGCGCTCAGAAACGAACGACCCCCCAGAAAGGCGGTACAGATGAGCGCTGAACAGAAGCAGAACTACCGGGAAGGCGCTGGCCAGAACAGCACCAAACCGGAAACGAGCGGGCTGCGCAAGTGGATCGCAGTCATCTCTGCTACCGGAGCCATGGCTGCCATCTCTCTGGCCGTTTCCCTACTCTTGCCGGTGGGCCTGGCCAGCGGCCAAGACGCAGTGACACCGGTCGTCGAGAAGACGACTCCTTTGGCGCCGGTGGTCGATGAGACGGCTACTGAGACAGCTGACGACCACACCGACGGCCAAATTCACGATCACCCCGAGGGCACCGATCACCACACCGTTGAGGGTCCAGCCCACGACGCCGACTGCGCTGCCAACCACAGCACCCCCGAAACCGACCACGACTCCGACTGCTATGGCGACGACAGTCACGACCACGCCGAAGACGACCACGACCACGGAGATGACGACCCGCACACCGACGGTCACGACCACACCGACGGTGACGATCACGGCCACCACAGCACTTCCTGACCAGACACTGCCGGCTATCGGTGGAGTGAATTGTGAAGGGCCTATGCGCCACCCTCTGTGGACTGACGTTGATCGCGGCATGCGGGATTAACTTCGACGGCCCGGCATCCACTCGTTTGACCCGCGACGACGCGGTGGAAGTCATAGCTCCGACGAACTCGCCAACGGCAGTGACATCCCCCGAGGAGCAAGCACCGCCGGCGGGCGCCAACAGCGGCGTCCCGTCGGCGGTGCTTTCCCCGTTGGGAATCCCGGTCGAGGTACTCGGACAATCCGATAGCGGCTACTTGGTGCGGACGCCGTGCGGCAATGCTGAGGTGGTCTCTGCCGGTACGTCGATTGACAGAGCAAAGGTCGTCATAGACCCGGGCCACGGCGGGAAGTGGGACACCGGCGCGGTAGGACCCAACGGCCTGATTGAGCGCGACTTAAACCTGACGCTCAGCCGCGCCGTCCTAAAGGAGCTCTTCATACTCGGAATCCCCGCCGTCATTACCCGTAATGGCGACTACGGAATGCTGCTCTCGGTCCGGGCCGCCTTTGCTGATGCCCTCGGTGCCGACGCATTGGTATCGATCCACCACAACGCTCCCACTTGGACCGGCAGCAGCCTCCCCGGTACGGAAGTGTTTGTGCAGTCGGCCACCGCCCAGCACGCTCACCCCGACTCGGCCCGACTCGGCGGGTTGCTCTATGAGGAGATCACCACCGCCCTCGCTACCTTCGACAATGTCTCATGGAGCCGCCTGCCCGACGCGGGCGTGCTGCGAGTGTTGCTACCCAGCGGCGAGGACACCTACGGGATTTTGCGGCGCCCGAATGTCCCTGCCGCTCTCGTCGAGTACGGGTACCTCTCAAACGCCTCTGAGGCCGCGTTGTTCGCCACCGACGAGTACATCCGCGTTGCCGCCCAAGCTACCGCCGAGGCCATCAGGGCCTACCTGCACTCCGATCGTTCCGGTTCTGGCTTCATCCAGAAGCCGCGCACTTTCAACCCGCACTCAGGCTCCATTCCCTGTGACGGGCCTGCCCTGGAATAGGGCAGTACTGAAATCACTCCGTGCAAAACTCCAGTTCCAACAAATCCAGATCGCTGCCCGCAAGATCGGCTTCTTCCCAGGCGGCGGGCAGGCAGCCGGTGAGCTGATTGCCGCTGATGTACAACTGCATGAGTTTGCCTAGGTTGCCCAGCTCGGCAGGCACCTCGCCGACGAGCTGATTGTCGCCAATGTAGACATGCGTCAGGTTGCTCAGGTTCCCCAGTGCAGCGGGAATCTCCCCGCTCAGCAGGTTGTTTCCGATGAAGAGGTGCGTGAGGCTGCTGAGAGCCCCCAACTCGGCCGGGATCTCCCCCTCCAGCTGATTGCTGTAGAGATACAGATGGGTCAGCCAGCTTAGCGCGCCCAATTCCGCAGGGATCTCGCCGGTGAGCTGATTGTTGTGCAGGTGCAGTCGTCTGAGATCACTGAGATTGCCGAGCCAAGCGGGGATCTCGCCGGTGAGCTGATTGCCGTCCAGCCACAGCTCTCGCAGTTTGGTGAGATTGCCCAATTCGGCTGGAATCTCCCCCGTGAACTCGTTGCCGTCGAGGTCCAGCCTCGTGAGGTTGGTGAGATTGCCCAGCTCGGCGGGAAGCTCCCCCGAAAGCTGGTTGGCCCACAGGTTGAGCCGCTCCAAACTGGCCAACCGGCCAAACTCGGCGGGAAGCTCCCCCTCCAACTGATTGCGGCGAATGATCAGGTGCTTCAGGTTGCTCAACTCGCCCAACTCAGGGGGCAGCTTGCCGGTCAGGCGGTTGTAGCTCAGATAAAGCGCCTGGAGGTTCTCGAGCTGGCCCAGCGCCTCGGGGATCTCACCGGACAAGAAGTTGATGCTCAGATCGAGCCATATCAGGTTGGCCAAACTGCCTAGCTCGACGGGAATCTCACCGGATAATTGGTTGTCCCTAAGCAGCAGATGAGTGAGCGACTGAAGCTCAGCGAGACTGGTGGGGATCTCCCCCGTAAGCCGGTTGCTGCGCAGGTCCAGGTACACGAGGCTCGACAGCTCGCCGATCTCCTCCGGTATCTCGCCCGACAGCCGGTTGTTGGAAAGATCCAACACCCCCAACCGGCCCAAACCGCCAATCCCCGCCGGTATCTCTCCCGACAGCCGGTTGTTGGAAAGATCCAACACCCCCAGCCGGCCCAACTCGCCGATACCCGCCGGCACATCCCCCGATAGCGCGTTGTCGTGAAGCAGCAGGCTTTTGAGACCAACCATCGATCCGATCCCCTCGGGAATGGTGCCCGACAGCCAGTTGTTGCTGAGGTCGATCTCCTCCAGCTCGACCAGATTGCCCAGTTCAGTGGGGATCTCGCCCGACAAGCCGTTGTCTTGGAGGGACAGCTGCGTCAACTCTGTCAGACGGCCCAACTCGGCGGGAATCTCCCCCGACAAGCCGTTCTGACTGAGGTCCAGCTCCCTGAGCTGCGCCAACTTGCCCAGCTGTGGGGGTATCGCCCCCGAGAGGTTGTTGTCCTCCAGCCACAGCAGGGTGAGGCGCTCCAGTTTGCCTAGCTCGGGGGGAACTCGACCCGAGAGCCTGTTGTGCCCAAGCCGGAGCACTTGGAGGTTCTCTAGTCGTCCCAGCCGATAGGGAATTCCCCCCATCAGATCGTTGGCCGACAGCGATAGATACCTGAGCTCGGTCAGGCCGCTGAGACCCGCCGGAACAAATCCCGAAAGGTTGTTGGCGGTCAAGCTGAGCCGCTGAAGCCGCTTGAGGTTCGCCAGCTCGGCAGGAATCTCCCCAGACAGGTCGTTGTTGCTGAAGTCCAGCCACTCAAGGCTGCGCAGATCGCCCAGCTCGGCAGGAATCTCCCCCGACAAACCGTTGTTGCTGAAGTCCAGCCACTCAAGGCTGCGCAGATCGCCCAGCTCGGCAGGAATCTCCCCCGACAAACCGTTGAATCTCAGCATCAGATGGGTCAGCTTTGACAGGCTGCCGAGTTCGACGGGTATCCCACCCGACAACACGTTGCCCCGCAAGTCCAAGATGCGGAGCTCGCCGAGCTGGCCAAGCTCCGGGGGTATCGCCCCCCACAGGCCGTTGTACTTGAGGTCGAGCACCGTGAGCTGGGAAAATTCGCCGAACTCGGCGGGAATGTTGCGCTCCAGGCGGTTGTTCTGTAGATCCAGCTCGACAAGGTTGGAGAGGCCGCCAAGCTCTGGGGGAAGATCGCCCACCAGATCGTTATTCCCCAAGTTGAGGAATTCCAGAAACTCGAGGCTTGCAAGCTCTACAGGAAGCTCGCCCATCAAGCCGTTGGACGCCAACGACAAACCGGTGACCCGATCGTCGTCATTGGTGGTGACGCCGTACCAGGTGCCCAGCGGCCCGTCGTCGAGCCAACCCCCCGAGTCTCTCCAACCTTCTCCGCCGGTGGCCTCATAAAGGGCCACCAAGGCATCCCGGTCGCTCTCTGAGCCCTGATCCTCACCATTCACTTGGGCGCTGGCCGGCAAGGCGACAAGCGAAAAGGCCATTGAGAAGGTTGCGATCAGGGCAATGGCGAAGCGACCAATGTGTTGCATTTGCTCAGGCTAGGCAACGGCATCCCTGAATTCGGGGATGCTGTGGCGCGTCGGTCTGCGCTCAAGAAACCCGACGGGACTACCGCCGGGCTGGAAACTAGACCGGGTCTTCTACCGGCTCTTCGAGAACCGGGGCTTCGCCGTCTTCGGCACCCTCGAAGCCACCGTCCTCAGCGGGAGCGTCGCCCTCTTCGGCACCCTCGAGGCCGCCGTCCTCAGGAGGAGCTTCGCCATCGCCCACCTCTGAGTAGTACTGGGCCCAGGCCTCGTCCTGGTCGGCAGCCACGTCCTCGTTCACCGCGCCGATGTAGTTGCCCTCAGCGTCATAGGCGTGCTCGCCGAAGTGCTCTTGGAACTCAGCGGCCACCACGCCGCCCTCGGCCGCCTGCTTGATTGACAGGCTTATGCGGCGCCGGTTGATGTCCAGGTCGATGATCTTCACCCACAGCTCCTCGCCGGGGGTGACCACCTGTTCGGGAAGGTCGATGTGATGGGAGGAGATCTCCGAAATGTGGACCAGGCCCTCGATGCTCTCGCCCACCTGGACGAAGGCGCCGAACGGCACCAGCTTGGTAACCCGCCCGTACACCAGTTCGCCCACCTGGTGGCTGGAGGCGAACTCCTGCCAGGGGTCTTGCTGGGTGGCCTTCAGCGACAGGCTGATGCGCTCCCGGTCGAGGTCCACTTCGAGAACCTGGATTTCGATCTCGTCGCCCACCTGCACCACGGCGCTGGGATGGTCGACGTGCTTCCAGGACAGCTCAGAAACGTGTACCAGCCCGTCCATGCCGCCCAGGTCGACGAACGCTCCGAAGTTGACCACCGAGGACACCACGCCGCTGCGGCGCTCGCCCGGCTTGAGGTTGTCGAGGAACGCTTCTCGCTGCTCCTTCTCGGTCTCTTCCAGCCAGGCCCGGCGGGACAACACCACGTTGTTGCGGTTCTTGTCCAGCTCGATGATCTTGGCCTCCAAGGTCTGGCCGATATAGGGCTGGAGGTCGCGCACCCGGCGCAGCTCCACCAGCGAAGCGGGCAAAAAGCCCCGCAGGCCGATGTTCAAGATGAGCCCGCCCTTGACCACCTCGATCACCTTGCCGGAGACCGTGCCGTCCTTCTCCTTGGTCTCCTCGATGTCGCCCCAGGCCCGCTCGTACTGGGCCCGCTTCTTGGACAGGATCAGATGGCCGTCCTTGTCCTCCTTTTGGAGCACCAAAGCCTCGATCTCCTCCCCGAGGGCGACTATCTCGCTGGGATCGATCACATTGCTTATGTCCAGCTCTCGGGACGGGATGATCCCCTCGGCCTTGAACCCGATGTCCAACAGCACCTCGTCGCGGTCGATCTTGACCACTTTGCCGGAGACAATCTGTCCGTCTTCCACCTGCACCATGGTCGATGCGTAGGCGTCCTCGAGGTGCTGGTCTTCTATGTCCTGATCGGTGATCTGGCGGGGGATGTAGTTGCCCTCTTTGTCGAATGTCCCCACTCCTTCGGGGGCTTCGAGCACAGCGGTGGCGGCTGGCGGGGCGGATGGTGCGGTATCGGGGTCGGACACGTTGGGTTGAGCCTCACAGGAGGAAGTAGATGGGACAATGGGCGCGGTTCAGCAGCCTGAACCGGCCCGTCGATGCTAACAGCCACCCCCGGCCCTGGCTACTTGGGCCTGGCTACTTGGCTTCAGCCCAGGTGCGCCCGGACGACAGGTGCACCTCGAGGGGGACCCGCAGCGGGAATGCCTCGGCCATGGTGCCAACCGTGAGGTCGGCCACGTCGCCGTGCTCGCCCTCGGGGACTTCCAAGATCACCTCGTCGTGGACTTGGAGGATGATCCGGCTGTCGAACCCTCGTTCCTCCAGGGCATGGTCAAGCCTGACCAGAGCCACCTTGAAGATGTCGGCGGCCAGCCCCTGGATCCCGGAGTTCATGGCCTGGCGCTCGGCGGCCTGGCGGAGCCGGGCATTGCGCGAGTTGATCTCGGGGATCCGACGCCGCCGGCCGAACAGGGTCTCGGTGTAGCCCCGGTCCCGGGCCTCGGCCACCGTTCGGTCCATGTACTCCCTCAGGGCGGGAAACGCCTTGAAGTAGGCGTCGAGGATCACACCGGCCTCCCCGGTGGGGATGTTGAGCCGCTGGCCCAGGCCGTAGGCCTCCATCCCATAGGCCAAGCCGTAGGACACCATCTTGGCGGTGGCCCTCTCCTCCAGACCTACCGCGGCACGATCGATGCCGAATACCTGGGCAGCGACGGAAGTGTGCACGTCCTGGCCGGACTCGAAGGCTTCGATCAGGCCGGGGTCCTCGGCCAGATGGGCGATGCAGCGCAGCTCGATCTGGTTGTAGTCGGCCACCAGCAGGGTGCAGCCGTCGGCGGCCACGAACACCTCTCGGAACACCCGACCCTTCTCAGTTCGCACCGGGATGTTGTGCAGGTTGGGGGCGTCGGAGCTGAGCCGGCCGGTGCGGGCTACCGTCTGGTTGAAGGTGGCCCGGATGCGGTTGTCGGGCTCGACCCCCACGGCGGCCACCAGCCCCTCGCCATAGGTGGAGCGCAGCTTCTCCACCTCCCGATATTCCAGCAGCTCGTCCACCACCGGGTGCTCGCCCCGCAGTTTCTCCAGGGTGGCGGCGTTGGTGCTGTACGCCCCGGTCTTGGTCTTCTTCTGGGGCGGCAGCCCCAACTTCTCGAACAGCAGCTCGCCCACCTGCTTGGAGGAGTTCACATTGAAGCTCCCCCCGCCGGCCGCATCGATCACCGATGCCCGAAGCAGCTCGGCATCGATGGCCAGCTGATCTCGCAGATCGATCAGTCCCTCCACATCCACCCCGATGCCCACATGCTCCATGCGGGCCAGCACCCGCACCAGGGGTATTTCCATGTCGTCGTTCAAGTCCCGCAACCCCAGGGCATCCAACTCCGCCATTAGAGGAGCGGCCAAATGGGCCACGGCCAGAGCCTGAAGCCCAGCCTGCATCGAGGTATCCGCCGAATCGCCGGACTGGTCGCCGAACAGCCGTCCTTCGTCGGGCTGATCGGTCATCGGGAGTTCCATCGACGTGTGGGTGCGCATCAGGTCACCCAGTTCGTAGCGCCCGCTGGCCGGATCCAAAAGATAGGCCGCGATCCGAGTGTCCAATACCAGCCCAGTGGCATCTATTCCCCTCGACAGAAGCCATACGACGAGCGGCTTGGCATCGTGGGCAATGAAGGGATTGCCCCCGCCGAATAACCCGGCCAGGGTGCTGTGCCCCGAGGTCTCCAGCAACTCGGCCGGCAGCCAGACCGCTTTGCCCGCTTCGAGGTCGGCGGCCAGGGCAATCCCCAGCAGCTGGCGGCGGTGGGGCTGGCGGGGATCGAGCGGCTCACCCCAGGCCGGCGCCATTGCCACCGGCTCAGTAGCGGCCGCCAAGCCGTTCAGCGCATCGGCGGCGGCGTCGGCGGTGGACAGGGTGTCCACGGTTGCTTCCAGTGTGCCCGAACCGTCTTCGGCACCGCTCAGTTCCACACCCAGCACCTCGGCCACGAATTCGCCGAATCTGCGGAATTCCAAGAAGTCGAACAACTCCGTGACCTCAGAGGCATCGGGCTGACCGATATCCAGATCCTCCACGCCCACCTCCAAGGGGACGTTGCGCACCAACTCCATCAGCTCCAGGTTCATGCTCACCCGGTCTTGGGCCTCACCCAGATTCTCTTGAAGCTTGGGAGTCTGGTCCTCCAGATGCCGATACAGCCCGTCGATGCCCCCGTAGGTGTTGATCAGCTTGGCCGCGGTCTTCTCCCCCACCCCGTTCACGCCGGGCAGGTTGTCGGAGGTGTCCCCCCGCAGTGCGGCATAGGCCACGTAGTCGGCCGGCTTCACCCCGGTGCGCTCCTCGATACCGGCCTCGTCGTACAAGGCGTAGTCCGACACTCCCCGCTTGTTGTAGAGAACTCGGACGTGGGGGTCCTCCACCAGCTGGTAGGCGTCCCGGTCGCCAGTCACCACAATCACGTCTTGGCCCCGGTCGCGAGCTTGGGTGGCCAAGGTGGCGATTACGTCATCGGCCTCCACCCCGGCGTGTTCCACCGCGGTGATCTTGAGGGTTTCCACCAGCTGGCGGACCAGTCCCATCTGCTGGCGGAGGGTGTCGGGGGTCTCGCGGCGATTGGCCTTGTAGCTGGAGATCCGCTCGTGGCGGAAGGTGGGCTCGGGGCGGTCGAAGGCCACCGCCACCTGGTCGGGACGGTGATCGCGAAGCAGCGTCAACAGCATCATGGTGAACCCGTAAACCGCATTGGTCACTTGACCGCTGGCGGTGGTCATGTCCTCGGGCAGGGCGAAGAAGGCGCGATAGGCCAGCGAGTTGCCGTCAACCAGCATGACCGTGCCCGACTCAGCCATCTTTCGGGCCTCCGCCCAGCGCCTTCAGCTGATCGGCGCTCATCTCAACGATCTCAGCGGCCACCTCGGCCATCGACCGGCGCTCGCCCATGGCCTGGTGCTGGATGTGGCTGTAGGCATCGGCTTCCGACATGGAGGCGACGTCCATCAATCGGCCTTTGGCCCGGTCGATGGCCTTGCGGGCCTCCAGCCGGGCTTCAGCCCGCTCCACTTGGTGGTTGAGTTCCTTCAGCTCCTTGAACCGCACCAGGGCCACCTCCACCGCGGGCACCAGCTCAGCCCGCTCAAAGGGCTTCACCAGATAGGCCAGCGCCCCGGCATCGGCCGCCCGGGCGATCAGATCCCGCTGGCTGAACGCGGTGAGCAGCAACACCGCGCACAGCCGCTCGTCGCGGATCTGACTGGCGGCGGTGATTCCGTCGGTGCCCGGCATCTTCACGTCCAAGATGGCCACGTGGGGGCGCTTTTCCCGCACGAGATCCAGCACCTGGTCGCCCCGGCTGGTCTCACCCACTACCTCGTAGCCCTCCTCTTCCAGGGTCTCCCGCAAATCCAGGCGGATGATGGCCTCGTCCTCAGCCAACACGATCCGCACCGGTTCATCGTTCGAAGCAGTACCGGGTTGGGCCGACGGATCAGACATCGGAGTAGAACTTGGTTGGGTCGACGGATCAGACATCGGAATAGAACTTGTCGAGCAGTTCGTCTTGTTGTTGCTCCAGGCTGAGGATCTCGTCGGACAGGCGGGCGCGGTGCCGGGCCATGGTCTCCGCCTGGCGGGCGGCATCGCGGTGCTGGCGCTCGGCGCCCGGTGTCTCCGAGACCAGCGCCCGCAGACGGGCATCGTCGGCCAGATCCTCAAAATGCAGGCACTGCTCCTCGGCCACTTCCAGGTCGGCCCTCAGCCGCTTCAGCCGCTCGGCCAACTCCGCCAACCGCCGCTCTGCCCTGTTCTGGACCACGAGCCGATGCTATTACCCCCGCCCCGCCAGGCACTGCTTCGGCTGCTCGACACAGCAAACCGCCCCGCTAGCCTCTTGTCGGGCCAACCCGTAACGAGGAGGACACCGATGAGCGACGAGATCCGGGAGAACGCAGTCAACGGCAAGGTGTGGGCCGACTTCTGCGACAACCTGAAGGAAGCCGGCCAGATCATCCTCGACAACAGCACCGACGACCTCGACCGCCTGGAGGGATTCCGCTATCTGAGCCGTCTCACCAGAGGAGAGCTCGGGCGCCTCGAAAACCATGGACCTGGGCACACCCAAGTCCTGCCCATCCCCTACAACGTGAAGATCGGCTGCGACAACCCCGATGCCCTCTACCAGGGTGTCGCCATCAGCGGTTCTCTCGACTACCGCATCCGCGGGCCGCGGGGCACGGTCAACTATCTGAGCCTGAACGCACTGTCCGGCAGCTTCGGGATGGGAGGTGCGCCACCCGATCGACAGGGCAACCTGGCCTTCAACGACCCCCAGCCCGGCGAGCAGGTCGATGTGATCGCCAGTGTCAACGAACCCGAGCATCTCGAGCCTGGACAGCGGTGGCTCCCCACCGGACCGGAGACCAATCAGATCGTCATTCGCAACTTCTACCTCGACCGCCACACCGAGCGGCCCTCCGAGCTCCAAATCGAGTGCCTCAATGGGCCCGATGGGACTCCTCCCCCGCTGAGCCCCCAGCGCTTGACCCACGGCCTGGCCCGGGCCGCCCTAGGAGTACACGGCATCGCCCGGCGATTCGTCGAATGGCTGGATATGTTCCAAGAGCGGCCCAACACGCTGGAGTTCCTCCCGCCGCGAGATGGCCCTGGCGGATGGGGCGACCCCACCCAGATGTTCCGCCACGGCTATTGGACGCTCGAGCCAGGCCAGGCCCTGGTGATCGACGTGCCGCCCATCGACGTGTACTACTGGAACTTCCAGCTCAACAACATCTGGGAGGAGTCGCTGGACTACGACTGGCTCCAGGTGACGGTCAACAAGCACAGCGCGGTGTACGAACCCGACGGCACGGCCCGGATCATCGTGGCCGATGAGGATCCCGGCTTCGCCAACTGGATCGACACCAACCACCGCCGCCACGGCACCATGGGCATGCGCTACAACCAGGTGGTGGAGGACATCCCGCCGACGCTGCGGGTCATGGACGTGGCCGACCTCCCCAGCCTGCGCTAGGACCCTTCGGTTGGGTAGCCGTCGCGCTTCCACCAGTCGAGGCCGCCGATCAGCTCGCGCACCTCAAAGCCCAGCATGAGCAGCTTCATGGCGGTCTTGGTGGAGGCGTTGCACCCGATCCCGTCGCAGTAGCAGACGTAGGTGAGCGACCGATCGAGTGAAGCCGTCGACTCGGCATCGATCGTCCGGTGCGGCAGGCTGATCGCCCCTGGGATGTGCTCTTGGGCGTAGGCCTCAGCCGACCTGCCGTCCACCACCACGATTGGCTCGCCGTCGCCCAGGGCTTCGTTGACGTCCCACGAGTCCATCTCGAAGTCCAGCTTGTGCTTGTAGTGGTTCAGCTGATCGGCCGTCATGGGTCCCATTGTGGCCAACTATCTGAGGGCAGGCGAAGTAGGAACCCCGCCTGGTTTGGGCAGCTAGTCCCCGGCGACCAGATCGATGATTCCTATGGAGGGGCGAACGCCGAAACGGAGCTGAGGGGCGTTGCCGCGCTCTCGTCCCACGCCGGTAGACACGTAGACCGGGGTTCCGTGGAGCTCATGGAGGCCGCCGGCGGCGACATGCCGGGGTACGCGAGACGCGGTGATAGGAGGGCCGAAGAACGGAATCGACACTTGCCCTCCGTGGGTATGGCCTGAGACGAGCAGGTCCACGGTTCCTCCCTTGAGGAGCCTGATGGCGTCCGGCTCGTGGGCCAACAGGATCCGCACGCCGGGAAGGTCGCCTTCGGCTAGGCGTTCTGCCGCCTGTCGCGCCGCAGGACTGTACCGGTCGTCGTGCAACGAAATTCCAGCGACATAGACGGTGTTTCCATTCAACTCCAACGTGATGATCTCGTTGTTCAGAACCCTGGCCCCGGTTCCACGGCTGATCCTTCGAAGGTCGGAGACGGTATCGGAATGGCCGCTCACCAACAGGACATTTGGCACTGCATCAACGAGCCGCTGCATCAGCTCCGTGAACGGTGGAGACCACTCATCGAGCCGGTCTGGGTCAAGGGAGTGAAGATCTCCTGGAATCAGGACCATGTCCGGTTGCAAAGCAATCAATCGATCCAGTGCTCCGTTCTCGTAGCCCCCTATTGACGTGGTCTCAAGATCAGAGAACACACCGATGCGGATGTCGTCATCGATGCTGTTGACGGCCAGCGTCGCTTTGTCAACTCGCAGCCAGAACGGCTCGATGTAAGTGGCATAGACACCGACCGGAATCGCTGCGAAAGAAGCCAGACAGAGGGCGGTGAGCACCACAGGAATGGGGCGGCCGAAGACCATCACCACCGCCCCGGTCAACGGCAGGCCGATGACACAAGCCAGATAAGCGACATGGACAACCATGTACCCGTCTGGTCCAGCGAAGAGCAGAGCGACCGCTGTCAGGACCATGGTGCAGCCAACGCCAACAGCCAATGCGCCAAGAACAATCCAGCCGGCGTGGACCCCCCGATTGATCCAATAGACCGAAGCCGCGCCAGACGCCGACCCCACGATTACGGCGGAGGCAATCACGTAATAGTTCACTTTGTGGTCCTCAGGAGATTTGTCTGCGCCCCCCTGTGGACCCACCCGCGATCGGGATCATACGATCCCGGCACTTGGATTACTGGTCGGGCCCCGGTTGGGGATCGAACACAAGCGAATCGGCCTGTTGTCGGTAGAAAACCTTGGAATTACGCTTCATCCATGAGCCCCGAACCGGGTCACGACGTTCTGGGAATCTCCGGAGCCGACGCGCCTAGGCCCGAGCCGCGCCAGAAGCTCAACAGGAAGGTCTATGAGCAGGAACTGGCTCGGCTTCAAGAGGAGCTGGTGCGGTTACAGCGCTGGATTCGCCACAAGGGCCTCAAGGTGGTGGTGATCTTCGAAGGACGCGACGCTGCTGGCAAGGGCGGGGTGATCAAGCGCATCGCCGAGCGGACTAACCCCCGGGTGGTGCGGGTGGTGGCGCTGGGCACACCCAGCGACCGGGACAAAACGCAGTGGTGGTTCCAGCGCTATGTGGCCGAGTTGCCCGCCGCCGGGGAAATGATCCTGTTCGACCGCAGTTGGTACAACCGGGGGCTGGTGGAGCCAGTGATGGGATTCTGCACCGAAGAGGAGTACCGCGAGTTCCTGCGCTCGTGCCCGGAGTTCGAGCGCATGCTGGTGCGATCGGGAATCATCCTGATCAAGTACTGGTTCTCGGTGAGCGACGAGGAGCAAGAACGCCGGTTCCAGAATCGGATCTCCGACCCGCTGCGGCGCTGGAAGCTGTCACCGATGGACATTCAGGCCCGAACCCGGTGGGTTGAGTTCTCCAAGGCCAAAGACACGCTCTTCGCCCACACCGACATCAAGCAGGCGCCGTGGTACGTGGTGAACGCCGACTCAAAGAAGGCGGCCCGGCTCAACTGCATCTCACATTTGCTGTCGATGATCCCCTACGAGGAAGTGCCCTGGGAGGAAGTCGAGCTCCCCGAACGCCAAGACCGCGCCGGCTACGTGCGCCCGCCCCTATCGGACCAGACCTTCGTCCCCGAGGTCTACTAAGAATCCACTCCGCCAACTGGCCCCCACATTGACCGCTCATTCTTTAGTGGGTCGGCGGCCGGGGTTGAGTCGCCGTCGAGGATCATTGTCATGCGCCCATCGAGTTCGTAGCGGGGCCAAGGGCCGAGCTCGCTAGTTGACGGGTCGCCGCTGCGGGCAAAGGCGGCCCAGGCTGATCGCATGCCTCGGCCCAGCGCCTCAGCGGCTTCATCGGCGCCGATGAACTCGCGCCAGCCGTCCACGTGGAAGCTGTCGAGCGCGAAGGGCAGATCGATGGCGTGGAACGCCCCCTTGTCCGGATCGGCCTGTGAGCACCACCGGAAGTCGTACATGTAGGTACGGGACCCGGCGCCTGCTCGATAATCGGCCAGCCGCTGAATGGGCTCCCGCATGGAAACGTCGGTGTTGACGGCGGTGAGAATGTCGCTGTCAGTAGTCCAAGCAGTGCCCTCGGCCGCCTGGCGATACTCCCCCACCACCGCCGCTACTTCGCTGGCCGACGCCTCGGCACCGGTCCTCGCAGCGATGTGGCCGCTCACCATGTGATGCAGGATCTGCTCGGAGTGGTCGGCGGGCAGGTCCTGCTGGAACAGGCGCAACTCGTGGGCTGTTCCCCCTATCAGAACATCGATGTCGGTCGCCGCGCTGGTTTGAAGCAACTCCACCGGTGGTGCCGGAATGAGCGATCCATCGACAACCGGGTGAAATGGCATCGCCCCTGCTTCGGCGAACATCTCCATGGCGGTCTGAACCTGGGCGGCAACTATCTCCCCTGGCTCCAACTGACGAAGCCCCGCCACATCGCTCACGCCGGTATTGCCCATGAAGCAGTGAGCGACCTTGGCGGCAATGTCAGGCGGCTGGGTCATGTTGGCGCCGGGGCTCTGCATGATGGCCCGTCGCATTATCGACGAGATGCCCGGAGCGCCGAGCAAGTGCAAGATCGACCCGGCCCCCGCCGACTCGCCAAAGGCGGTCAACGTGGCGGCATCGCCGCCGAAATTGGCCGCGTTGGCAGCAATCCATTCCAGCCCGAGACGCACGTCGTGGAGGCCGCAGTTAGCCGTGGCGCTCTCCCCGCCCGGCACCTGGCGCAGATCCATGAACCCGAGCGCCCCCACCCGATAGTTCACCGACGCCACCACCACCTGCTGCTCAGCCGCCAACCTCGCCCCGTTGTAAAGCGGGAACGAGCCTCCCCCCATCAAGAAGGCCCCGCCGTACACCCACACCATCACCGGCAGTCCAGCCTCGTCCCCCGCCGGCACCCACACGTTGAGCGTCAGGCAGTCCTCCGATACCGAGTCGGTGACCGTCCCCGGAATCACCCCGGTGTACGGGCCGTCGACGCTCTGAACGGGATCGGGCCCGAATGCACCCGCATCCAGCACCCCCTCCCACGGCGCAACGGCCTCCGGAGCACAGAACCGCCGCTCCCCCACCGGCGGTTTCCCAAACGGAATTCCCAAGAATTGCCGCACTGTCCCATAAGGCGTATCAACGACCGTCCCTCGAACCGCTCCATGCGTCGTCTCCACCACGGCCCCTGAGTCTCTCATGGGTCGCTGGTGGGGTTGACGTGGACGGTAACGATCTCGAGTTCGTGGTACTGCTGGTGGAGCACCGATGTGGCGTAATGCTGAAGCAGCCGCAATGAGACGTCGCGTTCGACAGGCCGGTCGGCGGTCGGCTCGTCGAGCACCGCTAGCCGGTCCTCGATGTTCTCCCCCCGGGCCGCAGCCACGAATTCGAGTACTGCCCGCCCGTCCTGCTTGCTGGCCGTAAGGCGTAGCTCGCGGTCGGTAGCGGCCTCTCCGGTCTGCTCGGCCTCAAGCATCGTCACCAGTGTCTCCTCGGCCACCGCATCGAGCCTGTGCGACATCGAAGCCACCCAACCGTGGCGCTTTGCGAAGGCGTTGAGGAACCCTTGGATGCGGGGGAGCTCCGCCAGCGCCAGGTTGGTGCGCAGACGATGCCGGCGAGACTGAGTGGCCTCGGTGAACAGCGTCAGCACGATGGCCACGAGGCCTCCCGAAGTCATCCCGTTCTCCAACAGGCCGCCGGCGAAGCCCTCCAGGTACTCCGGGAAGATCAGGTTGTTCTGGAATCCGACACCGAGCCAGAAGGCAACCCCAGCTATCAGGCCCTTTCGGTAATCCGCTGCCTCTTCGGAGACGATCCTCATGCCGACCACAAACAACAGCGCCATCAGCACGGTGACGTACGCCGCAACCACTGAATCCGGGATGGCGAGCACCAACGCCAAGAACTTGGGCAAGAACGCCAACATGACGAATATGACGCCAATGGCGACACCCACGCGGCGAGCGGCGACACCGGTCAGCTCCGTGATCGAGACGCTCGTCGAATAGGTGGTGTTCGGCACCGTGCCAGCCACCCCCGACAGCAGGTTGCCGGTGCCGTCGGCGGCCACTGCTCCCTGCACCACCCGGTAGTCCACCGCTCGCGGATTGCGCCACGACACCCGCTGGATGGCCACGGAGTCGCCGATGGTCTCGACCGCTCCGATGATGGTGACGATCACAAAGGCAGGCAAGAGGCTCCAGAATGCTGCATCGAACGAGACGTCGAAGCCGGGCCATCCGCCGTCGGGTACCCCGACCCAGGAAGCGTCGGACACCTGATCGAAGTCATAGAGCCCGAAGCCGACGGCCACGATCGAACCGGCCACCACACCGATGACCGGCGCCCACAGGCGCAGGCTCCCGGACGACTTCAGCGCGATGACGATTATCAAGACGATGGTGACGAGGGCTGTCGTCGGAGCGCTCCATTCGGACTTGCCTTCCGGCGAAGCACTCACCATGTTGAAGATGAGCGGCATCACGGTCACCGCGATGAGCATCAGCACGGTTCCGGCCACCACCGGCGTGACTAGACGCCTGAACAGCGAGAGCCGGGCCGCCAGCAAGAACTGGAACAGCGACGACGCCACCACGAGCACCGCCAGCAAGCCGGGGCCACCCTCGACCAGCGCCGCCACGCAAACCGCGATGAACGCGCCCGACGTCCCCATGAGCAGCACGTACCCGGCGCCGATGCGGCCGAGCCGGACCGCCTGAAGGATTGTGCTGATGCCGCTGACTATCGCCGCCGCGAACACCGCCCAAGTCAGATACGAATCGCTTTCGCCCGCCGCTCGAATGACGATCGCCGGCGTGAGCACAATCCCCGCAATGGTCAGCACCGCGAACTGGACGCCCATGCCCGCAGTCAGTGCAGGCGGCGGCCGGTCGTCGGGTTCGAACCGGATGTGTCGCCCTCCGGCTGGGGCACCGTGCTCCACGGCGCCCATGTTGGCACAGTGCCCGGGGAGGGACTCGAACCCTCACTCCCTTGCGGGAACCGGATTTTGAGTCCGGCGCGTCTACCAATTCCACCACCCGGGCGGGTGGCCAGTGCAGCGAGCACTGGGCTGCTCAGCGTGCTGGCTGAGGAAAATGCAGTCTAGATTGCCGTGGTCCCAGCGGCCTTGCCGGATACCCTGCCGGGGCCGCTCTCTCGTAGAGTATTGAAACCCCACCGTCGTCTGAGAGGTCTGACACCTGATGATCTGCTTCACCTATCCCGGCCAGGGATCCCAAAAGGCCGGCATGGGTTCGGCCTGGGTCGACCACCCCTCGTGGGAGCTGGTGGCCGAGGCCTCCGAGGCAGCAGGGCGCGACGTGGCCCAGCTTCTGCTCGAAGCCGATGACGACGAGTTGCGCCATACTCGCAACTCCCAGCTCGCCACATTCGTGGTGTCGATGATCTCCTTGGACGCCGTATCCCGGGTGGGTATCGAGACCGCCGGCCACGCCGGCCACAGCCTGGGCGAATACTCCGCACTGGTTGCCGCCGGGGTGGTGGACTTCTACGACGGCGTCCGGCTGGTGAGCGAGCGGGGCGAGGCCATGCAGGTGGCCGCCGAAGAACAAGACGGCACCATGGCCGCAGTCATGGGCCTCGACGACGACCTTGTTGAGCAGGCCTGCGACCAGGCCGACGGCGATGTATGGGTGGCCAACTACAACGCTCCCGGCCAGGTTGTGATCGCCGGGGCCCCCGCCATGGTGGAAGCGGCCGGGGCTATCGCCAAGGAGTTGGGCGCCAAGCGGATCATGGCTCTGCCCGTCGGCGGTGCCTTCCACACCCCGTTCATGGCGTCGGCCAAAGACCGCCTCCAGAAAGCAATCGGCAAGACCGAGTTCCGGGTTCCCGACCACCCGGTGTATGCCAACGTCGACGCTGCCGCCCAGACCGGCGCCCAAGCCTGGGCCGAACTGCTGAACACCCAGTTGACCAGCCCGGTTCGCTGGCGCCAGTCGGTCCACAACATGTGCGACGACGGATACACCACGTTCGTGGAGTTGGGACCGGGCGCCGTGCTCACCGGAACGGTGAAGCGAACCGCCAAAGACTGCAAATCCCTCAAAGTGAACACCCCCGCCGACATCGACACGGTGCTCGAGGAATTGGCCGGGCCGCCGGTGGCCGCGGGCGGCCCGCTGGAAGGCGAAGCCCTGTTCACCACCGAGCGACTGGTGGTGAGTCCCGCGGCGGGCGTCTTCCAGCCCACCGAGGACAATCTGCTGGGCACCGGCGTTCCCGCGGGGCAGCTTCTGGGCCATGTGGGCGAGACCGAGGTCCGCACCCCCTGGGCTGGGATGATCATGGGGTTCTTGGCGGTGGAAGGCGAGCGGGTCACCGCCAGCCAGCCCATCGCCTGGTTGCGGACGAGCTGAGGGGCGCAGGCAGATGACGAGAGCGGCCATCACCGGCCTGGGCACCGCCACCGGCCACAAAGTGGTCACCAACCACGACCTGGCCGCCGTCCTCGACACCAGCGACGAGTGGATCGTGGAGCGCACCGGAATCCACGAGCGCCGGGTGGGGGGAAGCTGCCTGGAACTGGGCGGACAAGCGGCCAAGATCGCGCTGAAGCAGGCCGAGATCGACGCCACCGACCTCGACCTGATCATCTGCTCCACCTGCACCCCCGATCAGGTGTTCCCCGCGGTGTCCAACCGCATCCAAAACGAGCTGGGGGCGTCCTGCGGGGCATTCGACCTGAACGCCGCCTGCTCGGGCTTCACCTACGGCATCTCGCTGGGCCAGGCCCAGATCGCCGCGGGAATGGAGCGGGTTTTGGTGGTGGGGGTGGACACCCTCAGCCGGTTCACCGACTGGGACGACCGCTCCACCGCGATCTTGTTCGGGGACGGCGCCGGCGCGGTGGTGATGGAACCGGCCATCCGCGAGGACCGGGGCGTGCTCAGCACCTTCATGGGCTCTGAAGGCCGCTTCGCCGACCTGTTGATCTGCGACTTTGGCGACTACATCAAGATGGACGGCAAAGAGGTGTTCCGCCAGGCCGTGCGGGTCATGGTCTCAGCCAGCCAGAAAGTGCTGGCCGACGCTGGCCTGGAAACCTCGGATGTGGCCGCGGTGGTCCCCCACCAGGCCAATGCCCGCATCATCGAAAGCGCCATGAAACGCCTCGACATCCCCCTGGAGAAGGCGGCCACCGTGCTCCAGTCAACCGGCAATACCTCGTCCGCCTCGATCCCGCTGGCCATGGACGATGCGGTGTCCAGGGGCGCCATAACCGACGGCGACGTCGTGCTGCTCGTGGGCTTCGGAGCGGGCATGAGCGTGGCTGCCGCGCTGCTACGCTGGGGCCAGTGAGCACATCCAGGGTTGTCCTGGTTACCGGAGGGAACCGGGGCATTGGGCTGGCTACAGCCACCGAGCTCGCCAAAGACGGCCACCGGGTGGCGGTCACCTACCGCAGCGAGCCCCCACCGTCCAACGGACAGGTCGACATTCTGGGCGTGCACTGCGATGTGACCGCCGAAGAGCAGATCGACGCCGCCTTCGCCGAGATCGAAGATCAGCTGGGGCCCGTCGAGGTGCTGGTGTCGAACGCGGGCATCACCCGGGACAAGCTAGTGATGCGCATGAGCGAGGCCGATTTCACCGACGTGATCGACGCCAACCTGACCGCCGGCTACCGGGTGGCCAAGCGGGCGGCCCGGTCGATGATGCGCAACCGCTGGGGGCGCATCGTGTTCGTGTCCTCGGTGGTGGGGATCATGGGACAGGCGGGCCAGGCAAACTACGCCGCCTCCAAGGCCGGACTGGTCGGCCTGGGCCGGTCTTTGGCCAAGGAATTGGCCAGCCGCAACATCACCGTCAATGTGGTGGCGCCCGGCCCGGTGGGCACCGACATGTTGAACGAGCTGGACGAGGACCGCCGCTCCGCCATCATCGACATGGTTCCCCTCGGACGATTGGGCGAACCCACAGAAGTTGCTGCAACCATTTCATTCCTGGCCTCCGAAGCCGCCGGCTACGTCACCGGAGCGGTTATTCCGGTAGACGGGGGCCTGGGCATGGGAGGATGAATGGCCGTAAACGCATTCGCAAACCCACCCAAGGACCATCTGTCCACGAATAGGAGATAACCAGCGTGAGCGACGAAAACTTCACTCGCTTCCAGAACTGCACTGTGGAGGTGCTGTCGGTGGAGGCCGGTCAGGTCACACCCGAGGCCACCTTTGCCGACGACTTGGACTCCGACAGCCTCGACTTGGTCGAGTTGGTGATGGCGCTCGAAGAGGAGTTCGACATCACTATCGACGAGGAAGAGCTGGAGGACATCGAGACCGTGGGCCAGGCCTTCGACTTGGTGACTGTCAAACTGGGATGACCTCGCAGCCGCCCGACGAGACCAAAACTGGGCTCTGCCCGCGGAGCGCTAGATCATGACCGCGGCGCGCCGCGTGGCGGTCACCGGAATCGGGGTCTTGGGCTGGCCCGGACTGGGCCGGGACAACTTCTGGCAGGGACTGCTGGAAGCCCCCGCCGAGGGACGGCGGGTGATGGACCACTTCGACCCCCTCCCCCACTTCGAGTCCCCCAAAGAGGCCCGCCGCACCGACCGCTTCGCCCAGATGGCCCTGGCCGCCGCCGCCGAGGCGCTGGAGCAGTCGGGCGAGCTCAGCGCCGACCCCGACCGGATCGGCGTGTGGGTGGGCACCGGCGTGGGCGGCCTGCGAACCCTGGAGGACCAGATCCAGGTGCGCATCGAGCGCGGCGAGCGCCGGGTTTCGCCCTTCTTGGTGCCCATGCTGATGGCCAATGCAGCCTCAGCGGCCATCTCCATGCGCTACGGCTTCTCCGGGCCGTGTGAGAACACGGTCACCGCCTGCGCGGCGGGCACCCAGTCAATCGCCAACGCGGCCATGCTGATTCGCTCGGGCCGCTGCGACGTGGTCATTACCGGCGGAAGCGAGGCTTCCAACTCCATCACCGGAGAGGCCACCTTCAAGAACATGACCGCGGTCTCCAGCTGCCACATCAGCCGCCCGTTCGACTTGGAGCGAGACGGGTTCATCCAAGCCGAGGGCGCAGGCGTGTTGGTGCTTGAAGATCTGGATTCAGCCCGGAATCGGGGGGCGACGGTGCTGGGCGAGATCTTGGGCAGCGCCAGCAACGCTGACGCCTATCACATCACCGCCCCAGCTCCGGGAGGAGGGGGGGCGGTTCGATGCATGGAGCTGGCCCTGGCCGACGCCGGGCTGGAGCCCGATGACATCGTCCACATAAACGCCCACGGCACTTCCACCCCGCTGAACGACGCCGCCGAAGCCGAGGCCATCCAGAAGGTGTTCGGCACGCCGGGACCGCTGGTCACCTCCACCAAAGGGGTGACAGGACACGCTCTCGGCGCGGCCGGAGCCATCGAGGCGGTGGCGGTTCTGTTGGCCATGGAACACGGGGTGATCCCGCCCACCTACGGATATAAGACCCCCGATCCCGACATGACCCCCATCCGCATCGTGGCCCCCGATCCTGCCCCGTGGACCCCGGGTCCGTCGCTGTCCAACTCCTTCGGATTCGGCGGCCACAACGGGACCATCGTGGTCGGCCCGCCACCAGCCGAGTAGCCGGGATCAGAGAGCTTCAGGCTGCGGGCGCCGATCAGCCGGCGTCGATCACCACGAACAGCAGCTCGCACGAACAGGCCAGTTCGCCGTCCACCGACGCCCGCCCCGCACCCCGGCCGGCCCGAGCCGACAATCGGGTCATCTCAACTTCCAAGTCCAGGCGCTCACCAGGAACAACCTGGCGGCGGAAGCGAGCGCTGTCGAGACCGCCAAATAGGGGCAGCTTGCCGGCGAATCTCTCGTCATGGAGCACGATGTAGGCGCCGAGTTGCGCGATGGCCTCGGCCATCAACACCCCGGGCAGGGTGGGGCGACCGGGAAAGTGGCCCGCGAAGAACGGCTCGTCACCGGTGAGCCGCCAATAGCCCTCGGCCCGCTCCCCGGCCACCATGGAGGTGACCTCGTCGAGGAACAGGAACGGCGGACGGTGCGGGAGAACCTCGTCGGGAGGTCTCATGGGATGCGCTCCTGCCTGGCTAGTCCTCGGGCAGGGCGTCAGCCAGGTTGGAGGCGGTGTTCTTGGGGCTGATCTTGTACCAGGCGTGCTCAATCAACCCGCCTTCATTTACCAAGAAGGCCGAGCGGACGATGCCCAAATACGTGTTGCCGTACATCTTCTTTTCCCGCCACACCCCGAAGGCCTCGGCCACCTCGTGGTCGGGGTCAGACAGCAGCGAATACCCGAGGTCGCATTTCTCGTCGAACCGCTTCTGGCGGTCGGGCTTGTCCCCGCTGATGCCTACTGCGGCGATTCCGCGTTCTGTGGCGATGTCACGCACGCCGATTGCCTGATTCGTTCAACCAGGGGTGAGCGCCTTGGGAAAGAAGAAGATCGCCAGCTTCCGTCCGGCAAAGTCGCCCAGATTCACCTGGTTGCCGTTTTGATCTTCCAGGTTGAATGCCGGCGCAGGATCGCCGGCAGATAAGAGCCAATCAGCCATGGGTCTGACCCTAGTGGATCAGGTGCCCTTGACGGCCCCCTTCAGCCGGGCGCCAGCGCTCACCTTGCAGCCCTTGGTGGCGGCAATCTGGATGGTCTCGCCGGTGCGGGGATTGCGGCCCGTGCGGGCGCCCCGAGAGGTCTGCTCGAAAGACACGAAGCCGGTGATCGACACCTTGTTGCCCAGGATCACCTGTTCGGTAACTGTCTTCTCGAGGCTGTTGAGAACCGCCTCCACGGAACTCTTGCTCTCGCCAGTGCGCTCGCTGATGGCGCTGACCAACTCTGACTTGTTCATGGAATCCTCCTGAAATTGGAATTACGGGATTGTAATTCAGTCGGCTTCTTACACAAAGTCCCAAGAGTCAAGCAGTCCTCACGAGAAATGCAAAGTTCAACTGGGGAAAGGTGTGCCTCAATCCAGAGCCTGGCGAAACCGGCCGACCAGCTCGCTCACGGCGGCAGGTCCCCCGTCGAGCATTTGACGCACGACCGCAGAGCCAACCACCGCGCCGTCGGCCACCCGGCAAACCTCCTCGGCCTGCTCAGGGGTGCCCACTCCCACCCCAACCAGCACGGGCACATCGGTCATCTGCTTGAGCCTTCCGGCCATGACCACAGCGGACGACGCCAACTCGTCGCGCACCCCGGTCACTCCCAAGAGCCCCACGCCGTAGACGAACCCCCGAGTTCGGGCGCATATCCGGGCCAGCCGCTCGTCGGAAGCGGTAGGGGCGGCCAACAGCACGGTCTCCACGCCGGCGGCATCGGCCGCCTCGGCCCATGGTCCCGCCTCCTCTAGGGGCAGATCAGGAAGGATGGCCGCGGCCACACCCCGTTCGGCCAGCACGGAGGCGAACCGCTCAAGGCCGAACCGGAAGGCGATGTTGTAGTAGGTCATCACCGCCAATGGGACGCCGATGTCAAGGCGTCCAAGGGCATCCAGCACCGACAAGGGTGTGACCCCGTCGGCCAGCGCCCGATCGTTGGCCTCCTGGATGACCGGGCCGTCAATCACCGGATCGGAGAACGGAATGCCCACCTCGATCGCATCGGCCCCCGCGTCGGCGGCCGCGGCCAGCGCCGTCTGCCAGTCGCCCAGCCCCCCGGTCAGATAGGGAACCAGTGCCTTGCCGCCTTGAGAGCGCCGAGCCCGCAAGGCGGCTTCCATTGCGCCGGGCTCAGTGCTCACCCAGCCCGCCCGTCGTCGCCGTTGTTGCTGGTTTCCGCCACCAGTCGGGCCATCATCTGGTCGACGTCTTTGTCGCCCCGCCCGCTCAGGTTCAACAGCACCGAGTGGCCGGCCAGTTCCTGGCGGGCCCGCGATACCCAGGCCAGGGCATGGGCCGGCTCCAGCGCGGGGATGATCCCCTCAGTGCGCGACAACAGTTCGAAGGCGGCTACCACCTCGTCGTCGGTGACCGACTCGTAGCGAGCCCGCCCGATGGCGGCCAGATGGGAGTGCTCCGGGCCGATGCCGGGGTAGTCCAACCCCGCGGAGATCGACTCGGCCTCCAGCACCTGGCCGTGCTCGTCTTGCATCAAGAACGACTTGGAGCCGTGAACCACGCCAGGCACGCCCCGGCCGATGGCCGCCCCCCCGGCCGGTTCCACGCCCACCAGCGCCGCGTCGCCGTCGACGAAGCCGCTGAAGATGCCGATGGCGTTGCTGCCCCCGCCCACACAGGCGGTGACCACATCGGGGTCGGACCCCAAGAGCTGGTTGCACTGCTCCCGGGCCTCGTCGCCGATCACCCGGTGCAGCTCGCGCACCATCCACGGGTACGGGTGGGGGCCCATCACCGAGCCCAGGCAGTAGTGGGAGTTCTCAACGGTGGCCACCCAGTCGCGCATGGCCTCGTTGATGGCGTCCTTCAGGGTGCGACTGCCCGACACCGCCGACCGGACCTCGGCGCCCAGCAGCTGCATCCGGAAGACGTTGAGGGCTTGGCGCTCCATGTCCACCTCGCCCATGTACACCACGCACTCCAGGCCCAGCAGCGCCGCTGCGGTGGCGGTGGCCACGCCGTGCTGCCCGGCGCCGGTCTCGGCCACCAGGCGGGTCTTGCCCATGCGCACGGCCAAAAGAGCCTGGCCCAGCACGTTGTTGATCTTGTGGGAGCCGGTGTGGTTGAGGTCCTCGCGCTTGAGCAGCAGGCGCAGCCCCATCTCCTCAGACAGGCGATGGCACTCGGTGAGCGGCGACGGCCGCCCGGCATAGTCGGCCAGCAGTTGATTCAGCTCCCCGCGGAACCCATCGTCGGCCCAGGCGGAGCGGAATGCGGCCTCCAGCTCCTCGCAGGCCGGCACCAGGGGCTCGGGAACGAACCTCCCCCCGAAGTCCCCGAACAACCCGCCGACGGGCTCGGCCATGCTCACCGCGGCGCTCCCCGGACAAAGAGCTCGGCCATAGTCACCGCGGCGCTCCCCGGACAGAGAGCTCGACCATGGTCACCGGAGTCCCTCTTCCTGCCAGTTGTAAGGGGAGTCCTCGTCCGACTCACTGTCGGTTGCTTCACCGCGTTCGGGATCTGCTTCCCGAGCGGCGTTGATGAAGGCCCGCAGTCGGGCCGGGTCTTTGCGGCCCGGAGACATCTCCACGCCGGTGGCCACATCCACTCCCCACGGGCGGACCTTGGCGATAGCCGTGGCCACGTTCTCTGGGGTCAAACCGCCGGCCATGAGCAGTCGGATGCCGCCGGGCGCCCCCTCGGCCAGAGACCAGTCGAACACTCGGCCCGATCCCGGGGTGTCGGAGTCCACCATCACTATGTCGGCGCCATACCGGTCGGCCACCGACAAGGCGGGGCTGCCGCCGGGAAAGGCCTTGATCACCGCCGGCACGCTCTCTCGAATCAAACGGGTGTCTTCCATGTTCTCTCGACCCGATAGCTGGGCGGCCTTTAGGCCGCAGCGGTTGACAATCTCGATCACCCTGCTGGGAGCCTCGTCTTTGAATACGCCCACGGTAAGGACGCCGGAAGGAAGCCGCCGGACGATCTCCTCTACTCGGGGCGGAGCGATCTGGCGGGATGACGGAGCCATGATGAAACCCAATCCGTCGGCCCCCAGTGCGGTGGCCAACAGAGCGTCGTCGGCGTTGGTGATGCCGCAGATCTTGATGAACACTGCCCCAAAACTACCGGCTGGTGGCCTGCCTCTTGTGATCGTTATCGGGGAATGGCCGCAGCCTGGGCCGAGCAGCCGGCCACCACCACCTCGGCGGGCATGGCCACTGATCGCTTGATGTAGCCCAAGGCCACCGTGACACCGGCAATCACGTCCCAGGCGGTGCTGGTGACGTTTCCTACCTCGGCCCCTCCTGCGTCGATAATGGGCTCGCCTCCATCCAACCCGACCTGCTCTTCCAAGGTCAGCAGCCGCAGATATCGGGGGGCGCTGCTGCCCCGGGAGTCCATGCGGGCGACCAGTTCCTGGCCGGTAAAACACCCCTTGGTGAAGCTCACCGTGAAGTCGACGATCTCGGCTTCAGCGGGAATGGTGCGGTCGTCGATGTCGACCCCCATGCGGGGAAATCCGCTTCTAATCCGGTGGACTTCCAGCGCTTCGGAGTCCACAGCGAGAACGTCTCCTGGTACGACGGGAACGGGGCCCAGCACATCGACGCCGCCGGTGGGCACCGCCGCGACGATCTCGCCGGAAACGGCTGTGTCTTCTGCCCCCGGTCCGCGCACCGCAATGCACTGCCAGTCGAGCGGCTCCAGGGTCACATCGGTGCGCAGCATGAACCGCCGAAGCCGAGCGTCGAGCTGCTCCAGCGGGCCATCAGTGTCGAGGACGAAGCGGTCGGCGGCCTGACGGGTGACCCGCACGAAGGCGTCTATGCGCCCCTGTGGCTGCAAAATGAGCGACCAGGATGACTGGCCGGGGCCCAGCGCGGCAATGTCCTGGCTGAGCTGGCCTTGCAGAAAGTCCTCGGCGTCGGGACCGGACACCGCCAGCACGCTCCGCTCGACGGGGCAAGCCCCAACCGAAGTCGACAAGTCCACTGGGCCGCTCACGCTGTTCCAATCATTCTGGCCGCCCCCGGTTCATCCGCCGGGCGGCGGGCACGGCCAATAGCAGAGCCCGGGCCTTGTTGCGGCACTCCAGATCCTCTTGTTCGGGGATGCTGTCGGCCACGATGCCGGCCCCGGCCTGCACCGACGCCCGTCCCCCTTGGATGACCATGGTGCGAATGGCGATGGCGGTGTCGATGTTGCCCGAGAAGTCCAGATAACCGACCACGCCGGCGTAGGGGCCACGCTTCACCGGTTCTAGATCGTCGATGATCTCCATGGCCCGCACTTTGGGCGCGCCCGACACGGTGCCTGCTGGAAGGGTGGCCCTCAGCACGTCTACCGGAGTGCGCCCAGGGGCCAACTCGCCCGACACTTGCGAGGTCAGATGCATGACGTGGCTGTACCGCTCCAAGGTCATCATCTCGTCCACCGTCTCGGTGCCGAAAGTCACCACCCGGCCGACGTCGTTGCGAGCCAAGTCGAGCAGCATGATGTGCTCGGCGATCTCCTTGGGGTGCTCGGACAGCTCGGCGGCCATGCGGCGCTCCTCGGCTTCGGTCCGCCCCCGGCGCCGGGTGCCGGCGATGGGCCGGGAGATGACCCTTCCGTTGAGCAGTTGCACCATGGGCTCCGGCGAGCAACCCACCAGCGACACCTCCGGCAGGCGCACGAAGTACATGTAAGGGCTGGGATTCACCTGGCGCAGCGAGCGGTACACATCAAAGGGCTGGGCCCCCAAATCGAAGTCGTATCTTTGGGCCAGCACCACCTGGAATATGTCCCCGGCCAGGATGTGCTCCTTCGCGACCTCCACCGCGTCGCAAAAGGTCTGCGAACCCATGCTGGACACCACCTCCGGCAACTCCTCCTCTTCTGATGGGGGCTCCAGCAGCGGTTCGGCCACCGGTCGGGCCCCGTCGGCAGCCAACTGCTCCAAGGCGTCGATGGCGCCGTCATAGGCGGCATCGATCTCAGCCGCTGACGCGCCCGGGGGGATGATCACGTTTTCGATCAGCGTGACCCGCTGGCGCCAGTGGTCGAAAACGGCCAGCTCCCCGATCACCGACATCACCGCGTCGGGCAGGCCCTGGTCGTCGTCGGGGACATCGGGAAGATGTTCCACCTCCCGGACTACGTCGTAGCCCAGATAGCCCACCAGCCCGCCGTGCAGCGGAGGCAGATCGTCCATGATCGGGGATCGCCATTGCGACAGGATGTGCTCGATTGCCGTCAGAATCCCCTGGTCTAGCGGGGTTCCATCGGGGAACTCCCCCGTAGCGGAGACATCGTTGCCCCGGGCCACCAGGGTGCCCAGCGGACGACGCCCGATGAAGGAGAAGCGGCTCCAGCGCTCCCCGTGCTCCACCGACTCCAGCAGAAAGCCGGGTTCGTCGCCAACAGTGCGGACGAAAGCCGCCACCGGGGTGGTGAGGTCGGCCACCAGCTCCCGCCACACCGGAACCACTGTCCAATCGGCGGCCAGCCGATGGAATTCGCGGCGATCGGGGCTGATCACAGACATGGCGGAAAGATCACTCCGACGGCGGCACCGGCTCGTCGAACGACGTGAAGAAGCACGAATACTCCCCGGTGTGGCACGCCCCTCGGCCCTCCTGCTCCACCATGAACAGCAACGTGTCTCCATCGCAGTCGTAATACGCCTCCCGGACGTACTGGCGGTCGCCGGAGGTCTCCCCCTTGCACCAGTACTCCTGGCGGGACCGGCTCCAGAACCACGTGCGCCCGGTTTCCAGGGTGCGCTCCAGCGACTCCCGGTTCATCCACGCCATCATCAAAACCCGACCCCCCTCGTGCTCCTGGACGATGGCGGGCACCAGCCCGTCGTCGTTGAACGCCACCTTGTCCAGCGCTCCAGGGGCAGCTTCTATTGGCGTGATTGCCGGCATCGTCCCATCGTAGAAGCAGACCCTGTCCCCAATAGAGCCAATTCCGAGCCAGACCAGGGTCGGGCCCGGATCAGAGATGCTGTTGCATCAAAGGTAGAGGCCGGTGCTTTCCTCGTCGAGGCGGGGGGCGGCCACGGCGTGGATATCCCGTTCCCGCAGGATGAGATAGTCGGCACCCCGAACTTCAACCTCATAGCGGTCCTCCGGGTTGAACAGCACCTGGTCGCCCGACTCCACAGTGCGGACATTGGGGCCCACCGCAATGGCCTCGGCCCAGGCCAGACGCTTGCCCACCTGGGCGGTGGCCGGGATGAGGATGCCGCCAGTGGTCCGCCGCTCGCCCTCGGGTATGTCGAGCTGCACCAGGATGCGGTCGTTGAGCATCTTGATGGGAAGCTTGTCCTCGGGCGCGACCTTGCTTGCGGAGTTTGCTGCCTTGGCCATGGGGTGACAACGCTACCGTGACCGGCATATGACAGACGACTTCGGGCCGACCGCCCCAACGCCGACCGCCACTACTTTGGCTACAGCCGACGGTCTCAGCCTCGAGGCCCAGTGGGCGGTGCCGGCCGGACCCCGGAACCGCGTGGTGATAGCCCACCCCCACCCTCAGTACGGGGGCAATATGCACTCCCTGGTGGTTTCCACCCTGTTCACCCACTTGGTGGGCTCGGGCTGCGCGGTGCTGCGATTCAACTTCCGAGGGGTCGGCGGTTCGGAGGGCGAGCACGATTTCGGCGAGGGCGAGCAGCTCGATGTGCGGGCCGCAGTGGATGCCTTGGCCGCGGTCGGCAATGAAGAGTGCCCGCTGGTGCTGGCCGGCTGGTCGTTCGGCGCCGATATGGCCTTGACCTGCGATGCCCCAGAGCTGGCCGGCTGGTTCCTGGTGGCCCCGCCGCTGCGAGTAATCAACGCCGACCGGTTCAAGGCCGCAGCCGATCCCCGGCCCAAATGGCTGGCCGTGCCCGAGCGGGACCAGTTCAACCCTCCCGATGAGGCCCGGTCGACGGTGGCCGACTGGCCCAACACCGAGATCCACCCCATTGGCGGTGCCGACCACTTCCTCGTGGGCCGCACCGACAGGCTCAACGACCTGATCGACGACTATCTGGCCGTTCTTTAGCGGTGTGTCGCCCGCTCAGGCGTCGGCGGGGCGGATGGGGATTCCGGCGGTGGCCATGTGGGACTTGGCCTCAGCCACGGTGTGCTCTCTGAAGTGGAAGATGGAGGCGGCCAGCACTGCATCGGCCCCGCCTTCAAGCACGCCCTCAACCAGGTGGTCGAGGGTGCCCACTCCCCCGCTGGCGATCACCGGGACGTTGGTCACCTCCACCACGGCCCGAGTCAGCTCCAAGTCGAAACCGTCACGGGTGCCGTCGCGGTCCATTGAGGTGAGCAGGATCTCCCCCGCACCCAACTCGGTCACCCGGATGGCGTACTCGATGGCATTGACGCCGGTGGGAGTGCGGCCCCCGTGAGTGAACACCTCGAAGGGGAAGGCACCTCCGTTGGTGCGACGGGCGTCGATGGATGCCACCGCACACTGACTTCCGAACTCGTCGGCGATCTCGGCCACCAACTCGGGGCGGTTGACCGCCGCGGTGTTCACCGACACCTTGTCGGCGCCGGCTCTCAGCAGGCGGCGGGCGTCGTCCACCGTGCGGATGCCCCCGCCGATGGTGAAGGGGATGAACACCTCCTCCGCGGTGCGGTGTACCAACTCCAATGTGGTCTCCCGCTGATCGGACGACGCGGTGATGTCCAAGAACACCACCTCATCGGCCCCCTGCTGGTCGTAGAGGGCGGCCAATTCCACTGGGTCTCCGGCGTCGGTGAGGTCCACGAAGTTGACCCCCTTAACCACCCGGCCGGCATCGACATCCAGGCAGGGGATAATCCGGGCGTTGCTGGGCACGGTTGACGGCGTGCTCATGAGGACAGCGTTTCCAAAGCCTGCTCCACGGAGAAGCGCCCCTCGTATAGCGCTCGGCCCACGATGACCCCGGCCAGCCTTCGGCTGTGGTCGCCGATGGCCGCCAGCGCAGTCAGGTCGGGCAGCGTTGCCACACCGCCGGAGGCGATCACCGCCAGGCCAGTGGCGCCCAGCACGGCGCGGAGGCCGTCGGTGTCGGGACCGCTCATCGTCCCGTCCCGGCTGATCTCGGTCACCACCACCGCCTCGGCCCCTGAAGACTCGAATCGGGCGGCCAGCTCTAGCAGGTCTCCGCCGCCGCCCTGCTCCCACCCATGGGTGGCCACTTCCCGACCCCGGGCGTCCAGCCCCACCGCCACCGGCTGGTGAGCAGCCACCTGCTCCACCAACTCCGGCGTTTCCACCGCGGCGGTGCCGATCACCACCCGGGCCACGCCAGCATCGGCCAACGCGGCGGCCGCGTCCAGGCTGCGCACCCCACCGCCGGTCTGCACCGGCACATCCACCGCGTCGGCAATAGCAGCAATCACCGCCAGGTTGACCGGGTCGCCGGTGCGGGCCGCATCCAGGTCCACAACGTGCAGCCATGAGGCCCCCGCGTCGGCGAACTGCCGGGCCTGGCCCACCGGATCGTCGCTGTAGGCGGTTTCGGCGTCGTACGACCCCTGGTAGAGCCGCACACAGCGTCCGCCCCGCAGATCGATGGCCGGGTAGAGCTGCATCTCAGGCCCCCACCGCTGCGGTGCGGGCCTGGTTCACAAAGTTCTCCAGCAGTCGCAGGCCGGGGCGGGCCGACTTCTCAGGGTGGAACTGCGTGGCCCACACGTTGTTGTCGGCAATCGCCGCGGCCACCGCGCCGCCGTAGTCGCAGGTCGCGGCCACGTTGTCGGCCAACGGCGCGGCAAAGGAGTGGACGAAGTACACCCAAGCGCCGTCCAACCCCTCGAGCAGCGGGCTCGACGTTCGCACATCCAACTGGTTCCACTGCATCTGGGGCCGCTTCACGTTGCCAGGTAACAAGTGCACCGTGCCGGGCAATATGCCCAGGCCAGCTACCCCCGGCGCTTCTTCGGAGCCTTCGTAGAGAAGCTGCAAGCCGATGCAGATGCCCAGAAACGGCCGTCCGTCGGCTGCCGCGGCCCGGGCCTGCTCGTCGAGCCCGGTGTCGCAGAGCGCGGCCATGCAAGGCCCAAACGCCCCCACGCCAGGCAGAACCACCCCGGCAGCGTCGGCAATCAGCCCGGTATCGGCAGTCAGCCGGGCGTCGGCCCCCATCCGCTCCAGGCTCTTCTGGGCCGAGCGGAGGTTGCCGATGCCGTAGTCCAACACCGCTATCAGCGGTCGGTTCACAGAACCCCTTTGGTGGAGGGGATACCGGTGCCCTCCACTCGCACGGCGTCGCGCAGCGCCCGGGCCACCGCCTTGAAGCTGGCCTCGATGATGTGGTGGGTGTTGCGGCCCCGAATCATGGTGATGTGCAGGGTCAGCGCCGCCGAGGTGGCGAAGGCCCGCCAGAACTCCTCGCAAAGCTGGGGGTCGAACGGCGGGTCGCCCAAGATCTTCTGGCCCGGAGGGCTCACGTCGTAATACAGGAACGGCCGACCCGACAGGTCGACCACGGCTTCCACCACGGCCTCGTCTAGCGGTACCGAGATCGACGCGAACCGACGCACCCCGGCCTTGTCGCCCAGGGCCTCAGCGAAGCACGTCCCCAGCAGGATGCCGACGTCTTCCACGGTGTGGTGGGCGTCGATCTCCAGATCACCGGAGGCTTCCACCTTCAACTCGAATCCGCCGTGGCGGCCCAGCTGGCTCAACATGTGGTCGAAGAACGGCAACCCGGTAGTAGCCGCGCCCTGGCCATTGCCGTCGATGTCGATGGCGATTTCGATGCTGGTCTCGGCCGTACTCCGAGATGCGGTGGCGGTTCGGGATGTGTCTGTCATGTCAGCACCTCACTCAATGCGGACAAGAACGCGTCGTTCTCGGCCGGCGATCCCACGGTGACCCGAAGGCAACCGGCGAGCCGGGGCCAAGAAGAACAGTTTCGCACGAGCACCGACCGATCCACGAGACCCTGCCAAACTGCGTCGCCGTCGCCGGAGTCCGGCCGCAGCAACATGAAGTTGGCTCCCGAGGGCCAATGGCGGACCGGGAGCTGGTCGAGGGCCGCGGCGATCCGCTCCCGCTCGGACACCAGCATGGCCACCCGCTCGTTCATCTCATCCTCGTAGTCCAATGCCAGACGGCCGGCGATCTGCTTCATGGTGTCGAGGTGGTAGGGCAGCGCCGATTTCTCCAGTTCGGCTACCAACCACGAGGGTCCGACCAGGTAGCCGAGCCGGGCGGCGGCCATCGACCAGGTTTTGGAATAGGTGCGGGTCACCGCCAGCGGCCGACCCTCATCCACCAGGTCAACCGAGGTGTGGGGGTCGAACTGGCCGTAGGCCTCATCCATCAGCAGCAAGCCGGGCAGCGCCGAGACGTCGGCCAGCAACCTCTCGACCAACTGCGGCGGCTCCACCATGCCGGTGGGGTTGTTGGGCGAGCACAGGAAGGTGACAGCCGGGCGGTGCTCGGCCACCATGGCCGCGGCATAGTCGGCGTCCAGCGAGAAGTCCTCATTGCGTTCGCCGGTGACCACATCGGTAGCGGCCAGCCGGGAGATGTGGGAGTGAAGGGCGTAGGTGGGCTCGAAGGTCAGCGCGGCGCGTCCCGGTCCGCCGAACGCCAGCATCAGGCACTGGAGAACCTCATTGGAGCCGTTCGCCGCGAACACCTGCTCGGGCGCGACCTGTTCGTGCTTGGCCAATGCGGCTCGCAGCTCGTGAGCCCCCCGGTCGGGATAACGGTGCCAGTTGATATCGGCCTGGGCCGCCCTCAGAGCCTCAGCCCATCCTTCGGGCGGGGGCACCGGCGACTCGTTGGTGTTGAGCCGCACAGCCACATCGAGCTGCGGCGAGTGATAGCCAGACATGAGGGCCAGGTTCTCTCTCACTGGCAGGCGGTCAGGGCTACTCATTCTCAGATCCTCTCTGGACCTTGTCGCTGGCGCTACTCATCGTCAGTTCCTCTCTGAACTCCGTCGCCGAAGCCGCGCAAGCGAATGGATTGGGCGTGGGCATCCAATCCCTCGGCATCGGCGATGGCGGCCACATGGGGTCCGACCGCGGCCAGACCCTCAGCGTCTACGGAGATCTCGTGCATGGGCTTGGTGAAGTCCCGCACGCTCAAGGCACCGGCGAAGCGAGCGGTGCCGTTGGTGGGCAGCACGTGGGAGGGGCCGGCCACGTAGTCGCCGATGGACGCCGGTGCCAGCGGACCCCGGAAGATGGCCCCGGCGTTCTGAACTCCGTCGATGACCACCTCCGGTGACTCGGTCATCACCTGCAAGTGCTCGGGGGCGATGAAGTTGACCACTTCGGCAGCTGATTCGGGGCCATCCACCAGCACAACGTGCCCACTGCGGTCGAATGTGGCCGCGATGTCATCTGAGCGCGGGGCATCGACCAGCAGATCGGCCACAGCGTCGGTCACGGCGTCGGCCGCCCCCGCATCCCAGGTTATGAGCCAGGCCAAACCATCGGGTCCGTGTTCGGCCTGCACGATGAGGTCGACGGCGGCGTATTCCGCCGGAGTCGCCCCGTCTACCACCACCACGACTTCCGACGGCCCGGCGAACGCCGCCGGAACGCCGACAGACCCGGCCACCAGTTGCTTGGCGATGGCCACATAGACATTGCCCGGCCCCACGATCACATCCACCGAACCTACCGACTCGGTGCCATAGGCCATAGCGGCAATGGCTTGGGCGCCACCCACCGCATACACCTCGTCGACCCCGGCGATGGCGGCGGCCGCCAAGGTCACGTCGGCCACTCGGCCGTCAGGGCCCGGAGGAACGCACAGCGCGATCTCCTCCACACCGGCGGATCGAGCCGGCAGCGCAGTCATCAGCACCGTAGACGGGTAGGCGGCCCGGCCCCCGGGCACATAGCAGCCAGCCCGGCCCACCGGCTGGTCCCAGCTGCGGATGGATATGCCCTGGCGGGAGTGGGTCTGCTCTTTCGAGACCTGCCCCTGGTGGAACTCGGCAATGGAATCGGCCGCTGCTTCCAGAGCGGTCCGCAGCGAAGGGTCGACCCGATCTCGGGCCGCGGCCATCTCGGCAGGAGGAATCCGCCACGTCGAGGGGACAACACCGTCAAATTGCTCGGTATAGCGGGCCAAGGCGGCATCCCCGTCGGCTCGCACCGCCTCGATGATCTCGCGAACCGCGGTCACCGAGCCCTCAGGAACAGGCTCGGGCCGGGGCAGGCAAGCAGCAATGTCGCCCACGCCCCGCAAGTCCACTCGGTCTAGCACGACCCCCAAAACTACAGGCCCATATCCCCCCACCACGAAGGGTTTGACAGGTTGTCAAGGAAACCAACGGCCTGGTTATGCGGTAGAACCTCTCCGTGGACAACAAGTCGATGGCGGCGGACGGGGCAGAGCTCGGCTCCATGAGCAGTGTGATGGGTGATCTCGCCGTGCGAGTGGCCGATGTGGCCCGGCGCTACGAGGGCACCGACCGAGAGGACGTGGCCTTTGAGCTCTACGAGGTGGAGCGGAGCCTGCGAGGGGCCACCCGCCGGCTCGACCGGCTCACCCGGAGTCTGTAAATCTGCAATCCTACAAAGGCCCATCGAGCTGACCGGGAGAAGAAATGTTCAATCTGCGCTTTGATCTGCGGACGCCGCCGTTTACCGAGGTGACCCACGGGGATCAGTACCGGGCCATGTTGGAGATGGTGAAATGGGCCGATACCCGGGGTTTTGCCGGGGCCATCACCAGTGAGCACCACGGCACCGAGGACGGCTTCATGTCGGCGCCCCTGGCCATCTCTGCGGCCATCCTGGGAGCCACCGACAACCTGATGTGCACGCTGTCGGCCCTGCTGGTGCCCTACCACGACCCGCTGCGGCTGGCCGAGGACATCGCCACCATCGATTTGATGGCCCCAGGCCGGTTCATCACCATCGCCGGGCTGGGATACCGGGAAATCGAATTCGAGATGTTCGGCAAAGACCGCACCCGCCGGGGCCGCGACACCGAAGAGGCCATCAAGGTCATGCAGCAGGCCTGGACCGGGGAGCCGTTCGAGTACGAGGGGCGCACGGTGTGGGTCACCCCCAAGCCAGTGACCCAGCCCCACCCCATTGTGATGGTGGGCGGCTCGGTGCCGGCGTCGGCCAAGCGGGCCGCCCGGCTGCGGCTGCCCTACATGCCGCCCATCGGCGATCAGGAGCTGGTGGACCTCTACTACGCCGAGGCCGCCGAGATCGGGTTCGAGGGGGCATTCGCCATGGCGCCCGACGGTCCTGGGCTGGTGCTGGTGACCGAGGACCCCGATGCGCTGTGGGCCAAGATCGGCCCCAACATGCTGTATGACGCCGCGGCCTACGCCAGCTGGCAGTATCCCGACCAGCGCTCCGGCTGGCACGTGGACGCCGAAGATGTGGCCGACCTCAAGGCCTCCGGTCAGTTCGAGGTGCTCACCCCGGACCAGTGCGTGGAGTTGGTCCGCACCAAGGGGGCGGCCACGCTCCATCCCCTGTGCGGGGGCATCGACCCCGCCATCGGCTGGGAGACGCTGGAGCTAGTAGTCGACAAGGTCATGCCCGCCCTCGCCGAGGGGGCATAGCCCTGGCGCGGGCCGGGACCCGCTAGTTGGCCAAGTCGTCGATAATCGCCCGACCGACGTACTTGCCGGACTGGAGTTCGTCGAAAATGGCGTCCAGCTCCGACAAGGGGCCGGTGCGCCCGACGTGGGTGGTCACCTGTCCGGCGGCGGCCATGTCCACCAGCTCACGCATGTCCTGCACCGTGCCCACCGCGGAGTAGATGAGGGTTGCGTCCCTCATGAAGAACTCGAACGGGTTCAACTCGATATTGCCCTCGCTGGTGGGGGGCAGACCGACGGCCACAAACAGCCCCTTGGGGCGCAGCAGCCTAAAGCCGAGGGTGAATCCGGCCATGGCGGCCGAAAACACGATGCTGGCGTCCACCCCGCCGATCTCACTCGTCACCTTTTCAAGGGCGTCGTCGGCACTGACCGCCATGTCGGCGCCCAGCGACTCGACGAACTCCAGCCGGGCCGCGCCGATGTCGACACCGATCACCTTGTAGCCCAGCGCCTTGGCGATCTGCACCGCATAGTGGCCCAGCCCTCCAGCGGCGCCGATGATGGCCACCCAGCGGCCCGGGGGCACCTGGTTGCGGAACAGCTTCTTCACCGTCCCGTAGGCGGTGAGCCCGCCGCAGGCCAGGGCGGCCTGGTCGTCGCCCACCGACTCGGGCAGCACCACCAGCGACTTGGCCCACACGCAGAACTGCTCGGCGAAGGTGCCCATGATCCCCTGGGTCTGCGGGCAGTGCCGGGGCTCGCCCCGCAGGCAGAACTCGCAGGCCCCGCACCAGAAGCCACCGCCGGTGCCCCCGAGGCCGAGGATCACCCGGTCGCCTACCTGGCTGTAGCGCTCTGCGCCCGGCCCCAGCGCCTCCACCACGCCGATGGCCTCGTGGCCCAACACCTCAATACCCGAAACACCGACCCAGTCGCCCCGGGCCAAGTGGAGGTCGGAGTGGCACACCCCCGACGAGGTGATGCGGATCAACGCCTCCTCAAAGCCCGGCTCCGGCACCGGTACGTCCAAAATGCTCAGATTGCCGTCAACCAATCGTGCTGCTTGCATGCCGGTTTCTCCCGTGTTGTCCAGATGCGAATGCCAGATGACACCCTAGTGGCCCGCCGGTCTTTCATCTTCGGCCAGCCTGTTCCCAGATGGACCACTAGCATGGCTCGCCGACTCGGGGGTTGATCATCGGTGAAGGCCGCAACAAGGACATTGACGGCAATTGCGGCGGTCCTGATCGCTACTGCGGGGTTAGGGCTTGCGTCCACCGGACCAGCGGTAGCTGTGTCGGCAGCCGAAGTGTGCTCCGACCACCACGACTTCGGCCTAGAACCCGTTCCTGTCGCCAAGACCGCCGACGGATCGACCGTGCTGGCCCAAGTGCGCTGGCAGTGGAACGCATCCATCGGTTGCTACCTCAGCCTCGACGACCAGGCAATCAGCACCCTGAGAGCCCACGCCGCCGAACTGGCCCCACCGGCCGCCATCAGCGACGAGACTGCCACCCGATGCTTTGAGCACCACCGATTCGGCCAGCAGTCGGTGCCCGTCGCGAAGACCGCCGATGGAACCACCGTCTTGGCCCAAGTGCAGTGGGGATGGGACGACTCGATTGGCTGCTACCTCAGCCTTGACAACCAGGCACTCGAAACAATTCGCGCCGCCGCAGCCATCCCTATACCCACATTCACCTCCGTCTCGGTAGGCAAAGCACACACCTGCGCGGTTCGCATCGACCAGGCCATAGTTTGCTGGGGCTCCAACGACGACGGTCAGCTAGACGCCCCCGAAGGCCAATACACCGCAAT